>JAETSX010000215.1 GCA_021769425.1 Eubacterium sp.
CAGACTTATTAATATTTTCCATGGCTTTTCCCTCCCAAAAGATATGTTCTTAATTATAGCATATCTTTCGGGAGTAATTCATCTATTTTGGCAAATTTTATTGCTCGTGAGTATAAGGCAAAGAATCCTGATGTTGCACAGTCGGTTATCGACATGATTCCACTTTATCTTTCGGAAGGCAAGGCAGAGGGGGTCAGTGGTGATATTGCCTTTGCTCAGTCCTGTCTGGAAACAGGAAATTTTGGATTCTCTGGTTCTGCAGTAACGCTCGATCAGAATAATTTCTGTGGCATGGGAGTGACTTCAAATGGAATGAAAGGAAATTCCTTTGATACACCACAGCTTGGTATCAGGGCACAGGTTCAGCATTTGAAAGCCTACGCTTCCACAGAAGATTTGAAGAATGAATGCGTTGATCCACGCTTCAAGTATGTCGCAAGAGGCTGTGCGGAATATGTGGAGTGGCTTGGACAGAAAGAAAATCCAGCCGGAAAAGGATGGGCAGCAGGAGCCGGATATGGTGCAAAGATTATTACAATCTTAAATGCCATGATTGGAATTAAGAGCGAGGCTACAAAACCAGAGGAGGTCTGGTACCGTGTGCGTAAGACATGGGCAGATGCTGCCACACAGAAGGGTGCATTTCACAGTTTGGAAAATGCCAAGAGGTGTGCGGATGAAAATGAGGGATATTCCGTATTTGATGAATCCGGTAAAGTGATTTATTCCAATGATACATTCACACCGTATCTTGTGAGAGTATCCATCGAAGATTTGAACATCCGCAAGGGTCCGGGAACAGACTATGATAAAACAGGTAAGTACACCGGAAAAGGTGCTTTCACTATTGTGGAAGAAGCAGAAGGCAAAGGTGCGAGCCTTTGGGGACTTTTGAAATCTTATCAGAAAAATCGTGACGGATGGATTTCACTGGATTATACCGAGAGGATTTAGAAGCAAGCCGGACAGAGACAACAGGTTTCTGTCCGGCTGCTTTTTTCGGCTCCTGACAAGTTTGGACAGAGTGGAAAAAAGAGAGGGTGGAAACCGTAGAATTGCTTGACTTTACAGGGGTTTAGAGTGATTTATATACTACCAAAAACGAAAGGAGTACTTATTTATATGGTGATTGCAGGAACGATAAATAGGGTGGCTTTTTACTGCAGAGTCAACCATCGTGACAGAGACTATGAAAAATATCTGGACGATGTAATGAGGCGGTTGGAAGAAGAATATGGAAAACAGAAATGGGATTTGCAGATATTCTTTGAGGAAGCTTCAGGAGCCGACCCGAACAGAAAAGAATTTAATCGTCTGAAAGCGGAAATCGCAGC
>JAETSX010000092.1 GCA_021769425.1 Eubacterium sp.
GCAAGTTTTTCACGGATTTCCTGCATGGAGATTTCAAGCTCCTGCTGTTCCTTCTCATAATCGGAAGAAAGCATTTCATACCGTCTGTCCGGCAGCTTCCCCATTGCGTTATCCTCATACACCTTTTTGATCAGCAGATCAAGGTCTGCAAACCGTTTCTCTTTTTTAGAAAAGTCTGCTTTCAGCTTTCTCACTTCGCCTTTATCCCTGACCTCTGATGCGCTCCGCATATTTTTTATAAATGCCGCCTCGTCCATGCGGACACTTTTTAAGGCATACCGTATCGTTTCAAGGATAAGCTGCTTTACCGTGTCCTCTTTTATGGAATGAGAAAAACACACCTGCTTATACTGCTTCCTGCTGCTGTTGTAAGTGCCGCAGTTAAAGCCTGCGGATGTGCGCTCTGTCCCGCCGTTCGGGATACCCCTCCAGTCCCTTGCCGCCCTTGTCGTGCTTCTGCGGTAGTGCATTTTTCCGCCGCAGTCCGCACAGTAGAGCTTTCCGGTCAGCAGGCTTCCTTCCCCACTGGTATCCACTCTTCGCACCGTCTTTCTTAATTCCTGCACCATATACCACGTCCTGCGGTCTACGATTGGTTCATGGGTATCCTGAAAAACAAGTATCTCATCACTGTTATTCTTAACAGCTTTCTTATCCTTATATTCCAGTATCCGCACCACCGATCCGCCCGTCCAGTTATAGGGAGTTTCAAAATCGCACATGGTCTGGTAATTGCCCCTCTGCCTTGTCGCCTGATAATAGGACGGTTTTTCAATCTTTTCCTCCATGAGCCGCTTTGCGATCTGGTACGGTCCCATGCCCTCCACGGTCAGACGGAAAATCTTTCTCACAACCTCCGCCGCTTCTTCATCAACGATCCAGTGGTTTTTATCCTCCGTATCCTTCACGAACCCGTAAGGCGGGTTGCTTGTGATCGGTTTTCCCTCTTTTCCCTTTGCCCGTAAAACTGCGGTGATCTTCCTGCTGCAGTCACGCAGATACCATTCGTTCATGATATTCAAAAAAGGGGCGAATTCACTGCTGGTGTTGTTGTCACTGTCAACACCGTTGGAAACAGCGATAAAACGGACACCTTTTTTCCGGAAGAATACCTCCGTGTAGAATCCTACCTGAAGGTAATCCCTCCCGACACGGCTCATGTCCTTTACTATGACTGTGCCGATGTCGCCGTTTTCAATCCGGCTTAACATCTGCTTCCATCCCGGTCTTTCAAAACTGCCGCCGGAAAATCCGTCATCCGTAAAATGCACCGTGTTCGCGTACCCGTTATTTTTTGCATAATCCTCCAGCATCTTTTTCTGGTTGACTATGCTGTTGCTGTCCCCCGCAAGATCATCGTCCCTTGAGAGCCGCTCGTAAAGAGCTGTTATTCTGTTGTCACCAGCCGTCCTGTTGTTCATTCCGAACTCCTTTCCGGCGGCTTGCTCATCTGTGGTGAATCCATCTTAACATAACTTTCTGCGCCTGTCACCATTTCATTCAAAATTAACCGGGGAATTTTTTCATCCAGAGTGTCGGCATATCCCGAACCCGTATATACCCTGACCTTGAAAAGCGTCCCGCCGATCCTGCGGTAAAAAAATCCAGCCGCAATCGGGCTGGTTTCTACCACATCGTTATTCAATTTTACTGTCTCTATCATGCAATCCTTTCTTGTGCGCAATCCTTTCTTGCGCTTCATACGCACATCCTTTATAATGGTTTCTGTGCTTCCGTTCTTAGTAACCGGATTTTTATTTTATCCGTAACCCATAAGCTGTTTCTCCTTTCCTGTAACCAATTTTTAGTTGAAAAGAATTACTCCTTTCACTAATAGGAGAAAAACGGCTACAAAAACGGAAGTGTTTTTGAAAAAACTGCTGCAAAATTTTATTGTTTTGAAAAGGACTGGTTATAAATGCCAAAATACGCCGAGCTTCCGGCATTCCGGGAGCAGAATTACATAACGGAAGCGGACGGGGATATGCTCCGCCGTGAAGCCCGTGCGCTTGCCCTCCGGCGTATTGAGGAGAGTGCAAGGACGGAAGATGATTTCCAAAAAGTCATTGAATGGTGGGATAAACTGGATGAAAACAGGGAGCGGCGGGAAAGGGATCACGAAATAGGACGCTCCGCTGTCCCTCTGGAATGGAATGCAGATGAATTGTACCTATCCGATAGACCGTCTTATGATATGGTTTTAAGAAAACTCCTGCTTGCAGGCGATTTTCTTGATCTCATATTTGACAACCCGGAAACGATACATGAACTTGTCACGGATGCAGATTTATCGAAAATATTAGAAGAACTAAAGCCGCACCTTAAAAATATGCTCTATTATCTGTTCCTGCGTGATTATTCCACCTCGAAATATGCGGAAAGCATTGGACAGTCTGATCGGAATATCCGGGGTATCCGTAAAACTGCGCTGAAAAGGATACGGAAACTTTACGGCGGTATACTCGCATACAGGAAAGAAAACAGCCTGCCGATGACGCTTGATGAGAAGTATTTTCTGGAAAATGGAGTGCGGAAGAAAAAAGGAATATAACTGTATCCCAACTGAAAAGCGTAAACGGCTTGACCGATAATGAGTAACTGCTTATAATATAGGAAGTATTACGTCAGGTAATTCGATATGATTGATGGATTGGAGCAGGTTTTCTATGAAGAATTTTTTTGAACATACCAGCGCACCGTGGATTCGGCACAGCGGCTATGAATATAAGACAGACAGCAACGGTGACCTCTACATAACGGTTTCAAAGGGTGCAAAACCGGAAATGTACCGTCCCATGCAGGAAGCCGGGCAGCTGGTCATGGATGCGGTAAATGTCGGGCTTGCCGCCATGCACAAGGCACCGGAAGAAGAACTGAAAGAAGCTGTGCTTGTTTTTGTAAAAAAATATGGTTTTCTCGGCTTTATGACCGCCCTGCCGACAACGGCGGATTTTATAACCTATGAATCCGTGTACCTTCCTAAAAACCACTTTATAAAAGAAGAATCCCTCTCCACTGAGGACTATCTTTCCTATTTCTATCCGTTTGATAAGCCTGATTTCAGAAAGAGTGGCATAGAATCGGGATGGTCTGTGACTGACCGTGAAGGCATTGCAATTACAATGGCTCTGGGGAATGCGCCACAGGCTGTGGCGATGGAGCTGCAGAAGGACTATGCGGAAAGGTACGACTGGATCGTAAAAGAATTTACCGACCTTGCATTTACCTTTGTAACGAGTTTCCTTTATTACACGGATTATGATAAGATTGATGAGCAGACACGCAGCCTGTACCGTCAGGGCATTTCCGCTTTCGGCGGAATATCCCCGACTTACCGGATTGCGCTTGATAAGGATTCGCCCGTTATCGTATGGGATTTCCACTCCCTGCTTGTCATGGTGCAAATGTGCTTTTCCTTCATGCTCACGGATAAGGACAGCGATATGCGCCTGTGCAAGCATTGCAATAAAGCCTTTGTTGCAAGCCGGAAGGGTAATGAATTTTGCAGCCAAAGGTGCAAGAACCAGTTTAATGTCTACAAGTCAAGAGAGAAGAAAAAGGGGAACAAAGGGAACAAATCGGATAACCGCTAAAAAATGCTTGCGGCACTTTGGAGATTGTGGTATATTGAATATAAAGAAGGACATCTGCGTCAACAGATGTCCAACAGGAGCTACCGATAGACGGTTAGCCCGATTAATAAACGTCAAAATAGCCGCTTAGTTTTCCAGACTGGGGCGGCTATTTTTGTGTCTTGTTATTATCTTTGCTGCCGATGGCGTATCCGAGACCGAAACAGGTCAGGCATAAGCCAAGCACTGAAATCAATCCTTCTATCGTCAACATTCGCTTCAGCCCTCCTTTCCCAGATTCCGTTTCCGGTTTCTATGTAATCGGAGGGTCACAGTCCCTCCGGAGAGGGCTAACCGCCTACCATCTTGGTATTCCCAAAAAAATACTACCATATTTCGACAAGAACTTCAATCTGATTTTCATACCACACCGTGAAAATTCCCCGAAAACTCCGGCAATATTTTTCACAAAATCCCCCCATTGGCATTTTTAATGCAATGGGGGAACTTTGTTCCCCCTTGACCGCCTAATAGCAGGATACGCAGATAATGTCAAGACCGCCGCAGGCGAGGCGGAGCCGGTGTCTTGACATTATCTGCGTATTCTGCAACAAAACCGAAATTGTGTTGAAAAATTTTAGCAGAAATACAGACCGCCGTATCAAAACGACAGCCTGTACGATTTTCAGTGATTGGCATTAAAGGCAATATACCAGATCGTGCAACACAACTTCCTCCGCCCTGCTCCTGATGCTGTTTATCTTTTGAAGCCAGCACAGCCAGTCATCGGATTTTAGCTGTTCGGTCACGCCCTCATTTTTTGCCATCTGCCTTACAAGCCTATCCATCATCTCATTACATTCTTCATCTATTTCCGCAAGATGTTTCCATAAGGTTTCCGATAAAATCATATACGAATAAATGCCTCCATGATTTTCCTTCAAAAACCGCTGTCTCATTCTTCCATACTTCCCGATCTGATATTCCGTTGTATCCGAAAGTTTGAGGTCAGGAATCAGATAGTCTCCTTCCCAATGATAAGTGATTTCCATATACAACCGCCTCTTTCTTTGTGCTAAACTGTTTACAGATACGAATAAAAGGATTATCACCTTCTTCCTTTACCACAACATCTGCAAGTTTCCATTCACCACAAATGAGCCAGCCGCATATGTTGTATTTTTGCAGATGTGCATTTCCACTAAAACAAAGCGTTTATTGGAAATGTTTACATCTACAGTTCACAACATATCACATCGTCCAGGTACTGGCACTTCATAAACATATCGGAGCTTTTCTGTGCGTCTGTCTGTGAAATCCCGGCAACATTCCGCATCTTTGTGTATAAAAACATATTTTTATAGTTGTGGCTCTCGTCTACAAACAATCTGTCCACGCCTAGCTGCTCAAACGTCACCACGTCATCCTTCCGGCTTTGGTCATTGAGCTTTTCAAGCCTTGTTTCCAAGGATTTCCTTGTCTTTTCCATCTGTTTAATGGTGTAGCGTGTCCCTTCTTCCTCCGCCAGTTCTTCAATCGCCGTTGTAATATCATCCATCTGCCGCTCTATGCTTGCGATCTGCCGCTCCCTGGAAAGTGGGATGCGCTCAAACTGGCTGTGCCCGATAATGATGGCATCGTATTCCCCTGTTGCGATACGGGAACAGAACTTCTTCCGGTTGGCAGGCTCAAAATCCTTTTTCGTTGCGACCAAGACATTTGCCCCCGGATATAGGCGCAGGAAATCACTGCCCCACTGCTCTGTTAAGTGGTTTGGCACGACATAGAGGCTCTTCTGCGCCAACCCAAGCCGCCTGCTCTCCATCCCGGCTGCAATCATTTGAAACGATGTGCACCACCCCTGTGGCTAAACCACAGGGTAGACGCTTTTAACGATAGGTAACTTTTTGATATTATCTCCAAGTTTTCCCCCGCCCCAAACCGTGCGTGACAGTTTCCCATCACACGGCTTTCCATCGTCAGTAATCTTTGTGATAATCTAAAACATCAAACAGATTTCTTCCACTTAAAGAATAAGTGCCTGCATATGTGCAAGTTCTCTTAACTTATTCAGCTTTTTCAGTTGCTTTTCACTTAGTTCCACTACCGCCAGATACTTTTTGATTGTTCTTTCGTTGCTGGCATGAATTAAAATGTGGATTACATCAGAAACGATTATCAGATTCCCATAATCATCTTTCCCACCATATTCAATCGGTGTTTTATGATGGCAGTCTACCTGATTACTTTCCAATTCCACACCTGTAACTGCACATTTTCCCTTTTGGGCTACATACAGCGCAATGCGGTTGTCGTTATATTCAACGCTTGCATTACTGCACGGAGTATTCATCAAATGATACAGCACCGACATATTGACATTGCCTAAATTCTTATGAATCTCTGCCCTGCCCTCTGGTGTGTATTTATTGATTTTCCTCTTTTTATCCATAGGAACCCTGTGCTGCACATAAGCGATTGGCACAATGGCGTGACCGTTCAAAAACCTCACTTCACGGCTCATCCCATACTTTTCCTTGATATATCTGTTGGTAATGGTTCCTTGTTTCTGCAACCGGTGTTTCAATCTGTTATAAAGGCTCTTTTTGACATCAAAAGCGATTGTTTGAAAATCCAAATTTACATGCGTTGCAATACAATAATAATTGTGTACTCCTATCAAATACGCATTATATTTCTGGATTAGTCTGTACTCCATGTGTTTGTCATACGTTTGTCGGAGACTTCCTATCAGGTCTTTGGTTTTCTTCCTGATTTTTAACAGTGCCTTATCTTTTACACAGGCTTTTATGACGTATCTGGGTTTTCCGTTTTTGCATTTCCCTTTTATTCTGACTTTCATCTTAAAGCCAAGAAATTCAGAATAGTGGCGCTTTAGATTCACTATTTTTGATTTTTCTGGACTTACCTGTAAATTCAGCCTGTCCATGAGCCACTTTTTTGTTGCTTCAAACATTTTTACTGCATCTGACCGTTTCTTGCAGAAGATTTTAAAATCATCAGCGTAACGGACAACATAACATTCTTTTAAGTTTGTTTTATTGCGGAGTACCCAAATCGTACAGCTTTTGTCAGGTGTGCCATTTGCATATATCCTATGGACATAGTTCTTTCTTGTCGGCATTTCCTCCCATTGGCTTACTACCCACCAATCCAATTCATTTAAAACAATGTTTGAAAGTAATGGCGAGATGATTCCGCCCTGAGGAGTGCCTTTTTCTGGGAATCCGACACCTGCCACCTCTGCTTTTAACATGACAGAGATAATAGACAGTAACTTTTTGTCCTGTATTCCCATTGCCCACATCTGCTTCAATAGCTTTCCATGACTTACATTATCAAAGAAAGATTTAATATCAATGTCAACTACATAATGACAGCCGACATTCTGTATCATTCTTTCTGCCTGTGCAATGGCGTTTTCTGCACTGTGGTTTGGCCTGAACCCATTGCTCCGCTTGTAAAATTTTGCTTCGCATATAGGCTCTAACACCTGCATGATACATTGCTGTATCAGCCTGTCCATAATTGTAGGGATTCCCAAAGGTCTGGTTTTTCCGTTATCTTTCGGTATCTCCACTCTGCGGACAGCATTTGGTGTGTACCAGTCCAATCTTCTTTGGACGTGTGCAATCAATGCATTTTCCGTCCATTTGTTTAAATCGCTGATTGTCTTTTTATCCGTTCCTGCCGTTTTACTTCCACTGTTCTTTCTCATATTTCTGTATGCCAGTTTGATATTTTCAGGGCTTTTTATGATTTCCACAAGATTCCGGAAATGACACCCTTTCTTACTGTCTGCATACAATTCGTCAAAGATATTTTGCATGTCGTAATATTCGGCATTGCGGATTTTTTGTTTCTTCAAGGGCTTTTTTCTGTCTGTCAAAGTCAGTTACTTTCCTCTCATTTCTGATTAGATTTCGCTTTTCTTAGTCATACTCGAACCTTTGAAACTGCTTAGTTATCAATTTATTCATTACTGACGACTAGTGGCTATCCCTCCACCGCTTCTTTTTCGCAGCGGCTTCTCCGGTACTGTGCCACCTCTCTCAACTGGATAAAGGATTGTTATATACATATCGCTACATACTTTCCAATCCAACATTTCACAGCCTGTAACCGGCTCCATGTTCCAGCCTTTCCACGTTCCGATATCCCTATCTGTGCATATCTACCCTTAGGTTTCCCTCTGAGCCTGTATGCTGTCCAGTGCCTGTAACACCGTAAGGGCTTTCATAGTAAAAATTCTTACTCGTCCTCCACATACTTCCGTACTCGGAATACGGCATTTCTACCGCATCGCCTTTTAGACCCGTACATTCGGGATTTCGTCAGTCATCAAATGACATTCTGACCATAGGTAGTTTATAGACCTCCGGCATATCATCTGCACACCCTGCCTCCAGAGCGGTTTCCACAGCTTAACCTGTTTGGGACAAACTTCTGCCGACTTCCACGAGCGTCATACCATGCCCTTTGTTACATAAGGACAACGCATGTCGTAGTTTTAAGGTAGGCGTTTCAGGGCGTTACCCCATCATTCCACCTATCGGAATATCAGTTCTCCAAGAACCGTATTCAAATATTTTGTTTTATTTTCATACGACCTTGTGCGTAACCTTTTCAGTTACGAACGTGTCGCACTCTTGCCCGCACCTACGCAATGTGCAAGCAGTGTATTGTTTCCATATAGAATATGCGCCACCGCATTTTTCTGGTGGGGCATCAATGTAATCTCCGGCGTCATGCCCACGAATTGGATATGGCTCCCGTCGTATTCACGGGGACGGACGCTGTTGAATAAATCGTTGTATTTCCTGCATAGATCCTCCCTCCGGTCAATATCCCGGAAAATCCATTCCTTAAAGGCTTCCTTTATCATCTCCTGCTTCTGCTGTGCGATCATGGTTTCTTTTTTATTCAGTACACGTTTCTCCTTGCCGTCCTCCTCGACCTTATCAAAGATTTTAGTATCACGCAGGTTCAACGCACCCTCCAGCAAACGGTATGCATTTGCCCTCTGTGTCCCGTAAGTGGAAGTCACAAGAGAATTGCCATAGGAATCCGCATTTTTCCCGGAGATGTTCCACTGGCCGTTGACTTTCGCATACTTCACGTCAATCTGGTTCCCTAATAAATGTTTTGGCGTATGGAACAATTCACCCATGAACTCCGTAATATAAGCCGGGTCTACCCAGGTTGCACCAAGCCGCACTTCAATCTCCGAAGCCTCCAGGTCTTTCGGCTGCACCCGTGTGAGTGCCTGCACATTGATCTCATATTCCGGATGGTTCTCCGCAAACTGCTTTGCAATTTCCAGCTTTTCCCGGACATTGCCGGATAAATATTCATCCGATGCTTCCCACTGGTCTGTCAGGGGATTTTTAAAGATCACCCCCGCCAGCTCCTCCGTGACTTCGGCTTCTGTCTTGCCGGACAGCTCCGCCATAAACGGCACGTCCACCTTTGCCCGCTCCCCGATGGAAACGGCAAGGGCTTCACTGGCAGTATCCACGCTTGTCACAGGCACAGCTTTCCGGATGGTACGCTTCGTAAAAATATCCGCTTTCCGTTTCAGCTTCCCTTCTTCATCCACCAGTTCCAAAGACGACAACAGGCAGTAGCTGCTGTCCTGGGAAAATGCCCTGCGGTTGGCATTGCTGCTGATCAGGCCGTACTGTGCGGTAAAGCGGTCATACTGCGTATTTAATTTCTGCTGCAGCACGGCAACTTCCGCATCGCTGCCGTCCTCCATCTGGCACTGTAAAAGCTCCTGCGTCAGATTCCGAAGTTCAATCATCCCAAGCACACGCTCTGTTGTCATGGCGGGCAGCTCCATTAGGTTCATGACCGAATTTTCCCGGTAATACACTTTCCCATCCACATTGGCAAAGCTGAAATTCTTCACGGACGGGTCTGCCGGAATGGATGTCACCGTTTCCTCTAATTCTGAATCTTCCAGATCCATCTCCGTAATCGTCCCCTGGATATGTTTCACTGCCTCCTTCAACTGCTCCGAGAGGACAGCGCCCGCTATCGGCCTTACCGTAGTTTCCTGCTTGCCATACTGTGTGCTTTCCGTGGTAAATTCCCCAAGCACCATTTCCGGATGTTCCGCAAAATAGGAATTGACCGTATATCCCTCCGGTGTCGTGCCAAGCCCCACCCAATCCGGCTGCTCTAAGGATGCCCTGTCTCGTTTCTGAAAAAATAAAATATCCGCCACTACGCTCGTTCCGGCATTCCTCTGGAACGCATTGTTGGGAAGGCGGATTGCCCCGAGCAGATCCGCACGGTTGGCTATGTACTGGCGCACGGATGCACTCTGCTTGTCCATCGTGCCGCTGGATGTCACCACTGCCACCACGCCGCCCGGACGCACCAAATCCAGAGATTTTGCGATAAAATAATCATGCCTGAATTATTCACGGTACAACAGCATCAACCGCTGAGCCCCGGACAGTTACTGTATTTTAATTGAATATTGTCTTTCACTTATTTGGTGAATAGAAAAAGACCTCTATCTATGG
>JAETSX010000093.1 GCA_021769425.1 Eubacterium sp.
CGAAATACAGAAGGAAAATAATGTATGGAGAAACGAAAAAAGACTTGGTCGAAATCATCAAGAAATTATGTGAGATGAAACAGGTGTCCCTAATTGATGGGCGAGTATGCAAAGACTATATTCATATGTATGTGGCAATACCGCCGAAGATGAGCGTTTCGGACTTTATGTCATATCTGAAAGGGAAAAGTACACGGATGCTTTTTGACAGGCATCCAGAGTATCGGACAAAATGGGGAGACAGACATTTCTGGGCACGAGGGCACGACAAACGCATGAATGAATAAATTATGAACATGCCATCCATTTTTGATATAATGAAAGAAAAAAGGATGGGATTGTTTATGAAAGCGCTTTTAGATTATGTAAGCACCGTGACAGATATGAGGCAGGAAAAAAAGGTTCTGCATAAGATGATGGATATTATCATGCTTGTCTTTTTTGCAATGCTTGCAAATGCAGATGACTGGGTAGAAATGGAAGTATTCGGGAAAGAACATGAAGCGTTCCTGCGTAATTACCTGGAACTTTCCAATGGGATACCTTCCCATGACACAATCCAGAGAGTTTTTGCAATGGTTCCATCGGAATTTCTGGAAAATTTTCAGAAACAGTGGAATGAAATGTTAAACAGTGACGAGGGGGATAAGATAAAAAGGCTGCTTGCCATTGACGGGAAAACTCAGAGAGGGAACGGCAGTAAAAGCCAGAAAGCCAATCATATTGTCAGTGCCGTAGATGAGAAAGGATTCTGCCTGGGGCAGAAACGCGTGGAAGAAAAAACAAACGAAATAAAGGCCATACCCGAACTGCTGGACAGCCTGAATATAAAGGGAACGGTCATCACAACGGACGCAATGGGGACGCAGACAGCAATTGTAAAGAAAATCCGTCAGAAACGGGCGGATTATGTACTGGTGCTAAAGGCAAACCAGGGGAGCCTGCTGGAGGATGTCAGCTTGTATTTTTCGGAGGATGAATTACGGGAGAAATGCGCCTATAAAAAGACAGTGGAAAAAGCAAGGGGGAAGATAGAAAAGCGGGAATACTGGCAGACAGACGACATTTCATGGCTGAGCCAGAAAAAGGAGTGGCCGGGGTTAAAGACGATCATTCTGACGCGGAACACAGTAATGGGGGAAGAGGGGGAAGAAAGAAGAGAGGAAAGGTATTTTATAAGCAGCCTGCCACTAGGGATAGAGGAGGCGGCGCGGGCAGTGCGAGGCCCTTGGATGGTAGAAAGCTATCATTGGCATCTGGATGTGACGTTTCGGGAGGATGGGAACCATACATTAGAGAAACAAGCATTTTATAACCTAAACATCATAAGGAAACTGACACTAAATATATTAAAGCTGATAGAAGTAGGAAGTAAGCCTTTAAGCATGAAGAAGAAGCGGTATGCAATCGGTACGAATCCAGAAAAACATCTGGAGAAGATTATAAACTCAAACTTCCCATATCAAAAATGGGATTCGCACATTGAAAAACCAATACTTTAATCCACAAAATGCCCTTATGCGGCTATCTCTCTCCGCTCCAATGCATCCTGCATATATTTGGGGAGACGCTGAACAAAGCTGGCTGTGAATTCCTCCAGCTGGGCTTCTGTGATATGAAAATACTCCATCACAGTTTCCATCAGTGCGTCTATGATGATGCACATGGAATGGCTGAACGTGATATCCTCCATTTCATCCAACAGACAGAAACACAGTTCGCATATCGTCTTGTCATCCTCATTTTCACGTTGCGCCACCGACAGCAGCATGTAACGGGCAAAGACAATAGCGACATGGGCACACATAGCATCATAAGAAATCCCGCGGTATTCCTTCACAAGCTTCAGATAGGATTTGCAGGCTTTAAAAAAGACCTCGATATCCCATCTTTTCCCATAAATGCGGATGATCTCTTCCTCGGAAATGGAAGTGTCTGTACTCACCAGCGCCAGCCAGTCCTTCCGTTTGCTCTTATTTCGGACGAATACCAGCTTTGCAGGGATGCTTTCCCCGTCTTTTTCGATCTCCACAAGTACGGACAGGAGATAGCGGGAACGTCCCCTGCGTTTCTTGTTGCGGCCGTAGATTTCTTTGACGTTGCGCCTTTCGCCCTGGTATCTGTATTTTGTCTTGCTTTTTTTCATCATGGCTATAGTATCAAGATGCTCCTGTTTTTTCAGTTCCAATATCGTTTTAGGCGCTGAAAACCAGTTGTCAAACAGGACATATTTTGCCGTGATGCCCGCATGCTGCGCGGAATGGATCAGTTCCACCATGACATCCGTAGCTTTGTGCCGTGACTGGCGGCGCCTTCTTCCCGCAAGGGAGCGGCCATCATACTGCTTACCCCCGCAAAGCAGGTTTCTGTCCTCTGCCGCTGAAAGCAGGCTGTAGCTGACCGGAAGGAAGGAGTTCCCGTCCGACCATCCCAAAGTGAGCATCCGGAATCCGGATCTGTATTTCATGGAACAATGGTCAAAAACCCTGGCAAGCATCTCCACCTTTTTGGAGCGGGAACGGTCAAACAGGCTGTCATCGACGATAGACAATAGTGTATGTTTTTTTGGGGTTCATCAGGTTTTATATATCCCATAAAAGCAGGTTAAAATTTCTATTTACTTTTATCAGTTTTTATGGGGATTTATAAAATATGGTGTCAATATTGGTGTCAATGGTGTCAGAAGAAAAAGTGCAAAAAAATACTTGACAAGGGCATCTGATAATTCGTGTTAAAATTTGTTATTTGTTTCGCTATATACGTATATTTTTTAGTTATCTTCACAAGTTGCTTTATTTTGTGTTATTTCAGGAAGTAAGAGCAAGGAAATTTAATATGATATAATGTTAATATAAGTTTTATCTGTTTTTAAAAGAAAGGTAATAAGGATTAGGAGGTAAAAATATGTATGCAAAAAAACGAGAGGGAATTGTTATTACATTGTCAGACAAAAGGCTTCTGAATATGGATGAGTTTTGCATATATGCGGGATTGGGAAGCAATGTGGCCAGGAACGTGGCAGAGGCAACAGGGGCTTTGTTTAGGGTTGGCCGCCGTGTGCTTGTGGACCGTGTAAAGTTTGACAAATTCTGTGATGAAAATACAGAAATCGAGAAAGAATGAAGGGAATAGACCATACGCGCATATTCAGTATTTGAGGATATGCTGTTTCGGCAGGAAGGGGCAAGGAAAGATAAATGGCAAACAAAAGGATGTTCAGCCTGGATGTGATAGACACGGATAAATTTTTGGACATGCCTGCATCCACGCAATGCCTATATTTTCAGTTGGGAATGCGGGCGGATGATGACGGATTTGTCTCGTCTCCTAAAAAAATTGCTAAGTTGGCAAATTGTGCTGAAGATGATTTAAAATTATTGGCTTCAAAAGGTTATATTATACCATTTGAATCAGGCATTATAGTTATCACTGACTGGAATGTAAATAATTCAATCAGGTCAGACCGGAAGCATGATACGCGGTTCCGCGAAGAATTCTCAAGGGTTACGCTTAAAGATAATGTATACAGTTTGGCAACCAACTGTCAGGCAGATGACAACCAACTGTCAGGCAAGTGCCATACCGAGGTTAGTATAGGTTTAGATAAGTATAGATTAGATAAGGATAGTATAGATATTAATACTATATGCCCGGAGCCAGAAACTGTCTCTGGGCTGTCCGGCATCAAGATCCCCTTGAATGACAAATCATTCTATGATGTGCCTTTGGAAAAAATAGCTTTCTGGAAGGAGACCTATCCGGCAGTGGATATTGAACAGGAGTTAAAGAAGATGGTGGCATGGAGTGATGCGAACCCGACAAAGCGTAAGACCAGGAGAGGCATCGGGAGGTTTGTCAACAGCTGGCTGTCCAAGGAACAGGACAGGGGTGGCAGGAGGCGGCAGGATAACAGCCGGGGCATGCAGCAGGGCAAGCCGTTTTATGAGGCTGAGCAGCCGGAATACCTGAAATACCTGAATACAGAGCTCACACCGGAAGAGAAAGCCATATTGGGTGAGGGATAGGGGGATGGGCAATGGATGAAAAACCGATTGAATACTTTGCGGCGCACAGGGTGCTGAAGCCTGGAGGGAGCCGCAACAGGGCTGTCCCCATGGGCGGAGAAGTGCTTACTGAACGTAGGCGGTATATGCGTGGCATATTGAAAAACACCAGGTTCCGCATGGCAACCAATAATGAACTGGATGCCATGTTGCTTTACCCAGTGGATGGGGCATACATAGTGCAGGATGCAGAAGGGCGGGATATTTACCTCATGTCCGGGACGGTGGGGCGGGAGCTTGCAGAGGAACGGAAAGAACGTGCGCTTATCCCGAGGGAATATCGGGGTCTGTTGATGAAAGACTTTGACTGGGACATGTATGGGTGCGATATTGCAATGCAGAAAAAGACGGTGACCTCTTTCCTGCTGCATTTCACGGAATACCAGGAAAAGGGGATGGGCCTGTATATCTTTTCCAACACGAAAGGGAGTGGCAAGACCATGCTGTCCTGCATCTTGCTGAATGAAGTCAGCGAGCGGTATGGTGTGAACAGCAAGTTTATAAGCGTATATGACTATCTGGATGTAACCAAGAGGAAGTATGGTGGATTCACAGATGAGATAAACAGGCTGAAAGAGGCCGGACTATTGGTTGTGGACGACATAGGGGCACAGATGGGCAGGGAGTGGATAGACAGCACGTTTTATGAGCTGGTGAATTTCCGGTACAGTGGCAGGTTTCCCACTATTTTCACGAGTAATCTTCCTGTGGAACGTCTGGATATGGACGAAAGGACAATAGACCGGATTGAACGGAACACGGTCTTGTTGAATATTCCAGAAAAGGCAGTCCGCAGGGAACTGGGGCGGCAAGAGAAAGCGGAATTCATGAAGCGGATTGGGATTTGAAAGGTTCATTTGTTGCTGTGAGCCCCAAAAAGCCTGACTGCTGCAACAGTGAGACTTTCCGGGATAGGTGTTTGGCATACGCTTTGAGAATGAATCCATTATAAGGGAGGCACAGGGGCATGTCAAACGAGGAGATTGTTGAACAGATACAGAGGGGCATAGAGGTAACAGCTTATCAGGAAAGGCTCTGGCATAAAAATAAAGGCTTTGTGGTGCAGTGCATTAAAAAGCATGTGGGTGGCTGTGACGGGCAGGATTTTAATGATTTCCTGCAGGAAGGGTTCATAGGGCTCGTGGAGGCGGCATATTCGTTTGATGCCGGGCGCGGGGTGAAATTCCTGACCCATGCGGAGTATAGCATACGGAGAGCCGTTTACCGTTATAATGGCTTGAATACCTATATGGTGCGTATTCCAGAGTATCTTAAAATGAGGATAAGAAAGCTAGCTGCATTCAAGAAGGAATATCGTGAGGAACACCACGGGGATCCAGAGCCGAAGGAAATACAGAGTGCTTTGCGCATTTCATACCGTTCCCTTTGCCATTTGGAGAAAACTTTGCTGAATATGAGAGTCAGGAGCCTTGATGAATACTTATCGGAGAGTGGGGATGTAAGCCTCTTTGATATGCTCTCAACGGATGAAATGATTGACGAACTGGCGGGGAATAGTGAATACCAGAGGGAATTGCATGAGGAACTGGAGGGGGCGCTTTCCATCTTGGATTCCAAAACTGCCCTGATGGTACGCTGCGCATATTACCAGCAAAATAGTTATGTCAAGACCGCTGAAATATTTGGGTGCAGCAGGCAGGCGGTTGATGAACGCATTAAGAAAGGCTTTTGTAAGATACTCCATTCAAAGCACAGGGAAAAGCTGGAAAGCTTCATGTGGGAGGGTTACCATGTGGAACCCCGGCGCTTGGGCGACTATGCAGGCATGGAAGAAATTGATAATATGGGCAGTGAGTTTCTGCTCTAAGGCAGGTGAATGGAGGATTGACATACTTTTATGATTACTTTGCAAGGGAATACAGAGAGGAAAGAAAGGACAGGCTGCTTCCTGCACCTGCTGCAATGTTCCAGGGCATTAAGCCGGAAGATGTGAAGAGTTGCCGGAGAGCGCTGAAAAAGTCTTTTGCCGGCTATCGTGATGGCAGAAATGCAGAGGTATTGAAAAGGTTTTTTGGAGAGTATCGGGAATATGTTTCCGGATGCCGTGGCGGTCATGCGAAGGACAGATATAACGCTTTTGTCTACCGGTATATGGTAGAGGCTCATGTCAGCAGCAGGGCGATAGAAGCAAAACTGGGAGTGGTAAAAGAAACGGTGCGGAACTATATAGACAAGTGCCTGGATGAAATACTGATGCTCTGCATGGGGCTGCCGGCAGTAATGGATCAGCCAAAGGATAAGGAGTCGGCCGTCCATATGCTGATACAGTGCAGCAGGATTTTGGGCGGCATGGCAGGAGATTATATTTTCTGTCTGTTTCCGGGGAAAAAAGAGAAAGATGCTGTGCAGCAGGGAAGGCGGTTTACAAGGGATGTTATGGAGAAATTTGCAGATGCAGTAAAGGCATATTCCGGATACTGCAAGGATGGACATATGCGTATCGATACCAATATTAGGAAAGCGGCAGTATTGGAGAAATGCCTTGCTGGTGTCCCGCCTGCTGCCATTGCCAAAGAATGCAGATGCTGTGAAAGTACAGTCTATGCAGACATCCGGGAGAATGAGAGAAGGCTAGCTGCTATGCTGTTTGATGTGAAAGAGGGAATTCCCTGAAATGATAAGGGAGATAGTGCCAGTTTCCAGCAAAGGATGCAGAATGAAGGCATTGGACATAAACTGCATTGGAATGGTGGACTGTTGCATATGCCAAGCAGGGTGCAGCAATAATTTTATCGGCAAGTTTTTGGATAAGGAACAAGATGTCATCTATTCCTAGCTTTGAAAGTGCAAAATATTTGTAATACGGTTGACAAAAATGCTGAAAAAATGTAAAATTAGTTCATATCTAAAAAGAAATTAGTCAGAGAACGATGGGAGGGTTTAATATGGAGTTGTTAACCCAACAAGAGAAGATAGCTTTGGCGTCAATCGTACGAGTTGGTGATGCTACATATTTTGATTTGATGGAAGCAGAAAGTCCAATGTTTGCGCATCAGTATCTTACCGACGTGAAAGGAAGGATACGCACGAAACTTGTGCAGATGCAGTGTGAGATAGAGCATTATGATGACAAGTTCCCATTTGATTTTTTTGAAAGGGAATTTTGCTATGGACATAAAGTACCAGAACTGCGAAATAAGCATATGGTGATTCATATCGCACAGAGCCGTTCGCCAAATTCCCTTCCGAGCAAGGCAGAGTATAAACATGATTTAACATATAATAATGATCAGCTCTGCCGTCAGATGAGATTTGACTTTTTGGGAGAGCAAAAATATGTTCAAGAACCGTTTTATGGGATATTGGTTTTTGGCGGACGGCAGGGAAAAACGTTTTGCCGATTACAGTTCCCGGAGCCTGGTTATAAAGCTGTCGCTGATTACATAGACATCCCTATGATAAGCTTGGTAGAGAAAAAAGAGGAAACAAAGAAATTTGAAAGGAAAAAGGCAGTGCTTAGAGAAGAATTTTTGGCACATGGCGCCAAGGAAGGAGCATTATGAAAAATAGCGTAATTCCAAGCCGTATAACAGAGGCGCGTGAGGCTTGTGCATTGTCAATGGGGGATTTGGCGGAAAGAATAGGGGTTTCGCGGCAGTCGGTTTCAAAATATGAGAAGGGGATTATGAGCCCTTCCGTTGACGTGCTACAGTCAATTTCATTCTTGCTGCATTTTCCGGTTGAATTTTTTTATAAAGAGGAAATAGGCGCAGGTACAGGAACGAGTCCTCTGTTTTTCCGATCTAAATCTAATATTGCAAAAAAAGTAAAGACTGCATGCAAGAACCAGGTGAAATGGGTTTTTGAAATAAGAAATCAGTTGGAAACATATGTGGAGTTTGTTGATCAGCGTCCTCCTACAATTGATATAAACCATGAGGATTTACAGGACAGGGATATTGAAGAGATTGCTTTGTCGGTCAGGAATGAATGGGAACTTGGCGATGCCCCTATAGAGGATTTGATAGGCATTTTGGAAAACCAAGGGATAATTGTGGCTCAATTTTCTGGGAATGAATTCTGTTCTTTTAATGGTATTGATGCATATTCCTCGTGGTATGGCGGCATCCCATATATAATTTACAATTCAGCACAGAAAAGTGCTGTCCGCACAAGATTCAGCATTCTTCATGAGCTGGGGCATCTGATTTTACACAGTTCCATTCCAGAAGAAGATGCGGTAAAAAAAGAAATTGTAGATTTTGCAGATATGCAGGCGGACAGATTTGCGGCAGCGTTTCTCTTGCCTGCTACTTCTTTCCCGAAAGATGTGAGGGGTACATCTTTATCTCATTTGGAGATAGTCAAAAAGAAATGGGGGGCTGCAATGTCAACTATAATTAGGCGCTGTGAGACACTTGAACTTTTGACGGATAATCAAATTGGGTATTTGAAAAGGCAGATGACAACAAATAGGTACTGGCATAATGAGCCTTTGGATGACGTGCTACAAATAGATCCGCCAGAGATGCTGCGTGATGCAGTTTATCTGTTGATAGACAATAATATTATCACGCGTCGCACATTTTTAGATTTATGCGCACTGCCGCCAAAAGATTTGCAATGTATATGTTCATTGCCAGATGATTTCTTTGACAATTGCTTGCAGAAGCAAAGGCCTGTTTTGAAAGTAGTGAAAACTGGGAAAATTTCCTAAAAATATAATATATGGTGAAATGCAGTAAATTGGGGATAATCAAGGGTATCAGGATATGTACGGCTGTATCTCATAGATAAATTCCTCTAGGGGCAGAATGGGAATTAGTTTCTCTTTCTGTCCTTTTCAATATTGTAGACTGAAACAAATATGAACATTTGTTCTTTTTGACATAAAATGAATACCGAACGCTCGCTTTTTAGAAAAACAAAACAAATGCAACGTTGCAATCCTTGATGATACAAAAACAAATCAACGGATGAAATGGAGGAAGCCTTGAAAATCTGCTGTTTTGTGAGGTTTTGCCATTGTTGTCACAGGGTAGGAAATATCGAACGTTTTCTTTCCACGGTCGTAAAATAAATATGTAACGTTGCTAAAGCTGGATGGCAGTCCGTGGACTTCTTTATTAGCAAATTAGTTTCATGGATGCAGCAGTCTGAAAGGAGTGTGCTGCTGCATTTTCCGGTTTAATGCCAGAGGGCAGGAGGTTGGGAATTTGGTGGGATGCTGTTTGATGGTACACGGATTTAACCCAAGATTAATGCTGCTGCATATTTGGAGTGAATGCAGCAGGGCATGTTCCTATATGCCGGATATGGGATGTCAGTGCGCATAGTATCTGGATTATGCCCTGTGGCTTCCAGGCTGCTCCAAATCCGGCTGAAATTGGCTTGGGTGGTAATATTTCGTTAGAAGGGTAAAAATGGAAATACGGGCAGATTAGAGGGTGCAGAGAGCTTTCTGGATATAGAACAGCGGGCTTTTGTTCATTTGTTTGTAGGAATTTTAGGTTGCTTAATGGATTGACAGATATTATAATAAAGGCAGATAAAAGATGATAAGGGGGAATCATAGTGGGAATGATGGATATATTCAATATTATTTGTGGAGTGTGTTCCGTAGTGGGGTTGCTGGTATCTGTCTTTACAGCAGGCAAGGTAATTAAAATATCAAAGAATTTTAACTGTGACAATCAGGATGACCATTCAAAGGTTATCAATAAAAATTCAAAGAGTACAT
>JAETSX010000094.1 GCA_021769425.1 Eubacterium sp.
AAAAGTAAGTGCTCTGGAACTTTCTCTTTCTATATGCTGATGTCATTATATCGGTTAATTTTGTGACAATCAATCAGATTTATTAGAAGTCAGAATAAACGGGCAGCAACACAAATAAAAGTACCAATACAAGCAATGCAGCAATTTTCTTATACCCGTGAGCGAAATGATTTGCCAACGAGTTTTCGCTACTTCAATAAAACAAGCAAATCATTTGGCAAATACGTATGCTCTTGAGTATAACTGCCATAATCTTAGACAGCTGCTTTTTTGTTGTTTCTTTCTGTTGCGAACAATAGTATTCTTCCTGAATTTCAGGAGGATAATCACTGATAAAGGTCAGGGGGCTGGCGAGCAGCAGCCCAAACACAAAAATGCCGAATACTGTTGCCATAATTATGCACTCAATGATAAAAACCAATATGCTCATTTCCTTATCCTCTCATCTCTTTATCCCAGCGCCACATCCAGCGCCATCATGACTGTAAAACCTGCTGCAAACAGGACAGTCCCAAGATTGGAATGTTTCCCTTCCGACATCTCCGGGATCAGTTCTTCCACTACCACATAGACCATGGCTCCGGCCGCAAAACTTAAAAGGTACGGCAGGAGCGGAATCACAAGCCCTGCCGCAAGTATGGTCAGTGCAGCGCCCACCGGCTCCACAGCGCCGGAAACCGCACCGTACAGGAATGCTTTTTTCTTACTGACACCCTCCGCCCGCAGGGGCATGGAGATAATCGCCCCTTCCGGGAAGTTCTGTATAGCAATCCCAAGGGAAAGCGCCAGGGCGCCCATGGCGGTGAGCCCGGCATCCCCAGAAAGCCATCCGGCATAGACTACGCCCACCGCCATGCCTTCCGGCAGGTTGTGGATCGTCACCGCCAACACCAGCATGGTAGTTTTCTGCAGGCTGCTTTTCGGCCCTTCCGCCCTGCTGCTGTTCATGTGCAGATGGGGGACTGCACGGTCTAAAACCAGCAAGAACAGGATGCCGAGCCAAAACCCGGCCGCTGCTGGTACAAATGCCCACTGCCCGTAATCCCGCGACTGCTCCATGGCAGGTATTAACAGGCTCCAGACGGAAGCCGCCACCATGACGCCTGCGGCAAATCCAGTTAGCGCCCTCTGCAACATGGGATTTAAGCTTTTCTTCATGAACAGCACACAGGCAGAGCCAAGCGTTGTCCCAAGGAATGGGATCAGTATGCCCTGAAACACTTCCATCTGCATGACGTCACCCCCTGAATGCAGCAAACAACCCTTTTTTCTTATAAGGCTCGCTGTTTACAGATACCACATTGTAGCCTGCTTTCGCAGCCACGCTTTTCAGCTCCTGCTCCGGGATGTCTTTCTCCGCAAGAATGACCGTCTGCTTTTTCGTATGTGAACTTGTCACCTTCTTAACCTGGAACGCATTTCTCACCGCCTCGTTAATATGTGCCTCACACATACCGCAAGCCATGCCCTCTATACCCACTATAATCTTTACCATAAAAGTTCCTCCATCTTCTTAGCAGATAAAAGTTAGTAGTAGCTAACCTATGTTTTTAATGAAAGCGGCCGTTCTTTTGTTAGTAGCCGCTAACTTCATTTTAAGTATACCTCTTATCTCTTGCTTTTGTCAATAGGTGATAACAGAAATCAATATTTATTCCCGGTTGCCGGTTATGTAATAACCACAGTAATCGCTCCTTGTTACAACGGGCAGGTCCCCGGCATGATATAGACACTGCCCTTCTCACGCTCCTGCTCCATGCGCCCTTCCCGGCAGTGGCATATTTTCATGAAGTCCCTTTTTCCTCCGCCTCGAAAAAAAAGCGGTCCATATGTATGAAATAAAACCAAGGTTAATCCCCGGAAACTTTTCTTGTTATACCCGTGAGCCAAATGATTTGCCAATAAATTCAAATTATTTTAAGAAAAATAGTAAATCATTTGGCAAATAAGTATGCTCTGGAGTATAATTCATTCTGCTTCATAAGCAGCATCTTCATTGCGCCTCCAGCTTCCAGCCGATGGCTTCTTTCCTTCCGAGCACGAAGTCATGATAAATGCCTTTCTGTCCGATCAGTTCCTCATGCCTGCCCTGCTGGACAATGCGGCCGCCGTCCACCACAAGTATCTGGTCGGCATGACTGACGGTCTTTAAGCGATGGGCAATCATTACGACAGCGACTACTAACAGTATACATGTCAATGAAATAATGAGTGTTCTTTTTTCATATTGAAGTTTCCTTTCTCTGAACAACTGTTTTCCAAAGCTATTTTAACATTTATATAAACGAAAGAAACCAAGTAATGTTCCGTTGTCTGTATCAATTTCGATTTGTCCAATTCCACAAACAAAAATTTATTTATAGTAATATGATGCTATTTCATTAAATTCCAAACCTGTGGTAAAACCCCTTGATTCACAAAAGGAAAAAGTTCCTGCCCTAAACGGATAGAAACCTCATACGGCAAAGAATAATCCCGGAATAACTCTACATGATTATCGCAAATTTCGGTGCAGACTATCGAAATAAATTCTTTATGAATATCCTCTGATAATGTATCATAATACTTCATAATTTCACGGATAACTACATTCGCCCTGTTCTTTAAGCCCTGTTCCCAAAATTTACAATAGTCATTTAAGCCTTTTTGCAATTCTTCAGGCAACTGTGGATAATCAAAATGCTTCATGAAAACACCCCGTCCAAATACCAATCTGCTTATCACTTTAAATCAGAAGTTATATACTGAATGCTAATCGTCTATGCTGTCTTCGGACAAGGCTTCCACAAAGCCCCGAAAACTCTCTGCAAGACGACGGAAACATCTATCCTCCAATTTTCCCAGATCCATATACGCAATATAGACCCCTCCGTCCTTCAAATTAACGCAAATCGGATTAGCTCCATAGTCATTGGCAAAGGGAAAATAAGCGGTCATCAACGAGGATTTCCCTTTGAACAATAAATATTTTTCCTCCGCTGTTCTTATGGGAATGTCACAATAACGATATTTTAATGGAAGAAAAACTTGAACCTCTATTTCAATATATTCCTCTTCGGAATAGAAAAACGGCTTTGCAGGTATTCCACCATTATAAGCCAGATAGCGCTCAACAAAATCCTCTGGAAATGCAAATCCCAGATTTACTTCGATTTCCGCTATATCTGCTCTTGTAAGCGCTTTACTCACTTCTTTAAACATATACAATCCCTCCGTAAATACCGATTTTATTCAATTGGAAGTTGTGCAACTATGCAACTTTACATCAAACCAATTTATATCCCTATTTAAGGATTCCCGCCATACGCAGCAAATACCGCGCATTCGTGGTGGTGCAGCGTCCGTCCCTTAATTTGTAATCAAAAAGGATTTTGTCTTCCTTATAATATTCTTTAAAATAATAATTTTTTGCATCTATGCCTAAATCGTTTTCTAAATCGCACAGCTCAAAATCATGGGTAGTGACCAGTGTGAAAGCACAAGGCTTTGACAGAGTTTGTATGGTTTCTTTCGCTGCAAAAATCCTATCTTTTGAATTTGTCCCCTTATAGATTTCATCAATCAGAGAAATCATGGGAATTTGCTTCCTGCTGACCTCAATCATCTTCTTGATGCGCAACAGTTCTGCATAAAATGTGGAGATGCCCTCGTTCACGTCATCCACCGTGCGGATAGACGTACATAGCTTCATAAGTGAAACACGCAAACTTGACGCGGTGCAGAACCCGCCGGCGTAGGCCAAGGCTAAATTGATGCCTATGCTGCGCATAAAAGTTGTTTTCCCAGACATGTTTGAGCCTGTTATGATGCAAGTGCAATGGGTCAAGTTAAGATCATTGCCCACCGCCGCTGACTCATTTAACAGCGGATGTCTGATATTGGAAACTTTTAATACAGGATGTTTGGAATCCACAATCTCTGGCAAGCAGTGAGACTTTCGCGTGTGGCAGATTACGCTTAAGCTTATTAGTGCTTTGGCATTTCCCAATACCTTAAGCCAAGATTCCAGGCTATCCCTGTAATTCTCTTTCCATTTCCCATACCTCTCCATGCAATAATAGTCATGCAAAAACAGGCTATTATAGAGCAGGAATGCATAGATGTTATGGCGTGCGCATACAGAATCTGCAATTGCCTCCAATTCTTTTAATGCAACGGAAGCAACGCCATTTTTTAACAATGTTTTCTGCAAATCCCTAAGACAGGGGCTGTCAAAAGATTCCCTCTCCAACAACTGAAACAATTTTCGGTAAGGGGTGATTGTCTTGTTCATCTGATAAATAGGCGATAATGCTTTATTGTTCCAGTAAAGTCCAAGGCAGGCAGACATAAATTGAGTAAATTCAAGGAGAAAGAATAGAGGCATTGTCAGATGCCTGTGGACTCCCAATAGGGCGAAAAACAAAAATGTCAGCGTAAGGATGGGGAACAACCTGAGGAATATCCGGCAAATCACTGGAAAATGGTTTCCTGTTTCCAGCGCACGAAAGAAATTATCCATTATTTTCCTGGACTCATCATATTCTATGTCCCTTAAACGTCTTGCTAAAATTTCAAGCTCCATGCAGAATTCCGTCTTTTGGGCTAACTCCTCCACTGCCTGCTGGCGGCTTTTAATTTCATGGGAAACTTGCGAAGCAGAATCCTTTGGAAAATCTTTACCTGACAAGCTAAGCCAGAGGGCAAGCTGATCTTGGCCCCAAATTGTGCTTGCCGTGCAGATGTATTGGTAAAGAGAGCTTTTGCCAAACAAATCCAAATCCCTGGACTCTAAAAAGCCATCGCTTAAATACCGCGCTCCGTCCATGGGGAAACTTTTCCAGCCATCGTCAAAGCGCTCCATATACTCTTTGAGGACAGACTGGGAATCTTTCAGGTATGCCTGCTCCTCTTCCAGCTTGCTGTGATAAAAGATTAACGCAAGAAAGTTAAACCCGAGCCCAAAGGCAGGCACGAGTAAAATAAGGTTTTTCTGATAATATCCAATGAAAAGGAACAGTCCTGCAATGGCAAAGGTGACACCTCGAAAAAGCGATACTTTATTGGATGCCAAGGTCAATTTATCTAATTTTTTTTGGCAAGATTCATAATACTTCTTATACATAATATATTTACTTTGTTTATGATTTTCATCAATCAGTTCAACGTTATTCATCAAAATCTCCTTCTGGTATGTATTGGAAGGTTACTTTTCATGGGGCGGGGAATAGAATAATCATCACTGAATAGCTTTGTACTTGGAATTAGTTCACCATTATCACCAATAAGAAAAGTTGGTTGTGAAAAATCTGTTTCCTCTCCAATATCGCTTGGAAATATATCTTTGGGCTCATTAAAGATTTGTTTTATTTCGACAAGTGATAATTTGTTATTACTTTTTAGCTTTAAGAAACAATCCTTTATCTTTTCTATAAACCTGTACTGTTTTAAATCCAGAATTATAAAAAAATGTCTCTAACTCTTTTGGGCTGTATACCCTCACATCTCCACTTTTTGAAAAGGGAAGCCAAAATTTATTTGCAAAAAATCTAAGCACAGCTCCAAAGTTAGGGTCAGCTATATACACTGTACCGCCTTTCTTTAAAACTCTTTTACATTCATTTACAAATCCCTGAGGATTCTCAAAATGATGAAATGCACAACATATCGTTATAATATCAATACTTTCATCGCTCCATTCAAGCGGATGACATGGCTTTACCTCAAAATTCATATCAGGATAACGCATTTTTGCAACATGAATCATTTTCTCTGATACATCTATTCCATTTGCTTGAATTTTTGCTCTCTTCGATAATTTCCTCAATAGAGTTCCATTTCCACATGCAACATCAAGAACGACATCGCCTTCGCTCAAATCTATTGTATTAGATAGTTCTTTAATATGAAATTCGGTATATTGTCCTTCTTTCGACGTATCATATTCAGATGCTATTTTATTGTACGCAATTCTTGATTCTTCTGTTTTGTTATTCATATCATTTCCTCAAATGCCGATTGTGATTTGAAGATTTTTAAGGGAAATATTAGCTGTTATATTTTGTTATTAAAATCTATGCCAACCCCTGAAAACACTAAGTTTATCGCAGGTGAGCTTTCCCTTAAAGTTTCCCTTGTATTATATCTTCCCACAGGGCATTATGAACCCTGATAAGGGAAAAAATGAGGGAAACAAAATCACATAAAATATTATAACACAAAATATACGGGAATTGGCAAACTGATTGAAATGCTTTCAAAAAATTAACGAAAAGAGGACAGATAAAAGATGAATATTATTTATGCAACATACAATATCCACCATAACAGCATTGACGTATACACCTACGCAGGTTACTTTTTACGGATATACTGCAATAAAGCAGAAGAAGGATTGAAAACTACCCCCCTGCTCTGAATGTGCCTTAAATTCTTTGGCAATAGACGAACCGCTTGAGTATGCAAGATTGTATCTTGAGGGAAATATGCAAATGTGGGTGGAGGCAGAGGATTCTTTAGAACTGTGGTAAAAAATTGGAAGGGCTCGAAAACCAGCCCTTACTCTGTTCATAACCGTATTTTTAATCCATCATACGCAAAATGTATTAGGTTCAATTTCCTCTCCAAATCTCTGTAATCATCATATGATTTTCTCCAGTCTTCCTCTAAATGTGTAATAAAAACTTCCTTGATACCATACTGTTTCCGTATGGTATCAATTTCATCTAAAGTAAACAGTTCTTTGCGCAGTGGGTTATTTTCATTTAATACAAAGCCATCTTTTAATATATCCCCAACAATTGTATTGCCAATGATTAAAACATCTGCACCTTGAAATTTCTTTAACTTTGGAAATGGCTTTACATCACATGGGGCATAAATTATCTTTTGGCTGTTAGAAGAAACAATAAATATTGCCACGCGTTCCTGTTTATCTACAGGAACCAACTCAATCAAAGTATTGTCTTTTTTGAAAGTACGAATTTTTTTGTATATATTTCTCCAACAATTCTTTGAACGCTTTCACCTGCATAGCATGTAGTTCTTTTGCGTTGTTATACTCAAGAGCATACTTATTTGCCAAATGATTTGCTTGTTTTCTTGAAGCAGCGAAAACTTGTTGGCAAATCATTTCGCTCACGGGTATAATATTTGCCCTTAATAATGTTATTTCCATATACAGCCTCCGTATTAAATTAAGTCAACCCTTTTAAGTTGATGTATATTTTTATTTCTATAAACCAAGTCATCCCTTACAGTAAATCCGACCTTTTCCCAAAAAGCATTGCCTGATACATTTTTCTCAAATGCCACCAATGCCACTTTGTGTATTCCCTCTGCTTCCAAAGCCTTCATTGCTGAATCGACTAGCTTTTTCCCGATTCCCTGTCCCCTGTATTCTTTTCTGACAGTAGTGTGATGGATATAGCCCCTGCGTCCGTCATGACCACTCATAATGACGCCGATGAGGTTTCCGTTATCTTCCGCGACAAAGCATGTATTGGGATTGCGCAATAAATATTTGGCGATTCCATCCTTTGAATCATCTGTTGTATTCAATCCCATGCCTTCCGTATGTATCCACAAATCATATATTTTTTCAAAATCTTCGATATTCATTGTCCTAATTGTCATTATTGCCATTCCTCCTAACTAATCTTTCTGAATTTCTCCAACCGGTAATGCTGCTCATCATCCAGGTCTTTTATTCCATTTTTATATTCATATCCCTTTTTCCGATAAAATTCTACCGCAGTAATAGATGCGGGAATTTCTATTCTTTCTGCTCTTAAGAATAATTTATCGGATTCAAGGGTATCAATGATATGGCTGCCAATCCCCTGCCCATGAAATTCTGGAAGCACAAAAATGGTAAGCAATATACTTTCCGTAAGGCTTCCCCAAAAACTTGATATAGAACCAACACCCACAATTTTATTTTCATTCCAAAACACATACACGTGTGCGTATTCTGCCACACCTTTGAACCAATTCACATCATGCGTGGCAGAGAGTGCAGCCATAGCCTTCTCCCCATAATCTTTCACATTGACTTCCATGAAATTTCTATGAATCAGCCTGACAATTTCTTCCGCATCTTCTTCACGATAAGGCTTAATAATAACCTCCGTTCCATTTGATGA
Source organism: Eubacterium sp. (assembly GCA_021769425.1). Taxonomy (GTDB): domain Bacteria; phylum Bacillota; class Clostridia; order Lachnospirales; family Lachnospiraceae; genus Petralouisia. The sequence continues at coordinate 8,124 of JAETSX010000094.1, forward strand.
TTTCATAAAAAACTCCTTTCCAAACAAAAAAAGCACTAAACATACAATATGTCCAGTGCATTTCTAAAACCATCGGCTATTACAAGCATTCTATCATAATTACAACTTACACCTACCGATTTATATGCACAGACATATCAGACCTACCTGCGTAACTGTGCATCCAATCGAAACACAATTACTTTTAAGTACGTCTGTAATACATGTACATATGATTCATTGTAAAATGTAAGTTCTGCATTTCCATGTTCTCCTAAACTTTTTTAATAACCTACCATAATTCTATTTATATGTCAAGAAATATTTTTAAGAAAAGAAATGCAAAAGTGACAGAGAGGATATTATCTTTCCCCTCTGCCCATGTTTTTTGAAGACTGCTTCGTTTGCCTGTTTGTGCTTTCCCTTTGATAATTCTGCACACCTTCGTCTGGAAAAAAGCCGTAACAAAGAACCAGGAAAAACCGCTCTTAAAACTTGCAGATTTTGTAGAGGAATGTGAACGGCTTTACGGTTTCAGGATCGTTCATGGCAGCGTCGTGAAACTGAAACATGTGAAACGGCTGCGTAAAAAACTTTACGCCCTGAACCAGAATGAAAACATCGTTTTTGTACATGGGACCGGAAAAAGAAAGACGCCGCTTCAAAAGGACATAGAAACGCTCGAAGGTTATTTATCCAGGCTCAAAAAATACAGCCAGCGGATACATGCCTGTGGGGAACGGAACAGTTATTCCAAGACAGATCCGGATGCCACATTTATGAGGATGAAAGAAGACGCTATAAGAAACGGGCAGCTAAAACCCGCCTATAATCTTCAGCATGGCATTGACTCCGAATACATCACATGGCTGTCCATCGGGCCGCAGCCTACAGATGCAACAACCCTGATCCCATTCTTAAAAGATGCGCAAGAGCGTCTGAAATTCAAGTGCAAAAACATAACTGCAGATGCGGGATATGTAAGTGAAAAAACGCTCTATAAAGGCGAGGATTGCAGCGGCTGTCCATACAAAAGTGGCTGCATCAAAGGGAATCACTGTAAAACGCCCCTGGAAGAGAGAACAAAAACGCTTCAGGTTGCAAAAACCTTTTTGAAACACAGGGAAAAAGATCTGGAACGGATTCTTTCCGAAGAAGGGATACTGTTGCGGACAAACCGCAGTATTCAGGTAGAAGGTTCTTTTGGGGATTTAAAACAGGATATGCAGTTTCGGAGATGCTTAAGCAAAGGGGCATCAAATGTACTGGCAGAAAGCACACTGCTAGCCATGGCGCGAAATATCAATAAGCTCCACAATAAGATTCAAAAGGGGCGTACAGGAACACATTTATTCCCGCTGAAAAGCGCCTGATTTTTGAGATTCCAAAACGAAGTTTTAAGCCATGCGGA
>JAETSX010000095.1 GCA_021769425.1 Eubacterium sp.
ATTGCGCAGAACCTGCAGTTCAGCGCAAAAATTAGGGTTGTTTAATTTAAAAACATTGCGCAATATAAGGTTAAAAGATGATATGGAAAAAGAACGTGAATTGAGTATTATCATTAAAAGTGGGCCTGGATGGTAAGTGATAAAAAACGCCTGTGGGGATAAGGTTATTGGTGGTGGCTGCGGTCGCCGGGCAACAATGCAAATAACGCCGCGAATGTCAATAATAACGGCTATGTCAACAGGAATGGCAATAATGTCAACAATAATAATGATGTGTGTGTGCCAGCTTTGCTCCAAACAGCAATCCCTGGGTCTGAAACTGTTTTTAAGCAAAAGCAGTCTGTACGCAGGGGCAAAGGAACCATATTCCCTTTTATGGGAGAAATCCCATAGAAAAAGAACTGCCGCCAGGGGAGAAAACATATGCCGGGACGGTTATTTTTTCGATCTGTTAGGAGCTTAACTGCATGCCCCTTCTGACGGCGCGAAGAGGTCAGTATGGATTATGAGATGGTATATGATTTTGATAAGCTGTATGAAGCGTATAAAAAATGCCGAAGAGGAAAACTGCATAAAACAGAAGTGATACGGTTCGAACTGAACTTATCAGAAGAATTGGTAAGATTGCAGAAAGAATTGAAAGAGAAAACATACAGAATAGGAAAATATGAGAAATTTATGATTTTTTCGTGATTATTATAAGTCTTATGGAGCGGAAGGATACATTTTAAAATGTGATATACGGCGGTATTTTGATTCTATTGATCATAAAGTTTTGAAGACGAAGTTATGCCGTGTATTTAAAGATCCTGACGTATATTTAAAGATCCTGACGTATATCAGCTCCTGGAACATATCATTGACAGTTATGAGAAAACGCCGGGCAAAGGGCTTCCCATGGGAAATCAGACCAGCCAGTGGTTCGCCTTATATTATTTGGACGGCCTTGACCGGTTGGAGAAGGAACAATACAGAATGAAATATTATACAAGATATATGGATGACTGTGTGATGCTCTGTAATGACAAAGAATATTTGAAGCAGTGCCTTGCCGCAATGAAACAATACGCGGAACAAGAACTGCTGCTCAAATTCAATGAAAAAACCCAGATTGCCACTATAAAAGATGGAGTGGATTACCTGGGGTTCTGCTTTTATCTGACTGACACAGGAAAAGTAATACGCAGGTTAGGAACCAGCAGTAAACGGAGGGGGAAACGGCGGCTGAAAAAAATAAAACGGCAGTAACAGGGAAAATGAAATTTCATTTGAAGAAATTACAAGAAGCATTGCAAGCTATAAGGGCCATTTAAAGCACGGGCATACTTATAAGCTGCAAAAAAGAGTATTTCATGATTTTGTCCTGACAAAAGAAAAGAGAATGCCAGAACGAGGAGAGGAAGGAAAGGAGAATCATTTATGAAAGAGAAAACAAGAAACACATTGCGGAGATTTCTGTCTCTGCTGCTTGCAGCCGCTATATCCATCGCGGGGCAGGCGATGCCGATAATGGCAGAGACAGCAGAGATGGATCCCGGCCAGCCCGTAAGCGCTGCTGAGGGCTCTCCGGCAAACCCGGTGCATCACTGCATGGAGGATGATACCACAGACTGGAGTTATGTCTATTTCGGAAGCTACCCGCAAACAGAGGTTACAGGTGATGCCCTAACCGCAGCCATTACGGGTGCTTCTTATGATGGAAATGGGGATGCATGGGTAGATGGCATAAAGTATCGAAGAATCGGCAAAAGCGATACGGAATATGATGGTTATTTTGGCGATGTCCAATACCGCTATTTCAAATGGGAACAGATTAAATGGCGAGTGTTAAAGAATGATGGAAGCACATTGTTTTTGGCGGCAGATAAAGGGCTGGATTGTAAGGTTTACAATGAAGAAGAGACATCCGTAACCTGGGAAACTTGCACATTGCGGAGTTGGCTGAACAGCGAATTCTATAGTGCAGCATTCAGTAGCAGTGAACAGGAAGACATTGTAGAGCGGGATGTGGTAAATGAGGATAATCCCTATTACGATATGGAAGGCGGGAATGATACTAGGGATAACATTTACCTACTTTCCATCGGAGAAGTCACGAATCCAGAATATGGATTTTGTGAGGATTATAATACATATTCTGTAAGCCGCAGGATTCAGGCAAGCGATTATGCCCATGCAAGGGGAGGATACATAAGTACTGGTAGTACGTACAAAGGCAACAGTTGGTGGTGTCTGCGGTCGCCGGGCAGCTCTGCGGTTGACGCCGCGGGTGTCGATTGTAACGGCTGCGTCGGCGGGAGTGGCATTAGTGTCAACGATAATTATGGCGTGTGTGTGCCAACTTTGCATATTAATCTGTCTTCTGATCTCGGTTCTCCGACAAACCCGGTGCACCATTGCGTGAAGGATGATATCACAGACTGGAATTATGTTTACTTCGGCAACTATCCTCAGACAGAGATTACAGACAATGTCCTGACTCAGGCCATTACAGAAGCCTCTTATGATGAGAATGGAGATGCATGGGTGGATGACGTAAAGTACCGCAGAATCAGCAAAAGCGATACAAACAATGATGAGTATTTTGGAGATGCTGAATACCGCTATTTCAAATGGGAGCGGATCAAATGGCGGGTGCTTAAGAATGACGGAAGCACATTATTTCTGGCGGCAGATAAAGGGTTGTACTGCAAAGCTTATAATGAAACATATACATCCATAACCTGGGAGGACTGCACCCTCCGAAGCTGGCTGAACAATGAATTCTATGGCACAGCGTTCAGCAGTGGCGAACAGACGGCCATTGCAGCGCAGGATGTGATAAATGAGGATAATCCCGATTATAATACGGAAGGCGGGAATGATACCAGAGATAACGTTTACCTGCTTTCTATCGGAGAGGTTACAAATTCAGAGTATGGATTTTGTGAGGATTATAATACATATTCTGTAAGCCGCAGGATTCAGGTAAGCGATTATGCCCATGCAAGGGGAGGGTGGGATAGTACGTACAAAGGCAACAGTTGGTGGTGGCTGCGGTCGCCGGGCGACGATGCGAGTTACGCCGCGTATGTCACTCCTGACGGCTACGTCGACAGGGATGGCGATGATGTCTACTATGATAATTACGTGGTTGTGCCAGCTTTGCACATCAATCTGTCCTCTGATCTCTGGTTCTTAACAGATGACGGAACCAGCGGAGAAGGCGGAAACGGCGGAATCAGCGAAGAAACATGCCAGCACACCTGGAACGCCGGAGAAGAAACAACAAAACCAACCTGCACAAACAAAGGAACCAAAACATACGCCTGCACCACATGCGGCGAAACAAAAACCGAAGAAATCCCCGCCACAGGCCACCGGCACACAGAAATAAGGAACCAGAAGAATTCCACCTGCGCCAAAGCCGGATACACCGGAGACAAATATTGCAAAGACTGCCAGAAAGTCATTGAAACCGGGAAAGCATTGGACAAGGCGGCCCACCAATATGCAACAACCGTCACAGCCAAGGCAACCCCTTCCAAAGACGGAAGCATGGTAAAAAAATGCGCTGTCTGCGGCGAAACTTCCGGAAATACAGTGATAGCCAGAATCCAATCCGTCACCCTGAACAAGACCAAATACGTATATAACAAGAAAGCGCAAAAGCCGGCAGTGACAGTCAAAGATTCCAACGGAACCCCCATTGACTCCAAATTCTATACTGTGGAGTATAAGGACAATCAGAACGTCGGACAGGCGTCCCTTACCGTTCAATTGAAAGAAAATTACGAAGGGACGGTTACAAAAACCTTCCAGATTGTCCCAAAGGCAACGAAACTCACTAAAGTTACATCCACAGCAAAAGGCTTTCAAGCAGCCTGGAAGAAACAGAAGGAATCCACAACGGGATACCAGCTCCAGTATTCCACCAGCAAAAAATTCACGAAGAAAACGACCAAGACAAAGACAGTGAAGAAAGCCTCTGCCGCAAAACTGACCGTGAAAAAATTAAAAGCAGAGAAAAAGTATTACGTCAGAATCCGGACATACAAGACAGTCAAAGGGAAGAAATATTATTCCAGCTGGTCAAAAGCCAAGAGCGTAAAGACAGGGAGATAGGGAGTGAAATAGGACAGTTATTTTCTATAGTGCCCTATTCCAAAGTCCAAAGTTATGCAGGAAGAACAGTATGAAAGACAGCTGTTCTTCCTGCGGTTCTTAAGGGTGGAAATACAGGAAATGCCGTCGTTGTTACAAGGAGAATAAGAGTGAAAAATACAGTGGTTTTTTCATATCTTGTTTGTGCCTTGAGCGAAGCGAAAGGAATGATTAAATTTATGAAAGAAAAATCAGCAAAAACACTGCGGAGATTTCTGTCACTGCTGCTTGCGTTTGCCATATCCATAACGGCACAGACAATGCCGGCAACAGCAGAAACGTTAGAAACAACAGAACAAATAGCAGAGACGGAAGAAACATTAGAACCAGCAGATGCAGCAAAAATAGAAGAAGCGGCAGAAACAACAGGAACGACAGAACCAGTAGAGCCGGCGGAGAAAATAAAGATTACAGAAACAGAAGAAACGACAGACATAACAGAACAAACAGAAAAAACAGCAGACATAACAGAACCAGAAGGAACGGCGGAAAGAGCAGAAACAATAGAAATGGCAGAGCCAGGTAGTATCCAGCCCCTGAGCATTGCGGAAAGCTCCCCGGCCAATCCCGTGCACCACTGCACGAAACAGAATGATGGTTCAGACACTACAGATTGGAGCTATGTCTATTTTGGCAGCTACCCCCAGACAGAAGTTACAGGGGATGCCCTGACTACGGCCATTACAGGCGCCTCTTATGATGGAAATGGCGACGCATGGGTGGATGGCGTAAAGTACCGCAGAATCAGTAAAAGCGATACAAACAATACCAGTTATTTTGGAGATTCTGAATACCGCTATTTCAAATGGGAGCGGATTAAATGGCGGGTACTTAAGAATGATGGGAGCACATTGTTTCTGGTGGCTGATAAAGGGCTGGATTGTAAAAATTATAATGAAACATATTGTTTCCCCATGACTTGGGAGAATTGCTCCCTTCGAAACTGGCTGAACAGCGAGTTCTATGGCACAGCCTTCAGTGATGGCGAACAGGTAGCTATTGTAGCACAGAATGTGGTGAATGAGAATAATCCTTATCGTGATACGGAAGGCGGGAATGATACCAGGGATAACGTTTACTTGCTTTCTATTGGAGAAGTTATAAATTCAGAGTATGGATTTTGTGAGAATTATAGTGTAGATTCCGTAAGTCGCAAGAGCGATGCAAGCAATTATGCCCATGCAAGGGGAGTGTATATAAGTACTGATAGTATCGACAGTAGCTGGTGGCTGCGGTCGCCGGGTTACTATACGAGTAACGCTGCGAATGTCAGTCGCAGCGGCCGCATTGATGGGGCTGGTTGTAATGTCGACATTCATTATGTCATGTGTGTGCCAGCTTTGCATATTAATCTGTCCTCTGATCTTTGGTCTTTAGCAGACGACGGAACCAGCGGAGAAGGAGGAAATGGCGGAACAGCCGGGGAAGCGGTCAGCAGTTTCACAATGGATACGTCGGCTTCAGGAACCGCCGGCACATCCATAACCATCTCCGGAAAACTATCCCTTTCCGATTCAGCGGCAGTTTCCGCCGAACTTTTACAGGCGGAAATTAACAAAATCACCTGGACAAGCAGCGATTCCGGCATCATAGACCCCGCTGCCATCCAGTGCTCCGGCATCCAGTCCATGGATTACCGTTCCGCTTCCCTGCTTATCACTGCCGTTCCCCAAAAAGAAGGAACCGTAACCATAACAGGGAAGGCTTCCAACGGCCAGACGGCTTTCTGCCAGGTGACCGTAGGACAGCCAGGGACGGCGGAAGATCCGGAGGGGACGGTAATCAGGCACAGGACGGGAACCCTTAAGTCCGTAGATTTGAATACCATGAAGGTAACCATCGACAGCCAGGAATATGAGGTAACAGAATCCTTCAGTATTTCCGGCGCATATCAGATTCTCAATGGAAGCGGTTCCAAACAGGTGGCCGTGATTCTGGCAAATGACCGGATTTCCCGTATGGAAAAAGTTGCAGACCTTGTGGAGCCGAAAGTATCTCTTTCCTTTGACCCGGCTTCCCTGCGGTATCAGGGCGGTTCTTTTGACCAGGATAAAGCGGCGGTTACGGTAACCTTATCCTGTGGGGCGAAAGAGCCTTACTGGGATTCCGATTTGAAAGGGACGGAAGCGGAAGGCCAATCCGTTACCTTCACAGGATTTACCCTGACGGCGGAAGACAATCTGGAATTCCGTTCTTCCCTCTTTTCCAGTTCCAAGGAGTACGCCAACAATCGTCCTGTCACCCTGCAGTTTGGCCAGGAACGGACAGTGGAACAGGACGTGTATCTGAAAAAAGGCTACGCTCCGGGGAATACGAAAGAAACCCTACGCGTTCATGTATCCGCCTCTGCAGAGGGGAAAACAGCAGAAGCAGACGCGGCGTTATACGTTGCCAATATCGACAAACAGGCGGAGCTTGCAGAAGCAAAATCTTCCGATGAATTGACAGAAGATGCGGAGAACCTGATGAAGAACCTTGGATTTGCGTTATCAGATTATCCCATGGAAGAGGCTGGATATTCCAGAGAGCAGAAGGAGGCCGTCAACGCTGCCGTAAAGACGTGGATTGCCGACATCCTTGCCACCCAGGTTTTGACAGAAGAAGCGGGGGATAATTCTATCTGGTCAGCATTCTGTAAGGAAGCGGGCCTTTCCGGATCCAAAGAAAAGGAATTTCTGACAAAGATTGCGACGAAGGCTTTTAAGAAATTGGGAATCAATATATCTCCCATCACAGGCTCCGGTTCTTTGATCCAATGGAAAGATATGTCGGCCAGCACATCCATACACTTGTATCAGGAGGACGGAAAGGCATATGACGCCATTAATGTGAACCTTTCATTCGGAAGCTTCGCTTTCACCGGCAGCCAGGCTTGCACAGGAACCGGCAGCATTGACTACGCAATCCAGACCCATTCTGGAAAAGTCTGTGACGATTTGAACGTGGGAAAAGTGACTTTTGTCGATTTCCAAAAATTCTCGGCCGGAGTGGAAAAAATATGCCGGAATGAAATCAGTAAGATTTATAATTTGGACATTGCCCCCAATCTTGACAAAGGGGCGGAGTGGATCCGCAAACAAGTCAATGGTTTCACCAGCAGCAGGCTTGTGGAGGCTCTTACCAGTGATACAGCATCCAAGCTTCTGAAGAAGCAGTATGGAAGCGTTTCCAATAATGTATATAAGATATACACGAATATGCTGACAAAAAGCACAAAAGGCAGCGTACACTGCCCCGTAGACGTATATATTTATGACAGCCAGGGCAAATTATGCGGTTCCATCGTAAACAATCAGGTAGATACAGACACAGGAGATATTTTCTTATATTGCGTCGGGGAAGAGAAATTTTTTGAGCTGACAGGGGACGATTATTCCATCAAGTTCATAGGAAACGGCGAAGGAACCATGGCGTATACCATTGAGGAATACCTGGGGACAGAACTGCTGCGCACAATAAATTATGAAAATGTGCCGCTGAGCGATCAAAAGCAGTACACTGCCATAATACCGCAGACGCAGCTGCTGGATACGGAAATTTATAATCCAGTTTCCGGAGAAGACGCCGAGATGATGCTTCCAGTTTCGGAATTAAAACCAGAGGAACCGGACGTTCCGCAAGCCTGCCAGCACACCTGGAACGCCGGAGAAGAAACAGCGAAGCCAACCTGCACAGAAAAAGGGACTAAAACATATGCCTGTACCATCTGCGGTGAAACAAAGACCGAAGAAATAAACCCCACAGGACACCAGCACACAGAAATAAGAAACCAGAAGAATTCCACCTGCACCCAGGCAGGATACACCGGAGACAAATATTGCAAAGACTGCCAAAAAGTCATTGAAACCGGCAAAGTATTGGACAAGGCATCCCATCAATATGAAGCTGTCACAGTGAAGGCAACTCTGTCCAAAGACGGCAGTATTGTGAGAAAATGCGTTGTCTGCGGCGATGCAGCAGACCGTACAGCGATAAACAGAATTCAGTCCGTCACGCTGAACAAGACCAAATATGTATATGATAAAAAAGCCAAAAGGCCGGCAGTGACCGTGAAAGATTCCGAAGGGAACCCCATTGATTCCCAATTTTATACAGTGGCATATAAGAACAATAGGAACATCGGAAAAGCAGCAGTAACCATTCAATTGAAAGGAAATTATGAAGGAACCGTCAAGAAAACGTTTCAGATTCTTCCGAAAGCAACAAAAATTTCTAAAATTACAGCCGTGGCAAAAGGGTTTAAAATTACCTGGAAGAAACAGCCGAAATCCATAACAGGATACCAGATTCAGTATTCCACCAGCAAAAAGTTTACAAAGAAAACAACAAAGACAAAAACTGTTAAGAAAGCATCTGCCGCAAAGCTGACAGTCAAAAAATTAAAGGCAAAGAAACAGTATTATGTCAGAATCAGAACGTATAAGACAGTGAAGGGAAAGAAATATTATTCTGGCTGGTCAAAATCCAGGAGCGTAAAGACAGACAGATAAGCGGTGTTGGCCGGAAATGATATGATTCTGATGCCGGAGGATTTTCACAGCGTAAAAGAAAGGGCATGCCGAAATCCGGGATACGCCTGTGGAAACTTTCGGCGTGATCCTGAACCATGACCACGAGGCGTGTTTTTACGGTTATGGCTCTGACCATCAGGAGTGCATGGTGCACATCGAACTATATTTAAAAGACAGCATAGAGAATGAAACGGGGTTTACCTGGAACGGGCAGATGCTGAAACTGATACAGGAAATGATATATGAGAACAACCTTGCTCCGGCAGAGGGAGTTTCTGAGGAAAAGATTGCTGAATTTGAGGCACGGTACGATTCCATTGTGCAGACAGCGGCGAAAGAATATGAAGACACCCCTCCGTCAGACTATAAACCAAGCAGTCTTGCTGAGGAACTTCGAGCATCTGGAATATTTCTGCGAATGCTTAAGCGTGCTTGACCATTTGGCAACAGATGAGAAAAATAATATTTATCAATCTATAAAGGAAATATTCAAAAAGCCGAAACCAGCCATGCCGAGAACTGAAAATTTAAAATCTTCTAAGCCTGCCTAAATCAAAGGCCGGAAGAGGGGTTCACAAGAGCCCCTATTATCGTGTCTTATTTCCCCACCCCGTGAAAAGTAAGTGCGCCCAGAAAGGGCGCAGCATTTAGTGGGTGGAAACCCCACTTGGTAAGGTGTCAGCCACACCACCAATAGCAAACCTTGTACACGAT
>JAETSX010000096.1 GCA_021769425.1 Eubacterium sp.
GATAGAGGTCTTTTTCTATTCACCAAATAAGTGAAAGACAATATTCAATTAAAATACAGTAACTGTCCGGGGCTCAGCGGTTGATGCTGTTGTACCGTGAATAATTCAGGTTTATTCTATTTATATTATTCATGCCTTAATCACCTGAAAGTTTTTCCATTTTCCGGACTTTAGCCGCAGAAAGAAGACCACTGCCCGTAGTACCCAGTCGCAGACCATGGCGATGGCAATACCGATGACTCCCATATCGAAAACAATACCAAACAGCCATGATAAAAACAGCCGGACGGCAAGGGTAGAAACAACGGAAACGACCATCGTAAATTTTACATCCCCGGCTGCCCGCAAACCATTGCTCAATGCGCCGGAAAAGGGAAAGGCGGCCGCATTAAATACATTATGGATCAACACCAGCCAGATCACAAGCTGCTTTGTCTCCGGCTCTAATGCATAAGCCATGAGAAACAGCGGCGTCAGCAGGAAAATCAGAAGATTCCACACAGAGGACAGAAACAGGGTGATGCGGTTTAACTTCCTGAAATAAAAGTCAGCGGCATCCGTATCCCCTTTTCCCATACACTGTCCGATCACCGTGATAAAAACCGGCCCCATGGCAACTCCCGCCAAAGCAGCCATAGACCAGATGCTCTGCGCCACGCCGTTCGCGGCGATCTGATAAGTGCCAAACAATGCCACAATGCTGGAAAGCGCCACTTTCACAAGCTGAAAGACTCCATTTTCCAGTCCGTTTGGCACGGCAATTCCCAAAATCTGCTTCATGGACACGCCGTTCCACCTGAAAATCCACCGCCAGCGGTAAGCCACCCCGTTTTTCTTTCTAAAGCATAATACCGTGATGGCCACGGCAGAAAAAACTCTGGCGGTCAGGGACGGCCATGCGACGCCTGCCACCCCGGCATGGAGGATAAATACGCCAATCAGGTTTCCGATGATATTGATTATGTTGGAAACTGCCGACAGATACATGGTCACATCCGTTTTCCCCAGACTGCGGTAAATTGCCGCGCCGGAATTATAGACAGCCAGGGCAGGGTAAGAGTAAGCGGAGATTTTTAGATAGGTCACGCAGGCCGCCATGACATCCGGCTCCACCCTGCCGAACAGCAGCCGCAAAAGCCACTCGCTGCAAATCAGCACAAGCACGGAAATGATAACGGAAAAACCGGTTGAGAACAGCAAAAGCTGGCTTGCCGATTCCCCGGCATCCTCCATCGCCCTGCGCCCGACATACTGGCTGATCACCACGGCGCCGCCGGAAGCCAGGGCGGTAAACAGATAGATAAAGATCGTGTTAAACTGGTTGACCAAAGACACCCCGGACACTGCCGCTTCCCCTGCATAGCTGACCACAAGCGTATCCGCCATGCCCACCAGCATGACCAGAAGCTGTTCCAAAAGCAGCGGCAGTATCATATTTTTTAAATCTCTGCCCCCAAAAATTTCTGTTTCCTGTCCCATTCTAAAGCTCCCTGTCTCAGAATTGTCAAATTAGCCGTTTTGTCTTATAACGAATGAATACCGCACCGGAACTGTATTTTTTTACATCGGCCAATTCAAGCGGCGTCGGCTCACTCTTCCCATTGTCACTTCTGTTGAAAACAGGCGGAAAAGATGCTCTCTCGTCAATGCCCGCCCCAATCAGGACGATCACCTCGTCCAGCAGGCCCGCATCCAAAAACGCAGTATTAATCGCCGGCCCGCCGACAACCCCCAGACGCTTGATGCCAAAAGTTTCCTTCAGTATCTCTGCGGCGCGTGCCAGATCAATGTGGTTTTTTCCCGTAACAACATACGAGATATTCTTCCCGTCCAGATAAGACAGATATTCCGTGCCTGCCTGTTCGGACAGAAGGATGATATGCGGCTTGTCATATTGGTCATCGCTGTTCCAAAGCAGTGTGCCTTTCGTGTCTGCAACAATATTGTAACCATTGCTGCTGTCCGTTTTCTTAGACAACATTTCCCTGCCTGCTGCAGCAGCGCTTTCAGACTTAAATTCTCCGGGTTCTGCCAGTTCCAGCCTGGCAGTTATTTTCCCGCTGACTGCCGATTGTAAGCCAAGTTCATCCAGCAGCGGATAATAATCCTCCACGCCCGCAAGCCGGCCAACCATATCGCAGTCAATCCTCCCGTCCACCGATGTCATCATGTAGCAGATAATATATGGTTTATTCATTTAGATCATTCCCTCCTGTTTATTTGTACGCCTTTTCAAATATTGCAACACAATCCTCATGGCTCACTTCCTTTGGATCTGCGCCAAACAGTCCGCCCATGGTTTCACGGGCATTTTTTGCCAGAGTTTCAAGTTCGGACTTCTGAATGCCATAGTCGGACATTTTCAGGTCATTCACGCCGCAGTCTTTCTGAAGCTTCACCAGTGCATCCACAAAGTCCTGGGCACAAGACGCGTCCGCTTTCCCCAGCGCCTTTGCCATATTGATAAACCTCTCATCACAGGCATGGCAGTCAACAAAATGCTGATAATAAGCTTCGGAGATCATGATCAGCCCTGCACCGTGGGGAAGTTCCTGATGATAAGCGCTCATGGCGTGTTCCATGGAATGTTCGCTGGTGCAACAGCTTATGGTCATAACCTGGCCGGAAAGATTATTGGCAAACGCCACGCCCTCACGGGCCTCCAGATCGCTTCCATCCTTCACGGCGCGGACAAGATATTTTCCGATATTTTCAATGGCTGTAAGAGCCAGCATATCCCCCATGAGATTGTGCGCTTTGGAAATATAGCACTCAGTACTATGGAACAGCGCGTCAAACCCCTGATAAGCAGTGAATTTCGGCGGCACGGAAACCATCAACTCCGGGTCAACAACAGAAAAAACAGGAAACAGAAAATCATAGCCGCCAAAGCCGATTTTCTCGTTCGTTTCATCGTTGGTAATAACGCCCCACTGGTCAGCCTCGGAACCGGTCCCTGCCGTTGTGGTGATGCAGATGACAGGCAGCGCCCTGTTCGCCAGTGTTTTCCCGCCGCCGGTGCCGCCGGACTGGTAATCCCAGATGTCACCGTCGTTCGTTGCCATGGCTGCCATCGCCTTGGATGCGTCCATCACGCTGCCCCCGCCAAGAGCAACCACGAAATCACAGCTATTCTCTTTTGCAAATGCAGCGCCGTCCATCACTGTGGAACGCAGGGGATTTGCCTGCACACGGTCAAAAACTGCCGTTTCCACATCAGCCTGTTTCAGTTCCTCCAGCGTCCGGTCAAGTGTTCCCGTTGTTTTCATGGATCTTCCATTGGAGATAACCACCATAGCCTTTTTTCCCGGCATGGCCTGATTATGAAGCTCCTTTAACATTCCCGCTCCAAATAAAGTGCGGGTAGGTACATAAAATTGATAACTCATGATAACATCCTCCTGTCATTCGTTTTTTTCAAACAATAAAATTTCATTATTCTATGATTCCATTTGTTTTCAGCCATTCCGTTATCTCATCCGGCAAATTGCTGCCGCCGGAATAATGAACGGACAATGCCTCGCCTATCCTGGCATCTGGAACCAGCTTTGCAATCGCTGTCAGGCTCTGTCCGAACCGTCCGCCGCCATGGGAACAGAAGGGAATGATCGTCTTGCCTGAAAAATCATATTCTTCCAGGAAAGAAGCGATTGGCATGGGAATTGACGCCCACCAATTGGGGTATTCTTCTGTCAAGTATGGACTAAAAAAAATTTCATTTTTTTCGCTTTCATTATATCCTTAAATCCCACAACAGGGAATTGCACAAATTGTTATGCAGTAATAACCTAGAGGTTAATACAATCAAGAAGTAATTTCTTTCCCCAATCTAATTTTACCTTTGCAACCGCCTAGTGTCTAATACTTATTCCGATTTCTTTGCCATGCCCTAAAAGCATTATTCAGAATACCATATATGCCGTAACAGGAAACTTCCCCATTCCTGCTACCTGCTTGCTGCCAGTTTCTTTGCAAAGTCCCTGTAAATTTCTTCATCTGCCCATTTCACATAGTCCTTAATGTCGATCAGCTCTTTCAAATCATAAATTTTGAAGTGCATCATATGCTCTACTTTTTCAGGACTGTACTCTCCCAATTCCGTCAGTTTTGCAGTCATTTTCCGTCTGATTTCTTCCTGTAAGGACTGCGGCATTGCTGATATATAGTACGGCGGCACATATGGCACATCCTTCTGCAATACTGCATCCTCATATTTGTAGCTTTTCTCAAAGTCAAGTATAAACCCCCGTATCAGGATTTTTGCTTTACTCTGCTTTTCTTCACTGATAAATCCTGTCAATTCATCGAAGAACTGAACTAACTCCCTCTTTGTAAAGCCCATCTTTACATACTCCTATCTAAAACAAAAAACAGGACTAAACCAGCGATGTACAAACGTAACTTCCGTTTTTAGAGCCAATATAGTCCTGCCTAAAGCCTAATATTCTATTTTACTAATGTCATACCGCTTGCAGAATGTCCCTCAAACTTCCAGACTATCTCAATCCTGTTACCCGGATAGACAACGACCTTTTCTATCAGTTTGTCTTTCATATCCTCTGTCAGTTCTTCCTCTTCCAGAAATGCCATAGCCTGGTCTGCTTTCCTTTGGGAGCCTTCCTGTTCGCTTTCCTCTTCTTCCTGTGCCTGCCGGAGTGCCGCAAGTTCTTCTTCCAGCTTCTCCATATCAGCGTCATACTGCTTTTTCTCATTCAGGAAAAATTCTCTTTCCAGTTTTCCGTCAGCGTATTTATCATACAGTGCAATCCAGCTTTTTTGTGCTGCCTCAATCGACCTCATTGTGGAATTGATCCTGTCACTAACGGATAAAGGGGAATTTCTCTTTATGACCTGCCTTGACAGCTTATCACGGTCAAGAAATATCTCTGCCTCTTTTCTGACGGACGCAAGCACCGCCATATCCGCTTCATGCTTGTTAATCTCAATGTCACTGCAATCGGAACCAGTCTTGAATGACCGCTGTTTGCAGAAGATGGTTCCGTAGTGGGCATTGAACAATGCCCTGCCACAGCACCCACAATAATAGATATTCTTCATTTTTTTGCTTTCTTTTGCTTTCTGCTGTTTCAAAGAGGATACCGCCCTGATGTACTGCGGATAAGTGATGATAGGTTCGTGGGTGTTCTCCACCCGTACCCATTCCTCTTTTGGGCGGCTTACCTGCTTTCCCCCGACTGCATCCAGCTTTGTCTTTAGCTGCACCATAGTCCCGGTGTACTTTTCATCCCGTATAATGTTCTCCACCTTGCAGGCGGTCCAGTAACATTTCCTGCCTTTGTTTTTCCACAGCCTTGTGTTCCCTCTGGAACGGTACAATTCTGACGGGCAGGGAATACCCCTGTCATTCAGTGCCTTTGCTATCAGTGTCGTTCCAGTTCCGGCTATCTTCATATTGAAGATTTCTCTGACAACCGCCGCTTCTTCCGGTTCTATGACCAGTTTGTGCTTATCTTCCTCTGATTTTCGGTAGCCATACAAGGCACAATTTGAATTGTACTGCCCCTTTTCTGCCATGCGCTGCCATGCAATCCGCTGTTTCCTTGACATTTCCCTGCTGTAATAGTCATAGATCAGGTTCTTAAATGCCACGTCCAAGCCTCCGGTTGTGCCGTCTGCAAGTTCCGCACTGTCGTAGTTGTCATTTACAGATATGAACCGTACTCCCATAAAAGGGAATAGCTGTTCCAGATAATTTCCCAGTTCCACATAGTCCCTGCCGAACCTTGAGAAGTCTTTCACGATGATACAGTTGATCTTCCCCTTTTTGGCAAGTTCAATCATTTCCGTGAACTGCGGTCTGTTATCGAAGTGTGTGCCGGAAAACCCGTCGTCGCATTTCTCAATGACCTTGCAGCCTTCAAACTCTTTCCGGTTCTTAATATAATCATGGAGCAATGCCCTCTGTGTCGTGATACTGCCGCTCTCTGTCTTGAAAGCGCTGCCGGATACATCATCGTCCTCTATGGAAAGCCGGACATATAAGCAGACCACATATTCCTTTTTTGCCGCTATACTGCCTGCCGCATACATGCGATCTCCTCCTCCCTGCTCTCTGCCAGTTCCACAAATGCTTTCAGTTCATCGGCAAAGGCATATTCTATTTCAATCCTGCCCTCCCCGAAGAAAACAATGCGGCTGATCAGTGCGTGGACTATATCTGATGTAAGTTCCTCAAAGCCTGCATACTGTTCCATGATTTTCGCAAAGTCCTGACTGCCCGCATATTCTGCCTCATAGGTGGTCTGCATCGCTGCCAGTTCGGAAAGTTTCTGTGTGAGGTTTTCCGCCTCTTTCACATATTTCTGCTTCGCAAACAGGTAATCCCTCTCGCTCAGCAGTCCGTCCGCATAATCATTGTAAAGGTTGCTGTTCATGGACTGCGCACGTTCCAGCCTGTTCCTTGTGTCTGTTATCTGCCGCCTGTAATCTGTTTTTATCTGTTTTGCCTGTGCCGTCCTGTTCAGCCTTTGCAGAACTTCCTTTGTATCGAGGAACAGTTTCATGTGCATCCGCAGGGCAGCTTCTACCGCCTCCTCCAAATCCTGCATTTTAATACATTTCTTTTTGCAGAACTTCTCGCCATAAGCGTCGGAGTTAGGGCAGATATATTTGTAATATACCTTTACCTTCCCATTGCGTGTACCTGCCTGTCTGCAAAATTTCAGCCTTCCGCCACAATCACCGCAGAACAGGATGCTGTCAAACTTACTGTCTTTCCTTTCAATACTGCTGTACTTTTCCTTTCCCTCAAAATATCTCTGCTTTCTTTCCTCTACCAGCTTCTGCACCCTGTCAAAAAGCTCACGGCTCACAACAGGCTCATGGGTTCCTGACACATATATCCTGTCCTCTTTCTTTATCCTGTGCTTCTTTATCCCCATGTGCATCGCTTCTTTTTGTAATCCCTGCTCCATATCTCCAATGTAGACCGGATTGACAATCATAGCGGCGATTGTGCCGTCATTCCAGAGGCTGTCGGCATACCGCTTATTTTTTGTCAGTCCCTTTTCATATTTGTAGCGCATTGGGGATGCTATCCCTTCGTCATTCAGCATTTTTGCAATGCCTGCATTGCCCATGCCTTCTGCCTTGCACTCAAATATCCTTACTACGATGTGGCTCACTTCCCTGTCAACAATGAGCTGGTTCTTATCCTCCGGGCTTTTCATATAACCGTATGCCGCCCTGCACCCTATGAACTTCCCCTGCCGCTGCTTGATGTCAATGGCAGTGGAGATTTTCTTTGACATATCCTTTGCATATGCCTCATTGATAAGGTTTTTGAGCGGTATGATCAGACCATCTTCTGCCGTGTTCGGATTGATGCTGTCATAGCCGTCCGTGACTGCAATAAAGCGCACCCCAAAGAAAGGGAATATCTTTTCGAGGTAGTCCCCGGCTTCCAGATAGTTCCTGCCGAGCCTTGAAAGGTCTTTTACCACGATACAGTCAATCTCTCCTGCCCGCATGTCCGCAACCATCCTCATAAACTCTGGTCTGTCAAAGCGTGTGCCTGACACACCGTTGTCTATGTATTCTGCCGTCTGTTTGAGGTATGGTTTGCTCTCCACATAACTTCTTACTAACGATAACTGGTTCTCAATGGTGTCACAATCAGGGTTTTTGCTGTCCTCCACAGACAGCCTTGCATATACAGCCGTCCGGTACAGCTTCATTTCCGTTTTTGCCTGTGCCGCTGCATTCTGCATACCCTGTTCGGAAACAGAGGGCTTTCTGCTTTTCCTAGCCATTTATACTGCCTCCTTCCTGCCGGACTCTCCGTATGCAGCCACATATTCGCTGCACCTTGCAAATTCATCTTCAAAGTTGTATGTGACCTCAATCCTGTCTGCACTGTAGACCATGACACGCTTTATCATCACTACCGCCGCATTGCGGTCTAAAGACCGGATATTCCGGTGCTGCTTAAACTCTTTGATCCATTCGTGCATACTGCTCTTGTTTTCCAGTATCAGCTTCATTTCCCGCTCATAAGAGCCGACTGCCGTTTCCGCCTCACTGATCCTGCGGTCATATTCCGCTTTTAACTGTAAGTATTCCTTTTTGGAAATGATGCCGTCCTTTAAGTCCTCATACAGATTCAGCTTTCTTTTTTCCGCTTTTTCCAGTTCCGCACGTTTCCTTACGATACGTTCATCAAACTTTGCCACGTCTGCTTTCAGCTTCGGCGCTTTCTCTATGACCTGCATTGCCGCCTCCAGTGTCAGCACATTTTCTATATGCATCTGTAACAGGCAAAGGACGGAATCTGTCAAATCTGCTTCTGCTATTCTGTGCGGCGAGCATGAGGTTTTGTCCTTTTTATTGCCGGAGCAGACATAATACACATATTTTTTGCCGCCCGCCGGAACCGTCTTTCTTACCATAGGTTCCATGCAGTCCCCGCAGTAAAGCAGCCCTGCCAGCGGAAACAGCGCCTCCCTGTCCGGGGAAATCCTTGTGTCCTGCTTTAGAAGTTCCTGCACAAGATTAAAGTCTTTCCTTGAAACAACAGGCTCATGGGTATTCTCTACCTTTACCCATTCTTCCTCCGGCTTCATTACCCGTGTCTTGACCTTGTAGTTCGGTGTTGTCTGCTTGCCCTGTGTAAGCACCCCTGTATAGACCTCATTTTTGAGGATTCTAAGCACCGCATTGTAACTCCACTTCGCCTGCGTCCCTTTTTTGAACGTCGTTTCAAGATTGATGCCTATGCTTTTCTTGTATTCCATCGGGGAAAGGATACCGTCACTGTTCAGCCTGTCAGCGATTGTCTGCTGGTTCAAGCCGCACAGCTTCATTGCAAAAATATCCCTCACGACGCCTGCCGCATATTCATCAATGATAAGATGGTTCTTGTTCCTTTCATCTTTGAGGTATCCGTACACGGCAAATGCGCCGATATACTCCCCTTTTTTCCGTTTCATTTCCAAATGGCTTCTGATCTTAATGGATATGTCCCTGCAATAAGCGTCATTTATGAGGTTTTTGAACGGAACCACCATATCACTGCCATAGCCGCCAGCCGCCGCCATGCTGTCATAATTGTCCGTAATCGCAATGAAACGTACACCGAGCATCGGGAATATCTTTTCGATATACCGCCCTGCCTCTATATAGTTCCTGCCAAAACGGGACAGGTCTTTTACAATGACACAGTTGATCGTGCCTTTCCGTATATCCTCCAACATACGCTGGAAGTCCGGGCGGTCAAAAGCTGACGTTAGATAACGATACTTTTGAAAACACTGGAAAATCAAGGTTTTTCGAGCGGCGGACAAGCCGGGTATTGTACTAAAAACTGAATACGACGCAGAAGCGGCGTT
>JAETSX010000216.1 GCA_021769425.1 Eubacterium sp.
TGCCGTCCATGTCCTTCATCTGGATATCCAGAAACAGGATGTCGATCTGCCCATTGTAGCTTAACAGCTCTTCGCCGCTGGAAAACATACGGAGGCTGATCTCCCGGTTCTTTTTACGAAAGAAATCAGAAACAAAAGACCTTATATGCTCAGACATATGTTTTTCATCATCACAGATTGCAATACGGATCAATGCGCCACCTCCTCGTCATTATATCATGAACCTTCGGTTCATGATCGACATTCGCCGTTCGTCAATCATGCAAGCATGTTGACTCACTTGCGCTCATTATATCGCCAGCGGCAAAAGATATACTTTTGCCGCTGCCATAGACAGACATTTTATTATAGCCTGTCGGAAATGCCAAAACAATTTGATTGCTGTGAAATGTTTATCTGTTGCTGTGAAATGCTGAATAAAAACCGATCAATCCCTCCATCGAAATCACTCCATCGCCCGCATCTGCTCTATCAGAGATTGCTTTTTCTGCCTGCGAACCATCCAGACAGACAGGATCGCCTCCATGCCAAACAGCACAAGGAGGAACAGCCCCATTTGCAGGAATGGGAACTGATATGGGACAACTGTACCGGCAAAGGATTTTTTACTTACTTCCGCACAGACTGCCACGGAAAGCGGCAGCCCCAGGATCAGGACTGTAAGCGCCGCAAAAAATGCATAGCACATCCCCTCAATGATATTCATCCGGCATAGCTGCTTCCCGGTCAGGCCAATGGAACGCAGAATACTGTTCTCCTTTTTTCTGGACATCTGGTTGGAAAGTGTCGTATTGACCAGATTGACGACCCCAAACAGGAAGACCAGCCAGGAAAGAGCCTGCAGGCTGCCAAAAATAATGCTGCTCTGCATTTTCTCATATTCGATGTGCGCATCTATGGTATCCAGTCCAAGATTGCTGCGGCCGGATACAATCTCCTGCAGGCTGCTTTCCACAGACTCTGCTTTTTCCGGGTCGCTGGCAACGCTCCAGGAATAGTCAAAGCTTTCGATTTCGGGATGCAGGTCAAGAAACAGGCCTTCTGGCGCGAACAGGGCTGCGGAATCCATGGCAAGCGCGCCATGTCCGTTTGCCGTCTTCGCCGTGTCAAACAGTCCGGAAATGGTAACTGTCACGGTTTTCTGGCCCAGGGTCAGTTCCATGGCAGTGCCAATATCCATATCAGCATGATGCTTCTGATAGTTTGTGCCCAGAAGGATACTGTGGGCATCCGCCGGCATGGCGCCGGATACCAGTGCCGCTTCCACA
>JAETSX010000016.1 GCA_021769425.1 Eubacterium sp.
AAAGGCACAGCTTTTCGATGGGCTTCATTCTGTATGCAAAAATACGTTTGTGGCAGATAAAGGCAGCGTAACTGCGGCATGATAAGTTGGCAAATCTTTTTGCTCGCCAGTATAATAGAAGAGAGCTTATTGAAACTGGCAGAAAGCAAAGGAAGATGGTAAGGTTCTGAGCGATGATGTGATTATTTGTCAAGATGAATGATTGGAGAAAGTTCAAAGTGTTGAATCATGTATATGCCTGTTTCGGAGGATTTACCTGTGTCAGTGATTCGGACAAGGGTGACGCTGTGATTTAGATGACGCCGTAATTTGATGATGTAAAACAAAAGAAGAATCCCCGATTGTACTGCCGTACAAACGGGGATTCTTCTTAATCCGCCTAAACCGTAGTATGAATCCGCCCCTTAATATGAACCTTGTTGTGCGCTGCACAGTAATTCTTACAATTCTTAATGTTCTTATGGATTACCTTGTGGTAAGCGCAGTAATTCTTGCAGCTCTTGATGTTCTTGTGAATTACCTTATGAGTGGGGCAGTAATTCTTGCAGCTCTTGATGTTCTTGTGAATTGTCTTGTGCTTCGGACAATAATTCTTACAGCTCTTGAGGCTGGTGTGAATGGTTTTGTGCACAGAGCAATAATGGCTGCAGCTCTTAATGTTCGCATGAATCGTATGATGGTAACCGCAGTAATTCTGACAGCTTTCCGGATTCGGATGCGTGGAATGATGATACGGGCAGTAATTGGAGCAATCCGTCACACTCTGATGGATGGTATGATGGTAACCGCAGTAATTCTGACAACTCTCCGGATTCTGGTGGTTGTAGTGGTGATACGGGCAGTAAGTTCCGGGATTGGAATACCCTCCGCCGCTATGATGTCCGCCGCCGTGGTGGTGAGCCATGACAGGCGTTGTAAAGCTTCCGATGCACACAAAAGCCGCCAGAACTGCCGCCGCAGTCTTTTTCCAGTTCTTAAAAAATTTCATTTGCAATTCCTCCCACATATAACATATTACATAATTGTATCTACCTATAACACGGCACAGCGTTTGGAATCCTTGCAGAAAAATAAAAATTTACGTAAAATAATTTTTCTGCCTGCATTGCTGTATCCTTTTCCTTTGCGCGAAAGCGTTTTTCAGCTCTGAAATTAAGGAAGCGCGGTGTCAGCCGGGAGAGCGGCATCGGTCATTCTCCAAGATAGTAATGTCCGTAAGCGTCGGCAGCTTTGATAGCGGAACATACAGTTTCCGGGGTCACGGTAAAGGGCATGTTATGTAAAGTGTCGGTTTCGGCACATGCTGCAGCAGCCACAGCCATGATTTTTTCGTCAGTCACTTCAGTTACGCCCAGTTCTTTTAAGGTGACAGGAAGACCCAGTTCAATGCACCATGTAATGATATCTTCCAGTTCATCTGCAGGAATATCCTCCAGCACAAGCTGGGTAATGGTTCCGAATGCAACTTTTTCTCCGTGGTACATATGGTGGCATTCTTCTAACACAGTCAGACCGTTGTGGATGGCATGGGCTCCTGCCAGGCCGCCGCTTTCAAAGCCGATGCCGCTTAAGAGGGTATTTGCCTCAATCACTTTTTCCACTGCAGGAGTGCATGCGCCTGCTTCCAGCGCTAGCTTGGCCTTAACGCCTTCCTCCATCAATGTGTTGAAGCACAGCTCTGCCAGCGTCATTGCCGCAGAAGTTGCAAGTCCTCCGGCGCAGGTAGCCGCTCCGCTGTTTTTGCAGGCTCTTGCTTCAAAATAGGTAGCCAGTGCGTCGCCCATGCCGGATACGGTCAGCCGGACCGGAGATTTGGTAATGATTTCCGTATCCATCAGAACCAGATTCGGGTTGGCGGGAAGGAACAGATACTCTTCAAAAACGCCTTCGTCTGTGTAGATGACGGATAATGCGCTGCAGGGAGCATCCGTAGAAGCGATGGTGGGGCAGATCAGCGCTGGGACAGATTTGTGGAAAGCAACAGCTTTGGCGGTATCCAGAATCTTGCCGCCGCCGATGCCGATAATCATGTCGCAGCCGTTGTCCTCCACAACTTTCAGCAGCCGGTTAATCTCTGTTTTGCTGCATTCCCCATTGAAATAGTCGAATACGGTGGTCACTTCTTTGCCGGAAAAACTGCCTTCTACAATCGCTCCGATTCTTTTGAAGCCAGACGCTGTAATCAGAATCAGAGCTTTTTTGCCGTATTTTTCAGCATATTCCCCCAATTTCTTCATTTCCCCCGGGCCCTGTACGTATTTGTTCGGGCTGATTAAAATGTTTGCCATGTAAAAATACCTCCTTTTGTATTGTGCGCTTTGTGTAAAGCTGTGTATTTATTGTATGCCTTGTAAGAGAGCCTGTCAACAGAACCGGGAAAAAGGTTGCAAAAATATTTTGTTCGAAGTATGATAGTATGGAAACTGGAAAATTCTGGAAAAAACGAGGATGTGTGAGACAGAATGAGAGTACGGGAATATCAGAGAGAAAATGTTTATGAAGCGCTTCAGAAGAGATTTCATTTTTTATTCGAGGAATTTGAAAATATCTATGTTTCTTTCAGCGGAGGGAAGGACAGCGGCGTGCTTTTGAATCTTTTGCTGGATTTTAAGCGGATGTATTACCCCCATCGGAATGTGGGGCTGTTCCATCAGGATTTTGAGGCCCAATATACGATGACTACAGAATATGTGGAACGGACGTTCCGGCGTTTGGAGCGTGAATTGGAACCTTACTGGGTCTGCCTTCCCATGGCCACCCGTACAGCAGTGAGCAGCTATGAAATGTACTGGTACCCCTGGGATGATACGAAGAAAGAGATCTGGATCCGGCCCATGCCCGGCCATCCTTATGTAATTAATATGAATAACCCTTTTCATCACTATCATTACCGGATGCCCCAGGAGAATCTGGCCAAGCAGTTCGGGAGGTTTTATAAGGAGCAGCATGGAAAAAAGAGCACGGTCTGCCTTCTGGGAATACGGGCGGAAGAGTCCATGCAGCGCTACAGCGGGTTTTTAAACCGGAAATACGGGTATAAGGGAGAATGCTGGATTTCCAAGCAGTTTAAAGATGTCTGGTGCGCCTCGCCCCTTTATGACTGGACCAACAGCGATGTGTGGGCTGCTAATTTTCAATTCGGGTACGATTATAATAAACTGTATGATTTATATTATATGGCAGGGTTAAAGCCCAGCCAAATGCGTGTGGCGTCTCCTTTTAACGATTATGCCAAGGACAGCCTGAACCTGTACCGGGTGATTGATCCGGAAATCTGGGCCAGGCTGGTGGGAAGAGTGCGGGGAGCCAATTTCGGTGCAGTGTATGCAAGATCAAGAGCTATGGCGTACCGGAATATCAAGCTGCCGGAGGGCCATACCTGGGAATCATATACCAAATTCCTGTTGGATACGCTGCCGGTGAGAATAAGGAATAATTATGTGAAAAAGTTCCGGACTTCTATGAAATTCTGGCATCAGACCGGAGGAGGGCTTTCTGAGGAAACCATTCAGGAGCTGTTAGATCACGGCTATCAGATTCAGAGAAACGGAATTTCAAATTATACCGTGAATAAGAATTCCAGAATTATTTTTACCGGAAAAATACCGGATGATACAGATGATATTAAAACTACCAAAGATATCCCAAGCTGGAAGCGAATGTGCTACTGTATTTTGAAGAACGACCATATTTGCAGATACATGGGATTTGGCCTGTCTGCCAGAGAAAAAGAGCAGATCAACGCCATTAAGAAGAAGTACGGAGGATTTATAAATGAGCGGTAAAATATACCAGAGTCCGGCTTACAAAGTGATGCCGATCCCGATAGAAAAGATTGTTCCTAATGACTATAATCCCAATGCGGTGGCTCCGCCGGAAATGCGGCTGTTGTATGACAGCATCAAGGAGGACGGATATACCATGCCCATTGTCTGCTATTATTCCAAAGAGAAGGATGTATATGTGATTGTAGACGGGTTTCATCGTTACCGTGTCATGAAGGAGCATAAGGATATTTATGAAAGAGAGCAGGGGATGCTTCCAGTGACTGTCATTGAGAAGTCACTGTCCAATCGGATGGCGAGCACCATCCGCCATAACCGGGCCAGAGGAAGCCATGATGTGGATTTGATGAGCAACATTGTGAAAGAACTTCACGAAATCGGAAGATCGGATGCCTGGATTGCCAAGCATATGGGAATGAGCAAAGATGAGATTCTGCGGTTAAAACAAATTACCGGCCTTGCAGCGCTGTTTCGGGATGTGAAGTTCGGACAGGCTTGGAAACCCATGGAGCAGGAAGAGTGGGGAGAATGATGCCTGACTGGAGACATCAGAGAGGATACTTATTTTTTCATGATATGTCAGAAAATGCCGGATATTATTTGGTTAAAAATAAAAATTAAGCGCCAGACTGTCTGTCATCCGATTAGGAAAGACAGACAGCCTGGCGCTTTTATTAAGTGATAATGACCGCAGCATTTCAATTTCAGCCGGTGTGGGGGCCAGCAGGCGTGATTTTTTTCTGCGGACGTACTGCGGTGTATGAAAGAGAGAAAATGCTGCCGGAAAGATAAAATGTACAGTCTAATTCAGCAATTTTTCAATATCATCATAGAAAGAAGGATAGGAAACCGCCACACAATTCTCATCATCAAAACTGGTTTCCCCATCCGCGTTCAGTCCCGCAACCGCAAATGCCATAGCAATCCGGTGATCTCCATACGTCCGAATCCGTGCACCGTGAAGAGCTTTGCCGCCATGGATGGTCATTCCGTCTTCGGCAGGAACTGCGTCAGCTCCCATGGCCGTTAAATTTTCCGTGACAGAGACAATCCGGTCAGATTCCTTTACCTTTAATTCCTGTGCGTCTTTGATGATGGTGTCACCCTCTGCAAAGGCAGCCATCACTGCAATCACAGGAAGCTCATCTATCAATGTGGGAATGATTTCTCCCTGAATCACGGCGCCGTGGAGACTGCTGGATTTCACCAGAATATCTGCAACAGGCTCTCCGGAAACGTTGCGCTCATTCAGCAGGCTAAGGTTTCCGCCCATGGCAAGGGCGGCGTTGAGAATGCCGCTTCGGGTGGGATTCACTCCCACATTTTGAATCAGAAGTTCAGAGTTGGGGCTGATTAATCCCAGCGCTATAAAATAAGCGGCGGAAGAGATGTCTCCCGGTACATGGATGGATTGTCCCTCAAGAACGGGCTCCGGCCAGATGGCGGCGGTAGTTTCGGTTGACAAAATATTGGCTCCGAAGCCGGCCAGCATCAGTTCCGTGTGGTTTCTGGACAGAACAGGTTCTGTCACTCTGGTAATGCCGTCTGCGTAAAGCCCTGCCAGAAGAATAGAAGATTTCACCTGGGCGGAGGCAACGGGAGACTGGTAGTGAATGTGTCTTAATTTGCCGCCCCGGATGGTGAATGGTGCATGGTCGGAACTGGATTTGGTTGGATGCTCAGGAAAATGCATGGCGTCCCAGCACTGAAATCTTGCGCCCATTTCAGACAGGGGCGTGAAAATCCGTTTCATGGGACGTTTTCGGATGGAGGCGTCTCCGTTTAAAGTGCTTTGAAAAGACTGTCCGGCAAGGATGCCGGAAATCAGCCGCAGGGTGGTTCCGCTGTTGCCCACATCCAATACCTGCCCTGAACTTTTCAGGCCGTGGAGCCCTTTTCCATGAACCAGCGCCCGGGAGCCGTCATTTTCAATTTCAATGCCAAGCTGCCGGAAACAGGAAATGGTGGAGAGGCAGTCTGCTCCCTGGAGAAAGTTGGTAACCTCTGTCAGCCCATTGGAGATGGCGCCGAACATAATTCCCCTGTGGGAAATGGATTTATCGCCGGGAACGGTAAGCTCCCCATGAAATGAATTTTTTCTCGTAAGTTCCATGAATTATCAGTTCCTTTCATTTTCACATTAAACAGTATTCTTGTTTTTCCTGCCGCCAGAAAGCCCTCTGCCACAGGAAAGGCGAAGTTTTCTGCCGCAAGAAAGGCAAAGCCCTTTGTCACAGGAAAGGCAAAGGCCTTATACATTTATCTCTCATATAAAGTATAATGATATTTTCTCAGCAGCGCCAGGGCTTTGTCCAGAGCGTCCTGATCATAGAATTCAATGTGGAGCACACCTTCCTGAAATTCCCGGTTGTGAATAATCCCGATATTTTTAATGCTGATCTGATTTGTTCCCAGGATTGTGGCAAGGGCCGCAATTCCTCCCGCTTCATCCACCATATCGCAGTAAAGCTCGTAGATTTTGGGCAGTGAGCCGGAATTTGTGAGGGGAAGGGAGTCCCGGTAGTCTTTGGCAGTCTGGAAAAAATCAAATAAACGGTCTTTTGCAGAAGCGGCAATGGCTTTTCTGGTTTCTTCCAGGGAAGCCTCAAATGCATCCAGAAGCTTTAAAATCTGCTGCTGGTTGGTGAGGCAAATCTGCTGCCACATCACAGGGGAAGAGGAAGCGATTCTTGTAATATCTTTAAAACCGCCGGCGGCTACCTGTTTCATAATCTCTTTGTCATTATCTAAATCTTTTACCAGATTTACCAGGCTGGAGGCCAGGATATGGGGCAGATGGCTGACTGCCGCAGTGATGAAATCATGCTCCTGATAATCCAGCACAATGGGGAGTGCGCCCAGAGAACGGATAAATTCCCGGAATTCCCGGACGGACGCCGGCTCCGCTTTGGGAGAAGGCGTAATAAGATAATACACGTTTTCCAACAAATAGGCGGTTGCATGGGAATAGCCGCTTTTTTCAGAACCAGCCATGGGATGCCCTCCGATAAAATAAGGGGCTAAGGGGGTGCGGGCAATTTCCTGATGAATGGCGGATTTCACGCTGCCCACATCCGTGATGGTACAGTTTTCACCGGCAATGGCAGATAATCTTTCCAGAAAATCCATATTTTTCTGTACCGGGGCACAGAGGAAAATATAACGGCAGCCGGCGAAAGATTCCGTCAAATCTTCACAGGCCTCGGCAATGACTCCTTCCTCCAGAGCCATAGTCAGAGAGGATTTGTCCAAATCGTATGCAATTAAAGTAAGATTCGGATGAATCCGGTGGATGGTTTTGGCAATGGAGCCGCCGATTAGACCCAAGCCGATAAAACCGATTTTTTCAGGTTTCATATGCAGCAATTCCTTTCCTGTAAAACGGTAATCAATCTCTGCCCGTACCGTGAAATGTGCAGGATTGCATTATCGTGACGTTAGCGTTCAATTGTACTTTATCATAATGGATACGGGAAAAAAAGTCAATGCTTTTGTGCGTTGAAGTGAAAAAGTCACTAGGGAAAACAGGAGGAAATGAACTGATTTGTAAATATTGAATAAAAAGGTTGTAAAATTCCAAAAATTTTAGTAGAATATATACATCATAAAATATACTTGTATTGGAGGAATTCATATGAACGTTTACACAACTGACAAGATAAGAAATGTGGCGCTTCTGGGACATGGCGGAAGCGGGAAGACAACTCTGGTGGAAGCGATGGCATATCTGTCCGGCATCACAAGCCGCATGGGCAAAATCAGTGATGGAAATACCTTAAGCGATTACGATAAAGAAGAAACCAAACGGCTTTTTTCTATTAATACTTCCGTAGTTCCGATTATCTGGGAAGACACCAAGATTAACATACTGGATACGCCCGGCTACTTTGGATTCGTAGGAGAAGTGGAAGAGGCAGTCAGCGTGGCGGACGCGGCAATTATCGTGGTATCCGGCAAGAGCGGCATTGAAGTGGGCACCCAGAAGGCATGGGATATCTGTGAGAAGTACAAGATCCCCAGAATGGTGTTTGTAACAGAAATGGATGACGACAATGCAAGTTTCCGTCAGGTAGTGGCGGATTTACAGGAGATGTATGGCAAGCGGATTGCGCCGTTCCATCTTCCGATCCGTGAGAATGAGAAGTTTGTGGGATATGTGAATGTTGTGGCTCAGACCGGAAACCGCTGGGATGACAAGGGCAAGGTTGTGGAAACTGAGATTCCTGATTACTCCAAGGCAAACCTGGAGCTGTGCCGGGAAGCGTTGATGGAGGCAGTGGCAGAGACCAGCGAGGAATTTATGGATCGCTATTTTGCAGGCGAGGAATTTTCTGAATTTGAGATCCGTTCCGCACTGCGCACCAATGTGGTGGACGGAAGCATTGTTCCGGTTTCCATGGGTTCTAGTACATTGGTACAGGGTGTGTATACCCTTTTAGATGATATTCTCAAATATCTGCCAAGCCCGGAGAAACGTCCCTGCAAAGGCGTCAATATGAAGACAAACGAAGTTTTCGATGGGGATTACGATATTGCAAAACCCAAGAGCGCTTACATATTTAAGACCATTGCAGATCCGTTTATCGGAAAATATTCTCTGATTAAGGTGAATTCCGGCGTTCTTAAGACCGATGATGTGCTGTTTAATTCTGAGAAGAATATGGATGATAAGATTGGCAAGATTTACGTGATGCGCGCCAATAAGCCTATTGAAGTGAAGGAGCTTCATGCCGGGGATATCGGCGCTTTGGCAAAACTGACCAAGGTTTCCACCGGAGACACCTTATCCACCAAGGCTGCGCCTGTGATTTATGGGAAGACCCAGATTTCCGTTCCTTATACTTATATGCGCTATAAGGCGAAGAAGAAGGGAGACGAGGACAAGATTTCCCAGGCGCTGCAGAAATTGATGCAGGAAGATCTGACTCTGAGGACGGAAAATGACAGCGCCAACGGACAAACCTTAATTTACGGTATCGGCGATCAGCATCTGGAAGTGGTGGTCAGCAAGCTGGCGGAACGCTATAAAGTGGAAATAGAGCTGAGCAGGCCGAAGATTGCATTCCGGGAAACCATCCGCAAGAAATCCGACGTAGAATACAAATATAAGAAACAGTCCGGCGGACACGGACAGTACGGCCATGTGAAGATGACCTTTGAGCCAAGCGGAGATCTTGAGACGGCATATACCTTTGAGCAGCAGGTAGTAGGCGGTGCAGTGCCCAAGAATTACTTCCCGGCAGTGGAAAAGGGACTGCAGGAATCCGTATTGAAAGGACCTATGGCAGCTTATCCGGTAGTGGGCGTGAAAGCAGTGCTCTACGATGGTTCCTATCATCCGGTAGATTCCTCTGAGATGGCCTTTAAGATGGCTACCATCCAGGCGTTTAAGAAAGGTATGATGGAGGCTTCTCCTGTATTGTTGGAGCCCATTGCAACCATGAAAGTGGTAGTTCCCGACAAATATACCGGTGACGTGATGGGAGATTTGAATAAACGCCGGGGCCGTGTGCTGGGAATGAATCCGGCGGAGACCGGCAAGACAGAGATTGCAGCAGACGTTCCCTATATGGAGATTTACGGATATATGACGGATCTGCGTTCTATGACAGGCGGAAGCGGAATGTTTTCCTATGAATTTGCCCGTTATGAGCAGGCTCCTTCTGATATTCAGGAGAAAGAAATTGCAGCAAGGGCAAATAAGCTGGAGAACGGCGAAGACTAGGCAGAGGTTCATATGGAATGAAAGAAGGGTGGGACCGTATGAAGAAGAAAAAGAAAGAACATACGGCAAAAGGCAAAAGAGTCATCAGCATACAGGAGGCAAAACGCCTGTATCATGAGACGATAAAAGGGAAGATTACCATGTCAGTGCTGGCATTGGTAATCCTTCCCCTGGCAGTGTTGGGAATTGTCGCCAGTGCACTGAATAACCATAGCACCAATTCCACGCTGGAGCGCAATATGACAGCTACAGCGAAGGTGGCTTCCGAGCGGGTGGAATGGGAAATGACGTCATACCGGAATCTTGTGGAAGATCTGGGAATGACGGCGCGGCTTGCCAGGGAAGACGCGACGCTGGAAGAAAAACAGAAAATTATAGACGAACGCGTGAAGGTCAATGAGTTAATACGGGGGAATATTCTGGATAAAAACGGCATCAGTATTTTCTCGGGCGAGGATTTCAGTGACAGGGAATATTTTCAGACGGCAATGGGAGGGCAATCCTGCGTCTCCGAGCCGATTGTCAGCAAAACCACAGGGAAGCTGAGCGTGATTATTGCGGCTCCCATATGGGAAGGCGGAATTTGGGGAAGCCAGGTGGTGGGAGTGGTATATCTGGTTCCCGAAGAGACATTTCTGAACGATATCATGATGGCTGTCAATGTCAGCCAGAATGGCTATGCTTATATGATAGACGGGGAAGGCACTGTGGTTGCCCATGAAAATATGGAATTAGTGGAGAAGCGTGACAATTCCATCAAAGACGCTGAGAAGGATTCCAACCTGAAGGCGCTGGCAAATCTGGAGAAGAAAATGGTTGCAGGGGAAACCGGGGTTGGAACTTACCGTTATGGCGGCGTGAAAAAGATCATGGCCTACGCTCCTGTGGAAAACAGCAACGGCTGGAGTATTGCCATTACAGCGCCTCTTTCAGATTTTAACAGTGAGACAATCGTAGGCATTATTCTGACCATCGTGATTGTGATTATTGCGATTGCCATTGCGGTGAACATTGTCAGGAAACTGGCAGATAACATCGGCTCGCCTATCCGTCTCTGCGCAGAACGGCTGAAAGAATTGGCAACGGGCGATCTGCATTCGGAGATTCCTGTCATTACATCTGAGGATGAAACGAAGATTCTGGCTGAGGCAACCAAAGTGATTGTGGAAGAAATCGGTGAGATGATTACAGACATCAATTATCTGCTGGGAGAGATGGCGGTGAATAATTTTGATGTCCATTCCAGGGCAGCGGATTCATATGTGGGAGATTTCGAGGAAATTCTGACAGCAATCCGTAAGATTAATCATTCTCTGAGCGGCACTCTGGGGCATATCAGAGAGTCTGCCGATCAGGTGGGGCTTGGCTCTACCCAGATGGCGGAAAGCGGCCAGGCATTGGCAGAGGGGGCTACGGATCAGGCGGCTTCCATAGAGGAACTGCTTGCCACAGTCAATAATCTGGCGGAACAGGTAGAACGGAATACCAGGAATGCCGTTTCCACCAGCAGGAAGGCAGATGACATTGGAAAACAGGCCCGGGAGGGCAATGAACATATCGTTGAGATGACTCAGGCAATGGGCAGAATCAATGACGCATCCCTGGAGATTGCAAATATTATCCAGACCATTGAAGCCATTGCAGATCAAACCAGCCTTCTTTCTCTGAACGCTTCCATTGAAGCGGCCAGAGCCGGGGAAGCCGGGCGGGGATTTGCTGTGGTTGCCGGGGAAATCGGACATTTGGCAAGTCAAAGTTCGGAAGCGGTGGAAGATACCAGAAGATTGATTGAGGCTGCAGTCAGCGAAGTGGAAAGCGGCAACAGAATTGCGGACGAGACGGCCCGGGCTTTGCAGGCGATAATCAATGGAATTGCAGAGATTGTGAAAGCCGTAGAAGAAGTGGCGGATAATTCCAGCCAGCAGAACGGCGCAATGCAGCAGATTAATCAGGCAATTGAGCAGATCTCAGAGGTGGTGCAGTCTAATTCCGCAGCGGCGGAAGAAAGTTCTGCAACCAGCCAGGAGTTGTCGGCACAGGCAATTGAATTAAATGATATGATCGAGATGTTTAAACTGGCAGAGCAATAAGGGGCAATTCGGGCGTTTCTTTCGATCAGAGCGATGGAAGAACGTCCGAATTGCTGTTTGCCCGGCGGGATCCGGCTGTGCGCAGGGGTATCCCAAAGAGCTGTCTGTACAGGCGGAATTCTACACAGCCTGAATCGTTCCGCAGGCGATTTTTGCCCCGGCGTTTCCAGCGGGCTGGCTGGTAAAATCGTCCATGCCTTTGTGTATAATCACTGTTTTCCCTATAATGTCAGAAATGGAAAACCGATCTGTGGAATACATCATCCAGGCAGAGCCGTTATTGCCGAACAGGGGCGGCATATCTCCTTCATGGGCCGGATGAGGGCAAAGGGTCGGATTAAAATGCGCTCCCGCATTGGCATAAGGGTCCTCTTCTGTTCCGGTGCAGGAATGCCCTTCATGAATATGGAAACCGAAAATATCAGAACCGCAGGGATTGGAACTGGCCGGCAAACCATAAACTTCTGCATTGACTAAAACCTCTGAGCCAACGGAATAGAACCGAACCATTCCGGTAATTTCGCCTGTTCCGGGATTCCCCATAAGATCTGCGTAGGCGTCGGGCATTTGGGTCAGGGCAGTTTCCATAAAAAATCTGCCCGGATTCTCATAAGATTCTTCTGTGAATACAGTATCTATTTCATAATTTCTCATAATAATCACTCATTCCTTTCGTTCCACTCAGGCACAAATAGCAAAGAAAATCTTTTTTTAATTAATCTCCTGAATTTTCGTCTGTATACTTTATATGATTAAGGTGAACGTGCTGGCGCTGGCAGGTTATTTCCCGCCGGTTGGTGACAAGATGTTTCTATATATAATATGACTGCGCATGAAAAGTGTGCCGGGGGCTCTGCGGCATTCCGGAAATTGTGAGAAATAGAAACCGGGAATTCTTGACAAATCTCTTTGATGTGATAAAATTTGAGAAGAATTAGATATGATTGAATGAAATTTAGGAGGATATCAAATGGCAGCACCGTATAATCACAGAGCTTTGGAAGAAAAGTGGCAGAAGATATGGGATGAGGAGAAGGCTTTTGCCGCTACCGAAGATTATTCCAAGCCGAAATATTATGCATTGGTAGAATTTCCCTACCCTTCCGGGCAGGGGCTTCATGTGGGACATCCCCGTCCTTATACGGCTCTTGACATTGTGGCAAGAAAACGCAGAATGCAGGGCTATAACGTGCTTTACCCCATGGGATGGGATGCGTTCGGGCTTCCCACAGAGAACTATGCAATTAAGAATAAGATTCATCCGAAGATTGTCACAAAGAACAACGTGGAACGATTTAAAGGCCAGCTTCATGCCCTGGGTTATTCCTTTGACTGGGATCGGGAAGTGAATACCACAGACCCGGAATATTATCATTGGACCCAATGGATATTTTTGAAATTATTTAAAGAAGGTCTGGCATACAAGACAGAAATGCCTATCAACTGGTGTACCTCCTGCAAGGTGGGCCTTGCCAATGAGGAAGTGGTAAACGGCGTCTGCGAACGGTGCGGCGCGCCTGTTGTCCGCAAGGTGAAGAGCCAGTGGATGCTGAAAATTACCGAATATGCCGAAAAGCTTTTGGAAGGCTTAAATGATGTGGATTACATTGAGCGGGTCAAGGTTTCCCAAAGGAACTGGATTGGCAAGAGCCAGGGTGCGGAAGTGGATTTTCGGATTGCGGGAAAAGAGGATAAGCTTACTGTGTATACTACCAGACCGGACACCTTGTTTGGGGCAACTTACATGGTAGTGTCCCCGGAACATCCTATTTTGGAGAAATATAGAAGCGAAATTAACAACTGGGATGAAATTGCAGCATATCAGGAACAGGCAGCCAGAAAATCTGACTTTGAGCGTTCTGAGCTGGCAAAAGAGAAAACAGGCGTGGAGATAGACGGCCTTAGGGCCATTGACCCGGTAAATGATGCAGAAATTCCAATCTGGGTGTCGGATTACGTTTTAATGAGTTATGGAACCGGGGCAATTATGGCGGTTCCGGCCCATGATACCCGTGACTGGGAATTTGCCAAGAAGTTCGGCCTTCCCATTATTGAAGTGGTGGCAGGCGGCGAGGATGTGCAGAAGGAAGCCTATACAGACGTTGCCACGGGCAAATTGGTGAATTCCGGATTCCTGGACGGCCTGGAAGTGGCAGAGGCCAAGAAAAAAATCATTGAGTTTCTGGAAGAGAAGAAGATTGGGAAGGGCAAGACCAATTTCAAACTGCGTGACTGGGTATTTTCCCGTCAGCGTTACTGGGGAGAGCCGATTCCCATTGTGAACTGTGAGAAATGCGGTTACGTGGCATTGCCGGAAAGTGAGCTTCCCCTGCAGCTTCCGGAAGTGGACAGCTATATGCCCACCGATAACGGAGAGTCCCCTTTGGCCGCAATGACAGACTGGGTGAATACTGCATGTCCCTGCTGCGGCGGGCCGGCAAAGCGGGAAACAGACACCATGCCTCAGTGGGCAGGGTCTTCCTGGTATTTCCTGCGCTACACAGATCCGAAGAATAAAGAAGCGCTGGCAAGTGAGGAAGCGTTGAAATACTGGCTTCCGGTGGACTGGTACAACGGAGGGATGGAGCATACCACCCTGCATCTTCTGTATTCCCGGTTCTGGCACAGGTTCCTTTACGACAAGGGCATTGTGCCTACGCCTGAACCATATCAGAAACGGACGTCTCACGGCATGATCCTGGGAGAGAATGGAGAGAAAATGTCCAAATCCCGCGGAAATGTGGTAAATCCTGACGATATCGTCATGGACTACGGCGCAGACACTCTTCGGACCTACGAAATGTTTATCGGCGCCTTTGACTTAAGCGCTTCCTGGTCGGAAAACGGCGTAAAGGGCTGCCGCAGATTCTTAGAGCGTGTGTGGAAGCTGCAGGATATTCTGATGGACGGCGACGGATACCGGCCGGAATTTGAGACCAGGATGCATCAGTTAATCAAGAAGGTAAGTTCTGATTATGAGAACCTGAAATACAATACAGCCATCGCAGCCATGATGTCCATGCTGAATGATTTTTCTAAGGCAGGCAGCATCAGCCGGGGAGAGTTCCGGACATTTCTGATTCTGCTGAATCCGGTGGCGCCTCATATCACAGAGGAAATCTGGCAAATCTGCGGGTATGAGGGCAGAATTTACCAATGCGTTTGGCCGGAATATGAGGAAGCGAAAACCGTGGAAAATACCGTGGAGCTGGCAGTTCAGATCAACGGGAAAACCAGAGCTACCGTTACCCTTCCAGTGGATGTGGACAAAGACGCGGCCGTTGCCGCCGGAAAAGAGGCTTTGGGAGATAAACTGACCGGAAACGTAGTGAAGGAGATTTATGTTCCGGGACGGATTATCAATATTGTGATGAAATAATAAAAGCTTTTTGCTGGCTATGCGCTGCATAATCCTTAATAAATACGCGGGGCAGGGAATGATACAGTTTCCCTGCCTTATTTTCTTTCATAGTAAACTTCCATCATGCTTAGCCTGTCGTGCGACGGGCCGCATGGCCATCCATGCTGTGGAAGTCGAAGACTTTCATAGTAAACCCTCATCATGCTTAGCCTGTCGTGCGACGGGCCGCATGGCCCCATTTGCCACGTTGTGCCCGATAAAGTGGGGCAGACCCTCATCAATCGTTGTAACTCTCGCTATAACTCATTCTTCCGCCTTGCAGATGAAAATTTATCCTACGTAAAATTCTGCGATATTTATACTCACGAGCATACTTATTTGCCAAATCATTTGCTTTTTTCCTCAAAGCTCTGAACAATCTTCTGGCAAATGATTTCGCTCACGGGTATAACCGCCGGAGTAATATCAGTAAAGGTTATTTCCGCATACTTTTCATCATCTGCATCAGCAAATCCACTTTCTTTTGCTCCTGGGGCGGCATGCTCTGTTTCAGCGCTTCGATAATCAGATCCCGTTCTGTGGTGGAGAAGTCCATTCCCTGGTTTTTTACACTTTCTGAGGCGTTTTTCAAAGATTCCGCCATAGCCTGGGGATTGGAAGTATTGACAGAATTGCTGTTGGCAAGTTCCATTAATAACTTGAGTTTATCGGGAGAAATATTTTTTTGAAGCTGCGGGTTGTTTAAGATGTCTTGTGGGTTCATAATTTTCCTTTCTGTGTCTGCGTTTAAGTTGCGGTAAACAGGGTTTCATAGGTGGAAAACATCTGAGTAAAGCTGATGATGCTGTCTATCATTTCTTTTTCCCTGTCTGTGCAGTGTTCCCGTATGGCAGTCAGCATCTGCACCGGATCCTTGCGCTCTTCTTCCGAACACATCTGCAGATCGTTTCCGGAATTCTGAAACAGCGCCATGGTCCGCTGCAATTCCATAAATTTGACCAGCATTGCCATATTTCTCTGCCGGGAATTATCTAAATAGGGAATGGCAGCTTTTATCATTTCAAGGTGCCTATCCTGAATCAGTGTATCAATCGCTTCCATTGCATTCACCTTTTTTATTTTAATCTATGTGGGAATGCCCTGTGATATGACAAAAGGGGGTTTATTAGCTTCTGCATAGGCAGATGAAAAGTAACAGTTCAGCCCAGGACTTTGCACTTGCTGCAAAGTCCGTGAGAATGTGTAGATTGAGCCTGGAATCCAGCCCTTTGCTGAAAGCAAACTTTAAATGGGTTGGATTCGGTAACAGTGAAGGCGAAGGCTGAACTGTTACGATGAAAAATTATTCTGTGTAAAAATCCGTCGACATTTCATTGCCGGGGTAATATAATAGTAAGGAGTACATTTTAGGAGATGAAATCCGTGGGAAGGTTAGTGATAGATGGAAACAGCGTTTATGAGTTAGATGAAGAATGTATCCGGAGAAAGGAGCATCAGGAAAAGAATCAGTCAGCCAGACAGGAAAACCGGGAGCAGTATCCGTACCGGCGGCCCGGGAGGAAAAGCCGGGGCAGCGGAATGGATGGAACGTTTCTGTAAGACATCTCAGGCAGTATAAAAGGGGCCGTCGGAAAATGGAATTTTGAAAGAATATATGGTTGTGATAATGAGTAATAGATATTATGGAAAATCGCCATTTTCCAACAGTCCCTTTTATTTTCTGTCCTCCTGCAAAATATCCTGCCATATTTGTTCCAAAAAGGGCGGTTTCCAGGAAATGAGAAAAATTGATATTATTTGGCGAAAAAATGACACGAAAATTGTGAAAAGAAATCAGATTTTGCTATTGAGACTTTTGCTAAATGAGTTATAATAGTATCTGATGGGACAGCTTTGATAACTGACGGCCGAGTGACGCCGGACGAATCAGAAAAAGTGTGTATAATACAGGGAGAAAGGAAGGATTAAGTAATGAATGTACAACAGGCAGGCATTGAAAAGAGGCTTACCAAATCTTTTGCAAAGGTGTCAGCGATTACAGTGGTGGTAGCGTTATTAGGATTAATTGCGGTGTTGGTGGTATCCAACAGGTATTCTTATGCGCTGCATAATTATGGTTTTGCCCAGGGGGATATCGGCAAGGCCATGTTTGAGTTTGCAGACGTGAGATCATCTCTTCGGGCAGCCATTGGGTATGATGATCCGGAAGCCATTGCCGCAGTAGTGGAACAACATGAGCAAAGCAAGGCGGCATTTGAAGAAAATTTCGCATTGATTGAAAATACAATTGTATCGGCTGATGGCAGAAAGACCTATGATGCGATCAAAGCTGAGCTGGAGGAATATTGGAAACTGGATCAGGAAATTATGGATATCGGCGCGACTACGGACAGGGAGCTGTGCAAGCAGGCGCAGGATTTGGCCCTTAACGAGCTGGCAGGCGTTTATAACAGCATATACAGTAAGTTGGAAGAACTTCTGAATGTGAAAGTAAAAGAAGGAAACCGCCTGTCTGGGATGCTGAATGTGACAGGCTGGGCTCTGGCGGCAGCTATGGCAGCGGCGGCGGTTGTTGCAATTATCTTCTCCACGAAGATTGGAAAAAACATTGCCGTCAGAATTTCGGAACCTCTTGGAAAGCTGGGGAGCCGTCTGAAAACTTTTGCAACCGGCGACCTGTCGTCTCCATTCCCCATGGTTGAGACCGGGGATGAGGTGGAGTATATGGAGAAGGACGCCACAGAGATGGCGAACAATCTGAATGTGATTATCCATGACATTGATGAGGTGCTGGGGCAGATGGCCAGCGGGAATTATGCAGTCAGGTCCAGCGCTTCTGACAGATATACCGGAGATTTTGGAAAATTATACGAGTCTATGCGCAGTTTAAGGGATCAGATGACTCAGACATTGATATCCATCGGAGAGGCTTCGGAACATGTATCCATCGGCTCCGGTGATTTGGCAACGGCGTCCCAGAGCCTTGCAGAGGGCGCCACCGAGCAGGCCCAGGCAGTGCAGGAACTTCATGCAACTATTTCGGATATTGCAGTTACCATGAAGAAAAGTGCAGAGAGCGCAGGGGAATCTTACATGAAAGCCCAGCATTACGCCAATGAAGCTGATAACAGCCGGGAAGAAATGGATACCATGATGGCGGCAATGCAGCGGATTAATGATGCGTCCACAAGAATTGGGGATATTATTTCAGAAATTGAATCTATTGCGGCCCAGACCAACCTGCTGTCTCTGAATGCTTCCATAGAGGCTGCAAGAGCCGGGGAGTCAGGCCGGGGCTTTGCAGTAGTGGCAGACCAGATTCGGGAACTGGCAGATCAGAGCGCACAGGCAGCGGTGGACACAAGAGAATTGATTGAAGGTTCTATCCGGGAGGTTACGGAAGGAAACCGGGCGGCAGAACGCGCTTCCAATGCCATTGCTTCTGTAGTGGACGGAATCAAGCAGATTGCGGACTTTTCCAAGAACTTAAAAGGTATGGTGGAAGGCCAGAGCGAGGCAATGAGCCAGGCGGAGATTGGGATTAACCAGATATCTGAAGTGGTGCAGAGCAATGCGGCCACTGCCCAGGAGGCTTCCGCCACCAGTGAAGAATTGTCGGCTCAGGCGCAGATTTTGGATGAGCTTGTGGGACAGTTTGTATTGGCTGAATAAGAGAATATGGGAATTCGGCGATTTGAGCTGAAGAATAGAGGAAAAAGACGGAGCCAGCGCACTGCGCCGGTTCCGTCTTTTGGTGGAAGGAAAGAAACCTTTCCGGTGGGGATTAGCAGCAGAAGCCGCCGCCGAATCCATTGCCGTTTCCGCCGCAGCAGAAGAGCAGCAGGATAATCCACAGGCAGCTGTTTGAGCCGCCGCATCCGCAGCCTTCATTGCCGCCGAAGAAACCGCCGTTGCCGCATCCGCCGCCGCAGCAGCAAAGCAGGATAATTAACCAGATAATAGAGGAGCATCCTCCGTTGTTATTTCCTTCGCATCCGCATCCACAGTTTGTAGCAGCTAAATCACTCATGTTCAAATCCTCCAATATTTTGATTACAATGTATCATATGTGGGCTGCTTGTATGTGTTTCACGATGTTTTGAAAAAAATTTTGAAAAATCATATAGATTCTGATATAATGATAGGCAGCGAGAAAAGGACGACGGATCAGCAATGGGGAAAAGC
This sequence comes from Eubacterium sp., assembly GCA_021769425.1. Lineage (GTDB taxonomy): Bacteria > Bacillota > Clostridia > Lachnospirales > Lachnospiraceae > Petralouisia. The sequence continues at coordinate 19,147 of JAETSX010000016.1, forward strand.
TTTCGTTCCCCCGAAGGGAGGCAGGTTGTGAATACAGTAGTGATTCTGGATCATGATAGTAAAAATATTGAAGGGTACCGGCGGATGCTGGAAGCTTCAAAGCTGCAGATAGACTGTGAATTTTTCCAATATCCGGAGAAGGCTCTGGATTATCTTAGGAACCATCCGGCGGCAGTGTTAATCAGTGAGTTGGATATGCCGGTGATGTCGGGGAAAGAAGTTTTTGATATGGTGGAAATGCTTTCTCCCTCTACGGTGAGAATTGCTATGACGCAGATTGACAGCGTTGCCGAAACTTTAGAGATTTTTAACCGCGTCAGAATTTTTAAATTGATATTAAAACCGTTTTATTTGCCGGAGGATCTTGTAAACCCCATTCAGCAGGCGCTGAAATATCACAAAGAATTAGAAGAAGAAGAACTGCGGTTCAGGAAGATGAATCAGGAGCTGGCGCGTTTAGAGGATGTGTGCCAGCGGCTTTCTGAGAAGCTGGAAGAAAAAAGGAGAAGGCGCAGAGGAATTGCGCAGGCGGCGTCAGGCATTATCCGGGGGAACCTGAATTCGGAGATGAATGGGTTAGATGCCAGCCAAGCCGGCTTTGCTTCATCCGTCTGCGAGGAATTGCTGCAGGAATTTATGCGTTATTATATGTTTGAGGAGCATGATTGGCAATTTCATAAAAAGTATCTGCAGATCCGCTTCAGTTATCCGGAGGATGGGTGTATTTTGCAGATTAAGAATAAGACCGGAGACGAAGTGCCAAGGGTGATTCTGCAGAGAATGGCTTACGGAATGTTTCTGGGGGGTTATTTGTGCCAGCAGCTTTTTTATTCTTACCGTACCGTTATTCTGATTGAAAAAGAGGGGGCTGAATATGTTATGAGGATGTTCTGCCAGCATTCTCCCGGAGAGAAAGGCTATAAGGTGGCGGATGTGAAGATCCGGAATTTAATTATAAGTTTCACCAAAGAGATTGCAAAATCTCTGTCATTTCGTATGGCAAGCGGTGTGAAAGAACAGCAGTTTGCAGTCCGGCTGTATTTTAGGAAGGAAGATGGGTGCAATGAATGAAGTTATAATGGGGCTCTACGAAATAGAAGAGCAGGCGGGCAGAATCATGGAGAAGGCCGCCAAAAAGAAACAGGAATTGACAGAAAGCAGCAAAAAGCAGAGAGAAGATTCTGTGACAGAACTGGAAAGAGAATTAGAAGGCAGGCTCACAATTCTGCGATCTCAGTTGGAGGCTCAGACAGAGGAGGAATTGGAAGAGATTGTGAAAAAGAATCAGGAGCAGATCACACAGTTGAATGAAAGGTGTGAAAGATATCTGGATCAGATCGCGGAAAAGATTGTAGAAAAGATAACTGAGGTGTAGCTTATGGCAGGAGAATTGCTACAGTACAGCGGGCTGATTACCAAGACGAGAGCTATGCGCAGCCGGCTGTTGAAAAGAGAAGACTTTGAACGGATTGTGGAGTTCCAGACGGTTCCTGAGACCATTGGTTTCCTCAGGGAGCAGGAAAGTTACGGGAAGATTTACGGCGGACGGGAAGATATCCGGCACCGGGGACAGGTTGAGGAATTGATTCATAATTCTGTGATGGAAGACTACCAGAAGCTGTACCGGTTTGGAAATGAGCAGCAGAGAAAGGCCATGGAGCTGTACCTGCCCCAGCTTCAGTTTGGAGAAGCAGTTCCCAAGATAGAAAATTCCTATTTTACAGAGGTATGGAAGCAGATCGATAAATTTTCCGGCAGTCAGATGCGGCAGGTGCTTCGGGAAGTGTTTGGCACCCAGGTGGACTGGCTGAATATTATGTGGATGTACCGGGGAAAGGAATTTTTTCACCAGAAACCGGAGGAAACCGCAAAAATACTGATTCCATTGCACTATAAATTAAAAAGAGCAGAGAAGCAGAGGCTCTTAGAGACAGAGCAGACAGAAGAGTTCTGCCGGATTCTGGAGAGTACGATGTATTTTAAAGGCCGGGATGCGCTGGTGAAGATGCAGGATGAGGTTTCCTACCATCAGGTTATGAAGAAAATGTATCAGAGAATCTGCCGGAAATATCCGGCCTCTATGGCTCCGGTATTTTACTATTTTTATGAGAAGGAACAGGAAATCGAACATCTCACCACAGCCTTGGAGGGGATACGTTACCAGGTTCCTGCCAGGGAAATCCAGAAGTTGATTTTACAATGAAAGCCCTTGGCTTTCATTGTAGGATGGCCATGCGGCCCGTCGCACGACAGGCTAAGAATGATGGGAGTTTACAATGAAAGCCCTTGGCTTTCATTGTAGGATGGCCATGCGGCCCGTCGCACGACAGGCTAAGCATGATGGGAGTTTACAATGAAAGCCCTTGGCTTCCATAGTAGGAAGGCCATGCGGCCCGTCGCACGACAGGCTAAGCATGATGGGAGTTTACAATGAAAGCCCTTGGCTTTCATAGTAGGAAGGCCATGCGGCCCGCCAAACGGCAGGTTAAGCAGGGTGAATGATTACTATGAAAGTTTACTGTAAATAAATTCAGCATACAGGAGGATTGGAGGAGGAAGCATTGATTGAGAAAATGAAGTTGTTGCATATTACCGGTCCGAAGAATGACATTGACCGGGTAGTGAAGCTGTATTTGAATAAATATGACATTCATTTTGAGAATGCAATGACAAGTCTGAACAATTTAAAAAATGTACGGCCTTTTGTGGAGACAAATCTGTATAAGGAAGCCGCCCAGAAGGGGGAAGAGTTAAAACAGTATCTGGAAGTTCCACGAAAGACAGATTTGGAGGTGACGGCAGAGCAGGCGCAGGAAATTATTTTTGCAGCTCATGAGCAGCTGGCGGATGTGGTGCAGCAGCAGGAAGAGGTGCAGGAGAAACTGCGGGAGCTGAAAGAATGGATGGCGGAGATTGCCCCGTTTATCGGTCTGGATTTCGAACTCTGCAAGCTGAGAGATTTCCATTTTATTGATTATCAGTTTGGTAAGATTAAAGTGGAGAATTACCATAAGCTGGAGCAGTATGTATTCCATAATCCCTATACACTGTTCTATGAGTGCAATAACGACAGCGAGTATGTCTGGGGCGTTTATTTTGTGCCTCATACCCATCTGGTGGAAATTGAAGCTGTCTATGCTTCTTTCCATTTTGAAGCGATTCAGGTGCCGGATGATCTGGAGGATACGCCCAGGCAGGCTTTTGAACAGGCCAAAGAGCTTTTACAAAACCATCAGCAGAGGCTGGAAAGTCTGAAGATGCAGGCGGTAGAGCTGGTGAAGGACAAGGAGCAGGAGATTCTGGCGGCCTGTGAATGTCTGGAAAGTTACTGCGATAATTTTGAGATCCGCAAATATGCGGCATGCACCAGCGCCAGGGAAGAAGGCATTGAGCACTATATTCTGTATGGATGGATGGCCAGGCAGGATGCGGAAAAGCTGCAGCGGGAAATTGCCATGGATGAAAACATCAATTGTGTGGAGGAAGAGCCGGGGAACGGTCTGGAGAGCAAGCCCCCCACCAGGCTGAAGAATCCGAAGATCTTAAAGCCCTTTGAAATGTTTGTGGAGATGTACGGGCTGCCTGGCTACAATGAGATGGATCCAACTCTGTTTATTGCATTAACCTATACCTTTATGTTCGGCGTAATGTTCGGGGATGTGGGACAGGGAGCATGCCTCTTGGTGGGAGGAATCCTGCTTTATCGGATGAAGAACATGAGACTTGCCGGAATTGTGGGAGTGGCCGGTGTCTGGTCAGTGATTTTCGGGTTCCTGTATGGAAGCTTTTTTGGATTTGAAGAAGTGATCCCGGCATTGTGGATGAAGCCTATGGACAATATTATGACCACGCTGATGCTTGCCATTGGCTTCGGCGGAGTATTGATTCTGGTGGCTATGGCGCTGAATATGGTGAATGCGGTCCGGGCGAAGGAATACGGAAGGCTGTTATTTAATCAGAGCGGCCTGGCAGGGCTGATTTGTTATGGATTTGTATTTCTGTGCGTCTTGCTTTTTGCCACAGGGCACGGCCTTCCGGCAACTGTATTGATTGGAATTGCAGTGGGCGTTCCGCTGATTGTGATTTTGCTGAAAGAGCCGTTAAGCCGTTTGATTGAGAAAAAAGGCAATGTTTTTCCGGAAGGCAGCAAGGTGATGTTTTTCGTGGAAGCTCTGGTGGAAGGATTTGATGTGGTTTTGAGCTATGCCACCAACACCATTTCTTTTGTCCGTGTGGGAGCCTTTGCATTGAGCCATGCAGGTATGATGGGTGTGGTTATGACCCTTGCCGGCCTGGAAAAAGGCAGCCCCAACTGGGTGATTATTATATTGGGAAATGCCCTTGTGGCCGGCCTGGAGGGCCTGGTTGTTGGGATTCAGGTGCTTCGTTTGGAATACTATGAAATGTTCAGCCGATTTTATACCGGGGACGGGAAACCTTTTATTCCATTCAGAAAACAGGAAGAGAGATAATAATAGAAATTTAACAGGAGGATATGAAGATGGTAACGAAAATGATATTAGTGGTGATTTTACTTTGCAGTATGATAATTCCGGTGGGCGGATTCTTACTCAGCAAGCGGAAAGAGGGAGGATTTAAGGCGGCGCTGGCCAGCAATCTGTTTTTCTTTTTCGGAACTGTGCTGGTGGCGGATATTTTATTGTTCAGCGGAAATGTACAGGCAGCCGGAGAGGCGGCGGAAGCCGGTGTGGAAGGATGGCGTTATCTTGCAGCAGCCTTGTCTACGGGACTTTCCTGTATCGGCGCCGGAATTGCCGTAGCAAGTGCAGCCAGCGCAGCTTTGGGCGCGCTGAGCGAAGACTCCAGCATTATGGGTAAAGCATTGATTTTCGTAGCTTTGGCAGAGTCCATTGCCCTTTACGGTCTGTTGATTTCCTTCTCAATTCTGGGATAAAGGAGACCGGTTATGAAGATGTATTTAATCAGTGATAACAGGGATACCTGGACGGGAATGCGGTTGGCCGGCGTGGAAGGAATTGTGGTGCATGAGCGTCAGGAATTAAAGGAAGCGCTGGATGCTGTGGTTCAGGATAAGGAGATAGGAATTGTACTGCTGACAGAAAAGTTCGGCAGGGAGTTTCCGGATTTGATTGATGAAGTAAAGTTAAACCGGCGCCTGCCTCTGCTGATTGAAATTCCGGATCGCCACGGAACCGGCCGGAAGGAGAATTTTATCACAGATTATGTCAGTGAGGCAATTGGACTGAAACTTTAGAAGCTGTCCGGACGGGAGGAAAAGGAATGCAGATAAAGGAAAAGCTGGAGGTATTTCAGAAGTTTACCATTAATGTGGCAAACAGTGAAAGTGATATGTTGATTCGTGAGCATGAAGAAGCCTGTGAGAGAGAGACCGAGGAATTTCGAAAGAACAGGCAGATAGAGATGGAACATAAATTTCAGATGGAAGAAACCGCAATCCGCCGGGAGCTGAACCGGAAAGTATCGGAAGAGGTAGTGCGTCAGAAGCGGCTGCTGGACATCTGTAAGCGGGAATGGGAAGAGAAGCTGTGTGAAAAGGTGAAGGATCGGCTGAAGAAATATCAGCAGACAGAAGATTATCAGAAGTATCTGATTGCCAAAATTAAAATGGCGAAGGAAGTGGCCGGGAAAGAAGAGGTTACTGTTTACATCAATCCGTCGGATGAAGCTAAGAAGGAGATATTAGAGCAGGAAACAGGCGTGGAATTAACCGTCAGCGTCATGGAATTCGGCGGAGGAATCCGGGCAGTGATCCGTTCCAGAAATATTTTGATTGATGAATCCTTTATGACGAAATTAGAGCAGGAGGAGACGTTTCTATGAATGTAACAGGTAAAATATATGGAATTAACGGGCCGATTATCACCATTTTGGGCAATCTGGGATTTAAAATGTCTGAGATGGTTTATGTGGGAGAACACCGGCTGGTGGGAGAAGTGATTGGGCTGACAAAAGAGCGGACAACCATCCAGGTGTTTGAGGAGACGACCGGGCTGAAGCCCGGAGAATTGGTGGAGGGCGCCGGACGGGCCCTTTGCGTGACGCTGGCGCCGGGAATTATTACCAATATTTTTGACGGAATTGAGAGGCCTCTGCAGTTAATTGGAGAACAGTCAGGCGCCTATATTCCCCGGGGCGTCAGTGTGGATTTGTTAGATCGGGAAAAGAAATGGGATGCAAAGATTACCGTGAAGGCAGGAGATATACTGACACCCGGAATGATTATCGCAGAGGTGCCGGAGACGCCTGCTATTGTACACAAGGTTATGGCGCCTCCGGGAGTGGAAGGCACTGTCATAAGCGCAGCGGAAGACGGTGCGTACACCATAGAAGAAACCCTGGTCGTGATTCGCACCAGGACCGGGGAGGAACAGAACCTTACCATGACCCAGCAGTGGCCCATCCGCATTCCCAGGCCCATTCAGCGGAGGTATCCGGCGGATCGCCTGCTGGTAACTGGACAGCGGATTTTGGATACGCTCTTTCCCATTGCAAAGGGCGGAACTGCCGCAATTCCGGGAGGGTTTGGAACTGGAAAGACCATGACCCAGCATCAGCTTGCCAAGTGGTCTGACGCAGATATTATCATTTATATCGGATGCGGCGAGCGGGGAAATGAGATGACCAATGTATTAGAGGAATTTTCCCGGTTAGTGGACCCCAAAACGGGAAATCTTCTGATGGATCGGACCACACTGATTGCAAACACCTCCAATATGCCGGTGGCGGCGCGTGAGGCAAGCATTTACACCGGCATTACTCTGGCCGAGTATTACAGGGATATGGGCTATCATGTGGCGATTATGGCAGATTCCACTTCCCGCTGGGCAGAAGCGCTGCGTGAGCTTTCGGGACGTCTGGAAGAAATGCCGGCGGAAGAAGGATTTCCGGCTTATCTGGCAAGCCGGCTCTCTGCCTTTTATGAACGGGCCGGATATGTGGAAAACTTAAACGGCACAGACGGAAGCGTTACGATTATCGGGGCGGTTTCTCCCCAGGGCGGTGATTTTTCCGAGCCGGTAACTCAGAATACCAAACGTTTTGTCCGCTGTTTCCTGGCGCTGGACAAATCTCTGGCTTATGCAAGGCATTATCCTGCCATCAACTGGCTGACCAGCTATACCGAATACCTGAATGATTTGGAAGGATGGTACGGGGCCAATGCAGGGGCGGATTTTATCCCTTGCCGGAATGAGCTCTTGAATATCCTTACCACAGAGAGCCGTTTGAATGAGATTGTAAAGCTAATCGGAAGCGATGTGCTGCCGGATGACCAGAAGCTGATTCTGGAAATTGCAAGAGTGATCCGGCTGGGCTTTCTGCAGCAGAATGCATTTCATGAGGAAGATACCTTTGTTCCCCTGGAAAAACAGCTTCGGATGATGAAGGTAATCCTGTATCTCTATGACAAATGCAAAGAACTGATTGAAATGGGAATGCCTATGGCGCTGCTCCGGGAAAACAGTATTTTTGAGAAAATTATTGCCATCAAATACGATGTGGCCAATAAAGATCTGTATAAATTTGATGAATACCGGCAGATGATCGATGAATTTTACCGGGGTCTGCTGGAAACCAATGCATAGGAGGGTGGATATGTCAATTGAATATTTAGGATTAAGTGAAATCAATGGCCCCCTGATTGCATTGGAGGGGGTAAAGAACGCCTTTTTTGAAGAAATGGTGGAATTCGTGGTGGAAGGCGGCAAACGCAAAAAAGGGAAAATTGTGGCCCTGGACGAAGATAAGGCAGTGATTCAGGTCTTTGATACCACCGATGAAATGTCTTTGAAAAACACCCATACCAGGTTAAGCGGCCATCCCATGGAAATCGGCCTGTCGCCGGAGATTTTGGGAAGAACTTTTAACGGCCTGGGAGAACCCATAGACGGTCTGGGAAGAATCAACCCGGAGGTAACCCTGGATGTAAACGGGCTGCCCTTAAATCCCTGTGTCAGAGAATATCCAAGAAACTATATCCAGACGGGAATCTCTGCCATTGATGCATTGACCACATTGATTCGGGGTCAGAAGCTTCCGATTTTTTCCGGAAACGGACTGCCCCACGATCAGCTTGCAGCCCAGATTGTGGAACAGGCGTCTCTGGGGGAAGGATCCAAGGAGGAGTTTGGCATTGTGTTTGCCGCTATGGGCGTCAAATACGATGTGGCAGAATTTTTCCGCAGGAGGTTTGAGGAAAGCGGGGTAAGTTCCCATGTAACCATGTTTCTGAACCTGTCCAATGACCCGGTGGCGGAACGTCTGATTACCCCGAAGGTGGCGCTGACTGCGGCGGAATATCTGGCGTTTGAGAAGAATATGCATATTCTGGTTATCCTTACGGACATGACTTCTTTTGCGGAAGCCATGCGTGAAGTATCCGCTTCCAAAGGAGAAATCCCCAGCCGGAAAGGATATCCCGGATATCTTTACAGTGAATTGGCTACTTTGTATGAGAGAGCCGGAATTGTTCAGGGAAGAAGCGGAAGCGTAACCCAGATTCCGATTCTTACCATGCCCAATGACGATATCACCCATCCCATTCCCGACCTGACCGGGTATATTACCGAGGGACAAATTGTACTGGAGCGTTCCCTGCATCAGAAGAATGTCTATCCTCCTATTAACGTGCTGCCTTCCCTGTCCCGTCTGATGAAAGACGGCATCGGGGCGGAATACACCAGGGAGGATCATCAGGATGTGGCAAATCAGCTCTTTTCTTCCTATGCCCGTGTAGGGGAGGCAAGAGATCTGGCAAGCGTTATCGGTGAAGATGAACTGTCGGATACAGATAAGAAATATCTGGAATTCGGCGTGGGCTTTGAGCAGGAATTTGTGGCTCAGGGGGTCAGTGAAAACCGGACCATTGAAGAAACTCTGGACATTGGCTGGAGACTTCTGCATATCCTGCCCAAGGAGGAATTAGACCGGATTGACACAAAAATATTAGAAAAACACTGGTGAGGTGACTAGATGGATCCCAATACATTTCCAACAAAAGGTAATTTAATGCTTGCGAAAAATTCCCTGGCGCTGTCCAGACAGGGCTATGAGTTGATGGATAAGAAGCGGAATATCCTGATTCGGGAATTGATGGAGCTGATCGAGCAGGCCACGGATATTCAAAAAGAGATTGACGTAACCTTTACCAGCGCTTATCAGGCATTGCAGAAAGCCAATATCCAGATGGGCATTCATGAAGTGGAGGTGTTAAGCTTCAGTGTGCCGGTGGAAAATTCCATATCCATTAAGCGCAGAAGCGTTATGGGGACGGAGATTCCAAAAGTGGAATATGAAGCCCGGGAATTAAAGCCCTCTTATCCTTTTTACGGGACGAAAATGTCTCTGGATGAAGCCTGTGAGAAATTCCAGAAGGTGAAGGAATTAACCATACGTCTGGCGCAGGTGGAAACCTCCGCCTACCGCCTGGCCTATAATATCAAGAAAACCCAGAAGCGCGCCAATGCCCTGCAGAATATCACCATTCCCAAATATGAGACATTGACAAAGAGCATACAGAGTGCGCTGGAGGAAAAAGAAAGAGAAGAATTTACCAGGTTGAAAGTGATTAAGCGGATGAAGAGCCGATAAAACAGGAGGGGCCGCCAGGGATGAAAGGGATGTCCTGAAAGAGGCTGTGGAAGAAATATGGAAAAAGCGGAAGAAATGCAAGCATACAGGCATCAAATGCCTGCATATGAAGTAATTAATGAAGTAAAAAAAGCGGTTATCGGAAAAGACGACTGCATTGTGAAAGCCGTGGCGGCGATTCTGGCAGGAGGGCATATTCTTTTGAACGACATTCCAGGGGTGGGCAAAACCACCCTTGCAATGGCTTTGTCCAAATCCATGTCCCTGCAGCAGAACAGAGTGCAGTTTACTCCGGATGTGCTGCCCTCGGATTTGACGGGCTTTTCCATATATCAAAGGGAATCCGGCGCTTTTGTCTATCAGCCGGGAAGCGTGATGTGCAATCTGCTGCTGGCGGATGAGATTAACCGGACTTCCCCTAAGACGCAGTCGGCTCTTTTGGAGGTGATGGAAGAGCGGAAAGTAACGGTGGACGGAGTCAGCCGGAATGTTCCTTCTCCGTTTATTGTGATTGCCACCCAGAATCCCGTGGGGAGCGCAGGAACCTGGATGCTGCCGGAGGCTCAGCTTGACCGCTTTATGGTTTGTCTGCAGCTTGGGTATCCCAGTATGGAGGATGAAATTGACATTCTGAAAGGAAAGCAGGGCAAGGAAGAGACAGAGACGGTAATTACCCGGGAGGAGTTGCTTGAAATGCAGCAGTGGGCAGATCAGACGTTTGTGCAGGAAGAGATTTATCAATATATCGGAATATTGGTAAACGCTACCAGGAACCATCCGATGGTGGAGCTTGGAATCAGCCCCAGAGGCTCTCTGAATATTCTGCAGATGGCAAAAGCCCTGGCTTTTCTGCGGCAGAAGGATTATGTGGTTCCGGAGGATGTAAAAGATGTGTTTCTATCCGTCTGCAGCCACCGGATGGTATTAAATGCCAAGGCAAGAGTGGCCCGTATGGATGCGGAGCAGGTGTTAAAGGAAATTTTAAGGACTGTGCCGATACCGAAAGCGATAAAGGGAAGAAAATGAGAAGCAGGCTTTTGTTTGCTCTGTTGGCTATGGATATGGTGAGAATGAAAGCGGCAAAGGAAAGAAAATGAGAAATAAACTGTTCTATATGCTTGCGGCGGCAGGCATAGGTTATGTGGCGATTATTTATAACAGTAAAGGATTTCTGATGTTGTTTGGGGCTGCAGTATTACTGCCGCCTTTTTTGCTATACATGCTGTGGTATGCCGGAAAGCGAATGGAATGCGAACTTTTGTTTTCTCCTTATCCGGAGGAAGACGGCAGATACCGGGTCAGCCTTCTGGTAAGCAATCACAGCCCGTTTTATCTGGCGGAAGTCCGTGCAAAGATAGCGCTGAAACCTCTGGAAGACAGCAAAACGGCCCCTTTTGGCAGAAAATTGGCAGGGCACAGGCGGAAAGTTTTCACAGTCCCTTCTCATTATGCGCAGCCTGTCGCGGAGCGGGCCGCATGGCCATCCATACTGTGGAAGTCGGAGACTTTCACAGTCAACATTTCAGGGAGAGCCGGCGCCGGAGAGAAAGTGAAGCTGGTTGGAACAGCAGGCAATCTGGATTTCGGGCTATGGCAGGCAGAATGCCGTTTTCTTGCCTGTTATGACTGTCTGGGACTTTTTAGCCGGAAAAAGAAAGTAAAGCAGAAAAAGCAGGTAATGATTTTTCCGGCGTGTTATGAGACAAATATTCAGGCAGGCATCCGAACCAGACTGTTTCTGGCAGATGGGGAAGTGTATCATCCCCAGACGAAAGGAGATGATCCGGCGGAGGTTTTAAATCTGAGAGGGTATCAGAAAGGGGATCGGCTGAACCGGATTCACTGGAAGCTGTCAGCCAGAAATGAGGAATTAATTGTGGCGGATATGAGTATGCCCATTGGATGCAATGTGGCGCTGTTTTTAGACGCCTGCACGGATGCGATGGCACAGGAAGCGCGCCGGGCTTACTGGGAGGTGGTGAATACGGTTTCCCAGGGACTGCTGACGCAGGAGTGTTTCCATTATCTGGTGTGGTACAATGATAGGGAGCAGAGACTGCACCGCCGGGCTGTCCGGGAATTCCAGGATTTGACGGATTTTTGGAGTGAGATTTTAAAATACCGGATGGGGCGGTGCAGCTTTTCAAAGGAGTATGGACAGGAATTCCGGGGTGAAAGCTACGTGACCGGAATTGTGTGGAATCAGGAACTGGAACTGTATTGTAATGGAGAGTTTCTGGTGAAAGCGGAACCGGGACGGGTGAAGGAGCAGATGCTTGAGCTGGAGTTGACAGTATGATTTTTGCATATAAGGAGGAATATTATGAATCCCATGATTAAGTACAGAGGCGGCAAATCCAAAGAGATTGCTCATTTTATCAGTCATATGCCGAAACAATATTCCAGATACATAGAACCTTTTTTAGGAGGAGGGGCTCTTTATTTTTATCTTCAGCCAGAAGAGGCAATTATCAATGATGTCAATTTTAAACTGTATTCGTTTTATAAAGAAATGCAGGAAAAGTATCCTGACGCCAGAATTCAATTGGATAGGCTGCAGAAAATATATGAGGAAAACCAGGCGGCATATGAACGATTGAAGAAAGAATATCCGGACAAGAGAGTGGAAAATAAAAATGAATCTTTATATTATAGGATGCGGGATGCATTTAATCATAAAATAGATACGGAGTATCTTGAATCTGTGGTGTATTTTTTTATAAATAAAACAGCATATTCGGGTATGATAAGATATAACGCAAATGGAGAATATAATGTGCCTTTTGGCAGATATAAAAATTTTAATACGAAATTAATTACGTATGAGCATTACGAACTTTTGCAGAGGACGGAAATATACAATTATGACTATTCAAGAATATTTGAATATTCTCAAAAAGAAGATTTTATTTTCCTGGATCCGCCGTATGATTGTATTTTTAGCGATTATGGAAATGACAATTATAGAGATGGATTTGGAGAAGATGAACATAGAAGGCTGGCAAATGATTTTAAAAATTTGTCAGCAAAGGCATTGCTGGTTATTGGGAAAACGCCATTGACACAAGAATTATATGGCAAATCTATTGTAGAAGAATATGATAAAACGTATGCGGTTAATATCAGAAACCGATTTAAATCAGATGCGAAGCATATTATAGTGACAAATTATTAGATGGGAGAAATTGTATGGCATATTTAAAAAGTAAAACGCTATTTTTCACTACGTCCCCTAGAACGCCACTGAAAATGATTCCAGAAATAGAAACGCTTGCGAAAGGCTTTGAAGGCAGAGTGTGGAATACAGATACACAGATTGCGTTTATTGAGAAATTGGCAGAAGGAAAGGATTTTCAGGGGGAGGGTTCAGGGAAAGAAATGGCTTTCAGTGCGAGAGATCGTATTAATCGCGCACCGAAAGCTTTAGGATTTCTTGATCTGAAGCCAACGATAAAATTGACAGAGCCCGGAAAGAGGCTGATTAGTGGAAAGAGGACAGAAGAAGTTCTGCTTCGGCAGTTATTGAAATTTCAGCTGCCGTCTCCGTATCATAAAGAACCAAAGCAATTGGAAGGGATATTTGGGGTAAAACCATATTTGGAAATTTTTAGATTGATTTATGAATTGGGAACGTTAAGCTTTGATGAATTAATGATTTTTGGCATGCAATTAACCCACTATGAGAAATTTAATGATATTGCAGATGAAATCAGGCGGTTCAGGAGAATGAAAGCGTATGCTAAAGCCGGTTATAAAGTATTTCGCGGTGAATGCATGCGTAAAGAAGTAGAAAAGATTTTTCAGGAAGAGATTGATTCCGGAAAAACACAGACAAGAGAATCGAAAGACAAGTCATTAGATAAGTTTGTAAGGACCAAGGCAAGGAATTTGCGTGATTACACAGACGCGTGTTTCAGGTATCTGCGTGCAACAGGCATGGTTGAAATATCTCAAAGAGGGCATTCGCTGTCAATTATGCATGAGAAGAAAGAAGAGGTGGAATTCTTTTTAAATGATGTGGATAGAAAACCAGTATTTGTATATGATGAGGTAAAGTATAAGGATTACTTATTTGATGCGTCTTTGCCAATATTGTATTCCGATGACAAGGAACGGCTATTGACACAAGTTTCTGAATTTATGGAACCGTCGGTTGATTTAACTCAAATTACGGCCGGACAGTTGAAGGATAAATTAGAGGAACTGATTCAAAACAGAAAAGCAGCGATTATTGAGAGGCAGGTGAGAGATTTAAAAGAATATAAAGAGTATAGTGATATCATGAAAGTCTATCATGAAATTAAGGATAATTTGTTGTATGATGCGCCATTGATGATGGAATGGAATACATGGCGGGCGATGACGATGCTTGATGGCGGTAATATAAAAGCAAACTTAAAACTGGATGATAGAGGGCAGCCCATGTCAACTGCCCAAGGAAATATGGCAGATATTATTTGTGATTATGGGGATTTTGGAGTGGCAGTAGAGGTTACTATGCAATCAGGCCAAAGACAATACGAAATGGAAGGGGAACCAGTTTCAAGACATTTGGCTAAGCTGAAAAAAGATACTGGAAAAGAGGCGTATTGCTTGTTTATAGCTCCCAAAATTAATGAGTCATGCATTGCATATTTTTATGCATTACATATAGTGAATATTTCATTTTATGGTGGACAGTCTGTAATAGTTCCTTTGGAATTAGATGTGTTTATTAATATGGTGGAACAGTCATATGGGGCAGGATATGTTCCAGGTGCAGATCAGATAAAAGGGATTTTTCAGTATTCTATGGAACAGGCGGAATTGGCGCAAGATGAAAATGAATGGTATGCAAAAGTAAAAAATAAAGTTTTGAATTGGTTGTAAAGTAAACTGCCATCTTGCGTGATCTGCCCTTTGATGGGCCGTATGGCCATCCATACTGTAGAAGTCGGAGGCTTTTAGAGTAAACGCGATGTAACAATCGGATTTAAAAAGGAAAGCGGAGAAGAAAATGGCGGCAAACTTTCGTTTTAAGAGAGCAACAACTGAATATCGTAAAATCCCCTTTTCTTTCCGGTTAAAGGCCGGAATCTGCCTGTTTCTGTCTGTATGCGGCCAGTTCCTGTGTATGGAAAACATACTGTTGTCCCAAACAGCCGCTGGAACGCTGTTCTTATTGGCAGGTCTGCTTCTGATTCTGACAGAAATTATGTATCTGGGAAAAAAGCAGAGAGTGATTGTCAGTCTGCTGTATGCGGCGGTTCTGGGAACTACAGTGCGCCGAAATCAGCAGATTTTTATAGAGGGCGGGAAAGAGATTGCCAACCGCGTGCTGGAACTGGTTAACGAGTATTACCGTACAGAATATCTGACCTGGTTTGTGAGGCCCCGTGGCGCAGAGAAAGTCTGGTGTTTTGTGCTTTTGTGCGCTTTGCTGGGATTTTTGGAGAGTCTGCTGTTTGTGTCAGTCAGCAGCCGCGCTTATGATAAAAATAAATCTGCTTTTAAAAAGTGGAGGGTGCGTTTTGCTTTCTTAAGCATTCCGGCAGTGATTCTTGTGTTGGGAAGTTATGTGGGAATTGCCCCCTCCGGGGCAGGGCTGGCGCTGATATTGACAGGCTTTCTGACCATAAATCTGGAGCCGAAGGAAAAAGGGGCATGGATTCCGGGTGCGGGGCTTGCAGTGATTCTTGCGCTGTCGGCAGTTTTTGCAGAAAGCGGCCTGGCTCGGCAGATCATGGAACGCTGGCATGATCCCTGGTATCAGAGACAGCTTTTGCTGGAAGATCAACTGATGGATCTGGCAGATGAAATCAGCAAAAACCAGTTGTTTTCCAAAAACAAAGGAAAGAGTGAGTATCTTCTTGGCAATGACAAGCCCCGGCAGACCGGAAAAGAACTGTTTCGGATTACGGTGGACAAACGGCCGGAACAGACTTTTTATCTCCGGGGATTTATCGGAGGGGATTATGCGGGCGGAAGCTGGAGGGCAGTATCCAAACAGGAGTTTTCCGACTGGGCCCAGAGCCAGGGGCTTTCCAATCAGGAGGGGAAAGAAGCGGTGCAGAATTACCCTTACCGGACATTAAAAGAGCGTGAGAAAACAGACCAGGGCTATGTGTCCCGGGAGGTAACCATAGAATTGAAGAATCCTGTTTCGGGTTATACCCTGTCTCCTTATTATACAGAAATTCCTGAGGAGCAGATTGCAGAGGGAGACGGAATGCTGTCGCCCCTGGGGCAGAAAGAATTTCAGTGGAACAGCTTTTTGTTTCTAAAGGACTGGCAGCGGGAAGGATTTCACTCTGTAAATGCCTGGGAACAGAAGGTGTCAATCCGTGACCTGTCAGGCCAGACAGAAGAAGAGAAAATATGGGAGAATTATTGTTCTTATGTGCAGCAGGCCTATACCCGTCTGCCCAAGCAGGGGTTGGAGCGGATGAAAGAACTGACCGTGCCTTATGCAGAGTTAAATTTGTGGGGGAAACAGGAAGAAGGAGGTTTTGAAGAAGAGATAGGTCAGGAGATTCGGCAGGGACAGGCGCTGAGGATTCCGGAATACAGAATCATGCAGACAAAGATGCTTCTTTGGTCCAACACAGAGTACAGCCAGAATCTGGAACCGGTGCCGGAGGGGGAAGATTACACAGAGTATTTTTTGCTGCAGCAGAAAAAGGGATTCTGCGTTCACTATGCCACGGCGGGAACGCTGATTCTCAGGATACTCTGGGTTCCGGCGCGGTATGTCAGCGGATATGTGGTATTTCCGGAAGATTTTAAAGAAAATCCAGACGGAACGTTTACCGCTGTGGTAAAAGATTGGCGGAGCCATGCCTGGACAGAAGTATTTCAGACTGACACAGGGTTTTATCCCCTGGAAATGACGCCGCCGTCTTACTTAAATATCCTGCAGGATTTAAAGCCAGGGGAGGATCTGGATGACAAGCTCCGGGAACTGGAACAGGGTGCAGGGGAAGAGGGGGAAACGCAGAAAGAGCAGACTCCTGAGCTGAAGCAGCAGGAAGAAGAGAAGAAGGCCCATACGCCGGACTTGGAAGAGGAGCCGCCGAAGGAAAAAGAGCCGGCAGCCGGAAAAGCCGAAAGCAGTGCAGAAAGGGATGAAAACAGAGAGGATGGCGTTCCGGGAGCAGTGAAAACGGCGGGCATTTGTCTGGTGGGAATGGTTCTTGTCTGCGGACTGTTCTGGTGCGCGGGGAAGCATCTGCAAAAGAAGCGCCTGGCGGAGTTTTATCAGGAAAATCGCAGCAAAGGCGCATTGGCTATAGGAAAAGCCGTTGAGAAATTACTGAAATCAAAAGGACTGGAGCGTGATAAGGGCATGGGGGATCAGGAGTACGGGGCGTTTTTGGCCCGGAAACTGCCGGAACTGGATTGGGAGAGGACAGTCCGAATCTGGCAGAAGGCGGCCTTTTCCAGACAGGGCATCACGGAAGAGGAATTTGCGGCTGCGGAGGAATTTTATCAGGAATTGGTAAGGGTGATGAAGCGATAGGCGGTTTTAGATGCGCAAATGCCGTTGCTATGAGCAGCTGAAGGATGTGAATAGCAACGATGAATGGCAAAACTATTTTATTTCCTCTTGACAAGAAAATGCATAAATGTATACAATAATCCATGGAAATTATTTTCCAGCAAGGAGGGTCTGGTTTGAATGGAATAAATCATTCACTGGGGCAGCAGGTCTTTCAGAAAATCAGAGAAGAGATTTTAGACGGAACGTATTCTAAGGGAAAAGAACTGAAAGAAACAGCCATAGGAGAAGAACTGGGCGTGAGCCGTACGCCGGTGCGCGAGGCGCTGCGGCAGTTGGAATTGGAAGGGTTAATTACTATTATTCCCAATAAAGGGGCATTTGTGGTGGGATTTTCAGGACAGGATATCCGGGATATTTATGAGATGCGCCTGGCGTTGGAAGGATTGTGCGCAAGAAGGGCGGCGGTGTCTGCCGGCAGAATTCAGGTTGAGAGAATGGAAGAAATCCTCTATCTTGCGGATTTTCATTTCAGTAAAGATCATATGGATCAGATGGTGGAGCTGGATGATAAGTTCCACGGGCTGCTGTATGAAGCAGGCGGAAGCAAAGTGCTGGAACATGCATTGAAGGACTATCATCATTATCTGTGCCGGGCAAGGAAAATAAGCTTAACAAACCGGGAACGGGCGCAGCAGTCAAACCAGGAACACTGGAAGATTTTAGAAGCTGTCCGGGAACAGAATGCCGGGAAAGCGGAGGAGGCAGCCAGCCTGCATATCAGCAGCGCAATTCAGAATATGGAAACTTACGGATGGGAGTTGCCTCTGAACAAATGGGAAGGGGCGTTACCTTAAACAATCAGGAGGAAGAGAGCATGGAAAAAATTAAAATGACAACACCGTTAGTGGAGATGGACGGGGATGAAATGACCCGCATTCTCTGGAAAATGATTAAAGATGAATTACTGTGCCCGTTTGTGGATTTAAAGACAGAATATTATGATTTAGGGTTGGAACACCGGAATGAAACAGACGATCAGGTAACCTTTGATTCTGCCAATGCCACTAAGAAATACGGCGTTGCGGTAAAATGCGCTACCATTACTCCCAATGCAGCCCGCATGGAGGAATATGATCTGAAGCAGATGTGGAAAAGCCCCAACGGAACCATCCGTGCGATTTTAGACGGAACGGTATTCCGCACCCCCATTACGGTAAAGGGGATTGAACCCTGCGTGAAGAACTGGAAGAAGCCCATTACCATTGCCCGTCATGCCTACGGGGATGTATACAAGGCAAGCGAGATGAAGATTCCTGGAGCAGGAAAATGCGAACTGGTCTACACGGCAGAGGACGGCACAGAGACCAGGGAGCTGATTCATGAATTTACCGGAGCAGGCGTGATTCAGGGGCAGCACAACCTGAACGGTTCCATTGAAAGCTTTGCCAGAAGCTGTTTTAATTATGCGCTGGACACCAAACAGGATCTGTGGTTTGCAACCAAGGATACGATTTCTAAAAAATATGACCATACTTTTAAAGATATTTTCCAGGAGATTTATGATAAAGAATACGATGATAAATTTAAAGCAGCCGGAATTGAATATTTTTATACGCTGATTGACGATGCGGTAGCGCGCATTATGAAAGCAGAAGGCGGATTTATCTGGGCATGCAAGAATTATGACGGCGACGTGATGAGCGATATGGTAAGTTCCGCTTTCGGCTCCCTTGCCATGATGACTTCTGTACTGGTATCTCCCGAGGGATACTATGAATATGAAGCGGCTCACGGAACGGTACAGCGCCATTACTATAAACATCTGAAAGGGGAGGAAACTTCCACCAATTCGGTAGCAACGATTTTTGCGTGGACCGGGGCTCTTCGCAAGAGAGGAGAACTGGATAATCTGCCGGAACTTTCTGCATTTGCGGATAAGCTGGAGGAGGCATGCCTTTCCACGATTGAATCCGGCAAAATGACCAAAGACCTTGCGTTGATTACCACATTGGAAGATGTGACGGTATTGAACAGCGAAGGCTTTATCAAAGCAATCCGGGAAAAGCTGGAAGCATTGCTGTAAAAGCTTTCGGTTTTCACAGTACCCCCCCCCATCATGCTTCGCCTGCCGTCTGGCGGGCCGCATGGCCATCCATACTATGGAAGTCGGAGACTTTCATAGTACCCCCATCATGCTTCGCCCGCCAGACGGCGGGCTGAGCATGATGAACGTTATTGTTAAGGAGAGAGAACCATGATTTTAGCCTGCCAAAATATCAGCAAAGCCTTTGGCGCCGATGAAATCATACAACATGCTTCCTTTCATATTGAAGAAAATGAAAAGGCGGCGATTGTAGGAATCAACGGAGCAGGAAAGACCACCCTGCTCCGGATTATTATGGGAGAACTGGAGGCAGACGAAGGAAATGTGATTCTGGCGAAAAACAAGACCATCGGATATCTGCCGCAGAATCCGGATATTGCGGGAAACAGGACCATTTATGAGGAAGCGCTTTCTGCCAGGCAGGAGATGGTTGCCATGCAGGAAGAACTGATTGCCATGGAGCAGGAAATGAGCCGCGTCACAGGAGAAGAGCTGGAACGGCTGATGGAAAGCTATAACCGCCGGAATCTGGAATTTGAACAAAAGGGCGGCCAGTCTTACAAAAGTGAAATCGTGGGGGTGCTTAAGGGCCTGGGATTTACAGAAGAGGAGTTTGCCAAACATATGCAGGAGTTGTCCGGCGGGCAGCGTACCAGGGTGTGCCTGGGCAAGCTTCTGGTGACAAAGCCGGATGTAATTCTTCTGGACGAGCCCACCAACCATCTGGATATCGGTTCCATTGCCTGGCTGGAGACATTTCTTCTGAATTATAAGGGAGCGGTGGTGATTGTCAGCCACGACCGCTATTTTCTGGATCGGGTGGTCCGCAAAGTGGTGGAACTGGATCGCTGCAAAGTATCGGTGTTTTCCGGCAATTACAGTGATTATGCCGTGAAAAGAGCCCAGGTGCGGGAGGCTTTGTTAAAGCAGTACTACAACCAGCAGCAGGAAATCAAACATCAGGAGGAAGTCATTGCCAAACTGAAGTCCTTTAATCGGGAAAAATCTATTAAGCGGGCGGAAAGCCGGGAAAAAATGCTGAACAAGATAGAACGTCTGGAGAAGCCTGCTGAGGAAAATACAGACATTCATCTGCATCTGGACCCGGGCATTGTAAGCGGAAATGACGTGCTTTCGGTGGAACATCTTGCGAAAGCCTATCCGGGCCAGCCGCTGTTTGCGGACCTGTCCTTTGAAATCAAGCGGGGAGAACGGGTTGCATTGATTGGGGATAACGGAACGGGCAAGACTACGATTCTGAAAATCATCAATGATATGGTAACAGCGGATCAGGGCGCCGTCAAACTGGGAACCAATGTGCATATCGGGTATTATGACCAGGAACATCAGGTGCTTCATTCCGGGAAAACACTGGTGGAAGAAATTTCCGATGAATATCCATATCTGACCAATACTCAGATCCGGAATGTGCTGGCAGCGTTCCTCTTTACCGGAGATGACGTGTTTAAGCGGATTTCAGAATTGAGCGGCGGGGAGAGGGGCCGTGTGTCCCTGGCAAAGCTGATGCTCTCGGAGGCGAATTTCCTGATTCTGGACGAGCCCACCAACCACCTGGACATTACCTCCAAAGAGATTTTGGAACAGGCGTTAAACCGCTATACGGGGACAGTATTGTTTGTCAGTCATGACCGGTATTTTATCAATAAGACGGCGACAAGAATTATGGATTTAACCGGCAGCACGCTGATAAATTATATCGGAAATTATGACTATTATCTGGAAAAGTGCAGAGAATTGACCGATATTTATGTATCAGGCAAAGAACCGGTTCAGAAAGCGGAGACCGTAAGCAGCAACAAGGCAGACTGGAAACAGAAGAAAGAAGAACAGGCCAGACAGCGGAAGCTGGAGAATGACAGGAAGCGGACAGAAGACAGCATCGAGGCGGCAGAGCAGCGGATTGGAGAGCTTGAAGAAGCATTTTCAGACAGTGAAATTGCAACGAATTCTGCCAGACTGCAGGAACTGCATCAGGAATATGAGGGTCTGCAAAAGGAATTGGAAGCGCTGTATGAGCATTGGGAAACGTTGATGTGACACCGTTTCACACATTGACATCTATGATCAGATTTATTATAATGAAAAGAAGTGAAAAAACGGCGAGCGGATGCCCGTGAGACAGGAGAAGAGAGAATGGAAAAAGAAATATCACAGGCAGTGATCCGAAGAATGCCAAGGTATTACAGATATCTGGGGGAACTTCTGGATGATGGAGTGGAACGGATTTCTTCCAACGAACTGAGTACGAGAATGCGTGTGACTGCATCCCAGATACGGCAGGATTTGAATAATTTCGGCGGGTTTGGACAACAGGGTTATGGTTATAATGTGAAGTATCTTTATGATGAGATTGGCAAGATCTTGGGAATGAACCAGCAGCACAATATTATTATTGTAGGCGCCGGCAATTTGGGGCAGGCATTAGCCAATTATATCAAGTTCGAGAAGTGGGGATTTGTAATTATCGGGCTGTTTGATGTGAATTCGGCATTGAAGGGGATTTCTGTCCGGGGAATTAAAGTGCGCATGATGGATGAACTGGAAGAGTTCCTAAAGAAGAACAAAGTGGATATTGCCGCTTTGACCCTTCCCAAAGAGAAGGCAGACGAGGTGGCAAATGAACTGGTGGATTTTGGAATTCGGGCAATCTGGAATTTTGCCCATCTGGATTTGGAACTGCCGGAACATGTGGTGGTGGAAAATGTGCATCTTTCCGACAGTCTGATGCAGTTATCTTACAATATTGAGAAAACAGAAAAATCAAAAGATAAGAAGTGAGCATATGAGCAAAAGAAAAAATACAGGCCCTGGATTTGATAAAATTGCACAGACAAGAGAGCTTCCTCCGCTAGTGCTGGATCAGAAATGGCACCAGTTGTTTCTGGACGGCAGCAAGCCGGCAAAAGTGGCGAAGCTGGAACAGAAGGTCAGCGGACATCTTTCCAGACAGGGGCATTTGACCCAGGAACTCAAAGAACTGAAATCTTTGAAAAATAAGCTGATGAAAAATATTGTAGCCAACATGGATGAGATCGGGGAAGCGGGACAGGAGACGGGCAGGCTTCAGGAGGACAGAAGGCTGATTACGGAGATTAATCAGCGGATGGATTCCTGCCGTGAGGAATTGGATAAGCTGCAGGATTTGATGAGGCAGGACAATGAACAGCTGATGGCGGAGACATTGGAATACTGCTACGGAATCATGAACAGCAATGAGAAGGAGCAGGAGGAACTGGCCCAGTGGATAGCAAAGACCCGGACAGAACTGAAGATAAAGATTATCCGCAAGGATGCCATTGAGGATCAGAGCAGAGCAATTTATGCGTATCTCCATGATATTTTCGGCGCCCAGATAATTGAAGCTTTTGATTTGAAATATGAGGAGGAATATAAAAAAGCAAAGAAATAAAAGACAGTCTTGGCAGAAGCAATGCCAGGAGTGTCTTTTTTCGGAGTTCGCAATGTATTTTTAGGAGGTTGGAATGAAGACTCTTTTAGACAGCAGGCAGATGAAACAATGTGATAAGAATACGATAGAACATTTCGGAGTGCCGTCCCTGGTTCTGATGGAGCGGGCAGCCTTAAGCGCTGCGGATGAAATAGACAGATATTTCCAAAAAGACAGGCAGCAGAGACGGACTGTGCCTGCAGAGGAAGAAATTGGCAGGCATTTCTGTAAAGCCAACAGGAGAAAAATAACTGTTCTTGCAGTCTGCGGATTTGGAAATAATGGCGGGGACGGACTTGCCATCGGCCGTTTGCTTTTCCAGCGGGGCTATGAAGTTGCAATTGTGATGCCGCCGGAGCCGGGAAGGATTTCTGAGGAGACAAGAACTCAAAGAGAGATTTTAAAGAATTACGGAATAGAAATAGCAGACGCCATGCCCCAGAGGGAATTTGATGTTGTCATAGACGCTTTGTTCGGCATCGGCCTTACCAGGAACCTGGAGGGAGTGTATCTGGAATATCTTACAAAAATGAATGAGAAATCCGGGCTGAAAGTGGCGGTGGACATTCCTTCCGGCATCCATGCGGATACAGGTGAGGTGATGGGCATTGGATTTCGGGCGGATATGACAGTGACCTTTGCATTTGAAAAGCCCGGGCTTTTGCTTTATCCGGGAGCGGAATATGCCGGAGATGTTCTGGTGAAAGATATTGGAATTGACAGTCACAGTTTGTTAGAAGAGCAGCCTTTTTTATTTGCAGCAGAACCAGAGGATTTGAATCGGATTCCTCCCCGGAAAAACCGTTCCAATAAGGGAAGCTATGGGAAAGTTCTGACGGCAGCGGGGCAGAAGAATATGGCCGGGGCTGCTTTTTTCAGCGGAAAAGCCTCTTATCTTACCGGAGCGGGGCTTGTAAAGATTTTCACGGAGGAGCAGAACCGGATTATTCTGCAGGAATTGCTGCCGGAGGCCATTCTGACTGCCTGGGAGGGAAACAAATTTCTGGAGGAATCTCTGGCAGAGGCTCTTTCCTGGGGAAATGTCATTGTAGCCGGGCCGGGGCTTGGTACGGGAAAAACGGCAGTAAAAATAGTAAGATTGATCGTAAAACAGGCGAAAATTCCCATTATTCTGGATGCAGACGGGCTGAATGTCATATCGGAACATTTACAATGGCTGAAAGAGGCAGCGGCTCCCGTAATCGTAACGCCTCATTTGGGAGAGATGGCAAGGCTGGCCAAGAAAAGCATTGCTGAGATACAAAAGCATTTATTGCAGGTTGCGCGGGAATTTGCGGAAGAATATAATGTAGTATGTATTTTGAAAGACGCAAGAACCATCACAGCATTGCCGGACGGCCGGGCCTGTATCAATACCAGCGGAAATCACGGGATGGCGACGGCAGGTTCCGGCGACGTGTTAACGGGGATTTTAGCGGGGCTGATTGCCCAGGGGATGGAGCCGGAGCAGGCGGCTGTTACGGGGGTATACCTCCATGGGGCGGCGGGGGACCGGCAGGCGGAAAAGACCGGAACTTACGGAATGATGGCCCGGGATATCCTGGATGGGATTGGATTGGTTCTTAAGGAAAAGGAAGGGGTATCGAGATGAAATCATACAGCAGGGTGTATGCGGAAGTAAATCTGGATGCAGTCAGCCATAATATCGCCCGGATGGAAAAGATAATAGGGAAAGATACGAAGATTATGGGCGTCATCAAGGCAGACGGATACGGGCACGGCGCCGTCCCCATTGGAAAAGAGCTGGAGAAGCTGGAATCCGTCTGGGGTTATGCAGTTGCGACTGCAGAGGAAGCGGAAATTCTGCGCAGAAACGGATTAAAAAAGCCAGTATTGATTTTGGGCGCTGTGTTTCCGGAAAAGTATGGAATTTTGGCAGAAAAAGAGATCCGCCCTGCCGTATTTTCCATGAAACAGGCCAGGGAGCTTCAGGATTTTGCAGAGGGATGCGGCAAGCCCATACGGGTTCATTTGAAAATAGACACAGGCTTAAGCCGCCTTGGATTCCAGGTGACGGAAGAAGCGGCAGAGGAACTGGCACAGATTGTTAAGATGCCTCATATGATAGTGGAAGGGATATTTACGCATTTTGCCATGGCAGACGCTAGAGACAAAACTATGGCAAAAGATCAGATGAGGCAGTTTCAGAGGATGCAGGAAATGTTGAAACTGCTGGGAGTCTCCATTCCAATCAGCCATTGCGCCAACAGTGCGGCAATGATTGACATGCCGGAATCAAACATGAGCCTGGTGCGGGCCGGAATCAGCCTTTACGGCATGTGGCCCTCCGCTGAAGTCAGGAAGGAGAATATTAATTTACAGCCGGCGCTTTCTTTAAAGAGCCGCATTGTATTTCTGAAGGAACTGGAACCGGGAAGAACCATCAGTTACGGGGCTTCCTACGAGACGAAAAAGCTCCAGAGGATTGCCACGATTCCCGTGGGGTATGCAGACGGATATCCCAGAAGCCTTTCCAACCGGGGGTATGTGCTGATCCATGGGAAACCTGCCCCCATTTGCGGCCGTATCTGCATGGATCAGTTTATGGTGGATGTGACGGATATCCCGGAGGCAGAAGAAGGGGATGAGGTTACGTTGGTGGGAAAGGATGGTTCCAGGGAGATTTCAATGGAAGAAATCGGAGAACTGTCCGGCAGATTTAACTATGAATTTGCCTGTGACCTGGGAAAACGAATCCCAAGGGTATACCGGAAAGAGGGAAAGGTGACAGAAACCAGAGATTATTTTGGAGAATAAACTGTATACACACGAAAAAATTGGGAAGAATAGGAAATAACCTATAAAGTTTTGGAGTGTGAGAAAAGTGATTATTCATCGAGGAGATATTTATTATGCAGATTTACGGCCGGTGGTAGGGTCAGAACAGGGAGGAATCCGGCCGGTGCTGATCATTCAGAATGATGTGGGAAACCGGCACAGCCCTACGGTGATCTGTGCGGCCATTACATCGAAAATGAACAAGGCGAAACTTCCCACCCATGTGGAGCTGGAGGCGTCAAGGTATGATTTGATGAAAGATTCTGTGGTGCTGTTAGAACAGCTCCGCACCATTGATAAGCAGCGGCTGAAGGATAAAGTATGCCGTCTGGACAGTGAAATATTGAAAAAAGTGGATAGAGCGCTTGAGATCAGCCTGGAATTGTATACATAAATCTTGACTAATATGCACGAAAATGGTATATTTCAAGTGTTTTAGAATACAAATGCAAAAGGAGCATGAAAAATGGATGATGGCGGGAGTCCGGTCATAGGGCTTATAGTATTTTTTGTTTTGGTGGCGATCAACGGAGGGCTGTACGGCTTTCTTACGGCTTTAGAAGAAGTGACAGAGAGCCAGGTGCAGAAGAGGGCAGAAGAAGGCAGCAAACAGGCGGTCTGGCTTCTGGCAGTGATGGACGATCCCTACAAAACCAGACACGCAATTCAGATTATGGTAACTTTTGTCAGCGGTATCTTCGGAATCTATCAGATACGCTTGTTGGGAAATTTTCTGATCCACAGTTTATCGAAGGAGGGAGCGGATCCGGGAATCCGGATCTTATGCTTTGTTCTGGCCACGGTGGCGGGAATTTTCTTTTTTGCGGTAGTTGGAATTATTGCGCCACAGAAGATTGCGGCAAGGCGGCCGGTGCAGTGGCTCTTTGCGCTGGCGGGGATTCTTCACGGCATGGTGTCCGCGCTGAGATTTTATATGTATCCGGCAGAAAAAATTTCCAATCTGGTAGTCAGGCTTGCAGGGGTGGATCCCAATGCAAGTTTTGATGATGTGACGGAAGAAGAGATTATTTCCATGGTAAAAGAGGGGCATGAGCAGGGAGTGCTTCAGGCCAGCGAAGCAGAAATGATTCACAATATTTTTGCCTTTGACGACAAGGAGGCAAAAGATATTATGACTCACCGCAAGCATGTGGCGGCTATTGAGGGCAGGACACAGCTGAAAGATGCGCTGGAATTTATTCTGGAAGCGAATAATTCCAGATTCCCGGTGTACAAAGAAGATATTGACAATGTTATCGGGATCATACATATGAAGGACGTTATGATTGAGAGCCGGAGAGGGGAACATCTGGACTGGGCCGTAGAGGATATTCCGGGGCTGGTCCGGGAAGCGTTTTTTATTCCGGAAACAAGAAATATCAATGATTTGTTCAAGGGGATGCAGTCGAATAAGAATCATATGGTGATTGTGGTGGACGAGTACGGACAGACAGCAGGCATTGTGGCTATGGAAGATATTCTGGAGGAGATTGTTGGAAATATCTTTGATGAATACGATGAAGAAGAGACCACAATTGTAAGTCAGCCGGACGGAAGCTTTATGATGAGCGGACTGGCGCCTTTTCATGAAGTATGTGAGATTCTTGGGATTACTTTAGAGGAAGCAGAGTATGAGACATTAAACGGATTTCTGATTTCTCTGATCGGAAGGATACCTGGAGAGCAGGAACAGTTTGAACTGGACTGTGAAGGATGGCATTTTCATGTGCTTTCCATCAGGGACAAGATGATTCATACAGTAAAAGTGACAAAACATGAGAAAATTTTCCAGGAAACGAAAGAGGAAATACAACAGAATGTAGAAGCTGAAATCAAATAGCATACAAAATCTTGTCATATTTGTCAGAACATGATAGAATACAAGATAGAGAGAAAGAGAAACAGAAAAGAGGAAAGCATATGTCAGGACATTCTAAATTTGCCAACATCAAACATAAGAAAGAAAAGAATGATGCGGCAAAAGGGAAAATTTTTACGATCATCGGACGTGAAATTGCAGTTGCAGTGAAAGAAGGCGGCGCGGACCCGGCGAATAACAGCCGTCTGAGAGATGTAATTGCAAAGGCGAAAGCCAATAATATGCCGAATGACACGATTGACAGAGGCATTAAGAAAGCGGCAGGCGACGCCAATGCTGTCAATTATGAATTTGTATCGTACGAAGGCTATGGCCCGAATGGGACGGCGATTATTGTAGATGCGTTGACAGACAATAAGAACCGGACTGCGGCTAACGTAAGGAGTGCGTTTACCAAAGGAAATGGAAATGTAGGGACGCCCGGGTGCGTATCCTACATGTTTGACAAGAAAGGACAGATTATCATTGACAAGGAGGAATGCCAACTGGAACCGGATGATCTGATGATGACTGCGCTGGATGCAGGAGCAGAAGATTTTTCCGAAGAAGAGGATAGCTTTGAGATTATTACAGGCCCGGATTCTTTCAGTGAAGTCCGGCAGAAATTAGAAGATGAAGGAATTGCCATGGTTTCTGCGGAAATAACAATGATTCCTCAGACATGGGTGGAATTAACCGACGAAACTGCAATTAAGAATCTTCAGAAAACACTGGATTTGTTGGATGAAGATGATGACGTACAGGCTGTGTATCACAATTGGGACGAGTAAGAAAACACTGGTTTTAGGTGAAGTTACGAGACCCGGATTTTTAGAAAAAGTACAGGGGGACCAAAATGAAAAACTTAAAAATAGGTACGAAATTATTAGTAACATTTATGCTTATCATTATTTTATTCTGCGCAACAGTGTTCACTGCAATTAATGGATTGGATGAAAGTGCAGAAAAGTATACGGAGTTTTATGAGGTTGGATATCAGATCACGAATAAGGTCATGAATATGCGCCGCGGGCTGCAGATTATTGTGAAAGATATTTCCTTTGTGACGATGGAAGACCATGAAGATCAGATCGAGGAGTACAAAGCAGATTTAGATAAGGAGCTGGATCTTCTGTCAGAAAACGGCGACTGGCTGTTCAAGAATTTCACTGGAGATAGTAAGCTGCTGGAAGAATTTTCCGCTTATATTACTGAGGCGGTGGACATGCAGAAAACCGTGCTGAAGCTGGCTGAGACGGATCGGATGGGGGCTCAGAAAATGCTGTTGGATGAGTATCAGCCCATGATTGAAAAAGCTGTAAATTCCCTGATTGATATCAGTGATGTGGCAGAGAAAAATGCAGAGTCAGATTATAAGCTTACGGTTAATATGCAGAAAAACCTGAAGCTGCTTCAGTACGGTATGGCTGGCGGAGCTTTGCTGATCACATTAATTCTTTCT
This sequence comes from Eubacterium sp., assembly GCA_021769425.1. GTDB lineage: Bacteria > Bacillota > Clostridia > Lachnospirales > Lachnospiraceae > Petralouisia. The sequence goes on from JAETSX010000016.1 coordinate 47,910, forward strand.
CTTTATCTGACAAGAGCAATTACCAAGCCATTGAAGGAACTGGAAGATTCTGCTGAGAAGATTGTAGCCGGTAATTTTGATATTAAAGTAACTTATGAATCCAAAGATGAGTTGGGCAGACTGGCAAAGGCGTTTAAGAAGATGACAGACACATTGGAGGATATTATCACAGATGCTTCCAGACTTCTGAGCGAAATGGCAGACGGCAACTTTGACGTGCGCACCCATGCAGAAGATGAATATGTGGGAGAATTCCAGGGCTTGTTATCCTCCATACGCAGGCTGAACCGCGACCTGAGTATAACGCTGGGACAGATTAACCGAAGCGCAGATCAGGTTGCTGCAGGTTCCGATCAGGTATCCATCGGCGCCCAGGCTCTTTCCCAGGGCTCCACCGAACAGGCTGCAGCAGTGGAAGAGCTGGCTACTACCATTGCAGGTATTTCCACTCAGGTGAAGGATACGGCGGAAGATGCGCTGAAGGCAAAAGAACAGTCTACCACAGCGGGAGACGAAGCGGAAGAATGCAACAGACAGATGCGTGATATGATGTCTGCTATGGAAGAGATTACACGTACTTCCGATGAAATTGGAAAGATTATTAAGACTATTGAAGATATTGCGTTCCAGACCAATATTCTGGCATTGAACGCGGCAGTGGAGGCTTCCAGAGCAGGTACGGCAGGAAAAGGATTTGCCGTGGTTGCAGACGAGGTGCGTAACCTTGCAAGCAAGAGCTCTGCTGCATCCCAGAACACAGCAGAATTAATTGAAAGCTCCATCAAGGCAGTGACCCGGGGTACTAAGATTGCAGATTCTACGGCTCAGTCTCTGGTGAAAGTAGTGGACGAAGTTCGTTCTGCTTCCGGCAAGGTGGATAAGATTGCAGATGCGGCAGAGGAGCAGGCAGGCGCAATCGAACAGGTTACTCTGGGTATCAACCAGATTTCCAGTGTGGTACAGACCAATTCTGCCACCTCCGAAGAGAGCGCGGCAGCCAGCCAGGAACTTTCTGAGCAGGCGGATATGCTGAAGCGGCTTGTTGCCAAGTTTATCCTTCGAGCAGAATATGCGCTGACTTCCGCTCCGGAGCAGGGATATGATCAGGGAGGACATTCCGGCGATTACATAAATCTGGACTAGAGCTTTTATCAAACACGCTCTGAGAAGAAGCGTAAAATTAACCAGGCAATCGCTGTTTTTCAGGAAAGGGTGGTTGTATATGCAGGAGGAAAAGGCACATGAGCAATTATCAGATAGAGACAAAATGTATTCAGTCCGGCTGGCATCCTGGAAAGGGAGAACCGAGAGTTCTCCCCATTTACCAGAGCACTACCTTTAAATATGACACCAGCGAACAGATGGGCAGGCTGTTTGATCTGGAGGACAGCGGATATTTCTATACCAGATTGCAGAATCCCACCAATGATGCAGTTGCAGAGAAAATCTGCGAACTGGAAGGCGGAGTGGCTGCAATGCTCACTTCTTCCGGACAGGCTGCAAATTATTATGCGGTATTTAATATTTGTGAGGCGGGAGATCATATGATATGTTCTTCCACCGTGTACGGAGGTACTTTTAATCTGTTTGGGGCAACTTTGAAAAAGCAGGGAATTGACTGTACTTTCGTAGATCCGGACGCATCTCTGGAAGAACTGAATCAGGCATTTTTGCCCAATACAAAAGTGGTGTTTGCAGAATCCATTGCGAATCCGGCGCTGGTAGTTCTGGATATTGAGAAATTTGCAAAGGCAGCCCATGATCATGGAGTTCCTCTCATTGTGGATAATACATTTCCTACTCCGATTAATTGCCGTCCTTTTGAATGGGGTGCGGATATTGTCACCCATTCCACCACCAAATATATGGATGGCCATGCAATGTGTGTGGGCGGCTGCATTGTGGACAGCGGGAATTTTGACTGGAATCAGCATGCGGAAAAATATCCGGGACTGACTAAGCCGGATCCTACTTATCATGGGATCGTTTATACGGAGAAATTCGGCAAAGGAGCGTATATTACCAAGGCAACTTCACAGATTATGAGGGATTTGGGATCTATCCAGTCTCCTCAGAACGCATTTTTACTGAATGTAGGATTAGAGACGCTGCATTTGCGGATGCCCAGGCATTGTGAGAACGCCCAGAGGGTAGCGGAGTTTTTAAACAGTCATGAGAAGGTGGCCTGGGTAAATTTTGCCGGCCTGAAAGAGAATAAGTACTATGATCTGGCTAAGAAGTATATGCCGAATGGAACCTGCGGCGTTATATCCTTTGGCTTAAAGGGCGGAAGAAAAGTTTCCGTGGACTTTATGGATAAGCTGAAAATGATTGCAATCGTAACTCATGTTGCGGATGCCCGTACCTGTGTTCTGCATCCTGCCAGCCACACCCACAGGCAGATGACAGATGAACAGTTGGTGGAGGCAGGCGTAGCGCCGGATTTGATCCGTTTGTCCGTTGGAATTGAAAATGTTCAGGATATTCTTGCAGATCTGGAACAGGCTTTAAAAGCCGTAGACAATGATTAATTTTGGAGGAATAGATATGAGAAAAATTCTGTTTGCAGCATCAGAGTGCGTACCTTTTATTAAGACAGGCGGATTGGCCGATGTATGCGGCGCCCTGCCCAAAGAATTTGATAAAAACGACTGGGATATCAGGGTGGTGCTTCCCAATTACACCTGTATTCCGGAAAAATGGCGGAATCAGTTTGAATATGTCACCCATTTTTATATGAGCTGCGGAAGTTATATACAGAATAAGTATGTGGGAATTTTACAATATAAGCTGGATGGAATTACTTATTACTTTATTGATAACCAGGAGTATTTTGACTGTTTTCTGCCTTATGGGGATATTCGGTTTGATGTGGAGAAGTTTGTGTTTTTCGACAAGGCGGTATTGTCCATGCTTCCTCTGATTAATTTCCAGCCTCAGATTATCCATTGCCATGATTGGGAGACAGGTTTTATTCCAGTATATCTGAAAACAGAGTTCCAGGGAGATATGTTCTTCTGGGGCATGAAGTCCATTATGACCATTCACAACCTGAAGTTCCAGGGAATCTGGGATGTAAAAACTATGAAGGGCCTGACAGGATTCCCAACGGATTTATTTGTGCCGGATAAGCTGGAGTTTAAGAAAGACGCCAATATGCTGAAAGGCGGACTGGTTTATGCAGATTATATTACGACAGTAAGCGATACATATGCTCAGGAGATTCAAACCAATTACTATGGAGAAGGGCTGAACGGTCTGCTTGCGGCACGACACATGGATATGCAGGGAATTGTCAACGGCATTGACTATAATGAGTACAATCCGGCAACGGACAGCAAGATTTATGTGAATTATGATGCAGAAAGCCACAGGAAGAAGAAAGCGTTAAATAAAGAAAGACTGCAGCAGGATCTGGGCCTTGCAGTGGATAAGAAACGTTACATGATTGGATTGATCTCCCGGTTGACCGATCAGAAGGGACTGGATTTGATTAATTATGTGATTGAGCGGATTATTGATGATTATACCCAGTTGGTGGTAATCGGAACCGGAGATCCTCAGTACGAGAATATGTTCCGTCATTTTGCATGGAAATATCCGGATAAGATTTCCGCAAATATCTGTTATTCTGACGATTTGGCTCATAAACTGTACGCGGCGGCAGATTCATTCCTGATGCCATCCAGATTTGAGCCCTGCGGTCTGACTCAGATGATTTCTTTCCGTTACGGAACCATTCCGATTGTGCGTGAAACCGGTGGTCTGAAAGATACGGTACAGCCTTACAATGAGTATGACAACGTAGGGGACGGCTTCTCCTTTACCAATTATAACGGAGAGGAAATGCTGAATATCATCAATTATTCCAAACAGATTTTCTTTGACAAGAAGCGTCAGTGGAATCAGATGATAGACCGCGCTATGGCCAATGATTATTCCTGGAATGCGTCTAAGTTCCGTTATGAAGGGTTGTATAAGTATTTGATGGGCGAGTGCTAGAGCGTTATTTTCCTGCAGTTCCTTACATTTCATATTCTTCCGATGGAATGCCTAAAGAGGCAAATTTGTTTTTACCGCTCTTAGCTGATAATTTAATTCCGGATAATCACCGGTGTCGCTTTTTTAACAACTCAGGCATAGTGCATTGCCTTTGGCTGCAATTAGAAATTCCAGTTCATGGCGCCAGTGCCAGTCGATGCGGTGGAAATTAAACTGCCAGATATCCTCAGGATAGTATGCAAAAGGTGGCTGCTGTTTTTATTTTTTCAGAGGAACTACCCTCTGTCACCTGTTCCGCAGCTCAGTCTGGCGGTCTGTGCATTCTGTGGACTGTCAGTGGGAATTATTCTTTTTTTTGAAAAATAAAGAACCTGCTTGCCAGGTAATTCAGAATAATTACCAGTGCATTGGATATAATTTTGATCAGCATGTCATTTTGATGCAGCAGATCCACGAAAAATACCATAATTGCCAAATCCAGGATTCCGGTGGCCAGGCGGCAGGAAAAAAAGGACAGCGCTTCCCGGAACACGCCGGTGACAGATTCTGCCCGGCATTCAAACACCCAATGCCGGTTTGTGACATAGGCAAAGAGCACGGAGAGAATCCATGCTGTTACGGTTCCTGCCGCGGCGCTCATTTCAAAAGTCCGACAGATAAAATAAACAATGATATTTACGAGAGTAGTGCAGACGCCGAAAAACAGATAGGCAATGATTTCCTGGCACGCTGTCATCAGTTCTTTTATTTTTTTCATCCTTGGAGGGTTCCTTTCCGTAAAAATAGGATGCGCATTCGTCCATTTTGTTTTAAATTTTCAGCAGCTTTGAAAGCTGCCGCAGAAGCGCCTCTACAGGGAATCATACCATAAAAACAGAGGCGCCTACAAGGAATTGGCACGACTTGTTCGGACTGTTTTGCGTCAGTGTACAACCAGGAGAAATATCTGCCGGAACCAATAATTTCCACGTTTGCTTCGTATAAATTTCCATGGATTTTTCGATACTAACATAAGAAATTGTGCCGAAAATTCTATAGAATGGAGAAAAATATGGAAGAGAATTTAAAACAGCAGGAAAAGAATCAGAGTGAAAATGAAGAAATTAAGGAAATGGGACAGCTTACCTTAGAACAGGGAAAGGAGCGCCACAAAATCCATCTGCTGTCCATTATCGGAGAGATTGAAGGGCACGAGAGCCTTTCTCCCAACACCAAGACCACGAAATATGAACACGTGCTGCCTAAGCTGGCTTCTATAGAGGATGATGACAGCATAGACGGCGTTATGGTGATTATTAACACGGTAGGCGGTGATGTGGAATCCGGGCTGGCTATTGCAGAAATGCTTTCCTCCCTCAGCAAGCCTACCGTTTCCCTCGTACTGGGGGGAAGCCATTCCATAGGGGTGCCGTTGGCGGTTTCCACGGATTATTCCTATATTGTTCCCACAGGAACCATGGTGATCCATCCGGTGCGCTTAAACGGCCTGGTTATCGGTGCGCCTCAGACTTATGATTACTTTCAGCAGATGCAGGATCGAATTACCGGATTTGTCGCCAGCCATTGCTTTGCCAGCCAGGAGCAATTGGAAAAGATGATGATGAATACCAGTATGCTGACAAAGGATCTGGGTACGATTCTGGTGGGTAGCCAGGCGGTGTCCGAAGGCATTATCAATGAAGTGGGAGGCATTGATGAAGCCATGAAAAAATTGCACCAGATGATTGAGGAGAGCAAGGAGCAGGAATAATGGGGCAGTATTTCTTCATATGCGGAAATTTTTGCGGCGGACAAAGATAATTCCCGAAACTGGTTGAGTTTTTGGCCGTTATGAGGTATATTATTAGTGAGAGGATAATAAGTGACAAGTAAAGGACAGGTGGCGCGTATGAAGAAATATATGAGAAGTTCTCTGGAGGTAGAGGCGGTAAAATATGAACTTGGCAAAGGTCTGGAAGATGGATTTCTTCCATGGACTTCTGTAGTAACTACAGGTTGGATTAAGCCCGATAATCTTATTCAAATCACCCGTGAGGACGGCGTAGTGGTTTGTCCCTTTGTTCAAAACCGCAGAGGCCTCACTTTTCTCCGGGAAGATGACTATATTATCGTGGAGAAAGATATGGAGCGGCATGTATGCGGGCAGGATAAATTTTTTAAACGTTTTCAGCCAGTGGAAGAGTAAGGAGAGGCCTGTTGAATTTTAATTGAAAAACATCCTCAATGGGATTTATACTCACGAGTATACTTATTTGCTCAGTGATTTGCTGTTTTTCTTGAGATAATGAGAATCTGTTGGCAAATCATTTGGCTTGCGGATATGCGGGTATAAGATTTTGAAAATTCCATTCAGGATGTTTTTATCATTAATAGAGATGCTGATAAAAGAAATTCCGCCTGTGCAGGCGGAAATATTTTTTCAGAATACAGGCAGTTTGGGGCGCTTTGGACTGCAGCGCCTCAAAGGATGTTCCAACTGCGCAGGCGGAAGAAAGTTCTCAGACATAGGAGGTGCATAATGTCACTGCAATTGATTTTTGGAGGTTCCGGCAGCGGAAAATCGGACTATGTATACCGGAATCTGTTAGAACAGTCCAAGGCGGAAAGGGATAAAACATTTTTCGTGCTGGTGCCGGAACAGTTTACCATGCAGACCCAGAGAGAACTGGTAAGGCGGCAGGAAAACCACAGCATTATGAATGTGGATGTGGTCAGTTTTCCAAGGCTTGCCTACCGGGTGTTTGACGAACTGGGTATGGGGAATCTGAGCATTTTGGAAGAGACAGGCAAGAATCTTCTGCTGCGGCGGGTGGCGGAGGAACAGCAGGATAATTTAAAACTTTTAAAGGCCAGTATGAAAAAAGCGGGATATATCAGTGAGGTGAAGTCCGTCATTTCTGAGCTGACCCAGTACCGGATTCTTCCGGGGCAGTTGGATGCCTTTATTCAGGATGAAGAGCAGTCGCCGCTGTTTCGCTATAAAATTCAGGATATCCAGACCATGTATCAGGGGTTTCTGGATTATCTGGAAGGAAAAGGGCCTGCAGCCAGGACAGATGGAGGAACACAGTATCCTGGGAAAGCTGCTGCAGATGCAATCCGGACAGGAGATCCTTCAGCGGGCGGGGGAACACAGTGTCCGGACAGAGAACATAATTATATTACAGCGGAAGATCTTCTGGAGGTTCTGGCGCAGGCTGCAGAACGCTCTCAGATTTTGAAAGGATCGGTCATTGTGCTGGACGGATTTACCGGGTTTACCCCGGTGCAGTACTATCTTCTGGAAACCCTTTTGAGGCTGACTGATGAGATTGTGGTGACAGTGACATTGGATGAACGGGAGAATCCCTACCAGTGCCAGGGAATTCAGGAGCTTTTTTATATGAGCAAAAAGACTATTGGAACGCTGCTGAATCTGGCTGAGCAGAATCATGTGGAGGTAAAAGAGCCTTACTGGGTGCGCCATACCGAAAAAAGCCGGTTTGCAAACTCCCCTGCATTGGGGTGGCTGGAACAGAATCTGTTCCGTTTTCGGCCCAGACCCTATTTGGGTTCCCATGCTGCTCAAAGCAAAGAAACGGAGAAAACGGATTCGGACATTCGGTTCTTTTCCCTGTTAAATCCCAGACAGGAGCTTCATTTTGCCGCCAGGGAAATCAAAAAGCTGGTACGGGAGCAGAACTACCGTTACAAAGACATTGCCATTGTGTGCGGCGATGTGGAATTGTATGGAAATTATGCAAATGAGATTTTTGACGCTTATGAGATTCCCTTGTTTCTGGACGCCCGAAAAAATATTGTGTTTCATCCCATGACGGAATTTATCAAACAATCGCTTCTGCTGATAGAACAGGATTTTTCTTATGAAACGGCGCTGGGATACCTTCGGTGCGGTCTTAGCGGATGGGAAATGGAACAGGTGGATCTTTTGGAGAATTATCTTCTGGCAGAGGGAATTCGGGGATTTCAGAAATGGCAGGAGCCCTGGGTGAGACGGGGAAGCGTCCAGTCTCAAGAAGAGCTGGACCAAATTAATGAGCTTCGGGAGCAATTTGTGAAACAGTTTGCCCCGCTGCGGGAAAGTTTTCGCAGGGAAAAGGGAGAGCGCCATACGGTGCTGGAGGAATCCAGGGCTTTATATCTTCTGATGTTTCAGCTTGATGTGGAAGGGCGGTTAAAGGAGTATGAAGAACAGTTCAGCCGGGAAGGAGAAAACGCCCTGGCGAAGGAATATGCGCAGATTTATAAAATTGTGATGGATTTGCTGGATAAGATGGTGGAACTTCTGGGAGAGGAGCGGATGAGCGTCCGGGAGTACCGGGAGATTTTGGAAGCGGGTCTGGAAGCGGCGGCGGTGGGAATTATTCCGCCGGGATATGACCGGGTAGTGTTCGGAGATATTGAACGGACCAGGCTTTCCGATATTAAGGTTCTGTTTTTTGTAGGCGTCAATGACGGGCTGATCCCTAAGGCCTCCCAGCATGGAGGAATTATTTCCCAGTCGGATCGGGAATGGTTTGCCTCTCACGGCATGGAGCTTGCGCCCACTGACAGAGAGCGGAGCTTTATCCAGAAATTTTATCTCTATCTGAATCTGACAAAACCTTCGGAAAAGCTGTATATGACCTGGTTTCGGGTTACCCAGGACGGCAAGGAAGCCAGGAAATCTTATTTAATCAGCGCCATGTTTAAAATGTTTCCGGGTATTTTGCCGGTGCGGGTGGAGGAAACCCTTTGTGCAAAACAGCAGGAGGCTGAGAAAGAGGATCTTCAGCTGGGAGGCGGCTTGAAACAGGAAGGAACTTTACATATGGAGCAGATTGTAACCCCAAAAAGCAGCCTGAAATTTCTGGTGGAAGGTCTGAAAGCGGCGCAAAAGGGAGTTCTGCATCCTCAGTGGAAAGGTCTTTGCCAATGGTATCTGTCTGAGGAACTCTGGAAAGAAAAGGCGTCTCAGCTTTTGGAAGCGGCTTTTTACCAGTATCATGCAAAACCTGTGGGGGCAGAGGTAGTCAGGGCTTTGTACGGCAGGGCGCTGGAAAACAGCGTAACCCGTTTAGAACAGTTCAGCGCCTGCGCTTTCGGGCATTTTCTCCAGTATGGGCTGAAGCTGCAGGAACGAAGCCTGGGTGAATTTGCGCCTGTGGATATGGGAAATATGTTTCATGAGGCATTGGAGCGGTATTCCAATCACATGGAAGAGGCAGGATTCTGCTGGTTCAATATACCGGAGGAGGTGAAGGAAAGGCTGATTCAGCAGGCGGTGGAGGAAACGCTGGGTTCAGGGTTTGCCAGTATGCTGTTTCAGGAAGCCAGAACAGCCTATCTGCTGGAGCGGATGAAACGGATTTTAAGGCGTACCATTGATACGATTACGGAGCAGATTCAGACCAGTCATTTTACGCCTGAGGGATATGAGGTTTCCTTTTCCTTTGCGGAAAACCTGGATGCTGTGAATTTTATTTTAAGCGGAGAGGAGCGGATGCGCTTACAGGGCAGAATTGATCGGATTGACACCAGAAAAGAAGGGAACCAGGTCTATGTGAAAGTCATTGATTATAAGTCAGGAAACCGGGAGTTTCAATTGCTGTCGCTGTATCATGGACTGCAGCTGCAGCTGGTGGTTTATCTGAATTCTGCCATGGAGCTTATGAAGCGAAAGTATCCAGGGAAAGAAGTCATTCCCGGCGGTATGTATTATTACCATCTGGACGATCCGGTGGTAGAGGGAAATTCTGCCAGCACAGACGCGGAAATACAGGAGAAGATACTGGAAGAACTGAAGCTGAAAGGCGTTGCCGGAGAAGGAGAAGATGTAAGCGTCAGCAAAAAATCCAAAAGAGCCGGGGCAGAGGAATTTCAGATTCTCTCCCGCTATGTCAACCACAAAATCCGCGATATCGGGCGGAAAATCTTTGACGGGGAAATCGGCGCTGAGCCCTATCAGCTGGGCGACAGCACCGGCTGTGATTATTGTCCCTACCACGGCGTCTGCGGTTTTGATCCTTCCTCTCCGGGATGGAATTACCGGAAGCTGGAAAATATCAAAGATGAAAGGGAGATTCTGGAAAAAATGCGAAAGGAGCTGTAGGAGACGTGGAAAAGCAATGGACCAGAGAACAACAGCAGGTCATCGACCTTGAGAACAGAAATCTTTTGGTGTCTGCGGCGGCAGGAAGCGGAAAGACGGCGGTATTGGTAGAGCGGATTATCCGAAAAATCACAGACCCGGATCATCCTGCAGATATTGACCGGCTTCTGATTGTGACTTTTACCAATGCGGCGGCGGCCCAGATGCGGGAACGGATCGGCCTTGCCATAGAACAGGCGCTGGAGCGGCAGCCGGAAAACGGGCATCTGCAGAAACAGCTGACTTTACTGCATAATGCACAGATTACCACCATACATAGTTTTTGCCTCTATGTGATACGCAATTATTTCCATAGGATTGAATTAGACCCTGAGTTTCGGGTGGCAGAGGAAGGAGAGTTAAAGCTGTTAAAAAGCGATGCCCTGGATCGGACGCTGGAGGAATATTACAAAGAGGCGAAGCCGGAATTTCTTGCTCTTTCAGAAACCATCGCTACCGGTAAAAATGATCTTCCCCTGAAAGAGACCGTGCTGAAATTATATGAGTTTGCCATGAGCTATCCCTGGGTGGAAGAATGGCTGGAGAGCTGCAAAAAACCATTCCGGACAGAAACCCTGGAGGAATTTGAGCGGCTTCCTCTGGCAAAAGAGTTGCTGTCCTACTTAAACAGTCTTGCCGGCCAGTGGGCTTTGCAGATGAGGATCTGCAGGAATCTCAGCCTGGAGGAAGGCGGGCCTTTCATGTATGAAGAGCTTCTGACCAGGGAATCTCAGGCTATGGAAGACATTGCCGCATGCAAAACCTATGCTCAATATTACGAGAAAATCCGGGGATTTTCTTTCGGGCGGCTGCCGTCTGCAAGAAAGTTTGAGGTCTATCCGGCCCAAAAAGAACGGGTGCAGAAGCTGCGGAATGAAGTGAAGAATTCCATGAAAAAAGCTGTGGAGCAGTTTTTCTTTCAGAGCCCGGAGCAAATGATTGCAGATATGAAAAAAAATCAGCCTGTGGCGGATATGCTCATTGAAGTTACGCTTGCCTTTATGCGGAAGTTTGCAGAGAAGAAGCGGGAAAAAAATATGATGGATTTTAATGATCTGGAGCATTTTGCGCTGCAGATTCTGGTGGAGGATGCCTCCGGAAAGCCCTCCAAAACAGCTTTGGAGCTGCGGAACAATTATACGGAAATCATGGTGGATGAATATCAGGATTCCAATTATGTGCAGGAGACGATATTAAAGTCCGTTTCCAGGGAATCCGAAAACATTTACAATATTTTTATGGTAGGAGATGTGAAACAGAGCATTTACCGGTTCCGTATGGCAAGGCCGGAGCTTTTCATGGAAAAATACCGTACTTATACCCAGGAAGAAAGCAATTGCCAGAGAATTGACCTGCATATGAATTTCCGCAGCAGGAAGGAGACGCTGCAGAGAGTGAATGATATATTTTATCGGATTATGAAAGAAGATATCGGAAATATTACTTATGATGCGAAAGCGGCCCTTTATCCGGGGGCGGCATTTCCCGAAGGGGAAGCGGGGATGTTCGAGCCGGAACTTCTTGTGATTGAGCCGGAAGAAGGGAATAAAGATCTGAAAACCCAGGAATTAGAGGCGAAGGCAGTGGGGTTTGAAATTCATAAGCTGATGCAGGAGCAAAAGATTACGGAGCAGATGCCTCAAAAGGATCAGCCGGGAACTCTGCGGCCTTTGCGTTATTCTGATATCGTGATTCTGCTTCGCTCTATGAGCGGATGGGCAGATATTTTTGTGAAAGTTCTGGGAGAGATGGGGATTCCTGCAAGGGCTGCAGCGGGAACCGGATATTTTTCCGCGGTTGAAGTGCAGACGGCATTGAACCTGCTGCGGATTCTGGATAATCCCAGACAGGACATTCCCATGGCTTCTGTGCTGGCTTCTCCCATTGTGGGGCTGAGCGGGGAAGAATTGGCAGTGATACGGACTTCCTGCCCGGAAGGCAGATTCTATCAGGCGGTGATGGAGTATGCGGAATCGGATGCCAGAGATCATCTGCGTAAAAAATTACGGGAGTTTCTGGCTTTTGTGGAAAGGTTTCGAAAAAAAGTCAGCTATACCCCCATCCATGAGCTGCTTTCCCAGGCATTGGAGGAAACCGGATATCAGGCTTATGTGTATGCCCTGCCGGGAGGAGAAATCCGCCGGGCAAATTTAGAAATGCTCATTGAAAAGGCCATTGCCTATGAAAATACCAGTTACCGGGGCCTGTTTCATTTTATCCGCTATGTGGAACAGCTGCAGAAATATGATGTGGATTTTCCCCTTGCAGAGGGGGAAGAGGCAGAAGATGCGGTGCGGATTATGAGTATTCACAAAAGCAAAGGGCTGGAATTTCCGGTGGTATTTGTGTCGGGCCTGGGAAAAATGTTCAATACTCAGGATGCCCGGGAACGGGTGGCGCTGCACCCGGGACTTGGCATCGGCATGGATACGGTGGACCTGAAACGCCGGCTGCGGACGCCGGGGCTCACCAGACAATTTCTAGCCAGAAAGGTGACGATGGAAAACGTGGGAGAAGAACTGCGGGTTCTCTATGTGGCGTTAACCAGGGCAAAGGAAAAGCTGGTGCTGACAGGCGTGATGAAAAAGGCGGAGGAAAAATTGGAATCTATGCAGGCTATTGCTGCAGAAGACGGTTTTCTCACCTTTTTAAGCCGCTTAAACAGCAATACCTTTCTGCAGTTTTTGCTGTCGGCATCAAGCTGCATGGAAGAAAAGCTGCCGGTTACGCTGATCAAACAGAAGGAGCTGGAGGAGACAGAGGTGCAAAAAGCGGTCCAGGAAGGATTAACCAGAATTCAGCTGCTGGCTGCGCTGCAGGAGGCGGAGCCTGAGTGGAAAGGGCAGGTTGCGGAACGTTTTTCTTATCAGTATCCGTATGAAAATGAGGTGGCCATGAAGACGAAGCTGTCGGTGTCGGAAATCAAACACCGGGCCATGGATCGCTTTATTGAGGAAGAGCAGTTGGAGCAGATGTTTCCGGCGGTAAGCCCTGGGATTATGGAAGCTGAGGAAAGTTCCGGGAAAGATCCGGGAAATCGGAAAGCCCTGAAGAACCTGGAACAGACAGAAATTATTCCGACCGGCAGGAAAGCGGGAACCCAGCAGGAAGATTTTCCACGGTATATTCCTGCATTTATGGAAGGGGCGCAGAAAGAAAATCTGGGTGCAAAGCGGGGGACAGCTATGCACCGTGTCCTGGAATGCTATGATTTCACCAAACCATCCGAAACATTACGGCAGCAGCTTTTGGAAATGGAAGAACAGCAGAGGCTCGAAGAGGAACTTCTGGAACTCATTTCTGTGCCGGCATTAAAGAATTTTCTGGATACAGACCTTGGCATGCGGATGCAGGAGGCTGCAAAACAGGGAAAATTATATCGGGAAAAGCCTTTCGTTATGGGAAAACCTGCCAGTGAAGTGTTAGAGGACAGCGTCAGTGAGGAGATGATCTTAATTCAGGGAATTATTGACGTATTTTTTGAAGAACCTGACGGAATCGTATTGCTGGATTACAAGACAGACCGGGTGAAATCCCCCCAGGAGCTTGCCGGACTTTACCGTGCCCAACTGGAATTATATCAAGAGGCCATTGAGCGTTTTGCCGGAAAGAAAGTGAAAGAACGTCTTCTCTATTCTTTCTGCCTGGAGGAAGTGATTTCAGTATAAAAGTTTGTGTGTGAAAGAGCAATCTGGTATTTCCATCCGTATCCAATGATAAAAAATTTGCTGAAACACGAACCAAAAGAAAGGAAGGATTGTTTTGGTTTATGAAACGAAGAACTTAAAAATAGGCGAAAGAACCATTCTTTTGCGCAGCGCCAGGGAAGAGGACGCAGAGGCGCTGTTATCCTATATGAAAATCATTTATGGAGAAACGCCCTATCTGATCCGGGAACCGGAAGAAGTTACCCTTACTCTGGAGCAGGAGGAGAATTTTATTCGGGAGAGGGTGGAATCAGAACGGGACTTATTATTGCTGGTTTTTGAAAGCGGAACGCATATCGGCAACTGCTCCATATCCGGTCTTGGCAGTTATTCCAGGTATGCCCACAGATGTGACATGGCCATTGCGCTGTATCAGAAATACTGCGGAGCCGGAATCGGCAGAAAAGTGATGGAGGAGGCCATTGGTGCAGCCCGGGATATGGGCTATGAACAGGCGGAACTGGAAGTGGCGGCGGGCAATGAGCGTGCAGTCCGGCTGTACGAGAGTCTTGGATTTCAGAAATATGGGACATTCCCGGACAATATGAAGTATAAGGACGGGACTTATGAGGATGCTTACTGGATGATGAAGAAGCTCTGACAGGCGGCATAGTGATGATAGAAGCAGTCGTATAGGCTGCAGAAAGGCAGTAAACATGAAAAAAGCAATCATTTTTGATTTTGATTACACATTAGGGGATTCCACAGGGGGAATCATTGCAAGCGTCAATTTTGCACTGGCGAAAATGAACCTGGAAGCTGCCTCAGAGGAGCGCATTGTAAAGACCATCGGCCTGTCTTTGGAAGAAATCTATGAGGTTCTCACTGGCAGAACCCACAGCCGGGAGAAGGAAGATTTTAAAACGTATTTCCGTGAAAAGGCCGATGAGGTTATGGTAAACAGCGCCAGACTCTATGAAGGGGTAAAGGAAATGTTAGTTCAGTTACAGCAGAAAGGGGCAAAGACAGCCATTGTCACAACAAAATATCACTACCGCATTCAACAGATCCTTGCCGTTCATCAGATGGAACATTTGATAGATGCAATAATTGGTGTGGAGGATGTGAAAAAGGCCAAACCCGATCCGGAAGGAGTCTTGAAAATAAAAGATCAATTCGGCGTCTCTTTGGAGGACATCCTGTATGTGGGGGACAGCATTATTGATGCAAAAACAGCCCGGGGCGCGGGTGTGGACTTTATCGCCGTTCTGACAGGAACCACTGCCCGGGAGGAGTTTCAGGACTACCCGTATGTCAGAATATTAGACCGGGCGTCTGATCTTGGCAGCCAGAAAGACTTGATATAGGGGCAATGAAATATGGAGGAACGTCATTGCCTGAAAAGGAAAGGAATGGGTGATTACCGTTGAAATACAGATTAATTCTTGCTTCCGCATCTCCCAGGCGAAGAGAAATACTGGCCCGGATTGGCGCAGAATTTGAAGTTATTCCGGCAACAGGGGAAGAAATGCTTACCAGCAGGAAGCCCAAGCAGGCAGCGCTGGAGTTATCCCGTCAAAAAGCAGAGGAAACAGCCGGGACATTGAGCCGGGATGCCGGAAATATTGTGGTATTGGGAGCTGACACCATAGTGTCCCTGGATGGGGAAATTCTGGGAAAACCAAAAGATAAGGAAGATGCGGTAAGAATGCTGGGAATGCTGAACGGACGGGAGCACAGTGTGTTTACAGGAGTGACAATGATTGTGCGCGGATCCGGTTTGGAGAAAATAATTTCTTTTTATGAAGAAACCAGAGTTTTTATGTATCCCATGACAGAGAAGCAGATTCAGGCTTACGTAGAAACGGGAGAACCCATGGATAAAGCGGGCTCTTACGGGATTCAGGGGAAATGCGCTGTTTACATTGAGAAGATTGTGGGAGACTATTATAACGTGGTGGGACTTCCTGTGGCGGCAATTTATCAAAATTTGGAAAAATCAGGCATTGAAATTTTGTAAGATTCATACTATCATAGAAGCAGCAGGAGGGAATAATATGAATGAGTATGATGAAATTTGTCTGGAATATTTTTTAAAGCATCAATTGCAGTTATTTGATGAAAAAGTAGCGACAAATCCCGAGGAAGCGGAAGAATTTCTGGAAGACTGTATGGCCGTGATATGTGATAATATCCGGGAGGTGCGGGATTATTTTGAAGAAGAAGGAGCAGACATTTCCGGGATGAGTGATGAGGATCTGGAAGAGGCGTCTGAGGTGTTTTTGCTGCCGGATGGAAGATATCTGGTGGTAGAGGCATAGAAAGGGCGGAGAGAACATCACGGAACTGTCCGACGATGGATGCAAAGACAGGAGAAAACGATGAGCGACTATGACGTAATTATTGTGGGAGCAGGGCCTTCCGGCATTTTCTGCGCTTATGAGCTGATTCATAAAAAGCCGGATTTGCGGGTATTAATGTTAGAGAAGGGAAGAAGAATTGAAGAACGTCAGTGTCCCAAACGGAAGACAAAGGTCTGTGTGGGATGCAAACCCTGCTCCATCACTACAGGATTTGCGGGAGCGGGGGCATTTTCCGACGGAAAATTGTCCCTTTCCCCGGATGTGGGCGGAAACCTGCCGGAGATCCTGGGCTATGAAAAGGCTCAGGAGCTGATTCAGGAATCCGATGAAATTTACCTGAAATTCGGTGCAGACGCCAGTGTGTACGGGCTGGGAAAAGAAAAGGAAATCCGGGAGATCCGGAGAAAAGCCATCAATGCCAATCTGAAGCTGGTGGAGTGTCCCATCCGGCATCTCGGCACGGAGGAAGGATACAAGATTTATATGCGGCTTCAGGAACACCTGCTGGAGCAGGGCATAGAAATGAAATTCAAAACCATGGTGGAGAATATCATCGTAGAGGACGGCAGGGCCAAAGGCGTTCTCACCGACCAGGGAGAAATTTTTTACGGAAAGGAAATTGTCTGCGCCATTGGCCGGGAAGGGGCTGACTGGTTCAGCCATGTATGCAGGGAACAGGAGATTGAAACGAAAGTAGGGACTGTGGATATCGGCGTCCGTGTGGAGGTTCGGGATGAAGTGATGGAATTTCTGAACCAGAACCTTTATGAAGCCAAATTGATTTATCATACGCCCACCTTTGATGACAAAGTAAGAACGTTCTGTACCAATCCTTCCGGAGAAGTGGCCACTGAATATTATGATAACGGCCTTGCGGTAGTCAACGGCCATGCTTATAAGTCCAGCGATTTGAAAACCAACAATACCAATTTTGCATTGCTGGTTTCCAAGAATTTTACGAAGCCCTTTAAGACGCCCATCGCATACGGCAAACAGATTGCCCAATTGTCCAATATGCTCTGCGACGGGAAGATTCTGGTGCAGACTTTCGGAGACTTCAGGCGGGGAAGGCGCACCACGGAAGAGCGTCTCTGCAGGAATAATCTGATACCCACGTTAAAGGACGCCGTGCCGGGAGATTTATCTCTGGTATTTCCCCACCGCATTATGGTGGATATCGAGGAAATGATTTTGGCTTTGGATAAGGTGACGCCGGGCATTGCCAGTGATGAGACGCTGCTGTACGGCGTGGAAGTGAAATTTTACTCTAATAAAGTGGTGGTAAATAAGGATTTTGAGACAAATATTTTGGGGCTTCGGGCCATTGGTGACGGAGCTTCTGTCACTAGAGGGCTTCAGCAGGCGTCAGCCAACGGTTTAAGCGCAGCCCGCAGTATTTTAAAGAAAATGAATTAGCAGGTGAGGGTACAAATGAAGAAACATATGAAATATACAGTGACAGCAGCGCTGTGCAGTCTGGTTTTTCTAAGTTTGGCAGGATGTAAGCTGGGAAAGACACAGGTGACCGTCAGCGCCGGATTCAGTGAAAATGATGTGTTTAAAATCAAAGATGAAGTCTGTACCCTGCCGGAAGCAAGGGTGGTTTTGACCAATTATCAGAATAAGTATGCCACTATGTATGGGATTGATATGTGGAAGCATGAATTTGGAGATAATGATCTGGAAGAATATGTGAAGGATCTGACTATTTCCAGGCTGGCTCAAATTGTGTCCATGGATTTTCTGGCGGAGGAGAATGACATTGAGCTGTCCAAAGAAGAGAAGACCAGGATTAAGGACGCGGCAAAGGAATATTATGAGTCTTTGAACGACACAGAGCGGGAATATATGCATGTTAAGCAGGGAGATATTGAAAATCTCTATAAACGCTACGGTCTTGCAAACAAGCTGTACACCCATCTCACCCAGGGAGTGGACGATGAGGTCAGCGACGATGAGGCAAGAATTATGGAGGCTCAGCAGATTTTTGTCTCCGACAAAGAGAAGGCGAAGGAAGTGCAGAAGCAATTGAAGGAGGATGCAGACTTTTTGTCTGTTGCAAATGTTTATAATGAGGCTCCTGAAATAGAAGTTACCTTCGGCAGAAATGATGTGCCGCCGGAGGTGGAAGAGGTGGCTTTTGCGCTGGAAAATGATCAGGTCAGCAAGAAAATCAAAACGGATAAGGGATATTATTTCTTTAAATGCATCAATCACTACAATCAGGAAAAAACGGACGATCATAAATCCGTGATCCTGGAAAACCGCAGAAAAGAGGCATTTGACGATGTGTATACGGAATTTCTGGATACCCTTTCCTCAGAACTGAATGAGAAGGTCTGGGACAAGGTGAAAGTGGAGATTCACAAAGAAGTGAAAACGGACAGCTTTTTTGATGTGTATGAAAAGTATTGCACCTGGTAGCTGCTGATAGGGGAAGAGTCTTTCGAGAGTGTTCAAGGCAAGCTAGCTGCTGATAGGGGAAGAGTCTTTCGAGAGCGTTCAGGGCAAGCCTTATGCCCCTTTCATTTATGGCAGAAAAGAGCCGCTAACCGTCAGGATATACAAATTGACGGTCAGCGGCTCTGTTTACAGCAGCCTCCTGCGGCTGTCTGGATTCTATTGGATGTCTGCAAGGAGCATCATGATTTTGTTGCTTCTTGCCACAAATTTGCTCATGGCGTCGGTGGGCAACGGATGATTGCTCAGCATGGCAAGATCGTAAAGCTGTTCGCAGAATACCGGAACATGTTCGGAATCCTTATGCTCTATAATATATTGAACAAGGATATTGTTGGCATTTAAGATAAGGGTCTGATCTCCTCCGAACATGGAGGGGTCCATTCCTGCCATACCGTACATTTTCATCATATCCTGCATCCGCCGTCCTTCTTCGGAGAGAGTGATGACAGAAGAGATGTCTGCGTTTTTCAGCTTCTCAACAGTTACTTTCAGGTTTTCATTGCCCAGAGCCTTGCGGAAGGTTTCAGTTAAAGCAGAGGTTGCTTCTTTTAATTCTTCTTCTGAGACTTCTTCTTTCAGTGATTCCGTCAAATCAGCGTCAATGCGGACAAATTTGATTTTCTCATTTCTGCGCTCCAGCTGGGTGATAAAGGATGTGTCAATGTTGTGATCTAAGATGACTGCGTCCATGCCCTGTTCCTTGAACATATTGATATACTGTCCCTGCTGCTGAACATCGGTGACATAGTATACCGGCCTGCGTGTGTCTTTCTCCTCCCCGGCTTCTTCCGGAGTTTCTTCGCCGCCGGAAGCGTCAGCAGTGTCCAAACTGTCAGCCGAAGCATCTGCCTCATTGGAAGCGCCGGCATTTTCGGAAGCATCTTCAGTATTGGAAGCGTCATTTTCAGGCTTTTCTTCCTCTGTTTTCAGGCATTCCGGAAGGGTCAGGTACTTGTTGTCCAGATTTTTGAACAGAATGTAATCATTCATCTTGTCGCAGAACTTCTCATCCTTTAAGCAGCCGAATTTGATAAAGGGGCTGATGTCATCCCAGTATTTCTCATAGGATTCTTTGTCGGTCTTGCACATGCCGCTTAACTTGTCTGCCACTTTTTTGGTAATGTAATCCGAAATTTTCTGGACAAAACCGTCGTTTTGCAACGCGCTTCTGGATACATTCAGCGGCAGATCCGGACAGTCAATCACGCCTTTTAACAGCATCAAAAATTCCGGTATCACTTCTTTGATATTGTCAGCGATAAATACCTGGTTGTTGTACAATTTGATAATTCCTTCAATGGAATCGTATTCCGTGTTGATTTTCGGGAAGTACAGGATCCCTTTCAGGTTAAAGGGATAGTCCATGTTCAGGTGAATCCAGAACAGAGGCTCCTTGTAATCCTGGAATACTTTCCGGTAAAAGGTTTTGTATTCCTCATCGGTGCAGTCATTGGGATGCTTGGTCCAGAGAGGATGGGTATCATTCAAGGCAACCGGGCGTTTGATGATCTTGGCTTTTTCCGTCTTGGGGGATACTTCAACCTGTTCCTTGGTTCCGTCTTCCTTTTCTTTTTCTTCAAATTTGGCTTCTTCAATGATGGTTTCAATAACAGTGTCTTTTTCCGTCACTTCTTCTGCCGGAATGGTTTCATACTCGGTTTCCGCATTTTCTTTTTTCAGGAAAATCGGAATGGGCATGAAAGAGCAGTACTTCTCAATTACTTCCCTGGCGCGGTATTCGTTAGCGAATTCCAGGCAGTCTTCGTTGAGGAATAATGTAATCTCTGTTCCCACCGTATCTTTGGAACCGTCTGTCATATCGAATTCGGTGCCGCCGTCGCATTCCCAGTGAACGGGAACGGCATCCTTCTGATAAGAGAGGGAGTCGATATGCACCTCATCCGCCACCATAAAAGCAGAATAGAAGCCCAGTCCGAAATGGCCGATAATCTGTTCTTCGCTGGCCTTGTCCTTATATTTCTCCAGAAAATCCGTAGCGCCGGAAAATGCAATCTGGTTGATATATTCTTCCACTTCCTCTGCGGTCATTCCAAGGCCGTTATCAATGAATTTCAGTGTTTTTTCTTCCGGGTTAACCAAAATCTGGATCTTCGGTTCAAAGTCCTGGGGCAGTTCATATTCTCCCATCAAGTCCAGCTTTTTTAACTTGGTAATGGCGTCGCATCCGTTGGAAATCAATTCACGGTAGAAGATATCATGGTCGGAATACAGCCATTTTTTTATAATAGGGAAAATATTGTCGCTGTTAATGGAAAGGTTTCCATGTTTACTGCTCATAATAATTACACTCCTTTATTTTTAATTTGTGTTTCAATCTATAGAAGATTGTAAGCCTCATTTTTTTAAAAGTCAATAGAAATTTAGCGCTCTTCTTATATGAGTGCTAACAAAATGCGGAAAGGCTAGTAAAATCAAGGGGTTGGGAAATTATTAAAAGTTTATAAACTGGCGGACAGGAGGGAAGATTCGGCTTGCAGAGAAGAAAATTAGGGATGAAATCCGCTTTGGATAAGTTGTTTTGGAGGGGGGATTGTGTTATACTTTCCACGAAACGATGAAAGGATCTGTGCCGCCGGCAGTATGGAAAGCAGAATGTCCGGGGCGGTAGGAAGGATAGTTAAGATTGACCGGAATTGATTCGGCAGCAATTTAAATTACGGCAGGACAGGAGTGTACAGAAGTTATGGCAGAGCAAATCAAAGGAAATATGGTAACAGGGAACCCCGCCAAAGCGTTAATCAGCTTTACCCTTCCCATGGTGGCAGGCAATCTGTTTCAGCAGTTTTACAATATTATGGATTCTGTGATTGTGGGAAATGTGGTAGGGGAAGAAGCTCTGGCCGCAGTAGGGGCTTCCACGGCCATTACCATGATGTTTGTTATGGTGGCCATGGGGACGGGCATCGGCTGCTCCGTAGTGATTTCCCAGTTGTTCGGGGCGGGGAAGTTAAAGGAAATGAAAACTGCCATTTCCACAGCTCTTTTGTCAGTTCTGGCGTTCAGCATTTTCTTAAGCGTCCTGGGGCTTGCAATTAACCGGGGGCTGATGCATCTGATGGGGACGCCGGATAATATTTTTGAGGATGCGGCAAAGTATATGCAGATTTATTTTCTGGGGTTTGCGTTTTTATTTCTGTATAATGCCTTTTCCGCCATTTTCAATGCATTGGGGGATTCTAAAAAGCCGCTGATGTTCTTGATTTTTTCTTCTCTTTTGAATATCGGGCTGGATTTGTATTTTGTGGCGCGGCTTCATATGGGCGTAGCGGGCGTGGCCTGGGCCACGCTGATTGCCCAGGGAATTTCGGCAGTGTTATCCTTTTGTTTTCTGATAAAGAAATTAAAGGGGATAGAGACGGAAAAATATCACAGGTTTGACGGAATCCTGCTGATAAATATGGTAAAGGTGGCAATTCCCACCATTGTGCAGCAGTCTATCGTGTCAGTGGGAATGGTGCTGATACAGTCAGTGGTGAACCGGTTCGGTTCCACATTTCTGGCGGGATATACCGCCGCAACGAAAATCGACGGGATTGCCATTGTCCCCATGGTAGCCGTTGGAAATGCCGCTTCCACCTATGTGGCCCAGAATATGGGAGCCAGAAAGCCGGAACGCATTGGTAAAGGCTACCGGATCTGTCTGGTGATGGCGGCGGGGATCGGCCTTATCATTGCAGTGATTCTGCATTTTGCCGGAAATGATTTCGTGGGGCTGTTTCTGGATTCAGAATCCAGCAGGGAGGCAATTGAAATCGGCGCCCGGTATCTGAGCATTGTTTCACTGTTTTATTTTATGATGGGGCTGATGAATGTCAGCAACGGCGTCTTAAGAGGCGCGGCGGATATGGGTTGGTTTCTGGTCTGCAGTCTGTGCAATCTGGGAGTCCGGGTGGGACTTACGTATCTTTTGGCGGACGCTACCCATGGGATGATTATTATGTGGGCCAATCCGGCAGGATGGGCGGTAGGGCTTGTGATAGCGCTGGCGCGGTATTTCCAGGGAGGATGGAAGGAAAAGGAGATTATTTGACGCAGAATATTACGCTTGCAGCTATGGAAAAGGGACTGGGAATCTGTGTAGAGGATCAGGCTGTTTCATATCAGAAAGGCGCAAGGAAAATTTTGGGAATTCCGGAGAATAAGAGGTTTGTGACAGGAAATTCCATTAGGATATCCGGATGAAGAATTTTGTGCAAATCATGTGATCAGTATTGTCCTGTAAAAAATGTACAATTCGTAAGATTTGTACAAAAATTACCAGAACAAATCGTAAAAGTTATACAAAATGATTGAGTTAATTATTTAACAATGTTATACTGTGGGGGTAAGTGACAAGTAAGCGTTCGGAATATGCGAAACAAGGAGGAGAAGGATTGGAAACAAAGGATCAAAAGATACTGGATGAGATCTTGGAATCTCACAGCTATGACCAGACGGCAGTCATCGGAATTATGCAGGATATCCAGAAGGTATACCGCTATCTGCCGGAGGAAATGCTTTGCTATATTGCGAAGAAGCTGCATTTAAGTGAAGCGAAAGTCTATGGGGTGGCTACATTCTATGAGAATTTTTCTTTAGAGCCTAAGGGAAAATATATCATTAAAATCTGTGATGGCACAGCCTGTCATGTGCGTCAGTCCACAGCGATTCTGAATGAAATCCGCGGGCTTTTGGGAGTGACGGAGGCAAAGCCCACCACGGAGGATATGATGTTCACTGTTGAGACAGTGTCCTGTCTGGGGGCCTGCGGGCTTGCTCCGGTCTGTACCGTCAATGATGTGGTGCATCCAGCTATGACGCCGGAAAAAGCAAGGGAATTGATCAAAGAATTGAAAGAAGGCGCAGATGCAGAAGTCAGAGAGGAGGCCGCAGATGAGAAGTGACAGAAGGAATAGAAAAGGCCGGAAGGGAGGCCGCAGATGAGAATTAATACAAGAGAAGAATTAGAAGCCAGAAGAAAAGAATATGCAGCGTCCTTAAAGACCCAGAAAAAACAGATTTTAATTTGTGCCGGCACAGGCTGCGTGGCGGGAGGTTCTTTGAATATTTATGCAAAGATGCAGGAGAATCTTATGAAACGGGGCATTAAATGCGCTCTGGTACTGGAAAAGGAGCCACACAGTGACAGTGTAGGTTTAAAGAAGTCCGGCTGCCATGGGTTCTGTGAAATGGGCCCGCTGCTTCGGATTGAACCGTCAGGTCTTTTGTATATTAAGGTAAAGGCGGAAGACTGTGAGGAAATCATAGAAGAAAGCATTGTAAATGACCGTGTGATTGACCGTCTGGTTTACCATGACCCCCAGGGAAAACCTTATGAGAAACAGGAAGAGATTCCCTTTTACAAGCAGCAGACCCGTGTGGCATTGGAGGACTGCGGACGGATTAATGCAGAGTCCATTAAGGAATACATAGCAGTAGGCGGCTATCAGGCAGTGGCAAAGGCATTGTTTGACATGACGCCCCAGCAGCTTGTGGATGAGGTGTCAAAAGCATCTTTAAGGGGCCGGGGCGGCGGCGGATTCCCCACCGGCCGGAAGTGGTCTCAGGTGCTTGCCCAGAAGGAAGAAGTGAAATATGTGGTCTGCAACGGCGACGAAGGCGACCCGGGGGCATTTATGGACCGGAGCATGATGGAAGGCGATCCTCACCGGGTTATTGAAGGCATGCTGATTGCCGGAATTGCAACCGGAGCCCATTATGGTTATATTTACGTGCGGGCCGAGTATCCCCTGGCAGTGGAGCGGCTGCAGACAGCCATCAGTAAAGCGGAGGAGAAAGGGCTTTTGGGAAAAAATATCCTGAATTCGGGTTTTGACTTTGAATTAAAGATCAGCCAGGGAGCCGGCGCATTTGTCTGCGGAGAAGGTTCTGCCCTGACAGCTTCTATTGAAGGAAACCGGGGCATGCCCAGGGTGAAGCCGCCCCGTACGGTGGAGAAGGGGCTGTTTGAGAAACCTACGGTTTTGAATAACGTGGAAACTTACTGCAACGTTCCGCCTATCATCAACAAGGGGGCAGAATGGTATCAGACCATCGGGCCGGAGAATAATCACGGCACAAAGGCATTTGCCTTAACGGGAAATGTGATGAATACCGGATTGATTGAAGTGCCTATGGGAACTACCCTTCGGAAAGTGATTTTTGACATCGGCGGCGGCGTTAAGGACGGCGAATTCAAAGCGGTGCAGATCGGCGGGCCCTCCGGAGGATGTCTCTGCATCAATCCCACGGAAGATCATTTGGATCTGCACCTGGATTTTGATTCTCTGAAAAAAGTGGGAGCCATGATTGGAAGCGGCGGCCTGGTGGTGATGAATGATAAGAGCTGCATGGTGGAGGTGGCAAGATTTTTCATGAATTTTACCCAGAATGAGTCTTGCGGCAAATGTATTCCCTGCAGGGAGGGTACCAAGCGGATGTTGGAGCTGTTAAATGATATCTGTGAGGGAAGAGGGACCATGAATCATATTACGCTGTTAGAGGAGTTGGCAGAAACCATTTCTGCAACAGCTCTCTGCGGATTGGGCAAAACGGCGGCTTCTCCGGTAGTAAGCACCATGAAATATTTCCGGGAAGAATATTTGGCCCATGTGGTGGATAAAAAATGCCCTGCTGGGCAGTGCAAGGCGCTGATATCTCTTCAGATTGATCCCGAATTGTGCAAAGGCTGCAGCAAATGCGCCAAGCTCTGTCCGGTGGGCGCTATTTCCGGTGAAATCAAGAAGCCGTTTACCATTGATGTTTCCAAGTGTATCAAATGCGGAGCCTGCAGAGAAGGCTGTAATTTCCACGCAGTAAAAGAAGTGTAGGAGGTCTGAACATGGAAAAATATATGATCATTGACGGCGAACGGGTATCGTTTACCGATGAAAAAAACATTCTTGCAGTCATTCGGAAAGCAGGAATTATTTTACCGACATTTTGTTATTATTCAGATCTGTCTATTTACGGCGCATGCCGCATGTGCGTGGTTGAGGATCAATGGGGAGGAATTATTGCCTCCTGCTCTACGCCGCCGAAGCACCAGATGGAAATCCGCACCAATACGCCTCAGCTATACTATCACAGAAAACGGATTTTAGAGCTGCTGTTAGCGGCTCACTGCAGGGACTGCACCACCTGTGAGAAAAACGGCAAATGCAAACTGCAGGAGCTGGCAACCAGGTTCGGAATTCCCGGGGTGAGGTTTGAAAACACCAATCCGATCCGTCCCATAGACACTTCCTCCAAAGCCATTGTCCGCAATCCCAACAAATGCATTCTCTGCGGCGACTGCGTGCGGGTGTGCAGTGAGATCCAGCATGTAGGAGCCATTGATTTTGCCCATCGGGGTTCCAGGATGGAGATTTCCACTGCCTTCGGCAGGGATATTGCGGATACCAACTGTGTAAGCTGCGGGCAGTGCGCGGCAGTCTGTCCCACGGGAGCCATTACCATTAAGCGTGACAGCCATGATGTGTGGGAGGCGATACATAATCCAAAGAAGCGGGTAGTGGTGCAGATTGCCCCGGCAGTCCGTGTGGCAATCGGCGAGGCATACGGCTATGAGCCGGGAGAAAATACCATTGGGAAATTAGTGGCTTCCCTGCGCAAACTGGGCATAGACGCAATTTTTGACACCTCTGTGGGAGCCGATCTTACCATTATGGAAGAATCGGAGGAATTACTGGAGGCTCTGGAGGAAGAGGATCGGAACTATCCTCTGTTTACTTCCTGCTGTCCGGGGTGGATCCGCTTTGTGGAGACACAGTATCCCCATTTGATGAAATATGTGTCCACCTCCAAGTCCCCCATGGAGATGTTTGGCGCAGTGATTAAGGAATACTATCGGAAACAGGACAAAAAAGAGGGAAGAGAAACAGTGTCCGTGGCGATCATGCCCTGTACGGCCAAGAAATTCGAAGCATCCAGAGAGGAATTTAAGCGGAAAGGCGTGCCGGATGTGGACTATGTGCTGACTTCTGAGGAAGTGATTACCATGCTGCAGGAGATCGGGATCCGGTTTGATCGTCTGGAGCCGGAGGCATATGACATGCCATTTTCCATTTTCTCCGGCGCCGGGGTGATTTTCGGCGCAACCGGCGGAGTGACGGAGGCGGCTGTGCGGCGGGTGGTGGAAGATAAGAGCCCCAAAGCATTGAAGGAGATCGAATTTATCGGCGCCAGAGGCATGGACGGGGTCAAAATCTGTGAGCTTCCCTTTGGGGACCGGCAGCTTCGGATTGGCGTTGTCAGCGGCCTGGGCAATGCAGATAACCTGCTGCAGAAAATAGAAAGCGGAGAAGAGCATTTTGATTTTGTGGAAGTTATGGCCTGTCCGGGAGGATGCGTGGCCGGAGCAGGACAGCCCTTTGCCCGTTCCACGGAGAAGCGGATGCGGGCGGAAGGCCTTTACAAGAATGACAAGGCAATGCAGATTAAGCGCAGCGAAGAAAATCCGCTGGTGGAGTCGCTGTATCATGATTTGCTGAAAAACCGGGAGCATGAGCTTCTGCATGTAGATTATATACACGAATAATATACTGCACGGCAAAAAGATTTGCCGTGCAGTTGCACCAGCCGCATGCCGCAAAGCGGCAATTTTCCTTTGTGCGGCTGTGTGCATATTTGTTATACTATATATCTGGCATTAAATAATTGCCAGATATATAGTCCCTCCGGGGGGATGCGCACTCGCGCGAATATGTATATGCCGCAAAGCGGCTGCGCTCGGCGCAGATGGCAATAATTAATCGCCATCTATATAAAATTGATTGGATCTATCGTATTTCAATGTTTCCGCTTTCGCACCGGACAGAAATTTCATGTTTGATTTTGCTGCGCTGTTTTTGGTAACGTACCGTTCCGTCTTCCTTTGCTTCTATATTGTTTCCGTCTACTTCAATGGTTCCGTATTCTGTTTTCAGATCATAATTGGAATCGGTCATTTGTTCCGCCAGTTCCAGCGTCACATCTCCGTATTCTGAATTGACTTTTGTCTGTTCCAGAACGGCGTCTCTCAGATTCAGAGAACCGGATTCCAGGGAAAATGTGCTGTTTTTCGCCTGAAAGCTGTCAATGGTGCAGTTCCCGTAGCTGGCGTCTACAGAGCAGGCGTCCGCGGTCAGGGAAGAAATTTCCAGAGAACCGGATTCCAGGGAAAATATACTGTCCTCTGCCTGGAAACGGTCAATGGTGCAATTCCCATATTCGGAATTGATGGCGCAGTTTCCTGCATTCAGCGACGATATTTTCAGATCGCCGGATTCTAGGCTGAAAGTTCCTTCTTTGGAAACGGAAACGCTGTCACCGGTATAATTGCCATAGGAAGCGGAGAGGGTGAAACGGCCGCAGGCGATGTTCTCTGTATCGATATTGCCGGATTCGGAAATGATTTCCAGGGTATCTCCGGTAAATGTGCCAAGGGTCAGATCTCCGTAATCCAGGTGAAGATCCGCTTTTTTGGCATTGAGCTGTCCGATGTCCAGGTTTCCGCTTTCCATGGATACGTTCAGCAGATCCAAATACTGTTCTTTGGGAACATAGAGATTCAGGTAAAGGGGTTTCTGGTTTACCGGGTTTCCAAATAAATGAAAGGAAATAGAATAGCGGTTTTGCATCTGGCCTTCCTGGAAATGGAATTTTCCTTCGGATACGCTGTAATCCGGTTTGCTGCATTTGCCGTCCAGGCGGTATTCCAGATAAAAGCCGTCGGAGGGCAGGATGGAGACATCGGCGTAATTTAAGCTGATGGAGACTTCAGAGAATTCTTCCAGCTCTGTTTTATCCAGGATATGGGGCTCCGGGTATTTTTCCCTGCGGGGGGAATCTCTGTGGGCTGAAGCCGAAGAGCCGTTTTGGATTCCGGATGCGATGATGATTCCGGAACACAGAATGCCGGCAAAGACAGCGACGCCCAAAATAACGGTTAAAAATTTGTTGTGGTTTTTCATAACATATCCTCCTTTGCGAATCTGTCTATCTGATCAATGAAACGATGCAGCAAGGAGAATGACTTCAAGATTTGGAAAAATTCCCTCAAAGCGTTCGGTTTTATTTTCTCAGGCGTTGAAAGGCAATGCGGGGGCTTCCATCTTCCACATGGATGATCCCGCATTCTAAAAATCCGTTCTTTTTTAACAGATGCCGCATGATAAGGTTGTCTTCATGGGTGTCAATCCTGAGGTTTTTGGTGAAGGCATTACAAAATTTCAGGCACTCCGTCAGAATGCCTTTCTGCCCGCCGGAACTGGCAATGCGGTGAATGACGCCGTAGGGCAGTTCATTGAGCCATCTGCCCTGAATCTCTTGGTAAGTGGGCTCTTCACCAATCTGAAAAGCAAATACCCCGGCAATCTGCCGGTTGGAAATAGCCTGGCAGAAAGTCTCTGCCAGGTTTTCAGAAGCGTTCCGTCTGAAAGTCTCTGCCGGGGGTTCGGAAACATTCCAATTGAACGCTTCCGGCAGGTTTTCAGAAGCGTTCCGTCTGAAAGGTTCTGCCTGGCTTAGAGAACTTGCCGGCGGATCAGCTTCTATCAAAAACAATCTGCCTTGTGTAATATCCTGCCGGATAGTTTCAGGTTCCGGTTTGTCAGTTCCCCATTGCCCGGGATTGCCGTTTAATGCCATCTGTTCTCTTGCATAGGCATAGATGGGCAGGATCTGTTCCAGATCCGTATGTTCTGCTTTTCTGATATTCATTATTATTTTCCGCTTTCTGTTTTTTCTTTTCTTATCAGTTCCTAATCAGGATAAACCGGAACCGGAATCTTCTTTCGCCAGATTCTTCTGGGCCGTAGACAGCATCAGCTTAATGCGGTTTAACTGATTTACCTCAGAGGCTCCCGGATCGTAGTCTATGGCCACAATGTTGGCGGCAGGATACTTGTGCCGTATTTTCTTGATGACGCCTTTGCCCACCACATGGTTGGGCAGACAGCCGAAAGGCTGGGCGCACACAATATTATTGGCGCCGGAATGAATCAGTTCTAACATTTCGCCGGTCAGAAACCAGCCTTCGCCGGTCTGATTTCCCTGGGATACGATGGGGGAGGCATAGGAGGCCAGCGTATCAATCCGCACAGGCGGATCGAACCGGCGGCTTCTTTCAAATTCTTTTCTTGCGGCGCTGCGCAGCCATTCCAGAATCCCAATGCCCAGATTGGCAATTCTGGCGGCGGATTTTTTCTGTCCCAGCTTTTCCACCCGGAAATTCTGGTTGTAGAAACAGTCTTTCTCCGGTAATCGGCAGCTGGTCAAAGTCCCGAATAATTTCCCGGCAATAACGTTTGAAGGTTCTGTGGGAAACCATTCTGGGGCTGGAAACAAATTTCATGCATTTCTGCTTCCATTTTTCGTGAAGTGCATTGGCGGAGCCCGGAACGGCCTCATAGGGTCTGGTACGGTACAGACAGCGCATGAAAATATCTCCGAAAATCAGGGCATACAGCCCTTTTTGCACCAGGGGCAGGGTGAGCTTGAAGCCCGGGTTGGCTTCCAATCCGCTTAAATTTAAGGAAATCACCGGAATATCCGGGTATCCGGCCTTTTCCAGGGCCCGGCGGATAAAACCGATATAGTTGGAGGCCCGGCATCCGCCGCCGGTCTGGGTGATGACCACAGCGGTTTTGGTTAAATCGTAGTTTCCCGATAAGATGGCCTCCATAATCTGCCCCACCACAATCAGGGAAGGGTAGCATGCGTCATTGTTCACATATTTCAATCCCATGTCCACAGCGGTTTTGCCCTGATTGCCCAGAACTGCTATGTTGTATCCGGCGGACTGGAAGGCAGGCTGCAGCAGTTCAAAGTGGATGGGCGACATCTGAGGGCAGAGAATGGTGTAATGTTTGCGCATTTCCTCTGTAAATACCACACGGTCAAAGGTGGAAGGCCGGATGGTGCGGCAGCTTTTCTGCTTCTCCTTCACCCGAAGGGCGGAAAGAAGGGAGCGGATTCGGATTCTTGCAGCGCCTAGGTTATTGACTTCGTCAATTTTCAAACAGGTGTAGATTTTGCCCGATTTCGTTAAAATATCATTGACCTGGTCCGTGGTAACGGCGTCCAGGCCGCAGCCAAAGGAATTTAACTGAATCAAATCCAGATCTTCTCTGGTCTTGACAAAGTTTGCGGCGGCATAGAGCCTGGAATGGTACATCCATTGATCCATCACAAGCAGGGGCCGTTCCACCTCTTTCAGGTGGGAGACAGAGTCTTCTGTTAATACGGCAATGCCGTAGGAGTTAATCAGTTCCGGAATGCCGTGGTTGATTTCCGGGTCAATATGGTACGGCCGTCCTGCCAGGACAATCCCCCGGCGGCCGGTTTCTTCCATGTATTTCAGGGTTTCCTCCCCCTTGCGGCGGATGTTTTCCCGCATACGGGCCAATTCCTGCCAGCCGGCGTCTACAGCAGCCTGTGTTTCTTCCGGCGCAATGGAAAATTCCTGCATAAACAAGGGCAGCAATTGTTCTGCCAGTGTTTCTTTGGAAGCAAAGGACAGAAAAGGATTGAGAAAACGCACCTTGCCGGAGGTGATCTCATCCACATTGTTCTTGATATTTTCCGCATAGGAAGTGACAATGGGACAGTTAAAATGGTTATTGGAATCCGGAAATTCATCCCGCTCATAGGGGATGCAGGGGTAGAAAATAAAGTCCGCCTGACGCTGAATCAGCCAGGATACATGTCCATGGGCCAGTTTTGCCGGATAGCATTCCGATTCGCTGGGAATGGATTCAATGCCCAGCTCGTAAATCTTTCTGGTGGACTGGGGAGACAGTATCGTGCGGAATTTTAAAGTCTTAAAAAATACCGCCCAGAAAGGATAGTTTTCATACATGTTCAGCACTCTGGGGATCCCCACGGTTCCCCGAAGCGCCTCCTGTTCCGTAAGGGGCTCATAGGCAAACAGGATTTTGTTTTTATATTCAAAGAGATTGGGAATCTGTTCTTTGTTTTTCTCTTTTCCCAGGCCCTTTTCACAACGGTTACCGGTGATAAACTGACGGTTACCGGTAAACCGGTTGATGGTCAGCAGGCAGTGATTGGTACAGCCCTGGCATCTGGTCAGTTTGGTGTCTGCCTTCAGATTTTCAATTTCCTCAATGGGCAGCATGGTGGTGCCGGGATTGTCTTCATAGCGTTCTTTTGCAATCAGCGCGGCTCCGAAAGCGCCCATAATTCCTGCAATATCCGGCCGTATGGCTTCACAGCCGGAAATCTTTTCAAAGCTTCGCAGCACGGCGTCATTGTAGAAAGTTCCGCCCTGTACCACAATATGTTTTCCCAGATCTTTGGCGTCGGACACCTTGATTACCTTGAATAATGCATTTTTGATAACGGAATAAGCAAGCCCGGCAGAGATGTCGGACACCTCTGCTCCTTCTTTCTGGGCCTGCTTTACCTTGGAATTCATAAATACGGTGCAGCGGGTGCCCAAGTCAATGGGGTGTCTAGCAAACAGAGCGGCCTGTGCAAAGTCTTCCACGGAATAATTCAGGGATTTTGCAAAAGTTTCAATAAAAGAGCCGCAGCCAGAGGAGCAGGCTTCGTTCAGCTGTACGCTGTCTACAGTCTGATTCTTGATTTTAATGCATTTCATGTCCTGTCCGCCGATGTCCAGAATACAGTCCACCTCAGGATTGAAAAATGCAGCCGCATAGTAGTGGGCCACGGTTTCCACTTCCCCTTCATCCAGCAAAAAAGCGGACTTTAACAATGCTTCCCCGTATCCGGTGGAGCAGGAATGCACGATATGGGCGCCCTCCGGCAGCAGGGAATAGATTTCCCGGATGGCCAGAGTGGCGGTAGCCAGAGGATTGCCGTTGTTGCTGCTGTAAAAAGAATACAAAAGGGCGCCGTCCTCTCCCACCAGAGCCACTTTCGTGGTGGTGGAGCCGGCGTCTATGCCAAGATAACAGTTTCCCTGATAGGTGGACAGATCTCCGGTTGCCACCCGATGTCTGCTGTGGCGTCTCTGGAATCTGTCATAATCTTCCTGGGTGGAAAACAGGGGTTCCATCCGTTCCACCTCAAATTCCATCTTAATTTCAGAGGAAAGCTTCTGTAAAATGGTTTTCAGTTCCATGGATGCTTCCGGCTTGCAGTTTAAGGCGGAACCGATGGCTGCAAACAGGTGGGAGTGGTCCGGCGCAATAATATGATCTTCATCCAGCTTCAAGGTCCGGATAAAAGCTTCCTTCAGTTCTCCCAGAAAATGCAAAGGGCCGCCCAGAAAGGCAACATGCCCTCGGATGGGCTTTCCGCAGGCCAGACCGGAAATCGTCTGGTTGACCACCGCCTGAAAAATAGAGGCGGACAAATCCTCCTTGGAAGCCCCCTCGTTGATCAGAGGCTGGATGTCTGATTTGGCAAATACGCCGCAGCGGGCGGCAATGGGATAAATTGCCTTGTAATCCTTGGCGTAAGTATTCAGCCCGGTGGCGTCCGTCTGAAGCAGGGAGGCCATCTGATCAATGAAAGAGCCGGTGCCGCCGGCGCAGATTCCGTTCATGCGCTGCTCCACATTGCCTCCTTCAAAGTATATGATTTTGGCGTCTTCTCCGCCCAGTTCAATGGCAACGTCAGTCTGGGGCGCATAGTCCTGCAGTGCAGAAGCCACAGCGATCACTTCCTGCACAAAGGGAATGCCCAGATGCCTGGCCAGTGTCAGTCCGCCGGAACCGGTAATCACAGGCGACAGGAAAAGATTGCCCAGTTCATCCTGCGCCCTTGCCAGAAGGTCGGAAAGGGTTTCCCGGATATTGGCGAAATGTCTCTGATAATCGGCGAAAAGAATCTGATTGTCAGTGTCTAATATTGTAATTTTCACAGTTGTTGAGCCAATGTCAATGCCCAGCTTGTGCAAAGTATGCTGTTCCATATCATTTCCTCCAGTTTCCTGTAGAATTTAAATGGCAAATTTTGCTGTTTCTTCCTATTTATTATAAGGGTTCAAAAATCGAACACCGCTTATTATACGACAGGAATTTACAAAAAACAATTATTTTTTTTAATTTTTAGAATTTTAATAAATTGTTTAGTTGGTGTGAATGCCGCAGGCAAAGATAAAACAAATGTTCGATTTTGCGTTTCCGCCATGCAGATGCAGGACGGAATTTGTAAGATTCCTATAAAAAGTAATTGCTTTATCCCAAATATATGTCTAAAATGAAAATACAGAACAGAGAGAAGTTCGCTTTGGCAGAACCCATTTCCATTCCGGGAATATAATAGTAGGGAGATAACAGAAATAATATGGAGGAAGCTTATGGCGAGAATTATTCCAATTCCCATCGGCCCCATTTA
Source organism: Eubacterium sp. (assembly GCA_021769425.1). Taxonomy (GTDB): domain Bacteria; phylum Bacillota; class Clostridia; order Lachnospirales; family Lachnospiraceae; genus Petralouisia. The sequence continues at coordinate 81,824 of JAETSX010000016.1, forward strand.
CAATGAAGGTTCCTGCCGGGGAATGGTGCATGTCATCGAAAAGGGAGACACCCTCTACCAGTTGGGAAAACGTTACCATGTCAGTGTGGGCCAGCTGATGTTTGCAAATCCCTTTGTCAATGTATACAATCTGCAGATTGGGGATGAACTCTGCATTCCCATCAGCATTCAGCCCAGAACCCCGGAAAACAGGATGCAGGGGGAACTGATGCAGGGCAGGGAAGCGATGCAGGAACAGGAATTATAAACTTTTTGTGAAACTATGCGGCTTTCGTTGACAAACCAGAAAGGAAAATCTATAATGGATACTTGAAGACGGCCTGTCTGTATAGGAGGATATTATGAATTTTCTGAATAAAATGGAGCGGAAGTTTGGAAAGTACGCCATTCAAAATTTGACTTTCTGGTTAATCGGAGCCTGGATTTTAGGCTTTATCATTCAATATACCATGCCGGAGGTTCAGAAGCTGCTGATTTTGGAGCCTGCTTTGATTCTAAGGGGGCAGGTATGGAGAATTATTTCCTGGCTGCTGGTTCCGCCTCCGGTGCATTTCCTGTTTTTGATTTTCTTTTTATCCTGCTATTATTTTATCGGAACTTCCATTGAACAGGCGATTGGGACTTTCCGCTATAATGTGTATTTAATCGGCGGTATGCTGTGCTCTGTTCTGGGGGCTTTCCTGTTATACGGGTTTTATTATGTATTCCGTGGAATGGCTGTTACCGGAATCGGATATTATTTTAGTACAGAATATATTACCATGTCATTGTTCATGGCTTTTGCAGTGATTTATCCCAATGTGGAATTCCGGCTGTATTTTCTGATTCCCATTAAGGCAAAGTGGATGGGGATTGTGGATGCGGTCTGGATGGCATTTATGCTGATTTCCAGCAATGCGGCAGGGCGGACAGCGATTCTTGCGTCCTTTATGAATTTCCTGATTTTCTTTTTGAGCACCAGGAATTACCATCAGGTGTCTCCCAGGGAAATACACAGGAAGCAGGTTTATAGACAGCAGATGCGCCAGGCGCAGAACGTTACCAGACATAAGTGCGCCATCTGCGGCAGGACGGAGAGGGACGGGGCGGATCTGGAATTTCGGTTCTGCTCGAAATGCGACGGCAATTATGAATACTGCCAGGAGCATTTGTTTACCCATCAGCATATCAAGCGCAGTTAAGCGTTGGGGCAATTAATGGAATCGGCAGAAAAAGCGCGGTGAACAGCAGAATTGATGGGACTTTTCAATTGACAAACGTAAGATAAGAACTTATAATATCCATAATGCAGCATATCAGAAGTACTGAAGCTTCCGATATGCTTCATTCTCTTATAGGAAATTAATTTGAAAATACAAACTCAGGAGGAGCACAGATGGAAAATGAAGTGGTTTCCAGGAACTTTATTGAACAGGAGATTGAAGAAGATTTAAAGGAGGGACATTACGAAACGATTCGAACCCGTTTTCCACCGGAGCCGAATGGTTATCTCCATATAGGACATGCCAAGTCCATTCTTTTGAATTACGGTCTGGCAAAGAAATACAACGGAAAGTTTCACATGCGCTTTGACGACACCAATCCCACAAAGGAGAAGACAGAATTTGTAGAATCCATCAAAGCGGATATCCAGTGGCTTGGGGCGGACTGGGAGGATCGTCTCTTTTTTGCTTCGGATTATTTTGAACAGATGTATGAGGCGGCAGTGAAGCTGATTCAAAAAGGCAAAGCGTATGTGTCTGACCTGAATCCAGAGCAGATTCGAGAATATCGGGGAACCCTGACAGAGCCGGGAAAAGAAGATCCCAATGCCGGAAGAAGCGTGGAGGAAAATCTTCAGTTATTTGAGGATATGAAGAACGGAAAATATGAGGACGGCGCTTTGGTGCTTCGGGCAAGGATTGATATGGCTTCCCCCAATATCAATATGCGGGATCCGATTCTTTACCGGGTGGCCCATATGCCCCATCATAATACTGGGGACAGATGGTGCATTTATCCCATGTATGATTTTGCCCATCCCATTGAGGACGCCATTGAGGGAATCAGCCATTCCATCTGTACGCTGGAATTTGAAGATCACCGGCCTCTGTATGACTGGGTAGTGCGGGAACTGGAATATCCCAATCCCCCCAGGCAGATTGAATTTGCCAAGCTGTATTTGACCAATGTAGTGACGGGAAAGCGGTATATCAAGAAGCTGGTGGAAGACGGAATTGTAGACGGCTGGGATGATCCCAGGCTGGTATCCATAGCGGCGCTGCGCAGAAGAGGCTTTACGCCGGAATCTATTCAGAAGTTTGTAGAACTGTGCGGAGTTTCCAAGGCAAACAGTTCTGTGGACTATGCCATGCTGGAGTACTGTATCCGAGAAGATTTGAAGCTGAAGCGTTCCCGGATGATGGCGGTGCTGCACCCCATAAAACTGGTAATTGACAATTATCCCGAAGGACAGGTGGAGTATCTGGACGCAGCCAATAACCTGGAGAATGAGGAACTGGGCACGAGGAAGATTCCATTCTGCCGGGAACTGTATATTGAGCGGGAAGATTTTATGGAAGAGCCTCCCAGGAAGTATTTCCGTCTGTTTCCGGGAAATGAAGTGCGTCTGATGCATGCATATTTTGTAAAATGCGAAAGTTTTGTAAAGGATGAGAATGGAAATGTTACCGAGGTGCACTGTACCTATGACCCGGAAACGAAAGCGGGAAGCGGTTTTACCGGGCGTAAAGTAAAGGGAACGATCCATTGGGTTCCAGCGCCTTTTGCAAAGAAATGTGAAGTTCGATTATATGAAAATTTAGTAGATGAGGAAAAAGGAGTATATAATAAAGAAGACGGAAGCTTGAACCTGAATCCGAACTCACTGACCGTTTTAAGGGAGTGTTATATAGAGCCTGCTTTGGCAGACACGAAACCGTATGACAGTTATCAGTTTGTAAGACAGGGATTTTTCTGTACGGATGCAAAGGATTCCAGGCCGGATGCGCTGGTTTTCAACCGAATCGTATCGTTAAAGAGTTCTTATAAGCTGCCGGCACAAAAATAGCAGCACAGGAGGAGAAGGATATGAACTTGTTTTCAGGATTAGAGAAATTCGGTTTGAAATCAGCAGAAACCATGGAAATGTTTGAAAATGCACAGAAAGACAAAGAGGAACAGGATAAGCTGGAAAGGCAAAAGGAACTGGAAAAGCAGCAGGCGGCGAAAAAGGTGGTTCCTCCTGAAACAGATTTTTTGCTTCCCAGAACCATACGCTGTAAGGTATGCGATCAGGAATTTAAGATCAAATCTGTAAAAAGCGGAAAAGCAAGACGGCTGCAGCCGGATCGTGATCTGCGTCCCAGGTTTCAGTACATTGACACTCTGAAATATGACGTTGCTTCCTGTCCCTTCTGTGGCTATACGGCGATGACGAGGGATTTTGACAGGATTACGCCCACCCAGATTAAAATGATCCGGGAGCAGATATCTGCAAAGTTCCAGCCCCTTAAGGAGACAGAAGAAGAGATTTATTCTTATGATACAGCCATTGACCGCTATAAATTGGCTCTGCTGAATACGGCGATTAAAAGGGGAAAAGAAAGCGAGAAAGCCTATGCATGTCTGAAAATTGCATGGCTGCTGAGAGGAAAGGCAGATACCCTGCCGGGAACTACGCCGGAAGAACTGGCGGTAAAGAAGACCCTAAAGGAAGAGGAAGATACCTTTTATTTACAGGCATATGAAGGGTTTAGCAAGGCTATTTCCCAGGAATTGTTTCCAATTTACGGAATGGATGAAAATACCATGGATTATCTCTTGGCCTATATGTCCTATTATTTTAAAAAATATGAGATGGCGTCTAAATTTCTGGGAAGCGTCCTGACATCCGCTACGGCAAGCCGGAGGCTGAAAGATATGGCATTGGATCTGAAAGAGGACATTATAGCTCAGCTGAAACGGTAGCGGCGGCTGTCCGGCAAAGTTATGGGCGCCGACACGCTGTCCGGCAAAGTTATGGGCGCCAACACGCTGTCCGGCTGAAAATGAAACAGAAATCGTATTGTGCAGTATGGAAGGAGACAGAAAAATGAAGAAGCATCAAAGAGTTGCAGAAGCAGGTATCATAATTATGGCAATTGCAATGATTTTTCTGACAGGCTGTACGACAGAGGAACAGAGGGAAGCTGCAAGACAATATCGGGAAGAAGCGGAATCCTGTCTGGAAGAGGGAAAGTATGATGAGGCAAGGAAGGCCATGGAACAGGCTTTGGAACAGACGCCCGAGGATGAAGAGCTTCTGGCAGCTTCTGAAAAAATGAATCAGGAAATCGATCAGAAGATAGAAGAAATCAATGGTTACAATGCGACGATGGAAGCCGCAAGGCAGGCCATAGAGGCGGACGATGCGGCTGCCCTGGACGCTCTGCAGGAAAGTGATGCAGGCAAGGCGTTGGTAAAGGCGGCCCAGGAGACCGGAAGTTATATTTATATGCCGGAGGGGGGAACCAGCGGCAAAGGAATCGGGTTTTACACTTTTAACGACTGTGACTGCGATCAATGGTATTATGGAGATTATCAGGAAGGCAGACGGGAAGGCAAGGGGATCTGGTATTACGTCAGCAGTTATACTGAGGATAAAAGTCTCTATAAAGAGGTTTACAACGGGGATTGGAGCGCTGACGCCCCCAATGGAACAGGGCATCAGGTGATTGCTCTTGGGGATACGGTGGACACAGATCAGGATTTTAATGTGGAAAACGGGTTGTTTTACGGAACCTATGACATTAAGGATACCTTAGAGGACGGGACGGAAGTAAATGGCAAATATGAGCTGCAGAAGGGAAAATATGTTACAATTTCTGATGAAGAGTTGGAAAAAAATAACTTTGTCGTTCCGGCGGAACCTCATCTTGCCATTGCGTTTCTCTACAACGAGGCCGGAGAAATCAAAAGCTGCACCATGGTGTATGCCGAAGACGCCACCAGAGGCGTGAAACATTTTTATTAAGTTTCGGCGCCTTAGTGTGGATTATACTCACGAGCATACTTATTTGCCAAATCATTTGCTTTTTTCCTCAAAGCTATGAACGATCTTCTGGCAAATGATTTCGCTCACGGGTATATTACTCCGGCGGTTAAATATCGCAGTTTTTACTTGTTAGCGCTCCATCTATATTTTAATACTCAGGAAATGCAGGATTGTTTTCCTCCAGGCAAATCAGATGGATTTTGTCATTTATGCAGGGCAAATCTATCCGGCTGCGTAAGGGAGGGAGCTCCTGCATTTTTCATTTTATGCGATTACAGACCGGGTATTTGATTTTTTGAAAAATAATTGTTAACTAATATTTATTAATAGTTGACAATTAAAGGTTTTACATGTATACTCTTGGAGAAAAGAATTTTAAACAGAAACAGGAGGAAGTGTGTTATGGCAGAAACAAAAGGATTATCTATTAAGACAATTGCGGCAATTGGAATGATTACGGCCGTGACTTGCATTTTGGCTCCCCTCTCCATTCCCATTGGGCCTGTGCCCATCTCTTTGACAAATCTGGTCATATACTTCGGACTTTATATTCTAGGCTGGAAAAAGGGAACCATTAGTTATTGTGTCTATCTTCTCATTGGCCTGGTGGGGGTTCCGGTGTTTTCCGCATTTACGGCAGGTCCCCAGAAGCTGCTGGGACCCACCGGCGGATATTTGATTGGTTTTATCCCTATGGCGGTAATTGCAGGGATTTTTATTGAGAAATCCGGACGGAAGGCGTCGTTAAGCCTTGTTGGCATGATTTTGGGCACGGTTGTCTGCTATGGGTTTGGCACGGCATGGCTTGCAGTTTCAGCGCATATGGGTTTTCGCGCTGCCCTGGCGGTGGGGACGCTGCCTTTTCTTGCGGGGGATCTGCTTAAGATGCTCCTTGCAGTGGTGATTGCGCCGCAGATCTGCAATGCGCTGCAGCGGGCGGATTTGCTGTAAAAGTTTTTGTTTTTTATGTTTTTAACATCATGTTGGGGAGCCTGCCTCTTTACATGATTGCCAGCGAAATGAAGAAAGGACTGCCGCAGGAAGCGCTTATATCTTCTGAACGGCGGTCCTTTCCTATAATTAAGATTAAAAATGCTGAATAGCCGATTAATTCTGTTCTTTCTCAAGCTCTGCCATCTTCATTGCGCGCACTTTCAGCGGCAGTCCGAACAAGGTGATAAAGCCTTCTGCATCGTGGTGGTCATATAAATCGCCGGTGGTGAAGCTTGCCAGAGATTCGCTGTAGAGAGAATAGGGGGAAGTGGTTCCGGCTTTGATAATATTTCCCTTATAAAGCTTGAATTTTACTTCTCCGGTGACATATTTCTGGGTAGATGTCACAAAAGCCTGCACGGCTTCCCGCAGCGGGGTGAACCATTTGCCCTCATATACAATCTGAGCCATCCGGTTGCCCATGTCTTTTTTCACTTCCATGGTGGCGCGATCCAGAACCAGTTCTTCCAACTGCTGCTGAGCTTCCATCAGAATGGTTCCGCCGGGAGTTTCGTATACGCCCCGGGATTTCATGCCCACCACGCGGTTTTCCACAATGTCGATAATGCCGATGCCGTGTTTTCCGCCCAAGCGGTTTAATTCGCGGATGATGTCAGCAACTTTCATAGTCTTGCCGTTGATGGTTTTGGGAACGCCGGCTTCAAAGGTCATAGTAACATATTCTCCCTCATCCGGCGCTTTTTCCGGAGACACTCCAAGAACCAGAAGGTGATCATAATTGGGCTCGCAGGCAGGATCTTCCAGTTCCAGTCCTTCATGGCTGATATGCCACAGGTTCCGGTCACGGCTGTAGCTGCTGTCTGCAGAAAACGGAAGGTCAATGCCGTGCTCCTTGCAGTATGCAATCTCTTCTTCCCTGGACTGCATATTCCATTTGTCGCTTCTCCATGCTGCAATAATTTTTAAATCGGGAGCCAGGGCCTTAATGCCCAGTTCGAACCGGATCTGGTCATTTCCTTTGCCGGTGGCGCCGTGGCAGATGGCGGCAGCGCCCTCTTTTCTTGCAATTTCCACCAGACGTTTGGCAATGCCTGGGCGTGCCATGGAAGTTCCCAGAAGATATTTGTTTTCATAGACAGCGCCTGCCTGAACGCAGGGGATAATGTATTCTTCTGCAAATTCATCGGTGATGTCCTCAATGTATAATTTGGAAGCGCCGGATAATTTGGCGCGTTCTTCCAAGCCGTCCAGTTCCTCTTCCTGCCCGCAGTCGATGCAGCAGCAGATTACTTCATAATCATAATTTTCCTTTAACCATGGGATGATGGCGGTGGTGTCCAGGCCGCCGGAATAAGCTAAGATGACTTTTTCTTTCATTACATTTCCTCCGTTGTTTTGCGTTATTTTTCAATGCTCACATCATTATATCTTAATGCGCTGAAAAAGACAAGTGAAAAAATATACATAATAAAGTAATAAAAATGCAAATTTGCATACAAAACGCTAAACATATCGTGATATTTGCGGAAAATCAAAATTCGAACTTGAATAAAAATTAAAAATAATGTATAATTATTCAATCAAAAATGAATAAAAAAGACTTTACGAAACGGAAGAGATGTATTAATATGTTTAGGAATGTAATTGTCTGAATAAGAAAGCGAGGAAAATTATGATAAAAGCGGGAATTATCGGAGCCACCGGATATGCGGGAGCGGAATTGGTGCGGATTCTTCTGGGACATCCGGAAGCGGAAATCGTATGGTACGGCTCCAGGAGCTATATTGATGAGAAATATGCGAAAGTCTATGGAAATATGTTCCGGCTTGTGGAGGATGTCTGCCGGGATGATAAGATAGAAGAACTGGCCCGGGAGGCGGACGTGATTTTTACAGCCACGCCCCAGGGATTTCTGGCGGGAGCGCTGACGGAAGATATTTTAAAGGAAACAAAGGTCATAGACTTAAGCGCGGATTACCGGCTGAAGGATGTGAAAGTCTATGAAGAATGGTATAAAATAGAGCATAAAAGCCCTCAGTTCATTGGGGAAGCAGTGTATGGTCTGTGCGAGATAAACAGAGAGCAGGTGAAGCAGGCAAGGCTGGTGGCGAATCCGGGCTGTTATACCACATGCTCGATTCTGACTGCCTATCCTCTGGTAAAAGAAGGGCTGATTGATCCGGATACTTTGATTATAGACGCTAAGTCAGGAACTTCCGGTGCAGGGCGGGGAGCGAAACTTCCCAATTTGTTCTGTGAGGTCAATGAAAATATGAAGGCTTATGGGGTGTCCACCCATCGTCATACGCCGGAAATTGAAGAACAGTTAGGTTATGGGGCAGGCCGTCCGGTGACCATTAATTTTACCCCCCATTTAGTTCCCATGAACCGTGGGATTTTGGCTACGGAGTACGCGTCCTTGCATAAAATAAAGCAGCAGGACGGAACTCTGGCAATTCCCACAGCAGAACAGGTGCAGGCCGTTTATGAGAAATATTATGGCAATGAATATTTTATCCGGCTGTTGGGGCCGGGAGGCTGCCCGGAGACGAAATGGGTGGAAGGGAGCAATTATGTGGACATCGGGTTTCAGATTGACAAACGCACCAAAAGGATTATTCTGATGGGAGCCATTGACAATCTGGTGAAGGGAGCGGCAGGACAGGCAGTGCAGAATATGAATCTGATGTTCGGATTGAAAGAGCAGGAGGGCCTTGCTCTTGTGCCCATGTTCCCTTAACGGCAGTTTGTTTGGCGCAGCTATACCCGTGAGCGAAATCATTTGCCAGAGGATCGTTCATAGCTTTGAGGAAAAAAGCAAATGATTTGGCAAATAAGTATGCTTGTTAGTATAAGACACGTCCGGCGGCAGTTTGCTTCAGATGGCAGGAGGCGGGCTTGCAAATAATTACAGAGTAGGAAAATCAGAAATGGAAAATTACAATCAGGAAATTACCATCCGTCCCATGGAAGAGGCGGATTATGAAAAAGTATTTGGGTTATGGAAAACCATTAAAGGCTTCGGCATCCGAAGCGTGGATGATTCTAAGGAAGGCGTTATGCGCTTTATCCGCCGCAATCCCGGCATCAGCGTAGTGGCGGAAACAAAAGGACAGGTGATAGGAGCAATTCTCTGCGGCCATGACGGCAGGCGGGGCTGCTTTTACCATGTGTGCGTGCGGGAAGATTTCAGGCAGCGGGGCATTGGGAAGAATATGGCGGTATTTGCCATGAAAGCTCTGCAGGAAGAACAGATCAATAAGGTATGCTTGATTGCCTTTAAGAAAAATGAAGTGGGGAATTCCTTCTGGAAAAGCGTGGGTTGGACCTTTCGGGAGGATTTGAATTATTATGATTTCGTGCTGAATGATGAGAATATTACCACATTTCAATAAAATCCCTGAGTTTTTGATACAGCAGACTGCAGAGAGACTGCGCCGGTGAAACAGCGGAAGTCACTTTTGCATTTTATGCAGAGCGTGTTTCGAACGCGTTCTGGGACAGGAGGAATAAGCAATGGAAATTATCAAGGGCGGGGTAACCGCGGCAAAAGGATTTCAGGCGGCTGCAGCAGCGGCCGGAATTAAATATCAGGACAGGATGGACATGGCAATGATTGTAAGCCAAACGCCGGCGGCGTCGGCAGGGACTTTTACCACTAATGTGGTGCAGGCTGCGCCGGTAAAGTGGGATAAACGGCTGGTAACGGAGGAAAGCTATGCCAGGGCAATTGTCGTTAATGCAGGAATTGCCAATGCATGCACCGGAGCGGAGGGAATGGAATATTGCCGAAAGACGGCAAAAGCTGTGGAACATGCGCTTAAGATTCCTGCAAATCAGGTATTAGTGGCCTCCACAGGAGTGATTGGCATGCAGCTTCCCATGGAAAAGCTGGCGGCAGGCATTGAGGCCATGGCGCCGGAATTGAGGGATACCGAAGAGAACGGCCATCAGGCGGCCTGTGCCATTATGACTACAGATACGAAGGCCAAAGAAGCGGCCGTTACTTTTCAGGTGGAGGGCAAAACAGTGACGTTAGGCGGCATGTGCAAAGGCTCCGGGATGATTCATCCCAATATGTGCACCATGCTGGGATTTCTTACCACGGATCTTGCTATATCCAAGGAATTGCTGCAAGAAGCGCTGGGGGAGGATATTATAGATACCTATAATATGGTTTCTGTGGACGGGGACACCTCCACCAATGATACCGTGCTGCTCCTTGCCAACGGAATGGCTGGGAATCCTGAGATTACCAAAAAAGACGAGAATTACCGGAAATTTACGGAAGCATTGAATTATGTCAATACCGCTTTGGCAAAAATGATGGCGGGGGACGGAGAAGGCGCTACGGCTCTTTTTGAGACCAGGGTGGTTCATGCAGATTCCAAAGAACATGCAAGAACTCTGGCGAAATCCGTGATTTGTTCTTCTTTGACCAAGGCGGCAATTTATGGCCATGATGCCAATTGGGGAAGAATTCTCTGCGCTCTTGGCTACTCCGGCGTGAAATTTGACCCGGAGGCCATTGAGCTGTTTTTCCAGAGCAAATCCGGCCGGATTCAGATTTACAGGGATGGAACAGCCGCAGATTACAGTGAAGAAGAGGCTACGAAGATTCTCTCCGATCCGGAAGTGACAGTTCTGGTGGATATGAAAATGGGGAATGCAGAGGCGGCAGCCTGGGGCTGTGATTTGACGTATGATTATGTGAAAATCAATGCGGATTACCGTTCCTGAGGGAGATGGCATGAGAATGCGAATACGAAGTGTCATCTTTCGCTTGCTGGCGGCAATTTTCTGTATTTTAATTATTTTTTTTGTTATACTTCCAATGATAGAGGAAGGGTATCGGCAGTATTACGGAACTGACAGCATTTATCTGATTACTGGAACAGGGATTCCCGTTTTATTGTCTCTTGCATTATTTATGGCAGTTCTCTGGTTGTTTAGCAGGGATGGGCTGAAGGGTTATTTTGAGGAAGAGAATGGGAAGGGAATCAGGGCCGGTTTCTCCGGAAAGAAAAAATGCCTGGCCGGGCTGCTGTCTCTTTTTTTCACGGCGGCAGGAATCCTTGGGAGCATGTGCTGGTATCAGCGGTTTACCATGGACGGAGTGGAATACCGTTGCTTTTTTCACCAAAAAAAATATGCCTGGCAGGACGTGGAATGTTTTACCCTAAAAGCGGACTCTCAGGGGGTTCTGATGTTTGAGTTTCAGATGGAGGATGGAAAAAAGCGTTCCTTCAATGGAGGGTCCCTGTGGTGTATCGAATACTTCGGGAAAGGGTTTGAAGAAAAATTTCCAGAAGATGTGTACAGCTATGCATTATGGCTTGGAGAGGAACTGGGCAGCCGGAAGATTCCTCTGAAAGCAGAGGGCGGCTGGAAAAAGCTGGAAGAAAAGCTGGAATATGAATCCTGGAAGAGGCTGGCGGAAGATGTTCGAGGGCGTTATGAGGAAGCTGCGGCATATAGGAATTAATACTAAAAGTGTAATGGGATGTATTTTGTAACATAAGACAGAAAAGAGGAAGAAAATGGAAGAGAAGAATATGCAGGAAATCCTGCAGAAAGCAGAAGTATTGATTGAGGCGCTGCCTTATATTCAGCGGTTTAACCGCAAGATTATTGTGGTAAAGTATGGCGGCAGCGCCATGGTGGATGAAGAATTGAAAAAAAGCGTGATTCAGGACGTGACTTTGTTAAAGCTGGTAGGATTTAAGCCCATTATTGTCCACGGCGGCGGCAAGGAAATCAGCAAATGGGTGGAGAAATCCGGCATGGAGCCGGAATTTGTCAACGGCCTTCGGAAAACCGATGCGGCAACCATGGAAATCGCCGAAATGGTTCTTGGAAAGGTCAATAAATCTCTGGTTCAGATGGTGCAGGAACTGGGCGTAAACGCCATTGGAATCAGCGGCAAGGACGGCGGACTTTTGAAGGTGGATAAGAAATATTCTGACGGTCAGGACATTGGATTCGTAGGAGATGTGAAAGAAGTCAATCCCAAGGTTTTGTTTGACCTGCTGGAGAAAGATTTTCTTCCCATTGTGTGTCCCATCGGCCTTGGAGATGAATTTGATACCTACAATATCAATGCAGACGATGCGGCATGCGCCATTGCAAGGGCAGTCAATGCGGAAAAACTGGCGTTTCTCACGGATATTGAAGGCGTGTACAAAGATCCTTCCGACAAATCCACGCTGATTTCTGAATTGTCAGTTTCTGAAGCCCATGCGCTGATCGGCGAAGGGTTTATCGGCGGCGGGATGCTGCCGAAGCTGAATAACTGCATCGACGCCATTGAAAACGGGGTGTCAAGGGTGCATATTCTGGATGGCCGGATTCCTCACTGCCTGCTGCTGGAAATCTTTACCAACCGGGGAATCGGAACTGCTATTTTAGGAGACAGCGAAGAGCGTTTTTATTGTAAACTCCCATCATGCTAAGCCTGTCGTGGGGCAGGCCGTATGGCCATCCTACTATGGAAGCCAAGGGCTTTCATAGTAAACTCCCATCATGCTAAGCCTGTCGTGGAGCAGGCCGTATGGCCATCCTACTATGGAAGCCAAGGGCTTTCATAGTAAACCCCCATCATGCTAAGCCTGTCGTGGGGCAGGCCGTATGGCCATCCTACTATGGAAGCCAAGGGCTTTCATAGTAAACCCCCATCATGCTAAGCCTGTCGTGGGGCAGGCCGATGGAAAAGAGGAAGTGACAGTTCTTGTAAAAACAAATAAAAGGAGAATCAGAATGGAAGCAACGAAGTGGATGGAACAGGCGGAAGAAGCTATTTTACATACATACAACCGTTTTCCGATCGTGCTGGATCATGGAGAGGGCGTATACCTGTATGATACGGAAGGAAAGAAATATTTGGATTTTGCAGCGGGAATCGGAGTGCAGGCATTGGGATATGGGAACAAAGATTACAACGATGCCCTGAAAACGCAGATTGACAAGCTGCTCCACACCTCCAACCTGTATTACAATCAGCCGATAATAGAAGCGGCGGAAAAACTCTGCAGAGTTTCCGGACTGGATCGGGTGTTTTTTACCAACAGCGGCACGGAAGCCATAGAGGGGGCCATAAAGGCTGCAAAAAAATATGCCTATGATAAAGACAAAACAACAGATCATGAGATTATAGCCATGGAGCATTCTTTCCATGGAAGGAGCCTGGGGGCTTTGGCGGTAACCGGGAACGCCCATTACCGGGAGCCCTTTGAGCCGCTGCCCGGAATTGTGAAATTTGCAGAATACAATCATCTGGAAAGCGTTGCATCTCTGGTCAATGAAAAAACCTGTGCAATTCTCATGGAAACCATTCAGGGAGAAGGCGGCATCTATCCTGCAGAAGAAGAATTCCTGGCAGGGGTGAAGAAGCTTTGCCAGGAACATGACATTCTGCTGATTTTAGATGAGATACAATGCGGCATGGGCAGGACGGGAACCATGTTTGCATGGCAGGAATATGGGATAAAGCCGGATATCATGGCATGCGCCAAAGCTCTTGGCTGCGGCGTTCCGGTGGGAGCTTTTGTGTTGGCTAAGCATGTGGCGGATTCTTCCTTAAAGCCCGGAGATCATGGAACTACTTATGGAGGAAACCCCTTTGCGGGCGCAGCGGTCAGCAAGGTTCTGGATCTTTTTGAACAGCAGAAAATTTTGGAGCACGTAAAGGAGATTTCCGGGTATCTTAAGAAGCGGCTGGAAGAGCTGAAGGCAGAATATCCGTTTATCAGGGCAAGACGGGGCCGGGGGCTGATGCAGGGATTGGAATTGGAATCCGCCGTTTCGGCAGGGGAGATAAGTGCAAAAGCATTGGAACAGGGGCTGATTCTGATTACGGCAGGAAACAATGTGCTGCGGTTTCTTCCGCCTCTTATTATTGAGAAGGAGCATGTGGACGAAATGGCAGAGGTTTTGCAGAATGTACTGCGGGAATGCCGGCAGTAGAGATTCTTTTGCGGTGATATGCCAGAGGTTTTTTGATATTATCTGCAAAAAAGGCGGGGCGTGCGAAAAAAAGGCGCCTTTATGTGAAAAATTGCAGGAGAAATATTCCTAAAAAAAGAGGAAAAGGTAATGACAAATCGAAAAAAATCTTATATTATAATATTGTATCATTTCACAAGGAGGATATCATGGGAAATCAATTAGTGTGGCAGGATCGGTTTAATATAGGCGTGGAGGTTATTGACAGAGAGCACAAGAGGCTCTTCAGTATTCTGAGAAAATTATTTAACAGCAAACGGACAGATGAGAAACATAAATGGATATGTCAGGAAGGAATTAAGTTCTTTAAAGAACATGCCATGAAGCATTTTGCAGAAGAAGAAGTTTATATGGCGTCCATCAGTTATCCGGGGTTTGAAACCCACAGAAGGGTTCACGACAATTTCCGCAAGAAGACGCTTCCGTCTTTGGAGAAGGAACTGAACCAGACAAATTACTCAGATGAGGCCATAGAACATTTTCTCGGCGTGTGCGCCGGATGGCTGATTGGGCATACCCTGACAGAAGACCGGGCGATTACCGGGAAGACTGAGAGCCGTTGGAGGGAGCTGCTTCCGGAAGAAGAGCAGTCGGCAATGAGGAAGATGATTCTGCGGCTTTTGGATGATATGTTCGGCTTAAAGGCGCGGGTAGTCAGTGAATGCTATGGCGGAGAACAGTTTGGACGGGGAATTTATTACCGTCTTGTTTATGGAGCCAGCAAAGAGGAACAATGGGAGATTCTGCTGGTTTTTGAAGAGGAGTTGCTGATTAAGACCATGGGGAGCCTGCTGGGAGCGGAATCTGAGGAAATGAGCGTTCTGGTGATGAATGCAGCAAGGTATACGGCGCGTCAGTTTGTGGAACGGATTCAGGAGCAGTTCCTGCCCCCTGATATGTATGAGATCAAAGAAGAAAATCTGCTCAGCCATGAGCAGTTTGAAAAACGGTTTGTTGGGGAGAAGCCTCAGTTCAGTTTACTGTTTGATACTGGGAAAGGATATTTTGCTTTTTGCGCCCTTGCGCCTCATTTGATTCAGGAGGGGAAGGAAACTTCCCTGGGAAATGCGCCTTCTATTCAGGAAGGGAATGCAATGTCTGAGGTAGAAAAATATCTGAATAACAGTCATGAAGTGCAAAAGAAGGCAAGCGGGAAAAGGAAACTGCTTATTGTGGATGATTCGGAATTTATGCGTCAGGCCATGCAGGAACTTTTGGGGGAACACTATGAAATTGCAGAAACCGATTCCGGGTTGGGGGCTATCCGGTGCATTACCCTAAACCGGCCGGATTTGGTGATTCTGGATTATGAGATGCCGGTCTGCGACGGCAGGCAGGTATTGGAGATGATCCGCTCTGAGAAAGAATTTGCAAATATTCCGGTGATGTTTCTGACCAGCAGGGTAGACAGGGAGAGCGTTCATAATGTAATATCCTTAAAGCCGGCAGGATATCTGCTGAAGTCATTGGCTCCTGAGAAGATCAAAAAAGAAATTGATGATTATTTTAAAAAGAAAAACAGATAAGTGGACAGCATAAAAAGGGTAAGGTTTTTCCGGCTTTCCGGTATAAAAATTCCAGTTATGGTATATCCTACATAAAAACAAAACAGTCAGGAGGATTACCATGATTGGGATTTTTATTGCTCTTTTATCAGGAGCTTTGATGAGTGTTCAGGGAGTATTTAACACTGGAGTGACAAAGGGAACCAGTATGTGGGTCAGCAATAGCTGGGTGCAGTTTTCTGCGCTGGTGATTTGTTTGGTGGGCTGGTTTTTTACTGACAGGACAAGCTTTGCGGGAATTTTGCAGGTGCAGCCTAAGTATTTGCTGCTGGGCGGCGTTATCGGAGCATTTATTACTTATACAGTGATCAAAAGCATGGATGCGTTAGGTCCGGCCCAGGCGGTGATGCTGATTGTAATCGCCCAGTTGATTGTGGCGTATCTGATTGAGCTGTTCGGTCTGTTTGGAATGGAAAAACAGCCGTTTGAATGGCGCAAAGTGATTGGAATGGCAGTCTGCATCGGCGGGATTATCCTCTTTAAATGGGAGACACGATAATAATTTGTAACAGTTCAGCTTTTGGCTTCACTGTTACAAAAATTTCTCAATATTTTTGAAATACTCTTGTAATAATTCTGGAATTTCGTTACAATAGAAAAGATTCGTGAATAAAATTTTTCTCTTCCAGCAGTATTTTTGTGAGAAGCAGATTGTAAGAACTGCAGACACATGCAGTGAGAAGGGAGAAATGTATGACAAAGATTATCATCTTTTTTATTATGGCAGCGTTACTGTTTACAGGCGGATGCAAAAACTATAGGCCGGAAAATATTTTATTGGAAGGTTCGGTGCAGGAAGGACGGAATCAGGCAGGGAATCTGCAGGAAGAGGGTCCGGTCCAGGCGCAGGATTTGTCAGAGGAAGATTTGGCCCGGTGGGAGAATTCGGCGGAAAGCCAGTCTCCGGAACCGGAAGAGAAGATGCTCTATGTGCAGGTAAACGGTGCGGTAAAAGCGCCCGGCGTCTATAAACTGGCAGCGGGCAGCCGCATTTTTCAGGCAGTGGAACAGGCAGGCGGTCTTTCGGAACAGGCAGACGCGGAAAAGATCAATCAGGCGGAGTATGTCAGGGATGGCCAGATGATTTATATTCCGGCAGCCGGCCAGGAGGAACCGGAACCTTTTCCCGAAGAGTCCAGGGATGAGGACGGCAGAATTAATCTGAATACTGCCACGGAGGCGGAACTTATGACGCTTCCTGGAATCGGGAAAGCCAAAGCGGGAAGTATCCTGAAGTGGCGGGAAAAAAACGGCGGTTTCGGCCAGATAGAAGATTTGATGAAGGTTGAAGGAATCAAAGACGGTGTATTTGCAAAAATAAAGGACAGCGTTAAAGTTGATTGAGGTGCAGATTATGGCAAAGAGAGTTCTTGTAGTGGATGATGAAAAGTTAATCGTAAAAGGAATCCGTTTCAGTCTGGAACAGGATGGCATGGAGGTGGACTGCGCTTACGATGGAGAAGAGGCGCTGAAGCTTGCGACGGAGCAGCCGTATGATATGATACTGCTGGATCTTATGCTTCCCAAAATGGACGGCTTTGAAGTATGTCAGCATATACGGGAATTTTCTACCGTGCCGATTGTAATGCTTACCGCTAAAGGGGATGATATGGATAAGATTCTGGGTCTGGAATACGGGGCGGATGACTACATAACCAAGCCCTTTAACATTCTGGAGGTCAAGGCAAGGATTAAGGCAATTATGCGCAGAACCTCGCCCAACCAGCCGAAAAAAGAGAAGTCCAAAGTGATAGAAAACGGAGATTTGAAGCTGGATCAGGAAAGCCGGCGGCTGTTTATTTTAGGCAGAGAAATCAATGTGACAGCCAGGGAATTTGATTTGCTGGAGCTTCTGGTATTGAATCCCAATAAGGTATACAGCCGGGAAAATCTGCTGAACCTGGTGTGGGGGCATGAGTATCCCGGGGATGTGCGCACGGTGGATGTGCATGTGCGGCGTCTGAGAGAGAAGATTGAGGCCAATCCCAGTGAGCCGAAGTATGTGCACACAAAATGGGGCGTGGGCTACTATTATCAGGGATAGCGATAAGGGACAGAAATGAAAAAACTGAAATTTTTACACAGCCTGAAATTCCGACTGTTTTTATTGATGGCGCTGGTGGGGATCATACCGAATTTTGTGCTGAGCGCGGGAATTCTTGCCAGCTATGAGAGCCGTGCGGTATCCAACCGGAGCATTGACATTGCAGGACAGGCAAAGGTGCTGGGGAATCAGGTAATTACATACAATTATATCCAGGATCCCTCAGAGGAGATGATCAATGTTCAGCTGGAAATGCTGTCTAATATCTATGACGGCAGAATTATGATCATCAACAGCAGCTTTCAGATTGTAAAAGACACTTATGGGCTGGATACCGGCAAGACCATTATTTCCGAGGAAGTGGTGAAGAGTTTTCAGGGAGAGGAAATCACAAAGTATGATTCCAGAAACCGTTACATTGAGCTTGCCATTCCTCTGAAGAAGGCGGATTCGGAAAAAAACCAGGGAGTTATGTTAGTCAGTGTGTCCACAGACAGCATTATGATGAATTACGATTATCTGAAAGACAATGCCATGATTGTGGAACTGGCCTGCCTGGCAGTGATTCTGGGATTTGCTCTGTTCTGGTCTAACCGGCTGGTCCGTCCCCTGGGGAAATTAACCAAATATCTGGAAGAGGTGCAGGCAGAAGATGAGGAACAGTTAATGATTTCCGATTATACGGAAACAGAGGCCATTTCCGAGGCTTTTAATGAGATTTGGGGCAAAATGCGTGTGATTGATGATTCCAGGCAGGAATTTGTGTCCAATGTGTCTCATGAATTGAAGACGCCCCTTACATCCATGAAAGTTCTTGCCGATTCCCTGCTGGCTCAGGGGGACGTTCCGGCGGAACTGTACAAGGAATTTATGGGGGATATTGCAGAGGAGATTGAACGGGAAAATAAGATTATCAATGATTTGCTGTCCCTGGTGAAAATGGATAAATCTGCCGGGACCCTGAATGTTTCCGTGGTAAATATCAATGAGCTTTTAGAGACGATTATGAAGCGGTTAAGGCCCATTGCAGCGGAGCAGAATATTGAGCTGGTGCTGGAAAGCTTCCGCCCTGTCAGCGCGGAGGTGGATGAGGTGAAGCTTTCCCTTGCTCTCTCGAACCTGGTGGAAAACGCCATCAAGTATAATAAACCGGAAGGATGGGTCCACGTTTCCTTAAATGCAGACCACAAATATTTCTTTGTGCGGGTGGAGGATTCCGGAATTGGGATACCGGAGGAGTCTCTGGAACATATCTATGAGCGGTTTTACCGGGCGGATAAGTCCCATTCCAGGGAAATCGGCGGAACGGGCCTTGGCCTTGCCATCACAAGAAATGCAGTTTTGATGCATCGGGGCGCAATCAAAGCCCACAGCAAAGAGGGGGAAGGGACAATTTTTACTGTCCGCATACCCCTGATGTATATTGTATAGGAGGATAGAGTGAGAAGGAAAAAACAAAGTCTGTATCTGCTGCTTCTGATTCTTTCCCTCGCGGGACTTGTGGGATGTGAAAGAGGTCAGGAGGATGATTCAGAATACAGGATTTTCTATGTGAATAAGGAAAGTACCAAAACAGTTGCAAAAGGATATGAGCCGGCGGCGAAAGATGACAGGGGAATGATTCAGGAGTTTTTGGACAGGCTTATTCAGGAGGAAAAGGATAAGGATTACCGGCAGGCGGTGCCGAAGGATGTGAAGCTGACGACCTGGAAACTGGAAAACGCCCAGTTATACCTGTATTTTGGCAGCAGCTATATGGAAATGGACAATGTAACGGAGGTGCTGTGCCGGGCTGCAATTGTAAGAACCTTAACCCAGGTGAAAGGGGTGGAGTGCATTTCCTTTTATGTGGAAGATTCTCCGCTGATGGATGCAAGCGGAAACCTGATTGGCCTTATGACAGCGGAAACTTTCATTGAAAATCCGGGAGAACAGATCAATACCATTCAGACTGCCAGCATTACCCTGTATTTCTCCAACAAAGACGGGACAGGATTGATTCCGGAGGTGCAGGAGGTTCACTACAGCAGCAATATTTCCATTGAGAAGCTGGTGATGGAGCAGCTTTTGAAGGGGCCCGAAGGAGCAGGGGAGCGTTCTGCCATTCCGGAGGGCGCCAAACTGGTGAATATATCAGTATTGGACGGCGTCGGCTTTGTGAATCTGAATGAGGGATTCCTCACTCAAAATTATGAGATTGCGGAGCCTGTGGTGATTTATTCCATTGTAAATTCTTTGGTGGAGCTGCCGAATATCAATAAAGTTCAGATTTCCGTCAATGGAGACAGCAATATGATTTACCGGGAAAAAATGGATTTGAACGCCATGTATGAAAGAAATCTGGATTATCTGGATGAAAGCGCCCGTTCTCAGGAAGAGCAGATCGAAAAGGGCGAGGAAAAAGTAGTGATTGAAGAGGAGGAAACCAGTGACTAATCGTATGATTTGCTGCCTGGCTGTTTCTCTTCTTCTGGGAATTCTCTTTGGAAGGGAGCGGAATCTCCTGTTTGCGGCAGGGTTTCTGGCATTTATTCTTGCTTTGGGCATTGCAGTGGGCAGAGGCAGGAAAAAAGTATGGGAAAAATCCAGCCCTGCATCAAGGGATAACGGCCGGCAGGCTGATGCATTCAGCTGTATGTCAAAGGATGTCTGCCGTACATCAGAGGATGCCGCCTGTCATGGGGAGGATGCCGGCTGGCAGAATTCCCCTTCGGCTGTGTCCTGGAAGATGGGAGCTTCTGCGGCAATCTTTGCCCGCAGCCTCCTTTGCCTTTTGGCGTTCTGTGCCGGTTCATCTCAGATTCAGGCGCAGCAGCAGGTGCGGAGCAGTCTGGAAGCGGTGTTGGAAGAGGGAGATCAAATAACCCTTTGGGGAGAGGTTCAAAAGAAAGAAGAGAAGGAAGAGCAGTATTTATATTATCTGACAGATACCCGGGCGCTGGCAGGGGGCAGTGTTTACCCCTCCTACGGGATTCTTGTCTATAGTTCTAATATGCATATCCAGCCGGGAAATATTCTGAAGGTTACCGGCAGCTATGCGCCATTTCAATTATCCCGCAATGAAGGGAATTTCAATGAAAAACAATATTACCAGAGTAAAAAAATAGAATTTCGCCTGTATGCAGAAGAGGAAACGCTGATTTCAGACGGGGAACACAAAGCGGCGGCCTTTCTGGAAAATCTGCGGCAAAAATTCCGCAGGGTATATTTGCAGTGCATGCCTGAAAAAGACGCCGGATTACTGGCGGATATGACGCTGGGGGATAAGAGTCTGCTGGAACAGGAAGTGAAGGATTTGTACCGGAGCGCGGGAATTTCGCATATCTTGGCCATTTCCGGCCTTCATGTTTCGTTGTTCGGAATGGGTGTATTTCATCTGCTTCGGAGATTGGGCTGTCCCGGGAAGCTCAGCAGTTTGGCGGCTGTGGGAATTGCCGTTGGCTTCGGACAGCTTTCCGGCATGGAAATCTCCACAGTGCGAGCATTGCTGATGTTTGCCGTGAATATGGCAGCTTATCTTCTGGGGCGCAGTTACGATACCTTAACGGCGCTGGGATTCAGCGCCGGGATTCAGATGTGGGAGAATCCCTTTGTGCTGGAATATGCCGGATTCCTGTTTTCTTATGGAGCAGTATTGGGGGTTGCAGTGATAGGGGCGGCTTTGAAAGAACCCGGAGGAAGGGAGGAAAAGGATGCGGATAGGAAGCGTTATGGAACGGCTTTCTTCCGAAAGATTTTTAAGAATCGAAGAGACAGGGGGAATCAGGATGCAGAAGGAGGATCAAAGGAACGGAACTCTGTCTGGAAAAAATGGCTGGGACGTTTTGGGGATTCTCTTTATATCAGCGTCTGCATTCAGCTTGCGACGCTGCCTCTTTCTCTGTATTTTTATTATGAAATCCCTTGTTACGGCATTCTGGTGAATGGGTGCATTCTGCCCTTTCTGGGGATATTGTTATCTCTCGGAGCGTTGGGGGCGTGCGCAGGGAGCATTTTTCTGCCGGCCGGGAAAATTATTCTGTATCCAGCGGGATGGATTCTTGCAAATAATGAATGGATTTGCAGGAAGTCGTTGGAATTGCCTGGTGCGGTATGGACAGCCGGAAGGCCGGGAATGACTCTTATAGTGTGCTATTACGTGAGTTTGGCGGCGGCATTGTACCTGTACCGGCAAAGGGGCCGGAAGAGATGGCTGGCAATTCTTGGAGCTGCAGTTTTCATGATTTTGGTTTTGCGCAGGCCCCCTCAGTTTGAAATTGACGTGTTGGATGTGGGCCAGGGGGACGGCATTTTTATTCAGACGGAAACGGGGGAGAGATTCTTTGTGGACGGCGGCAGCAGCGATGTGCAAAAGGCCGGAACTTACCGGATTCTGCCTTTTCTCAAGTCCAGGGGCGTCACTTCCATTCAGGGCTGGGCAGTAAGCCATGCGGATCAGGATCATATCAGCGGTCTGAGGGAATTGTTGGAGGCAGGTTATTCCGTTGAGACGTTGATTGTTGCAGAGGGTATGGTCAGGGACGCGGCGGGAGAGGAATTGCTGAAACTGGCTGAGCGTCAGGGATGCAGGATTCTTTTTGCTTTGCCCGGAATGCAGTTCGGAAGCGGAGAAGCTGTTTTCAGGGTCTGGCATCCTCAGGAGGAAGGAGTAGAGGACAAAGGAGATCGGAACGGGAATTCTCTGGTTTTATCTTTGGAATACCGGGATTTTACCGGATTTTTTACCGGGGATATCGGTGCCGAGCAGGAGCGGCAAATGGTGGAAGAAGGGAAGATAAAAGAGTGGATGGAGCAAAAGGGAGTCAGGGGAATTACATTTTATAAGGCCGCCCATCATGGATCTGACGGCTCGAACAGTCTGGAATTTCTGGAACTGCTGTCTCCTGAACTTACTGTGATTTCCTGCGGGAGGGAGAATTCTTACGGACATCCGGGAAAAGAGGCGGTACAGAGAATGAAAGAAGCGGGTAGCCGGGTGGTGAGTACTGTGGAGAGAGGGCAGATTCTGATTCGGCCCTTCCTGTAATCTGTGTTTTGGCTGTAAAGCTGTATTTTAGATAAGGATGGGAGAAGAAACGTAAAATTGCAGCGGCGGAGATGAAATCCGTGAAAGAAAATCAAATGCGCCGCTGCAGGATGGCAAATGCCCAATCCCGCTGCGGCGCCTCTGACATTCAGAAAAATGCATTATTTATCGCCTGTGCAGTTCATATCCGTAATGCTGCAGGTAGTATCGTCATCGTCAGAATTACAGTTCATATTGGTGATGCTGCAGGTGCTGTCATCTTCTGCATTGTTTCCCAGACAGTTCATGTCATTTAATCCGCAGGTGGTGTCTTCGTCGTTGGTTACACCGTTCATGTTGGTAATATCTAAATTTTTTTTCTCCATGGTTCCTCCTCCTGTTTGATGGATAAAATAGTCCCAAATACATATGATAATGTTATTATATCCTGATTCCTTTTTGGTTACAAGTGGAAAAGAAAGGTTTTTGACATTTGAGATAATGTGTACAAGGAAAAATTAAAGTTGCATTTTGCAGGAAAGATCTTTATAATTTAAAGCAAATAATAAAAAGGAGGAAGATGCAATGGAGCATATGATTAACAGAAAAGTAGAAGAATTTCATGTTTCCGCTTATACAAAGGGAGATTTTACAGAGGTAAGCCAGGAAGATTTGATGGGACACTGGTCGGTGCTGTTTTTTTATCCGGCAGACTTTACCTTTGTATGCCCCACAGAACTGGGAGATCTGGCAGATCATTATGAGGAATTTAAAAAGGAAGGCTGTGAGATTTATTCTGTATCGGAGGACACACATTTTGTCCATAAAGCATGGGCAGACGCTTCTGAGACCATAAAGAAAATCCAGTATGTGATGCTGGCAGATCCGGCAGGGGAATTGGCGCGTCAGTTCGGAGTGCTGGTGGAAAAAGAGGGACAGGCGCTGCGGGGAACCTTTATTCTGAATCCGGAAGGCGTGGTAAAGGCTTATGAGATTCATGATATGGGCATTGGAAGGAATGCGGCAGAACTTTTAAGAAAGGTACAGGCAGCCAAGTTTGTAGAGGAGCACGGAGATCAGGTATGCCCGGCCAAATGGCAGCCGGGAGAAGAGACGTTGAGCCCAAGTCTGGATCTGGTGGGAATGTTATAGGAGGAAAAGGATGGACATCAATAAAATTGCTTCGTCAAGCAGCCTGATCACTCCGGAACTGGAAGCGCAGATTCAGGGGGTATTCGAGAAACTGGAAGGTGAGGCCGGTCTTGTATGCGTCATTGACCCTGACGATTCCGTATCTGTGGAAATGGCAGAACTGGTGAGGCATATTGCGGGCCTTACCGGGAAGCTTTCCTGCCGGATTTACGACAAAGCGGAAGCGGAAGAGAATGCGCCGGAACTGGATGCGTCTCTTTTGCCTGTTACCGGGCTGTATCGGCAGGAACAGTATTCCGGCGTTTCTTTCCACGGTGTTACCGGCGGGAAAGAAATGAATTCCCTGATTTTTGCCATTTATAATGTGGCAGGCCCCGGACAGGAAATGGAAAAGCGGATGAAGAAAAAGCTTGAAAAGCTTACGCATAAAAGTGAGATTAAGATATTTGTTTCCCTTTCCTGCCATCACTGCGCCCAACAGGTCATCACCTGCCAGAAAATGGCTGCAGAGTGTGAAGCGATCGAGGCCAGGATGATTGACGCCAGGCTGTATCCTGAACTGGTGGAGAAATACAAGATTGAACGGATTCCTATGACCGTTATCAATGAGAAAGAAGTCCTTCTTGGAAGCAAAAACATGGATGAGATTTATCAGATTCTGCGCACTTATAAGTAGAACAGCAGGTGTTTATGAAAAGCATTGATGAAGACATTAAAAGCGGCAGTTTCCAGCGGGTATATCTTTTGTACGGCGAAGAAAGCTATCTGAAACGGCAGTATAAGCAGAAGCTGAAGCGGGCCTTGGCTCCTTCAGGAGACGCTCTGAATGCCGCATACTATGAAGGGAAAAACTGTAATATCGGAGAAATGATTGATCTGGCGGAAACCCTTCCCTTTTTGGCCGAGTACAGGCTGATTCTGGTGGAAAACAGCGGCTTTTTTAAAAGTTCCTGCGAAGAACTGGCGGAGTATATGAAGCATATTGCAGAAACCACGGTGTTCGTGTTTGCGGAAGAGGACGTGGATAAGCGCAGCAAAATGTACAAGGCCGTGAAAAGCGCAGGGCGCGCGGTGGAGTTTGCCAGGCAGAAGGATGCGCTGCTCATTCAATGGATATTGACCCGGCTGAAACGGGAAAATAAGAAAATCACCCAGCCTGTGATGCAGCTTTTTCTGGAAAAAACAGGAAATGATATGGAAAACATTGACAGAGAGCTGGAAAAGCTGTTCTGTTATACGTTGGGAAAAGAAGTGATTTCGGCGGAGGATGTGGAAGCCGTCTGTACGGTGCAGACCACCGGAAGAATCTTTGAGATGGTAAACTGTATTGCAGAGGGAAAGCGGAAACAGGCATTGGAACTGTACTATGATTTGCTTGCCTTAAAGGAGCCGCCCATGCGGATCCTGTTTCTCATTGCAAGGCAGTTTCAGATTCTCTTGCAGGTAAAAGAACTGGGCAGGCAGGGGTACGATCACAAGTTTATCGCGTCCAAAGCTGGCATTCCGGAGTTTACGGTCAGACGGAATCTGTCCCAGGCGGGCAGATTTACCTTAGAGCAGTTGAAAAATGCCGTCTTAAGCTGCGTTGAGACGGAGGAAAACGTTAAGACCGGGAATTTGAATGACAGAATGGCCGTGGAGCTGCTGATTGTAGGAAATACGGTTTAGAATATTTTCAAATAAAAAAGAGCCGACTGACGGTATCGGCTCCTTTTTATGCCCTTCGGCGGGCATTCATTCAAAATAATTATGCAAGATTGTTCACAGCTTTGGTTAAGCGGGAAACTTTTCTGGCTGCGGTGTTCTTATGATAAACACCCTTGGAAGCAGCCTTGCTGATCTGAGAAATAGCAGCTGATAACGCTGTCTTAGCAGCTTCTTTATCATTTGCCGTTACAGCGGCTTCCACTTTCTTCACAGAAGTCTTTACCGCAGATTTAATTGCTTTGTTGCGGGCTGTTCTGATCTCAGTTACTAAAATTCTTTTCTTTGCTGATTTGATGTTAGCCAATTCGTTCACCTCCATTTTCAAAATGATTATGATGACAATCCAATTGACTGTTTATGCGGAAAAAGGATTGCACTGCTTACAGTTGTTTCATTAAATCCGGACACGGACGTTCTAATGTAAACATACTCATATATTTTATCTCCTAATTTTCTGCCTGTCAATACATATTCCTGTATTTTTTGTAAAAAATATCAATGCATCATAGTTTTGGAGGGAATATTATGAGTCAGTTTCAGGTGCGTACGGATTTGGCGTTGGAAACCCGTGAAAAATTTGAAGAAGATCATGTGGAAATCAAAGGAGTGCGGGTAGAAGAAGAATGCCGGGAGGAATCGGAGATAAAGATTACCACAATGGTAATTGAGACGGAAAACGGGGCAAAAGCCATGGGGAAGCCCAAAGGAACCTATATTACATTGGAAGCGGCGAACTTAGACAGCCAAGATGAGGATTACCACAGAGAAGTTTCCGTGGAACTGGCTAGGCTGATTCAGAGACTTCTGCCGGAGAAAAAAGATCCTGTGTCCGTGCTTGTGGCGGGGCTTGGAAACCGGGAGGTAACGCCGGACGCTTTAGGCCCCAGAGTGGTTGACAATATGCTGATTACCCGGCATGTACTGAAAGAATTCGGCAAATATGCCTTTGGAGAGGAAGAGGTTCATGCAGTCAGCGGAATAGTTCCGGGGGTGATGGCTCAAACCGGAATGGAAAGCCAGGAAATAATACGGGGCGTGGTGGAAGAGACGAAGCCGGATGTGATGATCGCCATAGATGCGCTGGCGGCCAGAAGCACCAGAAGGCTCAGCCGCACCATACAGATTACCGACACAGGAATCAATCCAGGCTCCGGCGTTGGAAACCACAGGCATGGGCTTTCCAAGGAAACGGTAGGCATTCCGGTGATTGCCATCGGCGTGCCCACCGTCGTGGATGCAGCCACCATTGTAAATGACACTATGCACACACTGATTCAGGCCATGGAAGAGAACAGTCATTTACAGGCGTTAAGCACCGGGCTGAATGCATTGAATGAGATGGAAAAATACGAATTGATCCGGGAGCTGTTGTCGCCTCAGCTCAATACCATGTTTGTGACGCCCAAAGACATTGACGAATCCGTCAAGCGTTTGAGCTTTACCATTTCCGAGGGATTGAATATCGCTTTTGCATAAATATTTTCGTACAGGCATATACTTAATTATTCATAAATGATTCAGTAGTAAGATAGCTTGACGGGAAAAGAAAAATGAGAAGAAAATGGATGAAACGCAGATGTTTTTACCCAAAGGTAAAAGCGGCAGGCAGAAGGAGAAAAACAGGGAAATTCATATGTTTTTTTCTGTGGGGTTTAAGCCTTCTGTTTGTATTTGTGTGCTATCAGAATTTGGCAGAAACGGGCCAGGCGCCGGCTATGGAGCAGATTGCGGCGTATTTGAAAGAAGAAATAGCCGTAAGCGCCTGGAAAAACTGTATGATGGTTATGGTAACGGATGAGGGGGAAGAGGAGCTTTCCCTGGGAAATTATCTGTTGGAAAAGCTGGAGGAGTTTTATCCCATTTACGGTTTCAGTGAAACCATGACAGAATATGATACACAGATTGAGAGTGATTTCACCGAAGAACTTCTGGCGGAAAACGGGCAGGAAGGCGGAACGGGCCAGGAAGAAATGAAGGGCCAGGATACATCAAAGGCAGAGGAAGCCAAGAAACAGGATACGTCAAAGAGCCAGGAAGAGAACGGGGCAGAGGAAGAGAAAAAGAGCAAAAATAAAAAGAACAAGAAAAAGCAGGAAAAGACAGAGACGGCAGCAAACAGCGCAGCTGGAAAAATACAGGAAATTTCCAGAGAGAAGCTGAATGATTTTGATTATCTGGTACAGAATTTCTATCAGATAGATCGCACCACTACCATAGACAGCAGCCAGTTAAATGCAGATGCCCTTCTGGGCAAAAGCATGAAGCTGGAAACCGGAAATGAGGATGTGCAGATTCTCATATATCATACCCATTCTCAGGAAGGGTATGTGGATTCTGCGCCGGGGGACACCAGCGCAGGAGTGGTTGGGGTTGCAGAATATCTCACTCAGCTTCTGCGGGAAAAATATGGGTTCAATGTAATGCATCATACCGGGGAATATGATGTAAAAGACAGGGATAACGCCTATTCTTACGCCGGGCCCGCTTTAGAACAGATTCTGGCGGAACATCCCAGCATAGAGGTGGTGATTGATCTGCACCGGGACGGAGTGGCAGAGACTACCCATCTGGTTACCGAAGTAAATGGCAAACAGACCGCTCAGATTATGTTTTTTAACGGGTTGAGCAGAACGACGGCAAACGGGGATATTCCCTATCTGGCCAATCCCTATCTGGCAGATAACCTGGCCTTTTCATTCCAGATGAAGCTGGCGGCGGAGGAATATTACCCGGGGTTTGCGCGCTCCAATTATTTGAAAGGCTACCGCTACAATCTTCATTACCGGCCCAAAAGCCTGCTGATTGAAGTGGGGGCCCAGACGAATACTTTTGAAGAGGCGAGAAATGCCATGGAGCCACTTGCAGATATTATACATAAGGTTTTGACGGAATAGGAGGAACTGTCAGAACCGGAAGAAAGGCTGTGGAGGAAATGTCAAATACATAACAGAACCAGAAGAAAGGTTGTGGAGGAAATGTCAAATATATAACAGAACCAGAAGAAAGGCTGTAGAGGAAATGCCAAATATATAACAGAACCAGAAGAAAGGTTGTGGAGGAAATGCCAAATATATAACAGAACCAGAAAAAGATGGTGAAAAAATGTCAGATATAACAGAAGAGGGACAGGATATGCCGGACACAGTAGAAGAGAGACAGGAAAAAGTGGAAAAATACGGGACGGAGAAGGTACAGATTATAAGTTTGGAACATTTGTCGGAAAAAGACAGGGACAGCCGGGAGGAACTGCTGTTTCAGTCTATCCGCAAACTGGAGCCGGTTTACTGGTCTGGAGTGAAGCTGGCAGAAGATTTTATGTATGGCGCATTCAGCTTTCATGAGAGCCAGAATCCGGAAAATCGGGCAAGCATCGCCGCGTTTTTACTGGGGAAAGAAGGATTTCTCCTGGCTGTTTTAACAGATGACGGCGGGCTGTTTCCCAGGGAAAAACAGTCGGGTGTTGAGGAATTGGAACAGTTTTTTGAACGGCTTTTAGAGCGGGGGCAGCAGAAAACGGAGAAGATGGAACAGTATCTGATTGAAATGGAGAGGGAGATTGTCGGCGGCAGAATCAGCCGGGATCGGAACCGCAATATTTTTGAATGCAAACGGACCCTTACGGTGTGGAAAAATGATTACGGACGGTTTTTGAATGTGATTGAAGGAATTAATGGGCTGGAACAGAAAAAGAATGAGGGGCAGGGACAGGTGTTAACCGAGGAATCTGCCTGTTTTTTTCGTGTCTACGAAAATAAGCTGAGACGGCTGACTGAAGAAACGCAATTTCTTTATGAAGAATTGGTGCATATCAGAGAGGCATTGGATGCGGCTCTGTCTTATGAACAAAACAGGATTATGAAGGTATTCACCACAGTGACCACGGTGTTTATGCCCCTGTCTCTGATCGCAGGATGGTACGGGATGAATTTTACAGGGATGCCGGAGCTTGGCTGGAAATATGGATATGCCTTCGCCGGCGTTTTAAGCGTATTGGTAATTCTTGTGTGCATCTGGTTTTTTAAAAAGAAGAAGCTGTTCTGAGAACGGAGCGCTATTACTGCACTGGCCTGTGACTGTGCAGCGTGGTGCACGGCCCGGGAGTGAACAGTAACGGACAGCGTTTGTATCGTAACAGTTCAGCCCAGGACTTTGCACTGACTGCAAAGTCCTGGGCCGAACAGTTACTCCGTATCCAAATACAGAAAGAAAAAGATTGCGAATAGATCCCAGAAAGTATATACTGTTAAAAGGACTATGAATACAGGAGGATTTTGAAAAGATTATGGCAGCGATTGATCAAAGTAAAATCAGGAATTTTTGCATTATTGCCCATATAGATCATGGAAAATCAACACTGGCAGATCGGATCATCGAAAAAACAGGGCTGTTAACCAGCCGGGAAATGCAGGCTCAGGTGCTGGACAATATGGAATTGGAGCGGGAGCGCGGCATCACCATTAAAGCCCAGACGGTCCGTATTGTGTATCAGGCAAAAAATGGAGAAGAATATATTTTTAATTTGATTGACACCCCGGGCCATGTGGATTTTAATTACGAAGTATCCAGAAGTCTGGCGGCCTGCGACGGCGCCATTCTTGTGGTGGATGCGGCCCAGGGAATTGAGGCCCAGACATTGGCCAATGTATACCTTGCGCTGGATCATGACCTGGACGTGCTTCCGGTGATCAATAAAATAGACCTGCCCAGCGCAGATCCGGAGCGCGTCATTGAGGAGATCGAGGATGTGATCGGTTTGGAAGCCCAGGAAGCGCCCCAGATTTCCGCTAAGACCGGCCTGAATATTGAAGAAGTGTTAGAGCAGATTGTAGAGAAAATCCCTGCGCCGGGAGGAAGTGCGGACAACCCCCTGCAGGCATTGATTTTTGACTCGGTGTACGATTCCTACAAGGGCGTGATTGTATTCTGCCGGCTGAAAGAAGGCCGGGTGAGGCCGGGGACCACTATTCGGATGATGGCCACGGGCGCAACTGCGGACGTGGTGGAAGTAGGATATTTCGGCCCGGGGCAGTTTATCCCCTGTGAAGAGTTAAGCGCAGGTATGGTGGGTTACATTACCGCCAGCCTGAAAAATGTTAGGGATACGCAGGTAGGAGATACCGTAACGGATGCAGATCATCCCTGCCGGGAACCTCTTCCGGGTTATAAGAAAGTAAATTCCATGGTGTACTGCGGCATGTACCCGGCAGACGGGGCGAAATACCCGGATCTGCGGGATGCGTTAGAAAAACTGCAGTTAAATGATGCTGCGCTGCAGTTTGAGCCGGAAACCTCCATTGCATTGGGCTTTGGTTTCCGGTGCGGATTTTTGGGGCTGTTGCACTTGGAAATCATTCAGGAACGATTGGAGCGGGAATACAACCTGGATCTGGTCACTACGGCTCCGGGAGTTATCTATAAAGTCCATAAAACTAATGGAGAAGTGATTGAACTGACCAATCCCTCCAATCTGCCGGATCCGGCAGAAATAGAATATATGGAAGAGCCGATGGTCAGCGCGGAGATTATGGTAACCAGTGAATACATAGGGGCCATTATGGATTTGTGTCAGGAGCGCCGGGGAACTTATATCAGCATGGAATACATGGAAGAGACCAGGGCATTGCTGAAATACGAACTGCCGTTAAATGAAATTATCTATGACTTTTTTGATGCGCTGAAATCCCGTTCCAGAGGATATGCTTCCTTTGACTATGAGATGAAGGGGTATGCCCGTTCCGAACTGGTGAAACTGGATATTCTGATTAACAAAGAGGAAGTGGATGCGCTGTCCTTTATTGTCCACAGCGGAACAGCCTATGAGAGGGGCCGGAAGATGTGCGAGAAGCTGAAGGAGGAGATTCCGAGGCATCTCTTTGAAATCCCTATTCAGGCGGCCATCGGCAGCAAGGTCATTGCCCGGGAAACCGTGAAAGCCATGCGCAAAGATGTGCTGGCCAAATGTTACGGCGGCGATATTACCAGAAAGCGGAAGCTCCTTGAGAAACAGAAAGAGGGCAAGAAGCGGATGCGCCAGATTGGAAATGTGGAGATTCCCCAGAAAGCATTTATGAGTGTGCTGAAGCTGGACGATAAATAGGGTCTGACATGTCATTTAAAAGATATAAAAAGCGCCGTTTGCAAGTGTGCAACAATTGATGGTAAGTGGGCAGGGAAGGAAGGAATTTTATGTGGATCGGAATGGCCGGAGTCAGCTGGTTTCCGGAAAAGAAGGAGTTATCAGGTTATTATGGAAAGGGATCATAAGATTCGAAAAGAGCTGGAATTGTACCTCCATATTCCATTCTGCGTCAGGAAATGCAATTATTGTGATTTTCTGTCGATGCCTGCGAAAGAGGAAGTACGCAGGCGTTATGTGAATTGTCTGCTGGAAGAAATCAGGCAGAGGGGAGAACAGTGGGGGGAATATCAGGTGTCTACCGTATTTTTCGGCGGCGGCACTCCTTCTCTTTTGGCTGGGGTTCAGATTAAGGAACTGATGGAAGCGGTAAGAAGTTCCTTTTCGTTGGAGTCAGATGCAGAGGTTACCATAGAATGCAATCCGGGAACTCTGGACAGGCAGAAACTGTCATTTTACCAAACGGCCGGCATTAACCGTCTGAGTATCGGGCTGCAGTCGGCGGTAAACCGGGAACTTGAGCTTTTGGGCCGTATCCATACCTATGAGCAGTTTCTGGAAAATTACGATCTGGCCCGCAAGATGGGATTTGAAAATATAAATATAGATTTAATATCAGCGCTTCCCGGGCAGAAAACAGAAGATTGGGGATACACATTAAAAAGAGTATTGGAACTGCGCCCGGAGCACATTTCCGCCTACAGCCTGATGGTGGAGGAAGGAACGCCCTTTTATGAAATTTATGGGCAGGATGCAAGATGCAGGGAACAGGGCGGACATCCCTGCATTCTGCCGGAGGAAGAAACAGAGCGGGAAATGTATCTGATGACCGGGCAGATGCTTGCAGAGAAAGGATACCGCCGCTATGAGATTTCCAATTATGCCAGGCCGGGCAGGGAATGCCGCCATAATATAGGATACTGGCGGGGCGTTTCCTATCTGGGGCTGGGCCTTGGCAGTTCTTCTCTGATGGAAGAGACAAGGTTCTCCAATACCGGAAGCATGGAGGAATATCTGGGACAATGCCCGAATTTGGGCAAAGAGAATGTAATTGCGTTGGGAAAGAAGCAGCGGATGGAGGAATTTATGTTTCTGGGCCTTCGTATGGCAAAAGGAGTGTCAAGAGAGGAATTCCGGCAGAAATTTCAGGTGGAGCTGGAAGGAATTTACCAGACGGCGCTGCAGAAACTCTGCCGTGAGGGGATGCTGGCAAAGACAGAGGGAAGAGTCTTTTTGACGGAGAAAGGGATTTTGGTCAGCAATTATGTGCTCAGCCAGTTTCTGCTGTAAGGTAAATTACAGCAACAGTTCAGCACAGGAATTTGCATTGGTTGCTAGTCCGTAAGAACGCGTAAATTTGGTCGGAAGGGAATCTGCCCTCGCCGCAGCAGTGAGCCGAAGGCTGAACTGTTACAAATTGCAAGATAACAGCCAGAGGATGTCTTGTGTTTCATAGGGCAATATGCTAATATGGGACAGGGAAAGGGCAGGGAAAGAGAGCCTATGAAGCAGGGGAAGGAGAGTCTATGAAACGGAATTACCAGAAAGAACTGGATCAGATTATCGGAAAACTGGACAGGAAGAATCAGGCGCCCAGCTTGCTGCTGCATAGCTGCTGCGCTCCCTGCAGCAGCTATGTGCTGGAATATCTGTCCCGATATTTTCGGATTACTGTGCTTTATTATAATCCGAATATTTATCCGGAGGAAGAGTATTTCAAGCGGGCAAAAGAGCAGAAGAATTTTATCCGTCAGTTTTGGGAAAAGGCATCTGAAGGAGGAAATCAGGAAAATTATTACAGGATTGAATTTCTGGAAGGAAAGTATGAAAAGGACAGGTTCTACCGGATGGCCCGGGGCATGGAACAGCTGCCGGAAGGGGGAGAACGGTGTTTTCAGTGTTATGAGCTGCGCCTTAGGGAGGCGGCAAGATATGCCCGGGAACTTGAAATGGATTATTTTACCACAACCTTGTCCATCAGCCCTCTGAAGAATGCGGACAAACTCAATGAAATCGGAGAACGGCTGGCGAAAGAATACGGAGTGCCCTATCTTGTTTCTGATTTCAAGAAGCGGGAAGGATACAAACGTTCTGTGGAACTTTCCAGAGAGTACCAAATGTACCGGCAGGATTACTGCGGCTGCGTCTTTTCCATGGAGGAGAGACGGCGGGCCCGGGAATCTGTTGCGCCGGTTCCGTAAATGATAATTTTTCTCCGGAAACTGGCAGCAGGCCGGGAATTGGTACACCGGTTCAATCAATGATAATTCTTCTCCGGGAACCGGCTGGAGGAGAGATTACGGCATAAAGACAGAAAGAGGTAAGTGATTATGGCACAATTATGGGGCGGACGCTTTACAAAAGAAACAGATCAATTGGTTTATAATTTTAATGCGTCCATATCGTTTGACAAAAAGTTATACAGACAGGACATGGAAGGCAGCATTGCCCATGTGAAAATGCTGGGAAAACAGGGGATTCTCACCGAAGCGGAGACTGACAAGATTGTAGCTGCAATTAAGGAAATTTTGCAGGAAGTGGAGGCGGGAACCCTGGATATATCCCAGGAATATGAGGATATCCACAGCTTTGTGGAAGCTACGCTGATTGACCGTCTGGGAGATACGGGGAAGAAGCTGCATACCGGAAGAAGCAGGAATGATCAGGTTGCCCTGGATATGCGGCTTTATACCAGACAGGAAGTCCTGGAAGTGGACGGATTGCTGGAAGAATTATTACATGTAATTTTAACAATTATGGAAGATAATACAGATACATATATGCCAGGGTTTACTCATTTACAGAAGGCTCAGCCGGTAACTTTAGCCCATCATCTGGGAGCTTACTTTGAAATGTTTAAAAGGGATCGGCAGCGCATGGAAGATATTTACCGGAGAATGAACTATTGTCCTCTGGGTTCCGGAGCGCTGGCAGGCACAACGTATGATTTGGATCGGTATGATACGGCAGAGCGGATGGGATTTGACGGACCTTCATTAAACAGTATGGACGGGGTGTCCGATCGGGATTATCTGATTGAATTTCTGTCGGCCTTGTCCACCATTATGATGCATCTGAGCCGATTTTCCGAAGAAGTGATTATCTGGAACAGCAACGAATATCAGTTTGTGGAAATTGATGACGCCTACAGCACCGGCAGCAGCATTATGCCCCAGAAGAAAAATCCTGACATTGCAGAGCTTGTCCGGGGAAAAACAGGGCGCGTCTATGGGGCGCTGATGTCCCTGCTTACCACAATGAAGGGAATTCCCCTTGCTTATAATAAAGATATGCAGGAGGATAAAGAACTGACTTTTGACGCTATGGATACGGTGAAAGGATGCCTTGCACTATTTAAAGGAATGCTCTCTACTATGAAATTTCAGAAAGAGCGGATGGAGGCAAGCGCAAGGCATGGATTTACCAATGCTACGGATGCGGCAGATTATCTGGTCAATCATGGGGTGCCTTTTCGGGACGCCCATGGGATTGTGGGGCAGATTGTCCTGTACTGCATTGAGAAAAAGATTGCCATTGACGACATGTCCCTGGAAGAATTGAAAGCCGTAAGCCCCGTCTTTGAAGAGGATATTTTTGAAGCGGTTTCCATGAAAACCTGTGTGGAAAAGCGCTTGACCATCGGTGCGCCCGGGCAGGAGGCCATGAAGAAAGTGATTGCCATGGAAAAGGAATATCTGAAAAGAGATTGGAAATCATCCCTAAAAGACTGGGAGCAGGAATTGCTGAATTCATGACAGGATGGAACGCCGGAGTGAATTTCAGGGTTGGATGAAGACGGAATGCCAAAATTGCTGTTTTGTATGCGGAAGGGGCGTTCCTGCATTTGCGGTATGTAAAGATACCTGGTTGCAACACTTCAGCTTTCGGCTTCACTGTTACGCTTGGTTTCTCTGGAAAATTAGGAAGAATACACAGAAGTTTGGGAGATACTTCTGCAATTTTGTATAATATGCGGGATTGCTTTTTCCATTCAAATGTATTAGGATATTTAGCAGAACGACAGTTGTACGCGTAAAACGGACAACAAGAAGAAGCGAGGAGATATGAAATGAGTCAGAAATTAAAAGCAGGAATTCTTGGAGGAACCGGGATGGTGGGACAGCGTTTTATTGCCCTGTTGGAAAATCATCCCTGGTTTGAGGTGACAACCATTGCAGCCAGCCCCCGTTCCGCAGGTAAGCGGTATGAAGATGCAGTGGGAGGACGTTGGAAAATGGATACTCCCATGCCGGAAGCGGTGAAGGATCTGGTGGTAATGAATGTGAATGAAGTGGAAGCAGTGGCTTCCAAAGTAGATTTTGTATTCAGCGCCGTAGATATGTCCAAGGAAGAAATCAAGGCCATTGAGGAAGCTTATGCCAAGACAGAAACTCCGGTGGTTTCCAATAACAGCGCTCACAGATGGACGCCGGATGTGCCCATGGTAGTGCCGGAAATCAATCCGGAGCATATGAAAGTCATTGATTTCCAGAAGAAGCGCCTGGGGACAGAGCGGGGCTTTGTGGCAGTGAAACCCAACTGCTCCATTCAGTCCTATGCCCCGGTCTTGACTGCATGGAAGGAATTTGAGCCTTATGAGGCAGTGGCAACCACATACCAGGCGATTTCAGGCGCAGGCAAGACTTTCCAGGACTGGCCGGAAATGGAAGGGAATATTATTCCCTATATCGGCGGCGAGGAAGAAAAGTCAGAACGTGAGCCTCTCCGTATCTGGGGTGAAATCAAAGACGGGGTGATTGTCCCGGCGGAAAGTCCGGTGATTACCTGCCAGTGTATCCGTGTTCCGGTGTTAAACGGCCATACGGCAGCAGTGTTTGTGAAGTTTAAAAAGAAACCAACGAAAGAACAGCTCATTGAAAAGCTGAGAAATTTCCGGGGAGAGCCTCAGGAGCTGAAACTGCCCAGCGCGCCGGAGCATTTTATTCAATATCTGGAAGAAGACAATCGCCCTCAGGTAACAGAGGATGTGAACTATGAACATGGCATGGGGATCAGCGTGGGGCGTCTCAGGGAAGATACTGTATATGACTGGAAGTTTGTGGGGCTTTCCCATAATACAGTCAGAGGCGCAGCAGGCGGAGCCGTGCTCTGTGCAGAGCTGCTGAAAGCACAGGGGTATATTCGTGCAAAATAGTGCGCTTCGTATTTTAGAATTAAGAAATCCCTGCATGGGATGACTGTTTAGAAGCATGTATGGACAGGCAAAACATGGATTGCTGTGCAGGAGGATTTTTATATTGTAACTCCGCAATTCGATAAATTTGCAGCATATTGCGGGCATGGCGGGCGCCTGGTTTTATATGGAAAATAGTAATACGCATTTGTGGGTAAGATGCAGGGAAAAGAGCGGCAGTTCCCATTGATGACGAAAAAGGCAGCAGTTCCCATGCGTATCTGTATGGGTATAATCCGAGACGGGCTGAGGTTTTAGTTACCTCAGCCCGTCATTTAAATGCTCATGAAAATCGTTACTTATAAGTGTATTCTAAAATTCTTAATTCATGATTTTATTTCTTTCCAGTTGAAATAGGCGGGATCGGACAAGAATTGCTGTGAAAGAATTAACGATTCTTGCATTCTTGGAAATTTCCGGTTAGAATGAAACATAGATTGAAGGAAAAGGGAGGATTTCCGTCAATCTGCACAAAAAATAACCAGGGAGAAGGAATATGAGCAGATTATCAGTAATATCTACGGACAAAGTAAATTCCACCACAGAGACATTGATGAAGGAATTTACACAGCGTATTATCGCAAACCCGCCCGGGGTCTGTCCGGTTGACATGCAGCTTGCGTTTTTGAAAGTATGTCATGCCCAGACCTGCGGAAAGTGCGTTCCCTGCCGGATCGGACTAGGCATTCTGGAAGAACTTTTAGAAAGCGTTCTGAACAATACGGCAACTATGGAGACGCTTGACTTAATTGAACATGCAGCTACAAATATCAAGAATTCTGCAGACTGCGCCATTGGCTTTGAATCTGCCCGCATGGTGCTGGCCGGGCTGGAAGGATTTAAAGAAGATTATATTTCTCATGTAAAAGAGCGCCAATGCACAGGCACCTTTGAACAGCCTATTCCGTGTGTGACGCTGTGCCCGGCTAATGTAGACATTCCGGGATATATTGCGCTGGCAGGGGCCGGCCGCTGCCAGGACGCCGTACGCCTGATACGCAAGGACAATCCGTTCCCGACAGCATGTGCGCTGATTTGTGAGCATCCCTGCGAGAAACGGTGCCGCAGAAATATGATTGATGATTCCATTAATATCCGGGGCATTAAGCATTATGTGATGGACAAGGCCAACGCAAAAGATGTTCCGGTTCCTGCCTGTGCGGAATCTACAGGGAGAACGGTGGCAATTGTCGGCGGCGGCCCATCCGGGCTTACAGCGGCATATTTTCTGCAGCTGATGGGACATCAGACTACCGTATATGAGGAAAAGGCACAGCTGGGAGGCATGCTGCGCTACGGCATTCCAAATTACCGGTTCCCCAGGGAACGGCTGGAAGAAGACATAGACGCCATTCTTTCCACCGGAGTGGAAGTGAAGCTGAATGCGGCAATTGGGACAGAAGAATTGAAAGAAATCAATGATACATATGACGCAGTGTACATTGCAATCGGCGCCCATGCGGAAAAGCGCCTGGATCTGGAGGGAGAGGACAGCGGCAATGTGATTTCGGCGGTGGAGATGCTCCGTGAGATTGGGGACGACAAGTATCCTGATTTCACAGGAAAGCGTGTGATTGTAGTAGGCGGCGGCAATGTGGCCATGGACTGCGCAAGGACGGCTATCCGATCCAATGCAAAGACGGTCAGCATTGTATACCGCAGACGCAAAGAAGATATGACGGCGCTGCCTGCGGAGGTGGAAGGAGCCATCGCGGAAGGAATTGAACTTCTCACCTTAAAGGCTCCCCTTCGGGTGGAAAAAGATGAACAGGGCAATGCGGCCGCTTTGTGGGTGCAGCCTCAGATTATCGGCCAGGTAAGAGGAGGCCGTCCCTCTCCCCGGAAGGCGGATAAGGAAGAAGAGCGGCTGGAGTGCGATGTGATCCTGATGGCTGTAGGGCAGGATATTATCACAGAGCCCTTTGAACAGGCAGGGATTGCCACAAAGAGAGGAAAGCTTTTGGCAGACGCTTCCGGCGCATTAAACCGTGTGGGCATGTATGCCGGCGGAGACTGCGTATCCGGGCCGGCAACGGTGATTAAGGCCATTGCGGCCGGAAAGGTGGCTGCAGCCAATATTGATGAATTCCTGGGATGCCATCATGAGATTTCAGTAGATGTAGAGATTCCGGAACCGCTGCTGAATGATAAGATTCCCTGCGGGCGGGTAAATCTGGGAGAGAAAGAATCCTGGGCGCGGAAAGATAATTTTGAAGGCATTGAATATACCATGAGCGACGAAGAGGCATATCAGGAGGCAAGCCGCTGCCTGCGGTGCGATCGCCATGGATGCGGCGTATTGAGAGGAGGCAGACAGGATAAATGGTAAATTTAACAATTGATCACAAACAGGTACAGGTGCCGGAGGGCACCACAATTTTAAAGGCTGCCGCTGCTGCCGGAATCGAGATTCCCACCCTCTGCTTTCTGAAGGATTTGAACGAGATCGGAGCCTGCCGTATCTGCTGTGTGGAAATCGAAGGCAAAGACACCCTTGTGGCGGCATGCAATACTGCAGCGGAAGAGGGGATGGTTGTGTATACCAGCAGTCTGAAAGCCCACTATGCCCGCAGGATGAATCTGCAGATTATTCTGTCTCAGCATGATTTCCGCTGTGCGGCCTGTCAGCGGAACGGAAGCTGTGCTTTGCAGAAAATATGCGCAGATATGAACATCAATGATGTGCCCTTTGAGCAGTCTTATGAAACCAAAGAGTGGGAGTTGAGTTTTCCGCTGATCCGGAACGCCAGCAAATGCATCAAATGCATGCGCTGCGTGCAGATTTGTGACAAGGTGCAGTCTCTTGGGATCTGGGACATTGTAAATACAGGAAAACGGACCGGAGTGGGCGTTTCTAAAATGCGCACCATTCAGGAAGCGGACTGTGCCCTGTGCGGACAGTGCATTACCCACTGCCCCACCGGAGCCCTCCGGGAACGGGATGATGTGCGGAAAGTCATGGACGCTGTGAATGATCCGGAGAAAATTGTTGTGGTGCAGATTGCTCCGGCAGTCCGGTCTGCCTGGGGCGAGGGTCTGGGGCTGCCGGATAAAATGGCCACAGAGAAGCGCATGGCGGCAGCAGCCCGTGCCCTTGGCATGGATTATGTTTTCGATACAAACTTCAGCGCTGATTTAACAATTATGGAAGAAGCCAATGAATTACTGGAGCGGATGACCCATAGGGATAAATATCAATGGCCCATGTACACCTCCTGCTGTCCCGGCTGGGTACGGTTCTTAAAATCCCAGTATCCGGATATGACAGAACAGCTTTCCACGGCTAAATCTCCGCAGCAGATGTTTGGGGCGGTGGCAAAGACTTATTTTGCAGAAAAAGTGCTGGGTACAGATCCCGATAAGATTTTCTGCGTGTCTATCATGCCCTGCACAGCCAAGAAAGCGGAGTGCGCCCTGCCGAATATCAATGATTCCGGTGCGGACAAAGATGTGGACGTGGCGCTTACCACCAGAGAATTTGATCGAATGTTAAGATCTGAGCTTATTTGCCCTGCAAATCTGGAAGAGGAAGAATTTGATTCTCCTTTGGGAACCGGTTCCGGCGCAGGCGTAATTTTCGGAGCCACAGGAGGCGTCATGGAGGCGGCTCTTCGGACGGCTTATTACACGCTGGAAAAGGAGAATCCAAAACCGGACGCATTTAAAATGGTGCGGGGGCTGGATGATATCAAGGAAGTGACGGCGGAAATTGCGGGAATTCCCATTCGGGCGGCTGTGGTACACGGACTTGGCAACACCAGGAAATTGATGGAACGGATCATTGCCGGAGAGGCGGAATATGATTTTGTGGAAGTTATGGCTTGTCCCGGCGGCTGTGCCGGAGGCGGCGGACAGCCTATTACCGAGGGACGCGAAATGGCGGGAGGGCGGGGAAGCAAGCTCTATACGCTGGACAAGAAGAATCCTCTGCGGTTCTCTCACGAGAATCCTTCTGTCCGCGCCCTTTACAGCCAGTATCTGGAGAAGCCGCTGTCTCATAAAGCCCATGAGCTTTTGCACACCGATCATTTAGGATGGGATATGCCTTCTAAAGCATAGAGCAGACAGAGCATAGAGCAGACAGGAGCATAAGAATTATGGATGGATTTAAAGTGATAGAAGTGAAACAGAGTATCTTTGAAGACAATGACAAAGATGCCCAGAGGCTGCGGCAGCAGTTAAAACAGGATAAAACATTTCTCCTGAATCTGATGTCGTCTCCCGGTTCCGGCAAGACCACAACACTTCTGGCTCTTGCAAAGGAATTAAAGGGCAAGGTGAACATGGGTGTGATGGAGGCGGATATTGAT
Organism: Eubacterium sp.; assembly: GCA_021769425.1. Lineage (GTDB taxonomy): Bacteria > Bacillota > Clostridia > Lachnospirales > Lachnospiraceae > Petralouisia. Next base: position 122,906 of record JAETSX010000016.1, read on the forward strand.
TCTGCAGTGGATGCTCAGGCTATGGAGGAGGCAGGAATTGCTTCTATCCAGATTCATACTGGCGGGATGTGTCATCTGGATGCAGATATGACAAGACAGGGGCTTGCGGAATTCGGAAGAAATGATCTGGATCTGGTGATTCTGGAGAATGTGGGAAACCTGGTCTGTCCGGCAGAATTTGATACAGGGGCAGTAAAGAATATGACCATTCTGTCTGTGCCGGAAGGAGATGATAAGCCGCTGAAATATCCATTGATGTACCAAATCTGTGATCTTCTGGTCATCAATAAAATAGATGTAATGGACTATTTTGATTTTGACAGAGAAAAAGTAGTGGAATATGCCAGAAAGAGAAATCCAGAGATTGACATCCTGTTTCTCTCAGCCAAAACAGGGGAAGGAATTCCGGAATTGGCAGATTGGATCTTAAAAAATGTAAAGGAATGGATACAGTGATAGACTGACAGAACTGCCGCATCCGGGGGATTCCCGGTGCGGCAGTTTTGCCGGAGCCAAAGAGCTGTGGACCGCTTTCTGCAGGCGGATCGCAGTTTCAGAGGCTTACGATGAGCCGGAAAACGGAAAGAATTCATGGGAAAGAAAAAAGAACCCTATTGTCAAGGAAATTAAATCGTGATATGATACAGGAAGGAAAATACGAAGGCATAATCGAAAAATACGGGGGTTCGTTATGGCAGGAAGGAAACAGGAGATACAATATTTGGAGCAGATGTATCAAAAAAGCGGCAACCAGCTTTTGATACTCTATGGAAGGAAAGAAAACGGCGGCAGGGAACTGGTTCGGGAATTTTGCAGAAATAAAAAGTTCTTTTACTATTATGCGCCGGATATTTCTCCCCAGTCTCAGAGACAGAGGATGCAAAAGGAAATTTCAGACAGATATCAGGTGGCAGTTTCCCAGGATTCTTATGATACATTTTTTAAGCGGATCAAAAGCGGAGACGGCAGCAAGCTGGTGGTGGTGATAGATGAATTCCACCGGATTCAGAAAAAAGAACCGCAGTTTATCGAAAGCATTCTGAAATTAAAGGCAAAGAAATTATATCCGGGGCCGGTGATGATACTTTTGTGCAGCTCTTCCATTCCCTGGACGGAGCAGGAGCTGCCTCAGATATTAGGGAATTCCATGAAGAAGATAGATGGGATTACTAAGATTCGGGAATTGGGGTTTCTGGATCTGGTGCGGCAATTTCCCCATTACAGTGTGAGGGAGAGCGTAAAAGCATACGGCGTCATTGGCGGCGTGCCGGAATATATGAAGGGATGGGAGGATCAGCGGGACATCCGTTACAATATCTGTACCCATATCCTTTCAGAACGGGGATTTTTGCACAACAAGGCAGAAGAAATTATCCGCAGCCAGTTACGGGAACTGTCCGTATATCATACAATTTTGGAAACGCTGGCTTCCGGGAAGCATAAATTAAATGATATCTACCAGGCAACAGGGTTTTCCAGAGCCAAAATCAGCGTATACCTGAAAAATCTTATGGAATTTGATGTGGTGGAAAAAGTCTATTCCTTCGAGACAGGGGGATGGCAGAATGCCCAGAAAGGCTTATATCAGATAAGAGATACATTTCTTAATTTCTGGTTTAAGTTTGTATATCCCCATTTGTCGGAATTTTATCAGATGGAGCCGGAAGATTTCTATGATCAATATATTGCAGGAGAACTGGAACGTTATCTGAAACGCTATTTTGTCAATGTATGTATGGAATATCTGGAATTGCAGGACATGGTAGGCAGGCTGCCCTTAAAAATCCATAAAATGGGCACATGGATCGGAAAGAAAGGACATATTGATATTATAGCCCAGAACAGCATACGGGAAAATCTCATCTGTCTCTGCAACTGGTCCGAGGGAACCATGACTTATGATATGTGCCAGCAGCTGTTTCAGAGTATGGAACAGGCGAAGATCACGGCTAATTATTACTATTTGTTCAGCGCCAAAGGCTTTGACGAGAAACTGGTGAAAGTTGTGGATGGAGATGACCGGATTCTGTTAGTGGATATGAACAGGATGTGAGCCAGGGGCAGAGAAGAGTCTGAAAGCCGGAAAGAACCGTGCAGAAAAGAGTCCGAAGGACGAAAAGAACCGTGCAGAAAAGAGTCCGAAGGCAGGAAAGAACCGTGCGGAAAAGAAACTGAGAGCCGGAAAGAACCGTGCAGAAAAGAGTCCGAGGGCAGGAAAGAACCAGAAAGCAGGAAAGAACCAGAAAGCAGGAAAGAACCAGAAAGCAGGATAAGAATTTATGGCGAAAGCTTTATACATAGCAGAAAAACCAAGTGTGGCGCGTGAATTTGCCAAAGCATTAAAATTGGATTTAAAAAGTTATGACGGATATATGGAATCCGGGGAAGCGGTGATTACCTGGTGCGTGGGCCACCTGGTAACCATGAGTTATCCGGAAGCGTATGATGAGAAGTATAAGAAATGGAGCCTTGCCACCCTTCCGTTTCTTCCGGAAGAATTTAAGTATGAAGTGATACCGGGGGTAAAGAAGCAATATAAGATTGTGGCCGGGCTTTTGAACCGGAAGGATGTGGATACCATTTATGTGTGCACTGACTCCGGAAGAGAGGGAGAATATATTTACCGGCTGGTGGAGCGTCAGGCAAAAGTCCGGGGAAAGACACGGCGCAGAGTATGGATTGATTCTCAGACAGAAGAGGAGATTCTGCGGGGGATCCGGGAGGCAAAGGATCTGTCCGAGTATGATAATCTTTGTGAGTCCGCTTATCTGAGGGCAAAAGAAGATTACCTTATGGGCATCAATTTTTCCCGTCTGCTGACTCTGAAATACGGCAATGCCATTTCGAATTTTCTGAGAACCAAATATACCGTAGTCAGTGTAGGCCGTGTGATGACCTGTGTCCAGGGGATGGTGGTGCGCAGGGAACGGGAGATTCGTGAGTTTGTGAAAACACCTTTTTATCGGGTAATAAATACCCTGGAACTTCAGGGCAGTACAGTAGAAGGAGAATGGCGGGCGGTTGAGGGTTCCGAATATTTTCAGTCTCCCAGGCTGTATAAAGAAAATGGATTTAAAGAGCGCAATGACGCAGAAAAGTTAATTCAGGACTTGACTTTTCAAAAAAATCCGGAGGAATTGACAACGCTTATTTGCTCAATAGAAAAGAAAAAGGAAAACAAGAATCCGCCTCTGTTGTATAATCTGGCAGAATTGCAGAATGACTGTTCCAGATTGTTTAAGATCAGCCCAGATCAGACGCTGCAGATAGTCCAGGAATTGTACGAGAAAAAGCTGGTGACATATCCCAGAACGGATGCCAGAGTTCTGTCAACAGCTGTGGCAAAGGAAATCCATAAGAACCTCGGAGGGCTTAAGAATATCCCGTCAGTAAAGGGATTTGCCGAAGAAATTTTAGAAAACGGAAGCCACAAAAAGATTGCGAAGACCCGTTATGTCAATGATAAGCAGATTACCGATCACTACGCAGTGATTCCCACCGGCCAGGGATTTTCTGCAATTCCCGGTCTGAATCAAACGGCCTTGCATGTGTATGAGACGATTGTGCGGCGTTTTCTGGGAATCTTTTTTCCGCCGGCGGTTTACCGGAAAATCAATCTGATAACCAGTATGAAAACAGCCCCTTCAGAGGAAAATGCGGCAGGGGTCCAGCAGGCGGGAGCCAAAGAAAGTTCTGAAAAAGAAGAAAAATTTTTTGCTTCTTTTAAAGTGTTAGAGGATCCTGGTTACCTGAAAGTAATGAACTATTCCTTTCAGAAGAAAAAAACAGGAGAACAGCCGGAAACAAAAGAATCAGAGTCCAATGGCGCCGGAGCCGGGGAGACTTCCTGTGACAAAAATTTAATGGAAGCGTTGTCCGCGCTGAAAAAGGGCATGCAGCTTCCGGTCAGAGAGCTGAACATCAAAGAAGGGGAAACTTCTCCGCCGAAACGCTATAATTCCGGCTCTATGATTCTGGCTATGGAAAATGCCGGTCAGTTGATTGAAGATGAAGAGCTTCGCGCCCAGATCAAGGGAAGCGGAATCGGCACCAGTGCAACCAGGGCGGAGATACTGAAAAAGCTGGTGAATAATAAATACCTTGCCCTGAATAAAAAGACGCAGGTAATTACTCCTACCTTGCTGGGAGAGATGATATATGATGTGGTAAATGCTTCGATTCGATCTTTATTAAATCCTGAATTAACAGCAAGCTGGGAAAAAGGCCTGACTTATGTGGCAGAAGGAAGCATCACCCCTCAGGAGTATATGGCTAAGCTGGAGCATTTTGTAAAAAGCCGCACCAGCGGCGTGCTGGGCATGAATAACCAGTATGCCCTTCGGGGGTGTTTCCAATATGCTTCTTCTTATTATAAAGAGAAGAAGGAAAAAGCAAGAGAAACAGGCTCCAAAGGCAAGACAAAATAGTAAGAAAAGAGGAAAACAAAATGGAAACATGCAAAATCAGTAACTTATACACTTTGTCAGAGACAATTGCAGCGGATTTATTCCAGGGTTTGGACTATCCCTGGGAGGCGCTGCAAAAGATCAGCGGATTTATCTGTGAACTGGGAGAGAAGCTGGATCCGGAAAAATACGAGAAAAAGGGAGAACACATCTGGATTGCCAAATCTGCCAAAGTTGCTCCCACTGCCAGCATCAACGGCCCTGTGATTATTGATGAAGAAGCAGAAGTGCGTCACTGTGCTTTTATCCGGGGAAATGCCATTGTAGGCAAAGGGGCAGTTGTGGGCAATTCCACAGAATTGAAGAATGTGGTATTATTCAACAAAGTACAGGTTCCCCATTACAATTATGTGGGAGATTCTATTCTGGGCTTTAAAGCCCATATGGGGGCAGGTTCCATTACTTCCAATGTGAAGTCCAATAAAACGCTGGTGACAGTAAAAGGAGAAGAAGAGATTGCTACCGGCTTGAAGAAATTCGGGGCAATGCTGGGAGATGAGGTGGAAGTGGGCTGCAACAGCGTTCTGAATCCGGGAACCGTAATCGGGAAATCCAGCAATATTTACCCCCTCTCCATGGTGCGGGGCGTTGTTCCTTCCAATTCCATTTATAAGATGAAAAATGATATTGTAACGAAAAAGTGGTAACAGTTCAGCCTTCGGCTTCACTGTTACTGAATCCAGCCCATTGATAGTTTGCTTTCAGCAAAAGGCTGGATTCCTATCTCAATCTACACATTCTTACGGACTTTGCAGCAAGTGCAAAGTCCTGGCTGAACTGTTGCAAAAAGTGAAATTTAGCTGCCGGTTCCGTTGACAAAAAAAGCCATATGTACTATTGTATTGCATGAATCATACAAGAAAACATATGGCTTTTGCCGGGCTGGTTCGGGAAATTTTCAGAGGGAACAGGCCCTTGGCAGGCAGTAAAGGAGAGTGGGTTATGTTAGAAATTCAGAACTTGACGAAAAAATACGGGCGCTACCTGGCCGTGGATCATGTAAGCTTTACGGTTCCCGGCGGCCAGGTTGGGATTCTGCTGGGGCCTAACGGCGCCGGAAAATCCACGATTATCAAAAGCATTGCAGGGCTTTTGCGCTATGAGGGCGGCGTGGGCATTGAGCGGATGCCGGCAAGGACGCTGGAGGCCAAACGGATTTTTGCCTATGTGCCGGAAATGCCGGCCATGTTTGACGCATTGACGGTGCGGGAGCATATTGAATATGTGCGGCGGGCCTACAATTCGCCCATTACCGATGAAGAAGTGGAGCAGCTTCTGACCCGTTTTGAACTGGAGGATAAACAGAAAAAGTTAGGAAATGAACTTTCCAAAGGAATGATGCAGAAAGTAAGCATTTGCTGCGCCCTTGCCATTCAGCCAAAGGTAATTCTTCTGGATGAACCTATGGTGGGACTGGATCCGGCGGCCATTAAGGAATTGAAAGAAGTGGTGCTGGAATTGAAAGCCCGGGGAGTTACCGTGTTAATCAGCACCCACATGCTGGAAATGGTAAAAGAATTGTGGGACGTGATGTTTATTATGGAACAGGGAAAAATTGTAGGCACATTTACCAGAGAGCAGGCGGAGGATGCAGATATTGAGGAACTGTTCTTCCGGATTACAGGAGGCGGTGAAGCAGAATGAAAGGGTTAGTTTATCTGTATCAAAGGACAATTGCCAACCGAATCAAAAAAGCGCTGAAGCGTCCGGTTACATATATTATGGGAATCTTTATTTTACTCTATATCGTAATGATTTACAACAGTTTTCATATGATGATCCAGGAGGGCAGCTTTAATTCCGCAGACAATCTGGTAACAATTTTGTCCATGGTTATATTCTGGCTGATTCCGGCGAATCTGATCAGTTACGCTAAGCGCAGGGGGCTGTTGTTTCGTCCCAGCGAAGTGCATTTTGTATTTTCCTCTCCGGTAAGCCCGAAGATGGTGTTGATGTATGCAGGGATAAAATCTTTTGCCGTGAATATCATTGTGGGCCTTGTCATAGCCGCGGCCGGTGTGATGTGGTTTGAGGCAGGCATTGGCCAGGTGTTGGTTTATTTTCTGTTTTTTGTGATATTTGAAAGCATTCTGGAAGCGTCCGCCATTATTTTCTGTTATGGGAATGAAAAATTGTCCGAGAAATTTTTCAAGGGCCTTGTAATAGCCATGTATCTGTTTATGGGGCTGATTGTGGCAATCGCTGCATATTTGATGATTACCAGGGAGCCGTCCTTTGGGCTTCTGCAGGAATTTTTTGCCATGCCGGTGATACAGATGGTACCGGTGGTGGGATGGAATGTGGCGGTAACCCGGCTGATTTTCCTGGGAGCGGATACGGTGAATGTCATCGGTATGGTATTGTTTCTGGCTTCGACGATCCTGATGTTTCTGGCAGCCTGGCGGATGAAATGCACAGGCGCATATTATGAAGACGCCATGAAATTTGCAGACGAATACCAGGCCAGAAGAGAGAAGCAGAAAAAAGGCATTGCCTCCGTTCCCTGGCTGGAAAAACACCGAAAATTCAAACAGGCGTCCGTGGAGTATAAAGGTTCTTATGCCAAAGCGATTTATTTCCGGCAGATGCTGGAATATAAGAAGAATCCCACATTTATCTTCGGATGGAATACCCTGCTGTGTCTAGGCCTTGGAATTTTGATTGGAGCCGTGGGCTATTTTAATGATGCAGTCAGCGAATTCGGACCGGCCAAAATTTTCATTATCCCAGGAGTGGCCAGCTATGTGGTGTTTATCTTCAGCGGGTATGCAACCAAATGGTCCAAAGAACTGGAGAATCCCTACACCTATCTGATTCCGGATACGCCTTTGAAAAAAATGTGGTATGCAACGAAAATTGAGCATTTCCGGGCAATTGCAGACGGGGTTCTGATTACCCTGCCGGGAGCGGCAGTGCTGGGAATCGGCCCGGCTCTTACGGTTCTTACGGTTCTTTTGTACGTCTGCCTCCAGGCAAACCGCCTGTACTATGGGATGCTGGCAGATGCCCTCATAGGAAATATCCTGGGCAATACCGGGCGCAACCTTGTGAAAATTCTGTTCCAGGGGCTTGCCATATGTATTGCCATGATCGCGGCGATTGCGGCCGGTATACTGATTTCCGTGGAGGCAGGATTCTTTGCTATGATTGTGGTGATGGGGCTCCTTACCTTTGCCGGCGCAGCGGCAGCTTCTGTTTCTTTTACGAAAATGGAGGTGTTGGAGTAAAAAAGCGGGTTTGATTTAACGGAACAGGGAAGCGGAAGGCTGAACGGTTACTGCTTGGATAAAAATTCTGTGGAAAACACTGGACTAATTCGTCAAAATATGGTTAAATATGGGTAAGAATGTTAAATGCATAACAATGTTTTAACATGTGAAGCATGCGTCATTGTGCCTGCCGTAATGCAGGTTCTGTGGCCATCAAATAATGTATACATTGAAAGGAGTCTTAAAATGATTTACACGAAGGAAGTCGAAAACATGTGTCCGGTAGCCAAGGGCGCAAAACATGAACCAGCTCCCATTCCAGAAGAAGGAAAATGGGTGCATTCCAAGAAAATTGAGGACATTTCCGGTTTTACACATGGAATAGGCTGGTGTGCTCCCCAGCAGGGCGCATGTAAGCTCTCACTGAATGTAAAAAATGGCGTGATTGAAGAAGCTTTGGTAGAAACCATCGGATGTTCCGGCATGACTCATTCTGCAGCTATGGCGGCAGAGATTCTGCAGGGAAAGACAATTCTGGAAGCATTGAATACAGACCTTGTCTGTGATGCAATTAACACAGCCATGAGAGAGCTGTTTTTACAGATTGTATATGGACGTACCCAGAGCGCATTCTCTGATGACGGACTGGCAGTAGGCGCAGGTTTGGAAGATTTAGGAAAAGGACTTCGTTCCCAGGTTGGTACGATGTATGCAACAAAGGAAAAAGGCGTTCGTTATCTTGAAATGGCAGAAGGTTACGTAACAGGCATTGCTTTGGATGCTGACAATGAAGTAATCGGATATCAGTTTGTAAGCCTTGGCAAAATGACCGACTTTATCAAAAAAGGTGATGATCCTAACACCGCATGGGAAAAAGCAAAAGGCCAGTATGGACGTGTAGCAGACGCAGCTAAGATTATCGACCCGCGGGCAGAGTAGCCCCAGGAAAGCAGCCTTTCAGAAAGCATGCAGGCCGATTTTAATACAGTATAGCTGTAAAAGAGAGGTCTTTTGGGAGACGGGAGCTGCCGCAGAGCAGTTTAGAATCCGTGCCGGGTTGCTTAGAGTTAAGTACCGTTGTCAAAAAGATAGGAGGACATTTCAAATGGCTTTATTTGAATCATATGAAAGAAGAATTGACCAGATCAATTCTGTTTTAAATAACTATGGAATCAGCTCCGTGGAAGAAGCTGAGAAAATCACCAAAGACGCTGGACTTGATGTGTACGAGCAGGTTAAGAAAATCCAGCCAATCTGTTTCGAGAATGCATGCTGGGCATACACGGTAGGCGCAGCGATTGCAATTAAAAAGGGCGCAAAGAGAGCGGCAGACGCAGCAGCAGCAATCGGAGAAGGACTCCAGGCGTTTTGTATCCCCGGTTCCGTTGCAGATCACAGAAAAGTAGGCCTTGGACATGGAAACCTGGGCAAAATGTTACTGGAAGAAGAGACAGAATGTTTCTGTTTCCTGGCAGGCCATGAATCCTTTGCAGCAGCAGAAGGCGCTATCGGCATCGCTGAGAAGGCAAATAAAGTGCGTCAGAAACCTCTGCGCGTTATCTTAAACGGTCTTGGAAAAGATGCAGCGCAGATTATTTCCCGTATCAATGGCTTTACTTTCGTTGAAACAAAATATGACTATAAAGAAGCAAAATTGAATGTATTATATGAAAAGCCATATTCTGACGGACTTCGTGCAACTGTAAAATGCTACGGTGCAGATGATGTTCAGGAAGGCGTTGCAATTATGCATCATGAAAATGTGGGCGTTTCCATTACCGGTAACTCCACCAATCCTACCCGTTTCCAGCATCCGGTAGCAGGTACATATAAGAAAGAATGCAATGAGCAGGGCAAGAAATACTTCTCTGTTGCATCCGGCGGCGGTACGGGACGTACCCTTCATCCGGACAATATGGCAGCAGGACCGGCTTCTTACGGTATGACAGATACCATGGGACGTATGCATTCTGACGCACAGTTTGCAGGTTCCTCTTCCGTGCCGGCTCATGTGGAAATGATGGGATTAATCGGAATGGGCAATAACCCGATGGTTGGAGCTACTGTTGCAGTTGCAGTTTCCATCGAAGAAGCCGCTAAGGCCGGGAAGTTCTAAGGAAACCGCTTAAAATGGGCATTTCGGACGCCCAGGGATGGCGTGGGACGGTCTGGATTTCCGCGAGTAATGAGCCAAGCAGCCGCACTTGTGCGGATATTTGGCGAATACCGCGAGAGTGGGTATCCAATTCTTTTTTTGGATACCCACTTGCTTCGTAAGACACGCGCAAGGTACACGCAAGACACACCAACAAGACACACAAGACACAAGTCACAGTGATGTTGGTATCAATCACTCTAATGAAGGAGTTTCCTTCCAATATAGGTATAGCAGAAGTGTTTATTTTCTGTACTGCCTTTTTGGGAGGAGACTCTTTTTTTGGTATATTGCCTTGATATCTTAAAAAGTATTAATACGGCGCTGCTGTCTGAGTTGTCAGCTTTCGTATCTTAACAGCATTAATATTGCCTGTCACTTGGTAGATTGTGTTGTTAATGTTTGAGTTGCCCGCTTTGATACCTTAAAAGCATTGACACGGGAGGTTCCTTCTGAGCTGGGCTATAGCAGGCGTAATATTTTTTTCAGCGCTGCCTTTTTTCGGGAGGAGTCTGCCTTTTTTAGCATTGTCTGTGCTGATATATCCTTCCGAGCTGACAGCGGTAATATTAGTTTGAAGGAGGTTGAGTTTATGGCTGTGAGAAGAGAAAACGGTTCTGGGAATATCTTTAAGATGTCTGGGAACAGGCGCAGACCGTGGAGGGCAAGGGTGACGGTAGGATGGACTGAAGATGGAAAGCAGATTATTAAGAACATTGGTTTTTACGCATCAAGGAAGGAAGCGGAGAAGGCATTGGCCGATTACTTAAGCTGCCCCTATGACCTGACGGCATCACAGATGACGTTCAAAGAGTTATATGAGGTGTGGTTTGATGAGTATAGGGAGCAGTTAAAGGGGGCGTCCTCTGAGCGGACAATCATATCTGCATTCAGATACTGCAGTTCCTTGTACAATATGAAAATCAGGGATATCCGCAGCTATCATCTGGAAGAGTGTATGCGGACAGGGGAAGTCCTTGTCACCAGGGGAAAAGACAAGGGAAGCATGCGTAAGGCTTCAGCAGGAACCCAGGCGAGAATGAAGTCATTGTTCAACCTGATGTTTGACTACGCATATAAGAGGGAGCTGGTTGACAGGAACTATGCGAGGGCGTTTGAGATCAGCAAAAATGTGAGGGAGCAGCGTCAGAAGGAAAAGAGGGAGAATTATATTTTCAGTGCGGAGGAGATCCAGAAGCTGTGGGATAATGTGGGGAAAGTGAAATTTGCCGCAATGGTGTTGATAGGCATCTACTCCGGGTGGAGGCCACAAGAGCTTGCGGCGCTGAAGCTGGTCGGGGTTGACCTGGAGGGCAGGACATGCAGAGGGGGCATGAAGACTGCCGCAGGCATTGGGAGGACTGTGCCAATCCATAAGGATGTCTTTCCGCTGGTTGAGTCGTATTACAGGGAAGCGGAGGAGATGGGGAGTGAATTCCTGTTCAATGACCCGGACGGACAGCAGGGGACGCACCTGACCTATGATAAATATCGGGGGAGGTTTAATAAGGTGATGAGCCGCCTGGAGATGGAATATCACCACCCGCATGAGACAAGGCATACCTGGTATACAGCCGCTAAAAGAAGCCATATGGATGACGTTTTAAGGGACAGGATGATGGGGCACCAGAATGAGTCGTATGATGTGAAGAAGCTATACGACCACCAGACTATGGACGACATGAAAGCGGCAATGGACAGTGTGAGATTCCTTTAATTAAAGAAGAGTTTATTTTCTGGTGGGGATGTTTTATGGAATTAACGATAGGGAAGTCTCTGTTTTGCATGATATGCTTTCTGGGATATGGCTGCCCTTTCTTTCTAAATAACCCTTGTGTCAAGGGGGGATCTGTATGCTTTGCAAGTTTCGTTTTTGAAAATGGCCATACTGCTCCAATTTAGCATATTTCAAAATTTTTTCAGAATAACAAATATGCTTTTTAGGAGGATGAAGCTATGAAAGAAATTAGGCGTGCATGGATTTTGTTGGTGTTGGCAGGGCTGTTCTTATCCCCATTATTAACTGTTTATGGCGGTGCTAATCCAAGGATAACGATATCAGAGCCACCTAGCGCTGATAAGTCTAAGATGAAAGATTTATGCTCACAGGTGAATGGGACTTTGGATTTTAAATTTTTGGAGTATGACCCATCGGATGATAATGTTACAATAGAGATAGCTATGTCAGATTATAAGAAGCTGTCACAGAAGGCAAAACAGCGCGTGATGCAGACAACATTGGGGCTTGTGCAAAGCAGTGGAATAAGCAGGGTAAACCGCAATAAGATCTATAATTTTATTGCAGATGAAGACGTTGCGGTATCTAGTTTAGTAAGGCAGTTAAGCGATGATGTAAGGGCTGATTTTGTGGGTGCATACAGTTATTTCAAGCCTTTTGGCAGTAAGCTGGGGGTTTTCCTGGGGATTCTGGTGTTGGCGATTATGGCGTGTTTAGGGCTGACAATTGTGTTTGACCTGTCATATATCACAATCCCGTGGATACAGATTGGCTTCCAGAGCACAACGAAGCATGGGAAACCCTGGGGTATCTCCCTTGAGGCGTGGAAGGCAGTGCAGGAGGCTGAGTCCAAAACTGGGAGTGACTATGTGAATCCTTTATCCTTGTACTTCCGTTCCAAATCAAAGCAGATGTTTGCAATCAGTTTATGCCTGCTTTACCTTGTGAGCGGGCAGATTTATAACTTCATTGCGGATGTAATGGATTATTTCCGGGGGTTGTTAAATTGAGTCAGGGGCTGCTTCATGGAGCACCCATCTGCAGGGCATGATACGGGTGTAAATGATTTGAAACCTTGAACCGCATCCCGGCATTTTTCCCATAGACTTGAAGTGGATATTACACCTGCCGGGGGTGCAGATACTTTTTTCATACTAAATTTTCTTTACTTTCAAAATTTAGTTTCACTATATTTTGAAAGACAGGCTTGCAGGAAATTCTATAAATCTGCAGCCTGTCTTTTTCTTTGTAGATTTTTTCCAGACCGTGTGATATGATAGGTGTATCATAGGAAACGGAGGAGACGGTTGTACTTTTGCCCCAAAAGAAGGTCGATGATTATGTGGAAGGATCTCTGGAATTAGATGAGGCTGACATTACTCCAGCAGAGAAGAAAGCAACTTATCAAGAAAGTCAAATTTATGTTTTCGGTAAATATGGTGCAAAGGTATCTTTACTTTATATTTCTCAAATAAAAGGAAGAATGGGTTGGAGGTTAGGGAAAGTTATAATAAGGCTAAAACGCCAGAAGCAAGAGTCCCTAATTGTCCAGTGGAGAAAGAAAAGTATATTGAAGAAGTATTATATCATTTTCAAATGTTATAGAAAAGTCTGGGTGTTGTTGAGAACGCCCAGACTTTTAAAATATTATAACTCAAACTTCGCACTTGATTAAGCGTCTATGCACCTTGAAAATTCAATAAAAACTGGCAATAAAATAGCATGAAACACTCTGTTTTGGTATAATTGAATTGTGCAGAAACAACATACCAACGGAGGCTCATGCTATGAATAACAGTATAACATACGGCAGACTTCGTCCGCAACCTAACAAAAAATCAAAACCACTCTTTTCTAAAAATGTAGTATAATGACTACGGAAAAATAATCGGTGACTACTAACCTCTAAGGCATTCTCACCTGTTTAAATAATAAGGAGTGGTTTTGATATGGATATTTTAAA
>JAETSX010000097.1 GCA_021769425.1 Eubacterium sp.
TTACTGTCATAATTATTATACCTGCCTTTCTAAATAATAGTAGTGCCCTTTTCTTTTATTGTCAGGGTGTAGCCGTTTTCATTGGTTACACCCTTGTTTGCTTGCAATTATGCTTGCCCAAGTATATGCTTGACTGCTTTTTCTGCCTTGCTTGATGCAGACACAATGAATTTCACATCATTTTTTAATACAGATAACCAATTCTGAATGTATGCGGCATTGTTGCGAAAGCTCTTCTGTGATTCAATGCCTATAATGTTCATTAGGTTTGCGCTTCCAATTTCTGCAACTAATTCTTCTTTTGAATATTCATTACTCCCGAAAGCTACAAGTTTGCTTTTCCTTTCCTCAGCGCGATTACAACGGCTTTCTTTCATGGTGCTGTGTACTGATTCATGAAATGCAGTGCTGTAATATTCATTGGCATTTTTGAATTGCTCAAATAATGGTAAATGAATCAGGTCACGGATCGGTGAATAGTAAGCGCTGTCACTAGCCATATGCTCAATCGTTATGTCTTCTCTTGACCAATAATCATGCAATATATTTTCAGCTTTTTCTATTGGCTCAATGTCGTTCAGGTCATCCGCCGATGAAGGTTCTACACCGTCAACCTGTGAGATGTGAAACACATTGAAGTATCTCAATAAAGGTATCTGTTTCACTTCCTTTGTGCCGTCTTCCTGTTCTTCCTCTACGGGCTGAATCTTCCAAAATACAATGATCTCTGACTTCTCACCCTTGCGGACATGACCGCCTAAAGCTGTCCATTGCTTAAAGGTTGCATATTCGCCGTCATGCTTTAAGAGCATCTGATTCAATAAAGAATATGGTTTTTTAGTGATTCTGTTGTATGCGCCGTTTCTGATGCCAGTCCAGGGCTTTTCCCAGGGTATGACATTGTTTTCTAACTGTTCTATAATTCTTTCTGTTACCATTTCATATACTGATTTGCCCATCTTCATAACCTCCTAAACAAAAAAGTGCAAAGCCTTTGGCAATTCAATAGGCTTTACACTCTGCTTGGTGTGAAATATTATTTAGTTGTTATATGATTATGAAATCTTTTGTAGCTTTTCACTATGTTCTCTGATTACGCTTTTTATAACATCAATGTCAGCTTGCATTGCTTCAATTTGTGTTATACCACTTTTATAGCGATTGTATGTACTTGTGTAACATGCTTCAATATTTTGCAACCTTGGAAGAATGTCATTTTCATTTTGAAGTTTTAGAAATTGGATATCATCTTTTAGTGGTTGCAATTTCTTATCCATCATATCAGATATGGCAAGTAATAATTCATTATCACTCATTTTCTATCACGCTCCCTTTGCGATTGTTTTGCTGTTGTTAAATAGAAGTATACCACATCCAGAGTGTAAAGTCTATTGAATTGTCAATGTGCTTTGTGTTGGTGTTTGATTTATTTGATATGACTATTGTACACAAAAATGTGTACTTTGTAAATAGAAAAAGTATACAGAAATATGTACTTAGATATAGTAAAAGTACACAAAAATATATACATATTGTTGAAAGAATTAAAAATATGTGTTACAATATATAGAAATAGATAATTATAGATGGGAGGTAATGGATAAATGTTTGCAAATACAATAAAGGAGATATTGGAAGATTATAAAAAGGCTGGAAAAAGTCTTACTCAAAACGATCTCGCCAATGTTTTAGGAATGACAAAACAAAGTTTTTCAAATAAAATGCAAAGAGATACCTTTACAGCAGAAGAAATAGTTAAAATTGCTAATTATTTAGGAATGAAAGCTGTTTTAAAAGGAGATAATGAGTATATAATAAAATAATGTATAAGTTGTTGGAAAGCGGTAATAGAAACTGCTTTCTTTTTTTGTATCACAAAATAAGTACACAAAAATATGTACAATATATACAAATAAAAGTACATGTTTTTGTGTATTTTACCGGTTTACAAAGTACATAAAAACGTGTACAATAAACTCAACAAATCAAACAAAGCAACAATCACAACAAACGAAAGGCAAGTAATAACATGGGTGAAACAATAGAAAAGAGACTGAAAGATTATAACGGTTATCAAGTCTACAAGATCATCGACAATAAAGGAACACACAATGAAGCAACGACTTACATGCTAAATGATCAGGACGGCGATAACATTAATTGCTTTACCAGTTTAGCAGCATTAAAAAAGTTTGCAGATACTTTGTAAATCCCCTGAAGAGTCTTTGAAAATTAAGACGAAACTGCCCAAACAAGGGCAGTCGGGATAGCAACACATTCCAACAGCACATTGACAACATAATACATAACACAAAACGGTATTTAGAAAGGAGAAAAGCCCTGCGCTTGTGACTGTGCAAGGCTCTGGGAAAAGGTATTTACTGATTGTCAGAATTGTCTGGTGGATCTGGTATGTATTCCATGATGTCGCCAGGCTGGCA
Organism: Eubacterium sp.; assembly: GCA_021769425.1. Lineage (GTDB taxonomy): Bacteria > Bacillota > Clostridia > Lachnospirales > Lachnospiraceae > Petralouisia. The sequence goes on from JAETSX010000097.1 coordinate 2,442, forward strand.
GTTTAATAAAGCGCATACTTTTTGTATGGTTCTGGTGTCAGTATGTCCTGATTTATCTTTCATTTTTGCAACGATTCCAGGGCTGATACCGGAATCCCTCAGGTATTGCCATTTTTTACCTTTATCATTTAAAAGCTTTTCTAATTTTTTGAAACTTATGCATACAGGTTCAGCAGTTTTATTTGACATAAAGTTTCCTTCTTTCTAAATATAGTAACTTCTTATTACTAATTATAGTAAGAAAAATGGAAAAAGTCAATGGTAAAATTCGTACTATCTTTAGAAATAGTGAACAAATAATTCGTACTATATTTAGTAACAATTACTATTGAAATAACGTACTATATATAGTAATATACTATCATAAGATAAACCAAAGCAAACAACTAAAATCTGATAAACAAAGCATCCGGGAAAGCCGAAAGCGCCCAAAAACTGCAAGCCATATCCCTATGAGGACGTGCCCACCAAGAGGCGAACAACATTTAGGAAGATGCTTGCAGGGATGCGGAAACCTAGTGAAGAAAGGATGGATTTATTATGTGCATCACGGCAAAAGAAATGAATAAAAAAATGGAAGAAAGAAAAAGCCTGCAAATGCTTCTGAAAGAGACGGAGGAAAACATTAAGGCATTAGACAGGGAAATCATTGAATACCTTAATGAGAACCGGAATGACTGCCTTACAACCAACAGCAAGGGCAAAGAGATCCTCCGGTTTATCGGGGACATGTGCAAGGCAACCTATTCCCCACAGGAACGTGAAACCGTTGATAAAGAAGAAGTAAAGAAACTGCTCAGTGCTCAAGATTACCAGAAAGTAAGGAAAGTAAGCTATTACAGTGTATTGAGGGTAAGCTAAAGAATCAAATTATCGGCAGAGGGGGATTAGTTTCCCCCAAAAAAGCCGCAATTCAGGAGGTAATGAAAATGTATGTGCAGGAAATTAAGTTTGCCGTCCAAAAGGAAAACGGCATTGTAACAAAAATAGGGAAGTCAACCATATGCCAGCCGGAAATGGGTTTTAAAGGCTCCATGAAACGGCTTCAGGACGCGTCCGCAATGGACACACGGGACAAAAATCAGAAGGGATAAGGGTACAGAAAAATGGATCAGATATTGATTGCATATTATGCCGACAATGCAAAGAAACTTCACAGAGTAGTTGACAGGATATTGTTAAAGTTTGGCGGTTTGTCAAACAAGGACATGGATGACTTCTACTCACTTGCAAATGAGGTTTTTGTGGATGCCATGGGAAGATATGACGGCGCACAGTCATTTGACGGGTTCCTGTATGCGTGCCTTTCCAATAAAATTAAGTCAGAGATCACCAGACGGAACCGTGAGAAGCGCAAGGCTGACCGGATGGCAGTGTCCCTTGACATGCCAATAGGGAAAGAGGGGGACTGTACCCTTGCGGATATGATAGCGGATGATTTCAACACGGAACAGAAGGTCTTTGCGGAGCTGGATTCCATGGGTTATAAGCTGGAATGTTACCTTTCGTTATTATCCAAATGGCAGAAGAAGGTATTATGGCTTCTGGCAGAATGTTACAAGGCGGCAGAAATACAGGAAATCTTACATATGACACCAAAAGAATATACGGATACGCTGGAAACCATCCGTGCCTATGAAAAAGTAAAGATACTGCTTTAATGATGGAGGATTAATATTATGGCAAAAGTAAGAAAACAGATGTTTACATTGGATATGTACCTGAAAAAATTGAAAAGCCAGGATGTCCGGCAGGATCAGGATGTCCAGCGTATGGCTAATCAGTGGAATAACAGCATGTCCAGCGAACTGATTGTTTCCATCCTGAACGATGAATATGTTCCGCCGATTATTTTAGGGCAGGAGGGCGATTCCCAAATGTGGTTGATAGATGGGCTGCAAAGAAGCACCGCTTTAATATTATTTAGGTATGGGAATCTTAAAATCAGTCCTAGTGTGGAGGAGCCAGTTATTGAATACCGAGCAAAATCCAAGGATGCGGATGGAAATATAAAATATGATGGAAACGGTGATATCTGCTGGGAATCCAAATCATTTGATATCCGAAGGAAAGCATATGAACGCCTTCCGGAAGAATTAAAAAATAAATTCAATGAATATCAGATTGAAACGGTCATCCACGAAAATTATACTATGCAGCAGATTTCAAGGCTTGTACGCCGTTTTAATTTCAATAAAGGTATGACCGTAGCACAAAAATCGCTTACATTTTGTGATGTTTATGCACGGAAGATTCGTGAGATATTGAAGCGGAAATTCTTCATTGAAGTCCCATATACGAAAGCGGAGCGGAAAAATGGATCTCTTGAGCGTGTTCTTATGGAAACGGTTATGTGTATGTTCCATTTAGGCGACTGGAAGAAAGCAGTCCAGATCGGGGCGTACATCAATGAGAATGCATCCATGGAAGAGTTTGACATCCTGGAAAATATCATAGAACGGCTGGAAACTGCCATCACAGAAGATTTATACAGCCTGTTCACAAACCGGGATTCATTTATCCTGTTTACATTGTTCCATAAGTTTACACGGCTTAATATGGAGGATGGAACATTCACAGGGTTCCTTTCATATTTCAAGGAACTGACAGACGGCCAGGACATGAATGAATTTTACGGCATTGACAAGAACAGATCCACAAAAGATAAAAATGTGGTTATTCAGAAGCTGGACAAACTTGGAACGCTGATGTGTGAATATCTGCATATAAATAAGGAGGATTTGAAGGAGACGGACATATTAGGATTTGCCAGGGAGAATGTAAGCCCGGACGTGGTATCCGATGATATATGGCTCTATACGGACATGCTAAAGGGGTTCGCTTCTAAAGTGGATGCAGAAAGCAAATTGTTGGATAAGCAGAACCATGCTTCATTGATTGCGGTTATCGCTTATGCATGCAGAAAGGATATACAGATAGATAACTGGTTTGTGGATTACTTTAAACGGAATGATTCCTATATCAGTGACCAGGTCGAGAATTTCCAATATATGAAGTGCGATCTAGAAGATTATATGCGGTTAGTGGATGCGGCATAGGAAATGAACCTAATGAGATATTCGGGAGGGCTGGACAAACAGTCTTCCCAGTTCAAAAACAGAAAGGATGGAAAATATTATGTATGAATTTCGGATTATTGAAATGGAAGATGGGCACCAGGTTATAGACAGAAGCCTTAAAACGCCATATAGCAGCCTTACGCCGCTTCAAATGGTGGAATATGTGGAAGTGGATATTCAGCTTGCAGTTATGGAGAAAATGAGGAGCAGACGGAAATTAGAAGAACAGCATAGAAGGAAGTTTTCAAGGAATTTATTATATAGGGTGGCTTGTCTGTGCGGAATGGTTTAGGCAGGTAGGGAATAGCTATGTATACAATTTCAAATATGCTTGAAGATATTCGAAGAAAAACCACGGCTAATAATATGATTGAAACATATTTTGTATATAGGCTGATTTATTTCGTAAATTTTGGGAGTAAAAGCGAGAAACACTATGTGGATACACAGTATGACGGTTTACGGTCAGCACTGGAAAGTATCATCCGTGAGAACCTGACAACAACAAATACTGTTGTGATTGCCGCTATAACAGTCAAGAAAAACAGGGAAATTGTTTCTTTGCTGAGCAAGGCATATAAATTCAGCCTGGAAGAATATTTCCGCCAGCTGGCAGGGAAAAGCAAAAATGGCAGTAGAAAGGGAAATATAACATATAGGAGATATGCGGTAAGGTAAAAGGAGGGGTGGGGGATGGTATTGTATGTTCCAAAAGGCAGAAGCCCATAATGGACTTGCAAAAAACTAAAAGAAAAGTGAGCTGAGTATTTTGAGTTATGTTTCGCTAAGATGCGTTTCGTTTAGCTGGGATGTGTTTTGTTAGGTTGTGTTGTGTTTCGCTATGCTATGTTAGGCATTATAAGATATGTTGAGCCAAGCTATGTTAGGTTATGATTTGTTTTGATTAGCCATGCCGAGTTAGGCATTGCAGTAAATCTGCAAAAAGAAGAAACAAGTACAGTAGGAAATAAAAATCTTATTGTACTTATTTTTTCAAATGGAGAAATATAAAGTATAAAAAATTTACGATTGGAGTGTGGTTGTTGAAAAATTTACCAGAAAATGAAGATTTTGTTACAGGGATCGCCGTAGGGATGAACATTTATCAGCAGAAAGTGCTTACGGTATATGAGAGAAAAGAATTTTTGAAAATCAATGGGGAACCATATTTTATCCAAAGCGGGAGTGAGATATTAGAACAGATGCTTGATAAAATATGTAAATAGGGAATGTATACAGAGGGAAAGTTGCATGCAGGCTGTTGGAAGCGATGCGGGATCGTAAACGGGAAGAATGAAAAAGGAAGGGGAAGGATAATGGAAAAAGAACTGTTAGGGAAATTCGCCTCAGATGGAAACTTTGTGGAATTCTGCAAGATGGTGGACAGACGGAAAGAACGCGGGGAAAGGATCCGTATGCCTTTTGAGACGGCTTCCATGCTGTTTGGCGCAGGGGTTGCTTTTGTGGAAGGGGAAAATAACCTGGATGCCGTGCACCAGGCGGTGAAAAGGTTCCTGGAAAGCCCATTTGCGGGAGAGGGGTTCCATGAATATTTTATGGACAGGTGCATGGAGGGTTTGGAGGGGGACAACGGCGGCTGAAAGTAAAAATTACAGGAATATATGCAGCGGTGCATATAAAGCGTGAAGATGGAGGAATCGGCGTAATGAGAAAAAATGATAGAGTATGCGTTTCGAGATATTATCCGTTAGATCATATTAAGGCTAACAGGATGTACATAGTAAGATATTGCAATTCATTGTTTATCGCCAACGGAAATATTTATGTACATATTGGGGGAGGGAATGATGATAAGCAGTATTGCTGTACTATCAATAATTTCAAAAAATGGGGTGGCATAGAAAATCTGAAAAGATTCATATCTTTAAAAGGCAAAAAGGAAGTAAAAACAATATCCGATCTGATGGATGCAGTTATTGAGTGTGGATATAGCAGAGAACTTGATTTCTTTGAATATATGGATATTGAGAACGATTCTTTGGCAGAAAATAGCGATTATAAATATAAGATTGGTGAATTCACTTTTCAGAATTGTTATGGCTTCAAAAATGGATTCAGTAAGAATGGAACAGGATTTAGAGAAGATGGTGGAAGGATATTCTATAATGGAGATATAAATTTTAGTTTGGATTTATCAGATAGGAATGGTGGAATCAGAAAGGATTTACCAGAGTGTATTCTAAAAGAAATAGAAAGAGAAATAAATGAATTGTTAGAAGTGAATTTTGTAATGCCAGAAGATATTATGGGATCAAAATTTACTTGTTATGCGAAAATAGAATTAACTCATAATGTTAAGAAAACAGGTGAGCATATTTTTTATAGAAGTTATTCGATCCATATAGAAATTGATAAAATTAGCGACTATTACAATGATTTTGATTTGGATAATGTGGATATGAAATCTCTGAAATATGCTGATTTTTGTTTATGTGACAGATCATGGGCGGAGAAGCCATTTGATGAATTTATAAGGAATGAAATATTCCGCTAAATGATTGTTATGAAAATCAAAATGTAGGATTAGCTAATGGCAACAGATAGACAAACAGCGTGTTTATATTATGTATGCGGTGGATTATGTAAGAAGGAAGGGTGAATATTAGAATGAGGAATTTTTATTATTGGCTACAACGGGAATTAGAGCAAGAATTAAACAAAGTCTATAAGAAAATACATAGAATAGGTCTTTTCGGCGATAACTTTTATATATGGTTCCTGGATAACAATGATTCAATATCTATCCCGTTAAATGTAATGGAGAATATTTATAACAGTGGAAAATCCATAAAAGAATTATCTGCCATAATTGATAATGTGTATTTAGCAAGGATTAAGAAATGCTGAAGGAATCCTAAATGGAAAGTAAAGCCATATATGTTCCTGTGGCAGGTATGGGATGCTCATATGGATTATGGGAGTTACAGGCAGTTGAAAAGTTAGGAGGGCGGCATATGGATAATGGCAACAATATTTTTGATGTTTTAACAAGCCATGCGACCGGGGAGAGGTTAGACAGAATTCTTTCCGGGGATGGGGCGTATTTGGAAGCGAGGAAGGAAACAGGGCGGCTTTCCATGCGATTGAAAGGGCAAGGGTTTTCAGAGGAGGAAATGCAGATGATAGATGGTTTAGTGTGCGCTTACATATCGCAAGGGATCTGCTGCATGAAGGTTGCATACCAGCAGGGATTTAAGGATTGCGCCTGCCTGTTGGATGAAATAGGATTGATTAAATGAAAGGGTGGAAAGGACAGGATGTTGATGGAGAATTTTGCAAGGGAAGAATTGGAAGAAAGCAGATATTCTGTTGATACGGATTGAACATGGCACGGGAAAGTGCTATATTATAGATGTAAATGAATGAAGAGGTTATGATATTAGGGAATGTGAGGTGTGATTCTTTATGACAGCAATCAGACAGGAAGCAATTAGGATGCTGGAAAAGGTGCCGGAAGATAAATTGGGCTTTGTGATCCAGATCATGCAGGGGGTGAATGGGCTTTTAGGAATGCCTGAAACGGAAACGAAAATAGATATAAACCTTGAGCAGTTTGTTATGCAAGCGACAGAACGGGGACAGGATGCAGATAGCTATATAAGGGAGTTGAGAGATAATGACAGGATTTAAGCGTGTATTTGTTGATACAGCACCGATTATTTATTATCTGGAAAATAGTGCTTTATATATGGATTCGGTAAAGAAATTTTTCGAAAAGTGTATTAAGGAGAATATCCAGGTTGTAACATCTACTATTACAATTGAGGAATATCTTGTGTTTCCATATAGTAGCGGCAAGATGGAATTTGCAGGTAACTTCAAAAGATTTATTGAATATATGAATATAATGATTGTTGATATTGATTCTAATATTGCAGAGCAAGGAGCAAAGATAAGAGGGAAATATAAAAATTTTAAAGCTATGGATGCATTACAGATTGCTACAGCAATTGTCAGCGGATGTGATATGTTTTTTACAAATGATAAGCAGCTAAGGCAAGAAAAAGAACTTCCATGTATGACTATGGATGATTTAGTGTCAGGATGGTTATAAGAAAACCCGTTATCAGTCCTGATTTCACTATTGAAGATATCCATAAGATTCGGGAATATCATTATGAACTTGCCAAAGATATGACGGCATAGGAAAAGATTGATTTCTGTCATGAGGATGGAAGAGCATTTTTAAAGAGATGGAAAAGTGAAAGTTACAGAAAGCACAGCTTTAAATTAAACATGGAGAAGCGCCAAAGGATGAATTGATTATCTGGCGGTGCTTTCTTTATGTTATTGATTATTATTTATGAAGAAAATGCAGCAGTATAAGGGATATAATGGATAATCATGCAGCAGTTCATATAACGAAAAAGTTCGGTATATAGTTCGACATTTCGTATATTGGACATCATTTTTTGAATAATAACCTAGTAAATACATAGGAAATATAT
>JAETSX010000217.1 GCA_021769425.1 Eubacterium sp.
TCGGAAGAAACAAGATTTGTAGAGTTGTATTAGGAGGAATGCACCATGTATTTTACGAGGTCGGCAGGAGCGGTCAGTGTTACCGGAATAGAAAAAGTGAAAAAACTGACGGTAAGAGTTGTGGTGCAGGACTGTACAGGCACCGTGCGTTTTACGGATGTTATGCTGCAGGGCGGTTCGGTAGCAACCGCATGGGTTTCCCATGTGTCAGAGCAGAGATACACCTTTGATGCACAGGAGGTGTGAGGATGGAGTTTATTCGATTTGCCGGAACAATCAATACACATGAAGAAAAGAAGGTGGCAAAGGCTACCGTAAATGTAATCTTAGAGGATTGTACCGGAACCTTTTATATAACAGATATCATGTTTCAGGAAGGTAAATGGCTGACCGGGTATGTGGTAAATAATCTGGAACTTTTGCAGAAAAATCGTGTGGATGGGGAGATAACACCTGTCCGCTTTTTTAATGGGATTGTCCGCTCCGGTGTTACAGCAGTGATCACTAATGACGGAGAAGTATCAGCCGGGCTGAATTATCACATCATTCCGAAAGATACGATGGCAGCAGGAGACATGAGTGTGGCTCATAATTACGGAAGCCACAAGCTGACTTTGCAGAGCATTTTTTTTGAAGATGATGTTGTTGAAATTAATGCTGATGCAAGGCTGGCAACAAGGAATGGAAGCCGGATTAAGGCTGATGGATTTTATTCTTATTCGGCAGCAGGGGACAGTAAACACCAGATTAAAGTAAAGGACAGGAAGTCAGCACTTGTGCGCATGTCTTTTCAGGAGATGGCATACGGGATTGGAGGAAAACGGATGTGAGAAGGGCAAGTAACAGAAATGTCATGGCATGGACATTCATGGGAAATACGAGAATGCATCAGGTGTTAAGAGAAAAAGGAAATAAGCTGTCTCATGTTGGTATTTTTACCTTTGAAGTTTCAGCAGATGGAACAATCAGCGAGACGGGAACTGCGGTCAGCACCATCCTTCCTTATGTAAAGAAATGGCCACATATTAAATGGCTTCTGACCATTATGAATCATGGTACTGCATCTATTTTTACAGCACTCAGAGAGAATACGAATGGTGCACAGGATACGTTCATTTCAGAAATCGTGAGAATTATTGACAAATATCCGTGGTGTTCCGGGATAGATATTGATTTGGAACGTGGAGGGGAGTTGGCGAACCGAACAAAGGCAAATGCGCTGTTCTCACGG
>JAETSX010000098.1 GCA_021769425.1 Eubacterium sp.
GGAAACTTTGAGGACGTGGATTTTGATGAATTTTTCCGGCTCATGGCAATGGCTCAGGTGGCAAGGGAAATGAGGATAGAGGATATTGAGGTCGGCGTGAACAAAGGATATGTGGAGGCTCATCCGGATACACAATAAAAACCATGCTTCCATGAGGGGGTGTGGTTTTTGCCATAACAGAGGAGGTGGAGTTTATGGGTATGGACTCTGTATTCCGGCTTTCAGTGGTTATGGGAATGCAGGACAACCTGACAGCTCCGCTCTCAGGCGTTACCGACAGTGTCACAGATACAACAAAAAAGCTGGATGATGCGTTTGGGACGGTTCAGAAAGCAGGGGCTGCACTTGCCGGGGTAGGAGCCGGAATCACGACAGCATGTATTGCAACCGTAACGTCAACTTTTGATACGCAGGATGCCCTTGGTGAGCTTTCTTCCTTGGGAGTTACAGACTTAAAGGCAGTCGAAGATGCAGCAAAGAGTTTTTCAGATACATGGGCAGGAACAACAAAGAGTGATTTTATCACAGCGTCTTATGACATTAAATCAGGTATTGCCTCCCTGACGGATGAAGGAGTGGCTCAGTTCACAGAGCTTGCAGCACTGACCGGAAAGGCAACAAAATCAACCACTGAGGAAATGGGTTCACTGTTTGCGACAGGATATGGTATCTATAAAGGTGCATATGAAGATATGTCGGATTTGGAATTTGGCGAGATGTTTTCCGCCGGGATATCAACAGCGGTTAAGAATTACAAGACAGCCGGTTCTGAGATGGCAAGTTCCATTTCTGCGTTGGGGGCAACCGCAACCAATAACAAGGTGCCACTGGAAGAACAGCTTGCAATATTGGGGCAGCTTCAGACAACGATGAGCGGTTCGGAAGCAGCAACAAAATATAAATCGTTCCTTAATCAGGCAGCATCGGCAGGAAAGAAATTAGGGCTGTCTTTCGTGGATGCCAACAATCAGCTGTTATCGACACCGGAAATCCTTGAAAAGTTAAAAGGAAAATATGGGGATACCATTGATGCAGTTGAGAAACAGCAAATCAAAGAAGCATTTGGAACAGATGAAGCTGTGGCGATGATCGACCTTCTGTATTCAGATATAGAAGGTTTGTCGGGTGGCATTGATTCGATGGCGGAAAGCATGAAAAAGGGTTCTGCTGTCACAACAGAAATGGCAGAGGCTATCAATAATACACCGGCACAAAAATTTCAGGTATTGAAACAGCAGATACATAACAATGTGGAGGAACTTGGAAACGGATTACTCCCGGTTGTCAATGAAACAATGGACAAAGTAAGCGGAGTCATACAGAAAGGCTCGGAGTGGATCAGTAACAACCAGAAAACCGTACAAAGCATTATGAACATTGCATTGAAACTTGGCATTATCCTGACAGTGTTAGGAACGGTAATTGGTGTTGTCGGCACAGTAGGGAAAGCAGTATTGGCAGCAAAGAACGCAATAACAGCGGTCAAGGGTGCATGGACAGTATTAAGCGGAGCTTTTGCAGCCTCCCCAGTCGGGTGGGTGGTCATAGGAATAGTGGCTTTAGTAGCAGCGTTTGTACTGCTATGGAATAAGTCAGAAGCCTTCAGGAATTTTTGGATAGGCTTGTTTGACAAGGTCAAGGGTGCGGTTCAGAATGCGTGGAGCACACTGCAGCCTGCACTCCAGAACTTGGGGCAGAAGCTCATAGAACTGTATGAAGCAGCAAAGCCAATTTTGAAAGTAATAGGCACGATTGCTGGAGTGATAGGCACTTACTTTGTCGGCACGTTTGTCGGGGCGATACAGGGCGTTCTTGCAGCATTGACACCACTGACAAATGCACTCTCCAGTCTGGTTTCATTTGTTACAAATATTATCAATGCCATAGTAGCCTTGTTTAAGGGTGATTTTGGTGGGGCATGCGACTTCCTGATTGCTGCAGTCGACAATGTAAAAGACTTCTTTATCAATGGATTCGATGCGATTTTATCATTTATCGGTGGATTTGTAGACGGATTTTTGAACGTGGTAGGCGGAGCGTTGGATGCTGTCGGCATAGATGCTTCAGGCACAATTTCAAAAATCAAGAGTACCGTTTCAAACGGACTGAATGCGGTCAAGGGATTTTTCGGGAACATTATGGGAGCTGCAGCAGACACAGCGAAGCAGAAACTGAATAATATCAAGAGTGCTTATGAAGCCAATGGCGGAGGAATTAAAGGCGTGGTGGCAGCGTCACAGGAGGCAGTGAAGGGTTACTTTACAGCAGGGCTTTCCTTTATCGACAATCTGACAGGGGGGAAACTCACAGCCATAAAGAATAAATTCACAGACGGTCTGAATGGGGCAAAAAATGCTGTGACCAGTGTGCTGGAGAATATAAAATCCGGTTTCCAAAGCAAGTTAGATGCAGCACATGCCATTGTTACAGGAGTAGTGAACAAGATAAAAGGAGCATTTAATTTCAACTGGAAACTCCCGGAACTGAAACTTCCCCACATTAGCGTGACCGGAGGCGAGGCTCCGTTTGGAATTGCAGGAAAAGGTTCGCTTCCAAAATTTGATATCCAGTGGTATGCAGATGGTGGCGTGATGACAGCCCCGACAATCTTTGGAGCAGCCGGAGGCAAGCTGTTAGGCGGAGGCGAAGCAGGAGATGAGGCAATTCTTCCATTGTCTGCATTGTGGGATAAGTTAAAAGTATTCATCCATAATGAAATGGATCAGGATGAGGATAAGAGCCGGGGCAGCATTGGTTCGGTTATATCCGCACTGACGAAGAAAGAGACAAGAACGCTTGAGAGCAAAGAAAAAGTAACAGAAAGAGATATACAGGAATTAAAGTCCGGTAACGGAAAAGGGAATACCATCATCCAGAAATTGGAAATCAGGGTTGATGTCGAGAAGATAAAAGACCTTCCGATGCTGTTCAAACTGATTGATGAGATTAAGGATGCACAGAATTCCACAGATGAACCGGTAACAGCCTAGAGGGAGGTAAGCCTATGCTTTTAGTTCAGGAACATTTGATAAAACTCGGAGGCGTGAAGCTCTCTGGTCAGATGAAGAGCATTGACATTTCTGAAGTTGCAACGATTGAGAACATAGAGGATGACAAAGGAAAAACAAAAGCCAATCAGCCAACAGGCTATGAGGCAGCGAAAATTTCTATTGAGTTCATTTTAGAGGATTCAAAGAAAATGACACAGATAGAACAGATATCCGCTATGCAGAGGCTTTTCAAACCATACAAACAAAAGAAGGCAAAACTCCTGAAGGTTGTAAATGAGGATTGTGCAGCACGAGGCATCTCAAAAGTGTATTTTGAGAAACTCGGCACAAAAAATGAAGTGGCTGAAAGTGAAAGGACTGCTACGTTGGAGCTGCTTGCTCCAACGATAGCAGGAATTAAACTGAAGCCGTCCAAACAGGCAAAAACAATAAAGAAGCAGATCAAAAAAACTTTTGGAAAGTCTAAAAAAAAGAAAAGCAAAAGTCCGTCTGCTAAAAAGCGTTCCACAACTGCAGCAAAGAAAAAGGCGAAAAAGCTGATTAAGTAGGAGGTGCGGAGATGGGATATAAAAGGTTAATCAGCCCGGAGTTCCGTATCAGCACAAAAAAGTATGAGATAACCAGTGGCATGGAAGTGGAATGTTTCAGCAGCCGGGAGTCCCGGTCAGACTGGTGCAAGGTGGAACTTACATCCCAGCTTCAGGGAATCATATCGTATGAAGATATGGAAAAAGCCACAGTGGAACTTGGATATGGGGATGACTATGACATTCTCCTGCAGGGATACTGCAGAAGGACTGAAGGCGATTACTGGAAGGAAATTATGATCCGGGATGCCATGATAAAGGTTGAGAGGACTGAAATCAAAGGGACTTTTATTGACTGCACTCCGCAGGACATTATCCGGTATGTGCTGACACAGGCAGGGATTAAAGAATACCGGCTGAATGAAACGGAGTATGGGAAAAAAGATACATTTATTGTAAATAAGCAGAATGGGATTAAGGCAATAGCACAGGTTGGAAGTACATGGGGAATAGATAATGACTTCTTTTTCCAGAATGAAATTTTTTATTGGGGGTGCAAACCAGAGCAGGAAACCATCTATGTTCTGGAGGAGAGTGAAAATATACTTTCCCTGAAAAAGTACGGAGAACTGTATGAGATAGAAACGCTTGGAGTCCCCTGGATACATCACAGCCAAGAGGTAGAAGTGGTGCATTCCAAGTATTCAGGGACAGTAAAGGTTGAAAAGACAATCATCAAGAGCGATGCGAGGGGATATACACGAATGTATATTTATTTCAAAGGAGGCGGATAGGATGTCAGATATGCTCCAGACATTTGTAAAAAAGGAAATGGAAAAGCAGATTCAGGAAAAATATCCCCATATGCAGCATCCTTCAGGGATGTACGCAAAAGTTGTCAGGTCTAAAGAAGTTAATGGAAGGTATCTGTGTACGCTTAAAATTCTTGACAAAGCCATGAACACTGACAATGATTTTCCGGAGATACCGAATGTAAAAACAGAAATCGAACTGAAACAGGGGGATATTGCTGTGATTCTTCTTTTGTATGGTGGAAGCATTGTTTTTGTATTAGGGAGGTATGAACCATGACGATAGTCGGAGAAGATAATACAGACATCAAACTGGATGCTAATGGTCAGCCGGTTCCTGATAAAAACGGAGATTTTGCAACTGTGTCTGGTGATGAGTGTTGGGAACAGGATTTGAGATTGGAAGCACATACAGAGGAAGGTGAGCTGTTTTATGAAGATGAAGATGGCGATGAGGCATATGGTTTTGGACTGTTAGACTTTGTCCATGCAGAGAATGATGAGTTTACACAGACGGAGATTATGCAGCGTGTCAGGGGCAAACTTGCCAAGAGGACATACCTTGACTTGGCAAAGACCACGCAGGAGGTAACATTTCGTGATGGCATATATTATGACAGCGTATCCATCTCAAAAAATGATTCCAATGATGAATATAACATGGAATTGTCAACGGAGGAAGTGGAGGTTGAGAGTGAATGATAAGTGAACAAATACTGGACAAGGTCTGCCCGGTTCCTGACGAGGATGAGGAAATGGAACGGATCAGGAATGAACTGGAGAACGAAGGCTTTATCATAAACAATTTTAACAAAGGCGGTATTTTTTACCTGATTATCAGAATATTTGTCACAATTTACATAGAGATAAAAACACTTGCCCGGACGGTCATCAATAACCTGTTTATCAAACATGCGGATGAGGATTGGCTTGAGATAAAGGCTCCAGACTTCGGCAAGACAAGGAAGGAAGCTGTCAAAGCTCAGGGGTATGTGACTATTTATCGGAATGAATACCAGAACGCTTTGCAGATAACAAAAGGGCATATGTTCAAAACGCTTCCGGATGTAAATGGAAAGGAACTAAAATATTATGTGCTTGAAACAACGGTTATCGGTGCAGGGGAAGAAAGTGGCAGGGTATTGGTGGAAGCGGAGGAAAGCGGAACCAGTTATAACTTATCTTCCGGGAAGATAACCATATCCATGATACATCTTGATGGCGTGGAGGCAGTATCTAATGAAGAGGGGTGGCTGTATCTGGAAGGTTCTGACATAGAAGATATTGAGGATTTCCGGGAACGAATCGGGGAGTCTTGGTCTGAACTTGCAGAACTGACTACGGAGGATAAGCTGAAAAACGTGGCAAGGAAAGTCAGCGGTGTCCTGAATGTAGAGGTGGATGCACAGCATCCGAGAGGGCAGGGTACAACAGACATTATCATTACAGGTACAGGAGGAGAGGCTACAAAGGAACTGTTGCAGAGGGTGGAAACAGCCACCAGTTACCTGAAGGGAAATTATGATGATTTTCTTTACAAGTCATCAACGGTCATACGTCAGGATATCAGCCTTACCATATATATATCAAAAGAGGCTTCCACCACCGGTGTAAAGGCAACAGCAGAACACATTATCGAAGATGTGCTGCAGCTTGGAAAACGTGAGGAATTGAACTGCCTGTATATGGACGATGTGCGGTATGCACTCAAGAAAGGCATAGCTGACTGTAAAAGGGTGGAGTTTTCAAAACCAGCTGCAGATATTGAAGAGGAAAAGGATGTTGTTGTGATGCTCGGTAGTTTGGAGGTGGAAGTATTGAATGTAGGGGGTGCGTAAGATGTTTGATAAATTTTGTGACTACATGTATTATCTGCTGACTTCCCCCTTTAAAAGAGTAAAGAAGTCGATAAACCAGTGGTATATTCTGTTCCGGGTATTGGGCAGACGCTTTGATGATGCACTGGAAAGCCTGTACAATGCAGAGGAACAGACCATGCTTGCAACGTGTGAGCCGGAGATGCTTCCGGTTCATGCGGAGGACAGGAAGATGGCACGATATCCCGGAGAAGAAGATGAAAACTTCCGGGCAAGGATAGCAAATTATCCGGAGGTGTTAAGGCTTGGCGGTTCTGATCCGGGAGTGCTGCTTGCGGTAAGGACGCTTGGATATGCCACACCAGAGCTGATAAAAGCAAATGAATTCAAAGGACGTGTGTATTATCAGACAGATGGCACATGGAACATGGACGGAAGTCGGTTACTGGAAGCTGGCGTGTTGCCTGACAGATGGGCAGAGTTTTATATTGTAATCAGAATGAGCGTAGACGAGTCCCATCCAATTCCAACTGCCATACTGAAGAAAGAAGTTAGAAAGACAAAGCAGGTGGGGGCAAAGGATAATTACAGTTTTCAATACAGCTTATCTATCCGAGAGCCACATGATGCCAGAAGCCGGGCAGACTACCGGTGGAAGCTGTTTTATTGGAATTACCGTATGCTTGATGGAACATGGAACTTGGATGGAAGATATTTACTGGATTCGGACAGAAGTAGATATCCGGTCAAAATCGGCTTTCGGTATAAAGGATTTATGGTATTTCCATACAACGTATCAAAGCTCAATGAGAGATTTGAAATACATATCCGGGAGCCTGACGAACAGATTGGGCAGCGAGCAGCTTTCCATATCCCATTGTTTTATTGGGACTATCGGAAAACAGACGGTTCATGGCTGACAGACGGAAACTGCCTATTAGATTCAGACAGGACTGTATATAAAGTCAAGGACGGGTACAGGACATCTATTTCCCATAAAGAGGAAATCCGTCAGGCAAGGATGCACAGGCAGCATAATTTGTTTTACCTTGATGGAACATGCCTGACGGATGGAAGCAGGGTACTGGATGCATGGGAGCAGGAAATTATAATAGGCTATGATCTCCACTATTTAGATGGTTCATGGCTTCAGGACGGTAACATCATTCTGGACGGAATAGAAAATCAGGAGGTAATGTAAATGAAAAATGTTATTACAGCAATACGGAGAAAAAAGATGGCAGAGGCAACACATACCACCGGAAAGCTTGCAAAGGCAAAATGGATTGCCCTTGGTTCTGGTGGGGTGGATTCCGGAGGGAACATCATTACACCACTGGCTGAAAATGTAAAACTCAATAACGAGGTAATCAGGAAGGAATACACATCATCTGCCAAGACGTCCGATACCAGTTATGAATATGTGATTGAACTGGCAGAGGATGAGTTGGTCGGTACTTTTATTTCAGAGATGGCTCTGATAGATGCAGAGGGTGATGTGATTGCAATTTCTAACTTTCTTCCGAAAGGCAAGGATGAAACGGAAACCACATTCACAATCGAGGACAATTATTAGGAGGTGCTTAGCATGGCAAATTTAACAGTAGAATCCGTTTACAATGATATGATGGAGGCAATGACTACAAAAACACCGGGACACTGCGACCAGTGGAATGTGCGGTATCAGCAGCTTCTGAACAATGACAAATGGCTGAAGGAACAGATTGATAAGGTGTTATGTTCCGGGGGTGCTGCTCATAATGCAATTTACAGGGGCATTGACCTTTCAACAAGATACAGCCTTGATGAAATTACCAGCATGATTTCTTCTGGAGGTTTTGACGATATATTTATTGGCGATTATTATGACAAGCAGATTACAACAAGTATTGGCGGTACTGAAACCGTCCGGCATGTCATGGCGGATTTTGAAACATTTTGGAATAATGGGGATTCCCCATTAACAAGGCATCATGCCACAATAGTTCCGAAGGACTGTTTCAAAACAACAGCAAAAATGAATGATACCAATGAAACGACCGGAGGATATGCGAACTCAAAGATGCATAAAGAAGTGCTGCCGGTTTATGCTGAGGCATTGCAAAATGCAAACGAAAATCATATAATAACCCATAGGTCACTTCTTTCAAACGGAGTGTCCACGACAGGAAATTCAAATGCAGGGGCAGGTTATACAGGCTATGCAAGCGGATGGGAGTGGTATGACACTAAGCTGAGTTTAATGAGCGAGATTCAACTGTACGGTTCAACGGTGCTGAGTTCATCTTTCTATGACACAGGAGAACGTAATAAGCAGTTCAGTCTGTTCATGCATAACCCGGCAATGAAGGTAGCAGGAATTGGACATAACGGAAGCCGGTACTGGTATTGGCTGAGTGCTGTTGTGTCGGCTTCGGCGTTCGCTTATTGTATCTATTATGGTGTTAGTGGCACTGTTTACGCTTCCGCCGAGGGTTGCGTCCGCCCGTATTTCCTGATCGGGTAATCTGTGAATCCACCCCCTATATGGGGGTGGATGGAGTGAAGGAGGATGGAATGTGGCGGTACTGAAGAAC
>JAETSX010000099.1 GCA_021769425.1 Eubacterium sp.
TGCTGTGAAGCCTGAAGTATTCGGCTTTCCTATGAAACAAAAACGCTCCGCGCGGATGCGCACTCGTGCGAAGGGAATGATGTCGCTAAGGCGACCGCACTCGGCGCGCAAAGTGTCCAAGCCCCTCATGGGGAGGGGTTAGGGGAGTTGAGGTGGGCTTGCCCACTTTGTTCTATCAATGGAGAACTGCTGTAAATTCCTGTTGATATGAAAATACCACATGCAATCGTTTCGAACAACCAGGAGGAGAAAAATGGAAAAAAGATTATTTACTTCAGAATCAGTAACAGAAGGCCATCCCGACAAACTCTGCGATGCAGTTTCCGATGCAATTTTGGACGCATTGATGGCCCAGGATCCTATGAGCCGTGTGGCATGCGAGACAGCGGCATGCACCGGATTTGTACTTGTCACCGGGGAGATTACCACAAAAGCCAACATAGATATTCCGCAGATTGTCAGAGATACCGTAAATGAGATTGGCTATGATCATGCAGCCACTGGATTTGACGGGAATACCTGTGCTGTGATGGTAGCTTTGGATCAGCAGTCCGCCGATATTGCCATGGGTGTAGACAGGGCATTGGAGGCCAAAGAAAACAAAATGTCTGAGGAAGAGTTAGAGGCAATCGGCGCCGGAGATCAGGGCATGATGTTCGGATACGCAACCAATGAAACGCCGGAATTAATGCCCTATCCGATTTCCCTGGCTCACAAACTGGCGCTGCAGCTTACGAAAGTACGCAAAGACGGTACCTTAAAGTATCTGCGTCCGGACGGAAAAACTCAAGTTTCCGTGGAATATGATGAACAGGGCAAGCCCAGAAGGCTGGAAGCAGTAGTATTATCCACCCAGCATGATGCCGATGTGACTCAGGAACAGATTCATGCGGACATTAAAAAATATGTGTTTGATCCTATTCTGCCCCGGGAAATGGTAGATGGAGAAACGAAATTTTTCATAAATCCCACCGGACGTTTTGTCATCGGCGGACCTCATGGGGATGCAGGCCTCACCGGTAGAAAGATTATTGTGGATACATACGGCGGATATGCCCGTCACGGCGGCGGCGCGTTTTCCGGAAAGGACTGTACCAAAGTGGATCGTTCTGCAGCCTATGCAGCCCGTTATGTTGCTAAAAATATTGTGGCGGCGGGCCTTGCTGAAAAGTGTGAGATTCAGTTGTCTTATGCCATCGGCGTGGCGCAGCCCACTTCCGTTATGGTGGATACTTTCGGAACCGGTAAAATTTCCGATGAGAAGCTGGTGGAAATGATCCGCGAGAACTTCGATCTGCGTCCCGCAGGAATCATTAAGATGCTGGATTTAAGACGTCCAATTTACAAGCAGACAGCAGCTTACGGACACTTTGGCCGGGATGATCTGAACCTTCCCTGGGAGGCCACAGATAAAGTAGAAATCTTGAAGAAATATTTATAGTGTAAAGTTACAGGATGGAAAAGAAGCCATTGTTCCGGTTTGAATGAACCGGGCAGTGGCTTTCTTGCATCATGGGAAAGACCTTGTTGCTATGAAGCGCTAAAGTCTATGACGTTCCTAATGATATAAAAATGTTATGCGCAGGGTCTGCCCCAGCGAAGCGAGGGTACTTGTGCGAAAGGTATGATGTTGCTAAGGCGGCCGCACTCGGCGCAGCAAAATGTTCAAGCCCCTCAAGAGTGAGGGGATAGGAAGTGGATATGGCTTGCCCACTTTGTTCCAGGCAGCAGTGTTTGGAATGGGGAACTCAAGATTAGAAAAAATCACCTTGACAAATATCCTTGTAAAACAGTATAATTCATTTATATAAATTAATTATATAAATGAATTATGTAGGAGGAATCTAACATTGCCTAAACAGAGAATTACCAAAGAGATGGTAGTGGATGCGGCCTTTGAAATTGCCAGAAGCCAGGGGATGGAGCAGGTTTTGGTGAAAAATATTGCAGACAGAATAGGCTGTTCGGTGCAGCCCATTTACAGCTATTGCAAAAATATGGAGGGGCTGCGCCGGGAAGTGACAGAGCGGGTCCGATCTTTTACAGAAAATTTTGTGTCGGAGCATATTGACAGAGCTGATTTGTTCCGGAGTACCGGCCAGGCTTATATCCGGTTTGCCAAAGAGGAACCCTGTCTCTTTAAAATATTCATTTTGCATGAACGCCGGGGCATTTCTTCTCTGGATGAACTGTATCAGTCAGAGGCCAGCCCGAAGACAGCAGAATGTATTGCAGAAGAGTTGAATATTAGCATTGCACATGCCAGGCGGCTGCATTTGAATATGCTGATTTATACTATAGGAATTGGAAGCATTTTTGCTATGACCTCCCCGGGAATTTCAGCGGATGAAATATTTCAGTGGCAGGAGTCAGCATATAAGGCATTTTTGAAGCAGGCGATAGAAGAGAAGTGAAGCAGGATACATTAGCGCAGGCGGCATTTTTGAAACAGGCGATAGAAGAGAAGTGAAGCAGGATACATTAGCGCAGGCGGCATTTTTGAAGCAGGCATGGGAAAAGAAGGAGTGAGACGGCATGAATCATAAAGGATTGATTGTTTATAAAAGCAGAACAGGTTTTACCAGAAAATATGCAGAATTGGCAGGAAAAGAAACCGGCAGCAGGGTGGTGGATTACAAAAGGGCATCGCCTGAGCTTATGTCAGAATATGATACGGTGGTGTTCGGAAGCAGAGCCCATGCCGGCAGAATTGACGGCTATCAGAAAGCAAAGGAAATGTTTCAGAAAAGCGGTGCAAAGCAGTTTGCGGTATTTGTGACAGGAGCCACGCCCAATACGGAAAAACAGGTCATTCAGGATTTTTGGAAACAGAACCTGACTTCCGGTGAACTGCAGAAAATTCCGCACTTCTACATGCAGTCCGGTTTGCGCTATGAAGACATGTCTTTCACAGATAAGCTCATGATGAGGGGTCTGCGCACTATGCTGAAAAGGAAAAAAGACAAAAGCGATGAGGAGAAAAGGATGGAGCGGATGATTGCAGGCTCCTATGATATTTCCTCCGAAGAATATGCCAAGCCGCTGATTTCCTTTTTGAAGGGATGATTGTTTTTTAAATTTTCTGTTATAATATAAGGTACAGCATGTTGCGGCATGTGATGTGACAGCTTTGGGCAACAGGCGCAGACTATGTGATGTAACAGCCTTAGGCAAACAGGAGCCAGGCTATGTGATGTAACAGCCTTAGGCAACAGGCGCCATTGGAAATGGAGGAATGCAAGATGTACGAATATGAGTCAGAGATTTATCCGGCAGAGCAGAAAGGCGGCGCCTATGTGATTTTCCCCTGGGACCTCAGAGAGGAATTTGGAAGAGGGCGGGTGAAAGTTCATGTCACCTTTGACGGGGAACCTTATGACGGTAGCATTGTCAATATGGGTGTAAAAAATCAGGACGGAAGTATCTGCTATATCATCGGCCTGCGCAAAGATATCCGGGCCAAAATAGGGAAGCAGCCCGGAGATCGTGTACAGGTGACGGTGCAGGAGCGTTAAATCCGCAGATTTTACTTTATGCCGCAAAGCCAGCCTCAGAATAAGTGGGACTCTGTCTGCGGCGACAGACATTCTGATCATAATCAGAAAAAACTTTATCGGAATGCTATTGATAAATATTGACCAGAAAAATTGCTGTCCCTAATACGGTAAGCACAACGCCGGTTGCGCGGTTTAATGTGACAGCGCTTGCTTTGTTGGCAAATTTTGCGGCAATGCGGGCCCAAAGCAGCGTGGATGCAATGCAGAACGCCAGCGGCAGAATCTCGGGCATGCCGC
This sequence comes from Eubacterium sp., assembly GCA_021769425.1. Classification (GTDB taxonomy): domain Bacteria; phylum Bacillota; class Clostridia; order Lachnospirales; family Lachnospiraceae; genus Petralouisia. Next base: position 3,795 of record JAETSX010000099.1, read on the forward strand.
CTATGATAAAATGGCTTCCGGCTCCTGTCAGGGCAGTGAAAGTCATAATAAATACGCTGGTTCCCACGGCTGTTTTCAGTTCATAACCGAGAACGCCTGTCAATAACAGGAGCATCATCATTCCGCCGCCTGCGCCGACAAATCCGCAGATAAAACCAACTGCGGCGCCGCACAGCATTGATTGGATGATGCGTTTCTGCGGGGATACAGACGTCATGGTTTCTTTGGTAGCCATGACCGGGCGGAAAATGAATTTGATTCCCACAAGCAGGGTCATTACGGTGGAAAAACTGCCCATAGTGGAATTTGGAACTTTACTTGCTAAAAAACTTCCTATAAAAGTAAATATCAAAACAAAAACCATCATGACAGAACCGTTTTTGATATCCAGATTTTTATTTTTGCCATAGGTATATGCGCTGACGGCGCTTGCCAGAACATCGCTGGCAAGTGCAATGCCTACGGCCTGATATGCCGGCATTCCGAGAAATGTGATCAGCATGGGACTGATGACGGCGGCGGCGCTCATTCCTGCAAAACCGGTTCCCAGACCGGCTCCCATTCCGGCAATAAAGCATACGATGACTTTAATCAATAATTCCATTATGTAACCTCCAGTCTTCTGCGGGCATTTCTGCATGTTTTCCTCCCGTAATCAGTGGATATGAATTTTCCTGAATGGAAATATGCTGGGCTTTTCGGTTATTGCCGTTAATGGATGTCTGATGAATCCGCGGCTTTCCAGCGTTTTCCTTGCATTGGATACATTGATTATACCATTGTCGCCGGAAAACATCAAACCAAATCTCAATGTATGGATTATAGAAAGTTTTTGGCTATAATCCTCAGGCAGTGACAGTAGGGTGAAATCGTGGATCCAGAAAAAAGCAAAAATAACTAAAAGGATGAAAAGCCTGCCCCGCACAGGAAGGCTTTTTGCAGCAGGGGGAAAATTTTTGATGAAGAAGCAGTAGTGTGAAAAAAGATTTTCATTACTATTTGTGCCTAAGTGAAACGAAAGGAATGGGTGTATATGTAAAATAACGATTGATTTGGCAATGACAGTTCTGCTGCTGTTTTGATGGCGCATCAGATTAAAATGAACGGCTGTTATGACGAGGTAAAAAACGGTGGAGGGCGCTGGAGGAATCTTCCATGATTATTATATTACTGCAAAATCCATATCTGGCCATTTGGCATTGCTGTCCAGCTTCCCGGAATAACCTTTGCGATTTCTCCGGCAGGATATTTCCGGACAACAATTTCTTCACGGTAATCCGGATTCTCGTACCATCTGCAAAAATATAGTTGATCGCCTTTCCTTTCAACAAAAATCTTTGTTTCTCCAATATCGAATTCCACTGTCTCCGGCCAGATGATTTGAAACTTTTTGTCGTTTGCCTGCCGGGTCAGCATTAATGGATACTGCTTCAGCATCAGGTTATAACAGTTCTCCACCGCCGTCAAAGGCAGCGCGGCAGTTTCGGCAACCTGATCTGCGATGTCATCATGTGATACATATAGAATAGCCGCTAGAGGCCAAATGCCCGAACTCATCTTGGGGCGTTTTGTATTCCGGAAGAATTTCTATATCGCAAACATCACACAGCAAGTCTGATAAGCCGTTAAGGAACTGCCCGTTAGTGTAGTCAATGACAGGCCTGCCCAATTTTTTTTATTTCATCAGAACGGAATTTGCCAAAACTTTTGCGATACCGTGCATCATAAATTCTACAATTAAATTTAAATGTGCATGGTATTTTTCAGATAAATAAACCATCAGGCGCTTTTCACTTTCGGTCCGGGCAATTACAGAGCCACTGAAAGCGAGAATATTTATAAATACATCTGTTCCGCCGTTTGGCATTGCGAGTGAATCATCATCAGGCACAACTTTCTCATCAAATGATATAATATTTGACATTTTGATTCCTCCTGCAAACTGGATTTTCCCATCATCCTGTATATGCATCATCTGCCGTATTATGAAAATTTTGCCTTTCAAGCCACTGCCTTTCTTCTTCCGTTTCTGGAACATCAATTCTCTCAATTTTAAAAATAACAGGTCTGGTTCCATCATTGCAGCAGGCGATCATCATCCTCTCATCATTCGTCCATTTATGCATAATAGAACCACCCTGCAAAGCAGTATAAACATATCTGCTAATTGCATCCCAGGCTTCCCCACAGAATTTGCCATTCATTAAGTGATAAAAATCATCACGTTCACTTGTTCTTTTTAGGAGAAAGGTATCACCTTTTTTAAAACAAGGACAAGGGCCTGATTGGGGATTAGCAAGATATTTTTTCTGATAATCCTCAAATACTTTTGTTTCTAATACAGTTATTTTACATTCATGCTGCATATATTTCTCTCCTAAATCCACATTTTCTAATGAACTAATTATTTCTTGTATTTCAAGCATGGCGTCTTCCACTCGCAGTCCCACTTCTTCACTCCAAAACATTGATTAGTTCGGAAATGTGATGCCTTTCCCGCCGCCTGCAGCAATGCACGTTCCAGATGTCCATAGATCCATTTCTGCATGCCGGTTATTTTCCCTTAATCTCAATTCTGTCCAAAATTCCCTGTACGCTTATATTCTGATGTGTCAGATACATTCTCGCCACATCCTCCACAAATGCTTTGTCCGCGCCCGTTGCCTGCCCGACGTCCTCCAGCGTATAATCCTTGTCCATATATTTCATAATCTTCTTTACAAGCCGGAAAATATCTCTGGAATGCTCGGATTCTTTTTTCGGCATCCTCTGCGCCCTGATTAACTCCTCTGCTTTCGCATGGCCGTAGTACACCTTGACGGGATTTCTTGCCAGCAATTTGTCCCAACTGTCCCCAATCTGCGTCCCTCTATGAATTTCCAATTCATACAGAGGATTGAGATCGCCTACAAATAATGCCCCTTCATCCAGGCATAAAGAAATGCTGTCCTCACTGTGTCCCGATGTATGAGCCAATTCCCCTGCAATCCCACATTCCTCCAAAAGCGGACGGCTCTCCACGCAGGAAATGATGCGGACATCCTCATCCACAATCGGCAGATAAAGGCGGTTCCCCTCCTTTGCAAATGCCCCGTCCGCATCATGGATATGTGCCCGCTGCACATCAGCCGCCACAATTCTCACACCGCAGCCGGCAATCTCCTGTGCGATTCCCATGTGGTCTGGATGGAAATGGGAAATCAACAGGTACCGGATTTCCTGCAATGTCGCCCCGCCTCGCCAAGCGCCCTGACAAACTTTGGAAAAGAACCTGCCCATCCCGTATCAAAGAGGATGCTGCCATTCGTTCCCCGGATAAGATATGTGTTTGTGCCAGAATACTTTAATTCTATTATCATCTTTCCACTCCATTTTACAAAAGGCCCATCTGCTTCGACATGATAACACCGCTAAGCCCACGCCATAGAAAAAAGTGTCATGCGAAAGCCTTCCTGAGAAAGCCGCATCCCTGCACAGATGGCCCATAACTATTCTAACATCTTCTGTGCCTGTGCGCCACCTTTATTTTTTCGGGATGTTTGTTCCCCCTGCGGAAATCCCAGTTTCAACCGATACTGGATCCCTTAACCTCATTCTCGTCTTTCATATAAGAATATTCCTTCGCTCCTTCCGGGATAAGGCAAGTGTCATAGCTGCCTTTTTTGCCACAAGCGCAAGGTCATCGGCTTTCATTCTGAAGTTCCCTCTCAAGGTTGGCGGCATATCCCCGGTGCTCTTTTCCCGCTTTGCAGCAAAAAGTCGCTTCTGGATCAGATGGGTTCTGCAGCATGGAGGATTTCATGTCGCCGTCATCTTTTGTGCGGAGCCGTCTGGCCTCATTTTCAACAATGGTCTGCTCTGACAGGCATCTGACAAACAAATCATACTCTGTTGAATCATTGTAATCAGACGCGCACAAGGAAAGAAGTTTATCTGCATCCGTTAAAATCTGCTTCATGCGCTCATCTGCATCGGTACTGCGCTGATGATAAATCACCCTGTTAAAATCGTTAGGGTCGATATAATGTTTTAAACCGTCAGGCAGAACGAAATCATTGATTTTATGCACATACACCGCCAGCTTTGCGGTGCAGGCGTATATCAGTTCCATCCGGCTGAGTCTGCGGATGTTGGATTCAATCATCATGGAATCCATATGCCTGACTTTCCCGCTGATTCCCATCAGTTTTGCAATGGAAGCGCTTAAATCTTTCACACAGTCGTGGTAGAGATCCTTGTTATGAAGCGTTTCATAGTCATAATGCCTTTTGCGGAAACGGCTTAAGGTTTTATCGCTTAAAGGCTGTTCTTCAAAACTTAAAACTCGTTGTATGCAGGGCATACTGAATCCGGAAATCCAGCATAAGGTTTTCGACCATCTCATCATCGGAATAATCAAAAAGCTCTTTGATAATGAGCGCGCCAACCACCACGTTTACCGGAGTATTCGGTCTGGAGGCCTTATCACTGTATAAGACAGAAAAACGCTTTTCATCAATGGCCGGAAATATTTCATCAGCAAACACTTCAGCCCAGGATTTTTCCAGCGCCTTTTGTTCCCGGGCAATTAAACCAGAAAAGCTATCTGTAAATGACATTTGTTGGTAAGCGTTTTCTTTGAATGACATAGAGATTACCTTCTTTTCCTAAGATATCTCAATTATACAACAAGTAAAGCATTTAGGCTTGGATTTACTACAAAATATATGAACCCTGAATTATTCACGGTACAACAGCATCAACCGCTGAGCCCCGGACAGTTACTGTATTTTAATTGAATATTGTCTTTCACTTATTTGGTGAATAGAAAAAGACCTCTATCTATG
>JAETSX010000218.1 GCA_021769425.1 Eubacterium sp.
CTCCTGGATGCAGACATTACGATTACATCCAGAAAATATATGGAGTTTGAAAAAGAAACAAAATACCACCATTACATTTTTGAAGTAATGGGAATAAGCGAATAGGAAGGAGGATTTGCCAATGGCAACCATCGGTCTTGATAAATTATTTTATGCGCCTATTACAGAGGATGAAAACGAGGAGGAAACCTATGGTACTCCGGTGCAGCTTGCAAAAGCGATTTCTGTGGAGTTGTCTGTAGAACTTGCAGAAGCAGTGCTGTATGCGGATGACGGAATTGCACAGATCATCAAGGAATTCAATTCCGGCACACTGACACTTGGTGTGGATGACATCGGACTTTCCGCAGCATCAGAACTGACAGGTGCAGAGATTGACAGCAATGGTGTATTGGTTTCCACATCGGAAGATGACGGCAAACCTGTAGCAGTCGGCTTCAGAGCAAAGAAGGCAAACGGAAAATACCGTTATTTCTGGTTATACCGTGTGAAGTTTGCGGTTCCGGCTACCAATCTGGAAACAAAGGGAGAATCCATCAACTTCCAGACACCAAGCATTGAAGGAACGGTAATGCGCAGAAATAAGGTGGACGGAAAGGGCAGACATCCGTGGAAAGCGGAGGTCAGTGAGGATGATTCCGGTGTAAATACAACAACTATCGGAAGCTGGTATAAAGAGGTTTACGAGCCTGCTTATACAACTGAAGCGTCAAATGTATCGGAAGAGGATGCATAGAAGCCGGGTAACCGGGATTTGAAAGGAGAAGCAGTATGTACAGTATAGAAGATAGAAGTCAGGTTATTACAATCGGTGGTGTGGAACACAAGCTGATTCTTACCACCAAAGCAACAAAGGATATTACCAAGCGGTATGGCGGTTTGGAGAAACTCGGTGATAAACTGTTAAAGAATGCAACGATGGAAGAATCGTTGGGAGAGGTTATTTGGCTGATTGCATTGCTGGCAAATCAGGAAATCCTCATCCATAATTTAAAGCACAGGGATGAACCGAAACCGCTTCTTACAGAAGACGAGATAGAACTTCTTACCAATCCGTATGAACTGGCAGAATATAAGGATGCAATCATGGCAGCAATGCTAAAAGGCACGAAGCGTCATGTGGAATCCATGCCGGAGAAAAATGAAAAGGGAAACGCACAGACCGGGCAGAGCCACCAGAAGTGAGCTTTGCCCGGTTCGTGTATATCGGAGTGA
>JAETSX010000100.1 GCA_021769425.1 Eubacterium sp.
TTTTCCTTATCGTTTCGACATATCTGAATCATGAGCCACCTCTTCTTTGGTATATTATAGAAATTCCCTATTATTATACCAGATTTTTGATGACTTGGCCAAAAGACTAATTGAAGAACAGCTATATCTCTCCGTTACTTCTTTTCATCCTGCTTCCATCTGTCCCAAAGTCTCTTTTGCGGAAATGGACGGACAAAATTTTATTATGTATGCGCACGTTGGGTTCTGGGAGGAAATTGTCCGTGACAAAATGCCGCATTCCAAGTTTTTCCTGCAATCGGATCTTGACGCGGTTGGAGAATTGACCCGTTATTCAGGCCTGCCGTCCTTCATCAGTGATATTACGCTGCAGATGCCAAGATTTCATCACTCCAGCCGGATCGCTGTTCCATTCAGCGATCCGGAAGGTTTTACAACCTATTATCTGGTTTGCATGAAGGAAAACTATAAAAATTGGAAAGTCCTGTTTTGAGCGGGGTTATACCGAAATGTGTCTTATTCCGATATTACTCCGGCGGTTAAATAAATGCTGTAAGGCAGTCTGTATGCTCGTGAAGAATGCAATCTTCACACCGTCCTATAATGACGCAGGATTCTTTATCTGCTGACGTAAGAATCACTCTGCTTTGTGCTTCCCATAAATAATCCACATTCGTTGGGCCATGCGCCCGGGATGAGGGAATAGAAACGGATTCACCCGTATCCTCTACATATTTTTCTGCAAAACCACTTTCCAAGGCAATTTTTTGAATCAGCCACTATCATAGCAAGAAATCCCCAGTCTTTCGGCCGGCTTTTTGCCAATCATATGCCCGCCGCTTCCAAATTCACGGCCGATTGCAGTAATCCGATTCTTTATTTTACCTGCGCCTCTTTCATATTTAACTCCTTATAAGTACGGAAAATCAAAATAACTGCAATTATAAATGTTAACACATCTGATACCGGCATAGACAACAAGACACCGTCCAGTCCCCAGAAAACAGGAAGAAAAAGCGCAAACCCAACGCCAAACACAACTTCACGGATCACAGAGAGCGCTGTAGAAGCTGCTGCTTTTCCCATCGCCTGAAGAAAAATAAAACACGCTTTATTAACACATGCCAAAATAATCATGCACAAATAAACTCGAAAAGCTTTCATTGCAAATTCCGTATAATAACTGCTTTCGTTTGCCGCACCGAAAATAGAAATTAACTGTTTCGGGAAAACTTCAACCAACACAAAGGCAACTGCTCCTACAAGCGCTTCTGCCATCAGCAGCTTCGTAAATAAATCTTTGACACGATCTTTTTTTCCTGCTCCTATATTGTAGCCCACGATTGGGATACATCCTGCCGCCATCCCTACAACAATCGAAATAACAATCTGGAAAAATTTCATCACAATGCCCACAACTGCCATCGGAATCTGTGCATACTGCGCCTGCCCAAATATCTCGTCAAGAGCGCCGTATTTCCGAAGCATATTATTGATTGCAGCCATTGCCGCAACTAACGAAATCTGGGACAGGAAGCTTGTAATACCCAGAAGCAAAGTTCTTCCACAGATTCTGCCATTGAGTTTCAAATCTTTTGCTGAGGGTTTAATTGTTTTCATATGCCGGATATACCATCCCGCTAAAACAGCAGTCATCACCTGACCGATTACAGTTGCAACAGCGGCTCCCATCATGCCCCATTTGAATACAAAAATGAAAATCGGATCCAAAATAATATTGATAACTGCGCCCACAAGTGTAGAAATCATTGCAAATTGGGGATTCCCATCCGCACGGATAATCGGATTCATCGCTTGGCCGAACATGTAAAAAGGTATTCCAAGACTAATGCAGAAAAAGTATTCTTTTGAATAATAAAAAGTTTCCTCATTTACCGTTCCGCCAAACATAGCTATGATCTGTGTCTGAAACAACAAATAAACTGCGGTCAACAGCAAGCTGCTGCACGCTATCATCATAACAGAATTTCCAACGCTTTTCTTTGCATTACCGGTTTCCCCTTTCCCAAGAGAAATACTGACAAATGCACAACAGCCGTCACCAATCATAACAGCGATCGCTAAAGCAACGACTGTAAGCGGAAATACAACGGTATTTGCCGCATTTCCGTAGGATCCAAGATAACTGGCGTTAGCAATAAATATCTGATCGACAATGTTGTACAACGCTCCGACCAGAAGCGAAATAATACAAGGAACGGCATACTTTTTCATTAATATTCCGATGCGCTCCGTTCCTAAAAACTGATTGGATTGTTCCATATTTCTTACCTTACCTTTCTGAATAAAATAAAGCGTGTAACCTGGCATCTGCTGGATTTACGCCAGGGGCTACACGCTTTTCTTCACTAAAATACGTGCAGCCTGTACGCAACCGGAATTACGCATCAAAGCTACACGTTGTTTCTATAATTATTATATCCAATTCAAAAATTTTTTTCAAAGGAGATTTTGCACAAAAAATTATTCAAGGCCACGGCCACAGGAATCCAAAGTTCCCAAAACTGTGTGGTAAAGATATTCTTTCACTTTATAAAAATCCATATGGATTCATTTACATTTTTATATTGCAATCCCTGCATACTGTGCCATATACAGCTCATAGTATCTTCCCTTTCTGTCAAACAACTGGGTATGGTTGCCGCTCTCTACGATTTCCCCATGATCCATAACAACGATCAGATCCGAATCCCGGATTGTAGATAAGCGATGGGCGATTACGATGCTGGTTCGGTTTTCCATTACTCGCTGCATGGCATCCTGTATGGCTTTCTCCGTCCTGGTGTCTACATTTGCGGTTGCCTCATCCAGAATTAAAATTTTCGGATCAGCTACAAAGGCACGGGCAATTGCAAGAAGCTGGCGCTGTCCCTGACTGATGTTTTCTCCCGCACCGGTTAAGACCGTATCAAATCCCTGAGGCAGCTTCTTTAGAATATCTTCACAGCGGCTCATTTCTACCGCAGTTTCCAATTGTGCGTCTATGGCATTTTCATTGCCGTATTTTAAGTTATGGCGAATCGTATCTGAGAACAGCGCCGTATCCTGCAAAACGATGGCAATCTCTTTTCTAAGGTCATCCCGTGAGATCTCATTGATATTCTGGTTGTTGATACAAATTTCCCCACTGTCAATGTCATAAAAACGCATTAACAGATTCACAATCGTTGTCTTGCCGCTGCCTGTCGCGCCGACCAGCGCCACTTTTTTTCCGGATGGAACCGTCAAAGTAAAATTACGGATCACCGGATAGCCAGGCGTATATGAGAATTGTACATTTTGAAAGCTGACGGAGGCATTTTCTTTCCTGCCAAATCCCAAACCGCCTTTATCCTCATCCGCCTCATCCAAGACGGCAAACACTCTTTCCGCTCCGGCAAGCGCAGTCTGCAGCTGACCATAGATCTGAGCAATTTCATTGAGGGGGCGGCTAAACTGTCTTACATAAATGATAAAAGCCGAAATCACACCTACGGAAATCATTCCATGGATGGAAAAATATCCGCCAAATGCTGCAATAACCACAAATCCCACATTACCAATACAATTCATAACCGGGCCCATCACTCCGCTGAAAATATCCGTCTTAATTCCGGCTTTCGTAAGCGAATCTGCTGTCCGGCAAAAATCTTCGGTTGTAATGCCCTGGTGATTATATGCAACCACCGTATGATATCCGGAAATCATTTCTTCCACCGTACCATTTAGCTGCCCCAGTAGCATCTGCCGGTTCCGTGAAAATTTTCGGACCTTTCCGGAAAGGACTTTTGTTGCCAGGACAGTCAGAGAAACCGTTAGACAACTTAAAAGCGCCAACTGCCAGCAGTGCCACAGCATCATTACCGCTGTACCAAGAATCGTCAAAACTCCCGAAAAGAGAGACGGCAGAGACTGCGAAGCTGTTGCGGAGATATTCTCAATGTCATTTGTCATCCGGCTCATCACATCCCCATGAGAATGAGTATCCAGATACCAAACCGGCAAATCAATCATTTTCCCAAACAGTTCTTCCCGCATCCGCCGTACAATACGCTGGCTTAGCTTTGCACTGAGCAGATTCTGGATAAGCTGTCCTCCGCTATATAGCAGATATACAAAAAGCATACTCGCTGCTGTCCGCCAAAGATTTCCGGTTTTCATTCCCGCAATGATGTCAATCGCATTGCTCTGTAAACTGGGGGCATAAACGCCACAGACCGTTCCGAAAATGACTGCAAAGAGCATACAGACTACCATTGCCTTCTCATGTGTAAAGTAAGTAATCATCCGTTTCAGGGCTGCGCCTGCGTGTTTTGCATGCTGCACTTCTCCAAACCGTTCATGGCGGTTTGAACCGGGGATATTTCGCTCTGGCAGCTTTTGTTCATTACGCGCATTCATGCTTTTCATCCTCCTCTCCCATCTGAGAATGGTAAATATCCTGATAAGTCCTGCAGGATTTCAACAATTCCCCATGAGACCCACAGCCTGCGATCTTTCCATTTTCCAGAACAATAATCCGGTCTGCCCTGCGCACGGAAGCAATTCTCTGGGCAACCATGATTTTTGTGCTTCCAGGACTTATTGACTGCAATGCAGTATAGAAGTCCGCCTCTGTTTTCAAATCAAGAGCGCTGGTGGAGTCATCAAAAATCAATATTTCAGCTTGCTTTACTATCGCTCTCGCAATTGAAACCCTCTGTTTTTGTCCTCCTGACAGGCTCATACCCCTTTCTGCAACAACCGTATGATACCCTTCCGGTGATGCATTGATAAAGTCATCTGCCTGTGCTGCCGCTGCTGCTGCCCTGATAGATTCCAATTCTGCATCCGGCTTTCCCCATGCAATATTTTCACGGATTGTAGTATTGAAAAGTTCACTTTTTTGCAGTGCCACCGATATTTTTTCCCGCAATGCTTTCTGTCGATACTCCCGTACATCTACTCCATCCACATAAACAGCGCCTGCTGTCACATCATAAAAACGAGGAATTAGATTTACTAACGATGTCTTTCCACATCCTGTTGGCCCCATAATTGCGAGGGTTTCCCCCGGATGCACCGTGAAGCTGATATGATCAAGCACACCCTGACCGGTACCTGGATATTCGAAAGACACATCCCGAAATTCTATTTCCCCACGCTTATCGGTTTTACCGTCAAAACTTCCGTCCATAAGCTGCGGTTCGCTGCGCAGAATTTCTTTAAGCCGTTTCCATGAAGCCAGCCCTCTGGAAATATTCTGAAACAGCATAGTCAGCATAAGAATTCCGTTTAGAAGCTGTGTTGTATAAGTAATTGCCGCCATGACAATGCCCGGCGTTGCCTTGCCGCTTCCCACTTCAAAAGAACCAACCAACAGGATTACAGTAACTACCAAATACATCAGCGCGTTAACCACCGGATTCATAAAAGCAAAAATCACAAGCACCCGAAGCTGCGTCCTGATCAGTTCATCGTTTGCCTTTCCAAACCGCGCTTTCTCATAAATTTCCCTGACACAGGCTTTAATGACACGGATACCGGACACATCCTCCTGCATGATTTCATTGATATCGTCAAGCTGTGCCTGCAGTCTGACAAAAAGCGGACTTGCTTTCACCATACAGAAAATCAGGCAACCAACAATCAGCGGAAATGCACACACTACTATAAATTCAAAATCCTCATTTAGTCGGAACATACAATACATACTGCCGAACATCAGCATTGCAGTGCGAATCATTCCCCGCACAAATAAAGAAACAAAGGTCTGTACCTGAGTAATATCATTCGTTACTCTTGTAATTAAAGAACCTGTGCCAAATTGATCCAGCTGCGGAAAAGAAAAACGCATGATCCGCAAAAAGCAGTCTTTACGAATCGCATTGCCAATATTCTGGCTGGATATATGAACAAATGCATTATTGAGGGAACCGCAAAGACCACCGAATAATACAAGCCCAATCATCCACACTCCTAGTTTCCAGATCAGGGACAGGCTTCCTGTTCCTCCGTTATTCAATCCCAATACGCCCTCATCTACGATTCTGCTCATAATTCCGGGCTGAACCAGATCCATCGACACCTCGCCAATCATAAACAGAGCCGCCAAAACTGCATACGGCAGATATCGTTTCACATATTTCCACATCGCTTATTCTCCCTTACTGTGAGGGAGTTCTTTATAATATCCTCCGTTAGGATGCTTTTCATCGCTATTTCGTTCTTTTTTAAGGTTTTCTCCATGATGTTCTTCTGCATGATGTCTACGCTTTCTATGATGATGTTCATGGCTCCTTGTAAAGTCCTCGCTCCCCTGATAGCGTGCAGTCCAATCTTCGTTTACCTTTTCCAATAACATCAGCATCTCATTTTTTTCATCCTCAGTCAAACACGAAAACATTTCCTCATGCCGCTGCCTTCTCTGCGCGCTGGCTTCTTCTGCTGCAATCTTTCCTGATTCCGTAAGAACAATATCTACTGTCCTTCGATCCGTTTCATTCGGTGTGCGGCTGATATATCCCATGCCTTCCAGTTTTGCAATCACTTCACTTACAGAACCTGGCCGTATTCCCAGACACTCCGTAAGCTCCTGCTGTGTAACACAGCCTCCAATATCCTCCAAAATGATCAGAATCCGTTTTTGACTCCCCTTTCCCTCATACAAAAAGCGCATTATATGGCTCAAGTCCCTTAAATTAAGTACAAGCTTGTCATTGATACCTGCAGCATTATAATGTTCCCTATGCCATGCTTTATGATTTTCATATTCTTTGTGTTTGCTCATGTGTCAATCCTCCTCATATAATTATTTCGGTACCTTGATATTATATGCTTTCCGCTGCAAAACGTCAAGGTACCTTAATTATTTTTACAAAAACAGAGCTGATTTTTCTGCTCCCAATGTCTTACTGCTCATGTTCTGTTCTTCCGATCATAAATTTTATTTTGACCATAACAAAAGGGGCTGTCGCACTAAGTAGTTAGTGCGCATCTCCTTTTCCATGCAAAAAATAACTGCCGGACCTCGAAAATATCCAGCAGTTGGTGTAAAGAAGACGATTCTGTGCGGTTACTCAGTCAGTTTGTGGAGGCGATGGATTTGACTGACTTATATTCTACTTACGAAAGAATAAATTCCGTATCCCCAAGAACCTTCTTAAGATTGTGCTTTACTCTTACATGAATGGGGATTACTCTTCCCGTTCCATGGAGTTAAACTGTAAAAGGGATATTAATTTTATGTTTCTTCTGGAAGGCGCTCCTGTGCCGGATCATGCGACCTTCGCACGGTTCCGGAGCATTCATCTTGCTCCGTGCGCCAAACGCATTCTTGCCGAAATGTCCAATGCGCTTTTTGACTTGGGAGAAATTTCAGGCGAAACCGTTTTCATTGACGGCACAAAAATCGAAGCAGCCGCAAACAAATACACTTTTGTCTGGAAGAAGGCCGTAACCAAAAATCAGACAAAGCTTCGGTCTTTGTTCATGGCATTGGGAAAAGAAAAACGCCGCTTCAAAAGAGCATTGAAACCCTCGAAGATTATCTGTCCCGGCTCAAAAAATATAATCATCAAATACATATCTGCGGCGGACGGAACAGCTATTCCAAGACAGACCACAATGCCACCTTTATGAGAATGAAAGAGGACGCCATGGGAAACGGACAGTTAAAACCGGCATATAATCTCCAGCGCGGAGTGGATTCCGAATATATTACATGGCTCACCATAGGTCCACAGCCGACAGATGCAACGACATTAATCCCTTTTTTAAAAGATGCGGAAGAACATTTGAAATTTGTAATAAAAACATAACCACTGATGCTGGATATGAAAGTGAAGAAAACTATGTGTTTCTTGAGGAGAACGGGCAGCTTTCCTATATAAAACCCGCCAACTAAGAGATTAGCGGAAAATATACTGCTGGCCATGGCAAAGAACATAAACAAGCTCCATAATAAGATTCAAAAAGACAGAACCGCAACTCATTTATTTCCGGTGAAAAGCGCTTGATTTTAAACATCTTAAAACAAACATTCAAGCCATGGGAAATGGCTTATTAAAGTACGCTCTTTTTATAGAATAACAGCGTAATCCGGGGATTTTTCTTTAAATCACATATAAAAACAGCAAAAATGAAGCTGCCGCTTCACGAATTTTCATTCGTTAAAGCGACAGCCCCTTAAAAAAAATATATATTCTGACCTTAAATATTGACATCTATATGAAAATCCCAAACAAAAGCAAAATATATCCGATAAATTATTCCTTTTTTCTTTACTTCTCTATTCTTATGCCACAGCGCTAATCATTCACAGTTTTTTTTTTAATTCCCCAAGTAAAGTTACACTATCGTGTGTAAACAGCTATGACGCGTACCTTATCCCGGAAGGGGTGAAGGAGTATTCTTATATGAAAGACGGGAAGGAGGTTCAGAGGTTCCAGTATCAGTTAAAACTGGATTTTCCGCGGTCGAGTAGACTTGCCCCTTGCGGGGCAAGCCCCTCTTCAGAACCGGACGTGCGGCTTTTCCGCATCCGGCTCTTTGCAAAGTTAATTATTCAACAACTATCGCTCATAGATAC
>JAETSX010000219.1 GCA_021769425.1 Eubacterium sp.
TCCTGTTGGGACTGTATCTATGGAAAAGCGTTGGATACAGCGTGATACTGCTGCTTTCCGGCTTGAATGCAATTCCGGAGGAATTCTACCAGACGGCCGCAATCGAAGGGGCGGGAGGTCTGCAGAAGCTTGTTTCCATTACTCTGCCAATGATGGTCCCGCATCTTTTCCTGGCAGTGGTCATGGGCATCGTAAACGCTTTTAAATCTTACCGGGAGGCCTTTCTTTTAGGCGGGAAGCATCCCCACGACAGCATTTATATGATTCAGCATTTTCTGAACAACAATTTCGAAAGTCTGAATTATCAGAGGTTAAGCGTGGCGGCCATCATGCTTCTTCTGGTTTTGGTTTTTCTATTGTGCGGATTATATATCCTTCAAAACAGATACAGGGAGGAATGAGGATGAAACGGAGGCGTATCACGAATTCTAACTGTCTTTCACAGGCTTTGAGCGCCATGTTCTTTCTGTTTTTCGGGGCTTTGGCGCTGTTCCCTGCAATCTATACCTTCTGCAATAGTTTTATGTCCCCTTCTGAGATCAGCCAGTATTATGCAGCGGCCATGAACCAGGAAGGAAATACAGGGGCGGCGTTCCATCTTATCCCGGACGCTTTTTCGCTGGAAGGCTATTACATGGTCTTTTTAAGGAGCGCGGATTATCTGATGAAGTTCTGGCGCAGCCTGTTTCTATGCCTGGCCATTTCGGTGGGACAGATTGCCGTCAGTGCGCTGGGGGGATTCGCCTTTGCCAAATATCCGATTCCCCTTAAGAAAGGGATATATTTTTTATTGATGGCGTTAATGATGATGCCGGTGCAGGTGACGCTTGTGCCCAATTATATTGTTCTGGATGAGCTGAAGCTTTTGGACACATGGCTGGCGTTGATTCTGCCCATGACGTTTCTGCCCTTCGGGACCGTGTTTATGACGCAGATTTTTAAGGGAATCCCGGATGAACTTTTAGATGCGGCAAAACTTGACGGGGCGGGAACGCTTCAGTCATTGCTCCGGGTGATGGCGCCTATCGGGAAAGGCGGGTTCATCAGCGTGTTTCTTTTATCTTTTGTGGACGCGTGGAATATGGTGGAGCAGCCCACCACTTTCTTAAAGGACATTTTAAGATATCCCCTTTCCGTGTTTCTCGCAAGCGTAAACCAGGTGAATTTTGAGCTGTCTTTTGTGTGCGGCGT
>JAETSX010000220.1 GCA_021769425.1 Eubacterium sp.
TCCTGTTGGGACTGTATCTATGGAAAAGCGTTGGATACAGCGTGATACTGCTGCTTTCCGGCTTGAATGCAATTCCGGAGGAATTCTACCAGACGGCCGCAATCGAAGGGGCGGGAAGCCTGCAGAAGCTTGTTTCCATTACATTGCCGATGATGGCCCCGCATCTTTTTCTGGCAGCGGTTATGGGCATCGTAAACGCTTTTAAATCTTACCGGGAGGCCTTTCTTTTAGGCGGGAAGCATCCCCACGACAGCATTTATATGATTCAGCATTTTCTGAACAACAATTTCGAAAACCTGAATTATCAGAGACTGAGCGTGGCGGCCATCATGCTTCTTCTGGTTTTGATTTTTCTATTGTGCGGATTATATATCCTTCAAAACAGATACAGGGAGGAATGAGGATGAAACGGAGGCGTATCACGAATTCTAACTGTCTTTCACAGGCTTTGAGCGCCATTTTCTTTCTGTTTTTCGGGGCTTTGGCGCTGTTCCCTGCAATCTATACTTTCTGCAATAGTTTTATGTCCCCTTCTGAGATCAGCCAGTATTATGCAGCGGCCATGAACCAGGAAGGAAATACTGGGGCGGCGTTCCATCTTATCCCGGACGCTTTTTCGCTGGAAGGCTATTACATGGTCTTTTTAAGGAGCGCGGATTATCTGATGAAGTTCTGGCGCAGCCTGCTTTTGTGCCTGGCGATTTCCGCAGGGCAGATTATTGTCAGCGCGCTGGGGGGATTCGCCTTTGCCAAATATCCGATTCCCCTTAAGAAGGGGATATATTTTCTATTGATGGCGTTGATGATGATGCCGGTGCAGGTGACGCTTGTGCCCAATTATATTGTCCTGGATGGATTGAAGCTTTTGGACACATGGTTGGCGTTGATTTTGCCTATGGCCTTCCTGCCTTTCGGAACGGTGTTTATGACGCAGATTTTTAAGGGGATACCGGATGAGGTTTTGGATGCGGCAAAGCTTGACGGCGCGGGAACGCTTCAGATATTGTTCCGGGTGATGGTTCCCATAGGGAAAGGCGGGGCAATCAGCGTGTTTCTATTATCTTTTGTGGACGCATGGAATATGGTGGAGCAGCCCACCACTTTCTTAAAGGACATTTTAAGATATCCCCTTTCCGTGTTTCTCGCAAGCGTAAACCAGGTGAATTTTGAGCTGTCTTTTGTGTGCGGCGT
>JAETSX010000017.1 GCA_021769425.1 Eubacterium sp.
CGGCCCACCAAACGGCAGGTTGAGCATGATGGGAGTTTACTATGAAAGTCTCTGACTTCCATAGTATGGATGGCCATGCGGCCCGCCAAACGGCAGGTTGAGCATGATGGGAGTTTCTAATAAATCAGATACTTTCATAGCAATAAGGCTGTCAGATAAAATAATTATGTAAAATGTAACCTTTGTCAATAAAAGGTTACATTTTACATAATAAGGTGGGAGGAAAAATTTTATGCAACGGAAGAAAATTGCAGCCTGTATTTGTGCATTATCGCTGGCAGCAAGCCTTTTTGCCGCTGATACTCTGCCGGTCTTCGGGGCGTCAGTGCCGGAAGAATCTGCAGGCGGAATTCAGCAAGAACAAGAAGATTTTGGGGATGTACAAATGACTTGGGAGGAGAATGCAGAATCGGACAATAATGCTCAGACAGAGAAGAGACAGCCGGAGGAGGAGACGGAAAATCCAGGTACAGGAAAAGAGTCGGATGGAACCGGAGAAGAACTCCAAAATCCTGGTGAAGGAAAAGAATCAGATGAAACCGGAGAAAAACCCAAAAATCCCGGTGAAGGAGAAGAATCAAATGAAACTGAGGAGGGCCTCCAAAATTCCGGTGACACAGAAAAAGAGCCGGAAAATTCCGGTGAAACCGAAGAGGGGCCGATGTTTTTTTCAGCGCCTGAACCGGGAGAAGGCCAAGAGCCTGTGCCAGATGCGCCTAAACCGGGAGAAGGCCAGGAGTCTGTGCCAGAAGTGTCTGAACCCGACGATGGACGGATTTATGTAGATGGTGTGCTTTACAGCGGATATTATATGGATGGCAGCGGTATGCTGCACCTGGTATCTAACGGAGTGGCAGAACCATTCAGCGGAACAGTCGGTGAAGGAGCCGAATATTACAGCAGCACAGACAAGAAAGTAATGAAGCTGTCCAGGCAGACGGTGTATGTGGAAGGAAAGGTTTATACGGGGTATTATTTGGAGAATGGTATTTTTTATACAGTTTCCAATGGGACGGCAGAAGTAAAGAGCGGAACTGTGGCCAAAGGCGCCAAATATTACAGCTGTGGGGAATATGGGGTTGCAACGCTTAAAGAGCAGACGGTGTTTGTGGCAGGAAAAGCATATACAGGTTATTACCTGGACAGCAGAAATAAGATGTTCAAGGTGAAAAATGGAATACGCACCCTGCACACCGGAATGGTAAAAGCGAAAACCCAGTACTACAGTTATAAGGAAGGAAAAACAAAGAATCTTTCCAAAAAGACACTGTATGTAAAAGGAAAATTGTATACAGGGTATTATATGAACAGCGAGAAGAAGCTGTATAAAGCAAAAAATGGAATCTGCACCCTACACACCGGAACGGTGAAGGCCGGCAAAAAATATTATAACTATAACACAGAAAAGAAAAAGAAGCTGTCAAAAGATACGGTATATGTAAAAGGAAAGGTCTATACAGGGTACTACCTGGACAGCAAAAAGCGGATGTATTATGTAAAAAAAGGAACCCGCACCCTTCAGACAGGAATTATGAATACCGGAACGAAGTATTACAGCTATAATGGGAAAAAGACAAAAAAGCTGTCAAAGGATACACTGTATGTAAAGGGAAAAGTGTATACAGGTTATTATCTGGACAATGAAAATATTATGTACAGCGTAAATAATGGAACATGCACTCCGGTCAATGCAGCCTTGAATGCCGGAACTGGTTATTACAGCTTTAAAGAAGGAAAGATGACAGCGCTTTCTAAAACGACTGTTTACATAAACGGAAAAGCGATGGAAGGAATGAGCCCGGAATCTCTTGCAACGCTTCAAAGAGCTCAGGCAGTGGTGTCCAGCATCACAAATGACGGTATGACAAGAGAAGAAAAACTGAGAATTTGCTTTGATTATGTAAAAGAGGCTTACCCTGAAATCAAGCCAAGAATACCTCATTATCTTGGAATGGACTGGCCTGTAATTTATGCCAATGACATGTTTGTGAATGGAGCCGGAAATTGCTGCAGTTATGCGGCTGCTTTTGCGTATATGGCAAAAGCCATTGGATATGAAGAGGTCTATTGCTGCAACAGCGGCGGTCATGGATGGGCCGAGATTGACGGATTGGTTTATGATCCGGAATGGAGCAAGTGGCATCATGTGTACAATTACTATGCCCTCAGCTATGATACCAAGACGGATCAGAACTATAAAGGAGCCATTGGAGCCGGAAAGCCCTGGATGCGCATAAAAATCTGACAGAAATTTTGGGGCAAAGGAGAAAAAATGGTTTTCAGTTCATTGGTATTTTTATGCATATTTTTTCCGGTGGTATTCTGTCTGCACAGTGCAATTCCTTCCACAAAAGCAAGAAATGTGCTTCTGGTTCTGGCAAGCCTGCTCTTTTATGCTTTTGGGGAACCGGTTTATGTGTTATTGATGGTAATAAGCGCTTTTCTCAATTATTTGTGTGGGCTGTTAATGGGAACAGCCGGCCGGAAAGCTGTGCTGATTGCAGCAGCGGGAATTAATATCGGTATTTTATGCGTATTTAAGTATACGGGACTTTTCATAACAACGATAAACAGTGTGCTGCATTTAAATATAAATGTTCCTCAGATTACTCTGCCGGTTGGGATTTCTTTTTTCACATTTCAGGCATTGTCCTATGTAATAGACGTATATCGGGGACAGGTGGAAATTCAGAGAAATTTCGGCAAAGTGCTGCTGTATATCTCTTTTTTCCCTCAGTTGATTGCAGGGCCTATTGTAAAATACAAAGATATTGCGCTTGAGATTGACAGCCGAAGCGTAAAGCTGCAGGAAGCCGCCCTTGGCCTGCGGCGTTTTATCTGGGGCCTGGCCAAAAAAGTATTGATTGCTAATACTATGGCTCTGGCCGCAGATCAGGTATTTCAGCAGGGAATGGCTTCCTTAAATATCATAAGCGCATGGCTTGGGGCAATTGCCTATACCATGCAGATTTACTTTGATTTCAGTGGATACAGCGATATGGCAATTGGACTGGGGAGAATGTTCGGATTTCATTTCAGAGAGAATTTTGAACATCCGTACGGTTCTCTTACCATTAAGGAATTCTGGCGCCGCTGGCATATTTCCCTGTCCTCCTGGTTTAAGGAATATGTGTATATTCCTTTGGGCGGCAACCGGAGGGGGAAAGTGCGGACAGGGATCAATAAAATGATTGTATTTTTCCTAACCGGGCTTTGGCATGGCGCGAACTGGACTTTTGTGGTTTGGGGACTGTTCCACGGAGCCTTCAGTTTTCTTGAGGAATTTCTTCCTTCGCTGAAAAAGCTGTCCCGTGGTTTGCTGCATGCTTATACCATGCTTGTGGTGACAGTAGGTTTTGTTATTTTTCGGGCAGATACGTTAGGGTATGGGCTTCTTTATATTGGAAAAATGTTTACGGGTTTTGAGTTTTCAGCAGCCTCCATGTCTTTTGTGTGCCAGGAGTTGACGCCGTTTTTTATTGTCATGTTGGCAGCAACCGTAATTGGGTGCGCTCCCCTTTGTTTCCTTAACAGGAAAATCTTTGCATTATCCAAAAAAGAGGGATATGAGGCAGGCTTGTATCTGGCAGCCTTTGTGCTGCTTTTGTGGTGTATGCTCAGGCTGTCGGGAGGTTCTTATAATCCTTTCATCTATTTCAGGTTTTAGAAGGCAGCGGATGATTGATATCCCTGTCTGCATTTAAAGATCAAAGTTCTGCCTGAAAAAGCCAATGGCTGACTGTGCACAAAGAGGAGACTATATATGAAAAAACATTTGATATTCACGATCGCCTGTCTGGCGGTCTGTCTGCTGCCCTTTGCCGGGATGGCTGTGCGTCCCACAACAACCAGCACGGAAAATAAGGCAATGTCTGAATTTCCCGGTTTGAAGACAAAAGACGGAGCCTGGAATTCAGACTTTTTTCAGGAGTTTGAAGAATATTTTCAGGAACATTTTGCTTTCCGCAATGAGCTGGTTTACGCGGATGCAAAGATTCAGACTTCTGTGTTTCAGGTTTCCAATGTGGATACGGTAATATACGGAACAGACGGATGGCTGTATTATACATCCACCCTGGAGGATTATCTGGGAACAGGAAGGATGTCAAACCGTCAAATCTACAATCTTGTTCATAATATTTCGTTGGTTCGGCAGTATGTGGAGGAAAAAGGGAGTGACTTTCTTCTGGCAGTCCCTCCCAATAAAAACACATTGTATGGAGAACATATGCCTTACTATAATTCTTATATTGTAGATCAGGTACATAATGTGGATTTGCTGGCACCTAAGCTTGAGGAGATGGGCGTTCCTTATGCGGATTTGCTGGGGTTGTTTCGGAATGAGGATGAAGAGCTGTATTTAAAACGAGATTCTCATTGGAACGGGAAGGGAGCTGTTTTGGCTTACAATTGTATTATGGATGCATTGGAATATGATCATGAGGATTATAAGGATACCTCCGTCACCAGGGCCAAAGAGGAGGACGGCGACCTGAATCGTATGCTTTATACGTTTTATGGAGAAAAAGAATTGAATTATTACTATGAGACAGAACAAAAGCATTCCTATATCAATGATGCAAAAAGTGTAGAGGATGTATGGATTGAAACGGAAGGAGGGACAGGGAACGGCACACTGCTTATGTTTCGGGATTCTTTCGGAAATACTTTGATCCCGCTGCTTGCAGATCAGTTTGACAAAGCGTGGTTTACAAAAGAAGTGCCCTATGGGTTGGAAAATCTGATGGAACAGTACCATCCGGAAACAGTCCTGTTGGAAAAGGTGGAAAGGAATCTCTGGGAATACATCACCATGCCGCCGATTATCTCCGCTATGGAGACAGAGCTGCCCCGAATAGAGGAATCTTTGGAGTCGGACACTACAATATCCATGGAATCTCTGGATTATGATTTTAATTATTATAAAATCAGCGGGGAGCTGGAAGAGGCCATTATGAAAGAGGAAACAGACATTTTTGTCAAAGTCAATGATGTCTGTTATAAGGCATACCATACTGGTTCTAACGGATATGAGATTTATGTCAAAAAGGAAAAGATACAGACCTGGCCGGCAGAGCTTGAAGCGCTGACAGAAGATCGCGGAGTCTGCAGGTCAGTTCAGACAAAAAGAATAGAGAAAGGAGAATGATTGCCATGAAGATGATAAAAAGAATGGCCGTGCTTGGCACAGCTGTATTTCTTATGGCGGGGCTGTGCGCCTGCGGGAAAGCTACCGTGCAGATCAATGACAGCGGCATGGTTACAGAACTGGAGGTTTCTACTCCATCCACGGTGGAAAAGATTCTGGAAGAAGCGGAAATTGCATGGAAGGACGGGGATGAAGTAAGTCCTGCCCTGGATACTAAGATCACAGAAGCCGGAGAAATAGTGATTTCCAGAAAAAATACGGTAAAACTGACGGCGGACGGAGAGACACGGGAAGTAGTCATGGTGGGCGGAACCATCAGCGATCTTTTAAAGCAGGAGGGCATTACCCTTGGAGAAAAACAGCATGTGAACTATGAGTTGGATGAATATTTAAAAGACGGGATGGAAGTTAAAATCTCTTATTCCTACAGCATTGAAGTGGCATGTGATGGAGAAACTTATATCCGGGAGACAGAAGCAGAGACGGTAGGGGATGTATTGGCGGAATTAAACATTACATTAGGGGAAGAGGATCGCATCACTCCTGCTGTCACAGAGGCAGTTACGGAAGGCATGAAGATTGTGGTAAACCGGGTGACCTTTGATACGGTTGTGGAAACAGAGGCCATTGAATATGAAACCGTATATGAAGATGACAGTTCCATGTTCAAAGGGCAGGAGGAAGTCAGCAGAAACGGCGAGAACGGGGAAAAACAGGTCACTTATCAGGTTACCTATGTGGATGGAGAAGAGGAATCCAGGGAGACGGCAGAAGAAACAGTGACGAAGGAACCAGTCAATAAGGTGGTCAGAGTGGGAACCCAGGAGGAATCTTCTTCCAGCGGTTCGGAAAGAAGCGTAGTGTCGAAAAAAGCATTCTATGACTGCAACGGTTCCGGGCATGGATATTACGAAATCACCTATTCAGACGGCAGTGTGGAGTATGAGGAATTTTAAGAATGCTCTGGGAATATGGGAGGCGGAATATCTGGCAGAGTCATCTGTCACGGAACCCTATGCATTAAGATGAACTGAAACATTTTGTAGGAGAAAGGAAAGGGTGAATTTATGAAAATGCAATGGAAAAACATTAGGATGCTGGTACCAGTGCTGGTGTTTGTGTTAGGAGTATTTTTCCTGCCGGGACAGGGAAGGATGGCACAGGCAGAAGGGTCGGACGCAGGTGGAACCAGGGCGGATGCAATGGAGATAGAAGTGAATAAAACCTATTCTGAAAGGATCGAATCTGATGCAGATGTGGATTATTTTAAGTTTACAACAACAGCACATGGATATTTCCAGGTACAGCTTGCGCATAATAGTGCAAACAGCACAAGCGAAGGGGGATGGTTAGCGAAAGTATTGGATGAAGAAGGGGATGTGCTGACAACAGTCAATGGCATTACGAAAACCTGGACCAGCATCGTTCTTCCCTATGCAGAACCGGGAAAGGTATTTTATGTTCAGGTGGAAAAGTATTACAGTTCAGCTATTAACGTAGTTTATGATTTGACGGTGATGCAGACGGCTTCTAATGAATGGGAGTCAGAGCCCAATGAGATTATGGCGAAAGCAAATCCTATAGAGGTGAATCAAACCTATCATGGAATTACAATAAATGAAAATGATAAGGATTTCTTTCAGTTTAAAACCAGCGTCCGTGGATATTTCCAGATACAGCTTGCACATAATGAGACAAACAGCACAGATCAGGGAGGATGGCGCGTTCAAGTATTGGATGATAAAGGAGAAACGCTGACAGCAGTCAATGGCATTACGAAAACCTGGACCAGCATTGTTCTTCCTTATGCGGAACCAGGGAGAGTATTTTATGTTCAGGTAGAAAAGTATTACAGTTCAGCAGTACACGGTGTTTATGATCTAAAGGTGCTCCAGACGGCTTCCAGTGATTGGGAATTAGAGCCAAATGAAACAATTGCCGCTGCAAATGCCATAAGGGTAAATCATACATATCATGGAATAACCGTAAATGAAGATGATACAGATTTCTTTCAGTTTAAAACCAATGTCCAGGGATATTTTCAGGTGCAGCTTGCGCATAACGATACAAATATCTCGGATCAGGGAGGCTGGTATATCAATATACTGGATGAGGCAGGAGATAGGCTGGCCTCAGGAATCGGAATAGAAAAGAATTGGACCAGCGTTATCCTGCCCTATGCAAAGCCTGGCAAGGCATTCTATATCCAGGTTGGAAAATATTACAGCAGTGCAGTGCATTCTGTCTATGACTTAAAGGTTACTCAGACAGCTGCGGAAAACTGGGAATCAGAGCCCAACGGAACAGTAAAGGAAGCAGCTTTGATAAAAGCAGGCAAAACCTACAACGGCATTACCGGCGTAAGCGGAGATGAAGATTTTTATAAGCTGAACATACCGGCATCAGGAAAAATGAGTGTTAAACTTTCAGCTTCCGACACAAATCAGATGAGTGATATTGGTTCAGGCTGGGATGTTGTTGTCTATGACAGGAAATCAAATGTAGTGGCAGGAGTAAATCAGATCAAAACAGAAAAAATGTTCAGTTTGGATGTCAAAAAAGGAACTTATTATGTTAAAGTAAAAGGCGCGTATGAAAGCTCAGCCGTACATTGCAGGTACACGCTTTTGGCAAATTTTGTAAAGGCGCCTGCAAAACCAAAGATTTCTTCTGTGAAGACCGGAAGAAGAACTGCAGTAGTAAAATGGAAAAAAGTACCCGGTGTAAATGGCTATTATGTATACCGTAGCACATCCAAAAAGAGCGGATATAAAAAAGTGAAAACTTTAAAGGGCGCTTCCTCTCTCTCCTTTACCAATAAAAAATTAAGATCCGGAGGAAGGTATTATTACAGGGTTGCTGCTTATAAAAAAGTAAAGGGAATGACGGTGGTATCGCCTTATTCTGCAGTGAAATCAGTAAAAGTGAAGTAAATGTGAAAGGACGGGAAGAAGAATGAAAAATGGCAAGAAACGATTGGCGGGATTTCTGGCGCTGCTGCTTCTGATGGCAAGTATGCCTTTGAACAGCATAAAAGCCCGCGCAGAGGACTGGATGGAATCAGAGGAATGGATGTATATTCTGGATGAAGAACACGGCATTGAGGGCGAGGAATGCGTAGAGCTCAAAAAGTATATAGGAGAGGATACAGATATAATCGTTCCTGCGGAGATTGAGGGGAAGAAGGTTACAAGCATCAATCTGTTTTATTCTTTTAGCTACAATGTGGAAAGTGTGACAATTCCGGACAATGTGAGATATATTGGAAAAACGACATTTGGCTCCTGCGCCAGTTTAACAAGCCTGGCAATCGGAAGCGGAGTAACAACCATTGAGAGTGACGGGTCGTTTGGCTTATTTCGCGGATGCAGCAGTTTAGAGAGTATTACGGTTGACGAAAATAATACAGTATTTGACAGCAGGGAAGACTGCAATGCGATTATCAGGACAGAAACCAATGAACTTTTTGCAGGCTGCAAAGGCACAAAAGTGCCGGACAGTGTGGTCAGCATCGGAACATCGGCATTCTGGGGCTGCAGCGGGTTGGAAAGCGTAGTATTGCCTGATAATATGGAAAGCATTGGGAAATTTGCCTTTGAAGGCTGCAGCGGATTGACAGAACTGATCATTCCGGACAGTGTAACAAGTATCGGAGGCCGCGCGTTTACCAATTGCGAAAATTTAACAAGCGTGTCTATAGGAAAAGGGATAACCAGCCTTGAAACTTATGTATTTTATGGCTGCAAAAAATTGCAGGAACTAACGATTCCAAACAGCGTAACAAACATAGGGGCCTATGCATTTTCTAATTGCAGCAGTCTCAAAAACTTAACAATTCCAGACAGTGTGACCAATATTGATGAAGCTGCATTCCACTATTGCAGCGGCCTGGAAAGTATCACAGTTGACAGTAACAATGAAGCATATGACAGCAGAAATAACTGCAATGCCATTATATCGAAAGACGGCGGTATTCTTATAGCCGGATGCAGCAATACGAAAATGCCGGATCATGTAACAGCCATTGGTGAGTACGCATTTTCCGGCTGCAGCGGATTAACGGAATTAGAGCTGCCGGGCAGTTTGAAGAAAATCAGATACGGTGCATTTGTTGGCTGCAGCGGATTAACGGAACTAAAGCTGCCTGACAGTTTGGAGGAAATCGGAGAGCAAGCATTTTACAACTGCAGCGGGTTAACAGAAATAATCATTCCAAACAGTGTGGTCAGCATCGGGAAGGTAGCATTTTCCGGCTGCAGCGGATTAACAGAATGTGTAATTTCAAACAGTGTAACGAGCATTGAGACTAGCGTATTTTCCAATTGCAGCAGTTTGGAAAGCATAACCATTCCCGACAGTGTAACAAGCATAGGGTACTCAGCATTTTACAATTGCAGCAGCATGAAAAGCGTGACAATACCTGGCAGTGTAACAAATATAGGCAGCAACGCTTTTGGATTTTCCGAGGGAGCAAAAATTCCTGATTTTGTGATTTATGGCACAGATGAGAACTCAGCGGCAGCCGATTATGCAAAAGAACATGACTTTTTGTTCCGCCTTGTTTCAGATAACCAGCCGCCGGATTCTTCCCAGGATGACCCGGCAAAGGAGGATATTTCCAAGTCTGAGGTCACATTAGAGAAAAACAGCTACATTTATGACGGAAAAGCCAAAACTCCGGCTGTCACAGTCCGATTAAACGGAAAAACGCTTACTCTGAATACAGATTATACAGTTTCATACAGCAATAATGTCAATATAGGAACGGCAAAAGCAGTTGTTGCTGGCAAAGGGAATTATACCGGCAGCAAAACAGTAAATTTTACAATTATAAAAGCCGAAGAACAGCAGGATATGTCTATCACCTGTACAAAAAAACTGTATAAAGTTACTTACGGCGCGAAGCCTTTCCAAATCCGGGCCTCTTCGTCAGGTAAGCTGACCTTTGCCAGTTCCAAGCCGAAAATTGCCGCGGTGGACAAGAACACCGGAAAGGTGACAGTTAAAAACACCGGAATTGCAGTGATAACGGTCAGGACAGACAAAGACCTTGTCAGGGTAACAGTCAAAGTAAGCCCTAAAAAGCCGGCAATCAAATCTGTTAAGGCAGCAAAGGGAAAGAAACTGGCAGTGAAATGGGCAAAAGATAAAAGAGCCTCTGGATATCAGATTCAGGTAAGCGCTGCCAAGAATTTTAAGAAAAGCATGAAATCCCAGAGAACTTCCAAGACTTCATACACTTTTAAAAAGTTGAAGGCCGGGAAGAAATATTACGTAAGGCTCCGCAGTTATAAAAAAGTCGGTAAAGAGATGCTGTATGGCCCGTGGAGCAAGGTGAAGCAAAGCAGCAAAATAAAATAGAAAAGAATGTCAGAATTTCAGTATCTGGTGAGGGGCATATGGCAGAACAGCCGGCCTTTCACCGGAGTGAAAATTTCAGTACAAAAAATTTCGTTATTCCCTTGATTTTTCTAAAATCAGATGATATAATAACTCGTGAACGCTTTTGGAGCGAGTTGTTTTTGTATACAAAAACATAAGGCAGGTTCAATGAAACTGTACAGACAGCAGAAAGGAGGAATTGCTGTGAAGGTAAGATCATCCGTAAAACCTATTTGTGAGAAATGCAAGATTATTAAGAGAAAAGGAAGCATCCGGGTTATCTGTGAGAATCCAAAGCATAAACAGAGACAGGGTTAATGCGGCGCGTTTGACAGACGCAGGTTTTGCCGGAGTATACCTGGCAGAACTTCCTTTTTGAGAAAAGAAACGCTTTATTTATGTGCGGCTGTAGTGAAACACCAGGGGCGGTTGTTCCTGAAATCCGTTTTGCTATTCATAATAAACAGCAGGTACGGCTGTTTCCGGGTTTTTTGATACCGAGGGAATCCGGGAGAACGTGCAGAATCAAATAGTAAGCAGAGAACAAAGATATACACTCATTTCAGGACGAGCAACCGTAGCTGTATATGTTTGTTTTTCGTGTATAAGGCAGGTTTTGTTGCAGGTTTGCCTGAACTATTATCAAGAAATTATTGTAGATTCAGAAAATTTTATGGAGGTGTACGACATACATGGCTCGTATCGCAGGTGTAGATTTACCAAGAGAAAAACGTGTAGAGATAGGATTGACTTATATTTACGGAATCGGCAGAGCAAGTTCTAACCGTATTCTGGCGGAAGCAAAAGTAAGTCCCGATACCCGTGTCAGAGATTTAACAGACGAAGAAGTAAAGAGAATCAGTGAAGTAATTGACGCTTCCCAGATGGTAGAAGGTGATTTGAGAAGAGAAATCGCTTTGAATATCAAGAGATTACAGGAAATTGGATGTTACCGCGGGATCCGTCACAGAAAAGGACTTCCGGTTCGCGGTCAGAATACAAAGACCAATGCAAGAACCAGAAAAGGTCCGAAGAGAACTGTTGCAAATAAGAAAAAGTAAGTATATTCGCGGATATAAAACAGGCAGGCGGTTTTGCGTAGCCTGAGGCATCAGAGATACCCGAAGGTTTGCCGGATATCACCGCCCAGGAACAAGTAAATAAATTATTTAGAAAGTAGGTTAGTTTAGATATGGCGAAAAACACTGGAAAAAAAGTGACCAAAAAGCGCGTAAAGAAAAACGTTGAACGTGGACAGGCGCACATTCAGTCATCTTTTAACAATACAATTGTAACAATTACAGATGCTGAAGGAAATGCTTTATCATGGGCAAGTGCAGGCGGTCTTGGTTTTAGAGGTTCAAGGAAATCTACTCCGTATGCCGCACAGATGGCAGCAGAAACAGCGACAAAAGCAGCTCTGATACATGGGTTGAAGACAGTAGACGTTATGGTGAAGGGACCAGGTTCCGGAAGAGAAGCGGCAATCCGTGCGCTTCAGGCATGCGGTCTTGAGGTAACCAGCATCAAAGATGTTACTCCGGTGCCTCACAATGGATGTCGTCCGCCCAAACGTAGAAGAGTCTGATTAGGAGGTATAAAATAAGATGGCAATAAATAGAGTTCCCGTTCTTAAGAGATGCAGATCTCTTGGTTTAGATCCAATTTATTTAGGAATTGATAAGAAGTCCAACAGACAGTTAAAGAGAGCAAACAGGAAGGTTTCTGAATACGGACTTCAGTTAAGAGAAAAACAGAAAGCGAAATTCATCTACGGAGTATTGGAAAAGCCGTTCCATAACTACTATTTGAAGGCTGACAGGATGAAAGGCATGACAGGTGAGAACCTGATGACAATGCTGGAAAGCAGACTGGATAATGTGGTGTTCCGTTTAGGTCTGGCAAGAACCAGAAAAGAAGCAAGACAGATTGTCGACCATAAGCATGTAATGGTAAACGGCAAACAGGTCAATATTCCTTCCTATCTGGTAAAAGCCGGAGATACCATCGAAATCAAAGAAAAATGCAAAGGCTCCCAGAGATACAAAGACATCCTTGAAGTTACAGCTGGAAGGTTAGTGCCGGAATGGCTGGAGGCAGATCAGGAAAACCTGAAGGGTACTGTAAAAGAATTACCGAACAGAGAAGTCATTGATGTTCCGGTAAACGAAATGCTTATCGTCGAGTTATATTCTAAATAATCATTAACAAGCAACGATACCCGAAAAGGAGGGACTTTGTAGTGTTCGATTTTGAAAAACCAAAAATTGAAATTTCCAAAATTTCAGAAGACAAAAAGTACGGCCGATTTGTTGTAGAACCACTGGAAAGAGGCTATGGTACTACACTTGGCAATTCTTTAAGAAGAATCATGCTTTCTTCATTGCCAGGCGCAGCAGTCAGCCAGGTAAAAATCGAAAGTGTTTTGCATGAGTTCAGTTCTATTCCAGGCGTAAAGGAAGATGTAACTGAGATTATTATGAACATCAAGAATCTGGCATTAAAAAACACCAGCCCAACAAACGAGTCTAAAGTTGCTTACATTGAATTTGAAGGTGAAGGCATAGTTACAGCAGCCGATATTCAGGTTGACCCTGATATCCAGGTATTGAATCCGGATTTGGTAATTGCGCATCTTAACGGCGGCGCAGATTCCAGATTGTATATGGAACTGACGATTACCAGGGGCAGAGGCTACGTAAGTGCTGATAAGAACAAGAGTGAAGATGTGCCCATCGGCGTGATTGCAGTGGATTCTATTTATACGCCGGTAGAACGTGTGAATCTTACCATTGAGAATACCCGTGTGGGACAAATCACAGATTACGATAAGCTTACCCTCGACGTATATACAAACGGTACACTGGAACCGGATGAAGCGGTAAGTCTGGCAGCAAAAGTTTTAAGCGAGCATTTGAATCTGTTCATTGACTTATCTGAGAACGCAAGAACTGCAGAAGTCATGATAGAAAAGGAAGACAATGCAAAGGAAAAAGTTCTTGAAATGAATATTGATGAACTGGAGTTGTCCGTTCGTTCTTATAACTGCCTGAAACGGGCAGGAATTAACACGGTAGAAGAGTTGACGAACAGAACACCGGAAGATATGATGAAAGTTCGTAATCTCGGACGTAAGTCTTTAGAAGAAGTGTTAGCAAAACTAAAAGAACTGGGACTGCAGCTTAACCCCGGAGAGGAATAAATTTTCAGGGATTTGCAGAGAAGCCCAAAGAGGAATAAAATCTTCAGGGACTTGCAGAGAAACCAGGATATATACAGGGTTTGTAAGACCAAAAGGCGAGGCCCTGTCAATCACATGTCCGGTAAATAAGACCAAAAGGCATTGCCGGATATTAAAATGGAGGATGATTAAAATGGCTAAATATAGAAAATTAGGCAGAACTTCTGATCAGAGAAAAGCTTTGATCAGAAACCAGGTAACAGCGTTGTTATATCATGGCAAAATTGTTACTACGGAAGCAAAAGCGAAAGAAATCCGCAAAGTGGCAGAAGGCTTGATTGCCATGGCAGTTCGGGAAAAAGATAACTTTGAAGAGGTTACAGTAACCGCCAAAGTGCCCCGTAAAGACAAGGACGGCAAGAGAGTGAAAGAAGTAGTGGACGGTAAGAAAGTTACTGTATACGACGAAGTAGAGAAGAAAATCAAAAAAGACCTTCCTTCCCGTTTGCATGCAAGAAGACAGATGAACAAGGTATTATATTCTGTAACATCTGTTCCTGCAGAGAATGCAGGAAAGAAGAGAAACACCAAGAAAGTTGACGTTGCAACCAAAATATTTGACGAGATTGCTCCAAAATATGCAGACCGTAACGGTGGATACACCAGAATCGTGAAAATTGGACAGCGTAAAGGTGACGGCGCTTTAGAGGTTCTTCTGGAATTAGTATAGAATCGGAAAATAGATATGCGAAAAAGCCGCTGGAAAGAGTATTTGAAATGTATTCTTTCCAGCGGTTTATTTTTTGGGAAAAAGTGACGATGTTATACTCAAGAGCATACTTATTTGCCAAATCATTTGCTTTTTGCTCAAAGCTGTGAAAGAACGGTCGGCAAATGATTTCGCTCACGGGCATATACTCAAGAGCAAACTTGCGGATATCGCTATAGAAGCAAGTTCAGGCATTGGATAGGGAAAGGATTCCCGAAGGAGAGTTTCAGGGAGGGAACAGTTATGAAGGTAACATCGTACAGCGCCGGGGGCGTGGCCGCAGGCAGCATGCAGGGAAGCGTTTCAACCAACAGTGCAAAGAGACGCGCAGGAGTTTCGAAAAAGAGCAATCAGAATAGAGGACAAAAGAAAAATGTAAATTATAATCCCAGAGAGATTCGTTCAGCATTGAGCCGGGTAAAAAAATCCCAAAGCGCCGGACAGGTGCTGGCACAGGCCAAAGGGAAGCTTGCCAATCTGCTGAAAGCCAAGGGAACAGGCCAATTTAAGGAGGCAGAACTTGCCGCTGCCATTATTCATGCCAGAAGAATGGTGCGCTGCGCTCAGATGAAGACGCAAAATTTAAAGCAGGAGGAACAGCTTCAAAGGAAGCATGAGAAAGAAATCAAAGCGGAAGAACAGCAGCAGAAAAATGAAATTAAGCTTCGGGTGAAACAAAAAGAGAGGAATCTGAAGCAGAAAGCAAAAAGCGAAAAGACGCAAAAGCTTCAAAGGCAGAAACGTCAGCAGATGGAATTGATGCAAAGACGCCGAATTCACCGCAATATGGAACATGGCAAAATGGAAGAGGCAGATCTGGAATATAAGAAGAATATGAGCAATGCTGCCAGCAGTTCGGAAAGCGTAAGCTATGAGCCGTCCTATATTATGCCCAAAGGCGTGGAACTGGAGCTGAGCGAGGATGGAATTGAACTGACAGAGGCCCAGATTGAGGCTCAAATCGAACAGCAGGTAGAGATGATGATTGCAGCGGAGATGGCAGGCGGCGCCGGAATGCCGGATGTTTCAGCCGCGGCGGCAATACCGGATGCAGCCGGAGCTGATATGGGCGGTGCGGATATTCCGGCAATAGATATAGCGATTGGGTAAGACGAAAGAAGAAAAGGTGGAAATTTATGGGTCAGGGAATTACCATTCAGTCTGTAGAACGTGCATTTCATATTCTGGAATGCTTTACCGGAAGTATTTCGGAATTGGGAATTACAGACATTTCCCGTCAGATGGGACTGGGAAAGAGCACGATTTACGGACTGGTCAATACCCTGGTACAGGAAGGGTATCTGGAACAGAATCCGGAAAATAAATGTTACCGTTTGGGTATCAAGCTATTTGAAATGGGCTGCATTGTCCAGGAGCGGATGGATATCCGGGAAATTGCAAAGCCCTATTTGAGGGAACTGTCTTCCTGTTTCAAAATGACAGTGCATATGGGATTGTACAAGGATTATGAAGTGGTTTACATCGACAAAGTAGATGCGCCGGATACCAGAATTGTTTATTCCCAGGTGGGAAAGCGGGCTCCTATGTACTGCACCGGAATTGGAAAGGCAGTTTTGGCGGAACTGGAACAGCGGGAAATTGAATTTTTGCTGGAGGGACAAAAGCGGGAATCCTTAACGCCTCATACGCTTACGTCAAAAGACGACATCATCAGGGAATTAGAGGAAATTCGTCAGAGAGGCTATGCAATAGATAATGAAGAAGTAGAGCTTGGCCTGAAATGTGTGGCTTCCGCCATTTATGATTATCAGGGAAAGCCTGCGGCAGCAATCAGTATTTCCAGTTCTGCAGTCAGAATGACTGAGGAGCAGATTGAAGAGGCTTCCCGAAAGCTGAAAAAGGCAGCGGCAGATATTTCCAGGAAATTGGGATATCGCAGAAACGTTGACTGAAATTGCGGGTAACAGTGAAGCCAAAGGCGGAACCGTTAGAATTGCAGAATGGAAATCAGGGAAATGCTCTTGAAAAGTTTTCTGTTTTATATTATAATTAAAAATACGAACAAGGTTCAATAATATTGAACAAAGAAAATGATAGATTACATAACCTGCGAAAAAGCAGGAAAAATTATGCCATAATTATAGAACATAGTTCAATATTACTGAACACATAGAGAAAGGAGGAACTATGATTCTGACAGTAACGCTGAATGCGGCAATCGACAAAAGGTATCGAATGAAGAAACTGCGGCTGGGTGAGGTGAACCGGGTTTCCCAATATCAATGCAGTGCAGGCGGAAAGGGTTTGAATGTGGCCAGAGTTGCGGCAATTGCTGGGGAAAGGGTAACGGCTTTTGGATTCGCAGGCGGCCATGCGGGGGCACTGCTGGAGGAACTGGCAGAGAAGGATGGAATCAGGACAGCTTTTGTGCAGACCAGAGGTGAAAGCCGGACTTGCCTGAATATTCTGGATGAAACAACTGGTTTACAGACGGAATTACTGGAAGGGGGAATGGAAATTTCCAGTGCAGAAACAGAGCAGATGGTGCGCAGGTACCGGGAGCTTCTGAGAGAGGCAGATGTGGTAGTTCTTTCCGGAAGCCTGCCCCCGGGAGTGGAGGCAGACGTGTATGTAAGGATGATACAGGAGGCGAAACGGGCGTCTGTTCCCGTGCTGTTAGATACCAGCGGATCGATATTGCGGGAATGTGTAAAAGCAGCTCCTTCTATGATTAAGCCCAATCAGGATGAAATCAGGCAGCTGACAGGCAGGGAAGAGCTTTCCCAAAAAGAATTGCTGCAGGCGGCAGAACAGCTTGGAAAAAGAGGAATTTCTTATGTTGTGATATCTTTGGGGCAGGAAGGGGCAGTTATGGCCGCAGCTTCTGGCATCTATCAGGCGGCGGTTCCAGAGATAGAGGCTGTTAATACCGTAGGCTGCGGGGACGCTATGATGGCCGGCTTTGCAATCGGCATGAAGAACCATTGGGAACCCTCAGAAATCCTTCGGTATGCCAGTGCATTGGCGGCGGCAAACGCAAGGCAGGAGAGAACCGGATATTTTGTAAAGGAGGAATTTGAGGAGCTTTATGAAAAAATATCGGTTCGGAAACTGTAAATACAGATGTGGGAATGAAGTACAGAGATAATCAGAAAGTATAGGGAATGGAGGAAATTATGGAGAAAGTAAAAGCAGCAATTATCGGGCCGGGAAATATAGGCTCTGACTTAATGTATAAAATAATGCGAAGCGATTGTCTGGAAATGTCTTACATGGTGGGCATTGTGGAATCTGAGGGAATCCGCCGGGCAAGGAAGCTGGGATTTGAGACAACCACAGAAGGGGTGGAGGCAATATTGGATAAGGATGAGCTTAAGATAGTATTTGATGCCACAGGAGCGAAGGCCCATGCCCTTCACGCCCCCCTTGCTGCGTAAAGCGGGAAAAATTGCCATTGATATGACCCTACCAAGGAACGTAAGGCAAGGCCCGTATCCGGCGGCAGAAAGGGGGCGCAGTCATGAAGAAAAAACACAGGTTTGGATTTTATCTGGCGGTAGCAGTGATGGCAGCCGGGGCATTTTTTATGGCGCTGCCGCTCTATTGGATGGTGGTATCTTCTTTTAAGGGACAGTCTGAGCTTTTGCAGATGCCGCCCACGATGTATCCCCATGAATGGGTGTTTTCCAATTTCAGCCGTGTGCTGGAAAGTATTCCTTTTATCCGCTATTACGCCAACAGTCTTTTGACAAGCGCGCTTAATACGGCAGCCGGGGCGTTTACAAGCGCCATTTTGGGCTTTGTTTTTGCAAAATACAGGTTTAAGGGAAGGGATGCTGTGTTTCTCTGCATTCTGGCATTTATGATGATACCTTATGATACTTTGATGATCCCTTTGTACAAGTTGATGGCAGGCATGAAGCTGACCAACAGTTACTTTGTGCTGACGGTTCCGTATTTTATCAATATTTTCGGAATATTTCTGATGCGCCAGTTTTATCTGGATTTGGCTGACGATTATCTGGAAGCGGCGGAAATGGACGGCTGCGGCCACTTCAAACGGTTTTTTACCATTGCGCTGCCGATGGCGAAATCTATGATGTCGGCATTGTTTATCTATCTGTTTATGGCAAGCTATAATTCCTATCTGTGGCCTCTGATTTCGGTGAGCAAACGGAATCTTTTTACCCTGACTGTGGGAATTGGAGCGTTTTTCAGCGATCGGGGCACACAGACAGATTTGATTATGGCGGCTTCTGCCATGATGATTGTACCTATTGTAGTGATTTTCTGCCTGGCACAGAAAAACTTTGTAGAAGGGCTTACGGTAGGCGGCGTAAAAGGATAGAAAAGGACAGGTGAAGGATGAAATATTATTTGGGAATTGATGGAGGCGGTACGAAAACCGCATATCTTCTCGTGGATGAAAATGGATCGTTTCTTTCGCAATTGGAGACAGAAGGCTGTTCCTATTCGGAGCTTGGAGCAGAGAAAATGATAGAACGCCTGATGGCAGGGACGGAAAGCTGTCTGCAAAAGGCGGGGATTTCTTTCAATGAGCTGTCTGCAGCGGGAATCGGACTGCCTGGCCTGGGAGAAAACCTGGATATGGATGTCCGTATAGTGGGGACATTGGAAGAGAGGTTTGCCGGAAGTTCCATCTGCTGCGTCAATGATGTGGAAGTGGGCTGGGCCGGCTCTCTTGGAATGGAACCGGGCATCCATCTGGTGTCAGGAACCGGGAGCATTGCTTTTGGCAAAAATAAGGCCGGGGAAAGCAAAAGAAGCGGCGGCTGGTCTGCGTTTTTCGGAGACGAAGGTTCCTGCTGCTGGCTGGGCCGGCGGACCATGGAATTGTTCTCTAAGCAGGCGGATGGAAGGATTCCTGCGGGGCCGTTGTACCATATAGTAAGAGAAAGATTTCAGTTAAAACAAGATATGGATTTTATTGCATCCATGGAAGCAGAGTATATTCCTGTGCGCAGTAAGACAGCATCCCTGCAAAAGCTGCTGCTTGCGGCGGCAAAGCAGGGGGATGAATCGGCAAAGTCCCTGTATCGGGAAGCGGCGGAGAAATTGGGGATGATGGCGGAAAGTATTGCAGCAGAAATTTTTCCGGAGGGAAAGGCATTGGTTTCTTATTCCGGCGGTCTGTTTCATGGAAAGGAATTTGTGCTGCCTGTTTTGGAGGAGAAGATTGCCGGATGGAAGGGAAGACTGGCAGAACCGCTGTTTTCTCCGGTTCAGGGAGCGGCGCTTCTTGGGGCGGCTCAGGATGGGAAAGGGCAGATGGATAGAATGAAAGAGAGATGGAAATGTGCAGCAGGTTTATCAGAAAACAGCAGTGTATAGCATTTTATCAGAAAACAGCAGCATATAGCAGGTTTGGAAAAGCTTGCAGGAATCGTGAAAGATCAAAAGGGAGGAAAGAATATGTCATTGGTAACGACAAAAGAAATGCTAGTCCATGCCAAGGAAGAACATTACGCAGTGGGTGCATTTAATGTGGAAAATATGGAAATGATCCAGGCGGCGCTTGAGGCGGCAGAAAGGCTTAGGGCTCCTGTGATTATGCAGACCACTCCTTCTGCCCTAAAATATGCCGGTGCAGATTATTTCTATGGAAATGTGTTTGCGGCGGCCAGGGATTCCAGTGTACCGATTGCACTTCATCTGGATCACGGCTCAGATTACAGCCTTGCAGTGCAGGTGGTTCGGGCAGGGTATACTTCGCTTATGATAGACGGTTCGAAACTGCTTTTGGAGTCTAATATTCAGATCACCAAAAAGGTAGTGGAACTGTGTGACAGCGCCGGAGTGCCGGTGGAAGCAGAACTGGGAAAAGTGGGAGGCAAAGAAGATGATTTGGAAGCCGGGCCGGGAGAGGCCTATACAGATCCAGAGGAGGCGAAGTTCTTTGTGGAGCAGACCGGCATTTCTTCTCTTGCAGTGGCAATTGGAACGGCTCATGGATTCTATCAGGGAGAGCCTCGGCTGGATTTGCAGAGACTCTCAGAGATCAGGCAGAGAGTCTCAGTTCCGCTAGTGCTTCACGGCGCTTCCGGGGTTCCGGCGGATGCAGTTGCAGAAAGTATCCGCAGAGGAATCTGTAAAGTAAATTATGCCACTGAGCTTCAGGCTGCTTACAGCGCAGCAGCCAAAACTGATTGATCCTAAGGTATTTGGAAAAGCAGGGCGGGAGCAGGTGATGGAGCTGGTAATGGAAAAAATGAAAGTATGCGGCTGCGTTGGGAAAGCGTAGTAAATCATGCCATAGTCTGAAAGACGGCCCAGTTCTGCCCGAAGGAAGAGCGTTCCAGGGCTGCTCAGTTTTGCCCGAAGGAAGAGCGTTGAGGGTTGCTCAGTTCTGCCTGGAGGAACGGCCGTCTCAGACAATGGCTTCGTTCTTATCTTGTTTTAAGGGCAGGGTAAAGATAAATTCCGTGCCCACCCCTTCTGTGCTGATGACATTGATATTTTCATTATGGGCGGAAATAATCTCCTTTACAATGGCAAGGCCAAGGCCGGTG
Organism: Eubacterium sp.; assembly: GCA_021769425.1. Taxonomy (GTDB): domain Bacteria; phylum Bacillota; class Clostridia; order Lachnospirales; family Lachnospiraceae; genus Petralouisia. Next base: position 20,973 of record JAETSX010000017.1, read on the forward strand.
CCCCGCTTGTCTTTTCCCCGGGACAGGTCGGTTTTGTAGAACCTTTCCCAGATTTTTTTCAGGCTGTCCTTTGGAATTCCGATTCCCGTATCTTTGACGGAAATAAAGACCTTTTCATTTTTCTCGGTGGTTTCGATGGTAATGGTGGAGTCCGGGTTGCTGAACTTGATGGCATTGTCAATGAGGTTGTAGAGCACCTGTTGAATTTTGCTCATGTCTGCCCAGACAAAAGAAGTATGGCCTGTCAGAATCAGTTCGAAAGAAATTTTCTTTTCCTGGCAGGTTCCTTCAAAGGATTGGACCACCAGCTTGATGGTGTTGTTAATGTCAAAACTGCTGATGTCTAACATGGTGCCTTTGGAGCCGTATTTGTTCAGTTCCAGCATGCTCTGGGTCAGCTTGTTCAGCCGCTCTGTCTCAAACAGGATGATATTTAAGTATTTATCCTGCATTTCGTGAGGAATGGTGCCGTCCATAATGGCTTCAATATAGCCCTTGATGGAAGTCAGAGGGGATCGGAAATCGTGGGAAACATTTGCAATAAATTTCCGCTGATCTTCTTCTAAGGTGGAAAGCTCAGTTGCCATATAATTCAAAGAGGCTGCCAGATAGCCGATTTCATCGTTGGTGTGAATGCTGATCTGAGTATCAAAGTTTCCCTCCGAATAATCTCTGGCGGCCCGGGTAATTTTTCGAATAGGGATGTATACCGTAGCCGTGAAAAGCCCTAAGACTACAAAGGCGCAGAGAAAAATAATGGCAAGCGTCATATAGGAAATATTGATAAAACCGTCTTTCAGTGAAATCAGATCCTGCACAGGTTTGTGAATCAATACATAGCCCCGGACCTTGTAATTGATCGTAATGGGTGAAAATACCGATAATGTATCTTCAGAAAAAGTATCAAAAAAAGTGCCTGTCTGGTAATAACTGCTGCCGAAAGCTGTTATGTCAAAATTTTCCACTGTATCAGCAGAAAAGTCGGAACCGGAATTAATCAAAATCTGGCCGTCCGGGTTCACAACCTGAGTATCTGCATCCAAATAGATGGCTACTGCGTGAAAGTGTGCGGTCACATCTTCCAAAGTCATGGTGCCCCGGTAATAATTAGCGGCATAGTTGGCGGCCAGCAGATTGGATTCCCGGTATAAGTTGGAAGCAGTGTCTTCTTTTATGTAATTCAGCGTCAGCCGGGAGGTAAAAGTGGCAATGGTGAGAAAGCCAAGAATTCCAAACGCCACATAACCGGCCAGTATTTTCAGATAGAGTGTCCGTTTCACTGTTTCACCTCGAATTTATAGCCGATGCCCCAAACGGTTGCAAGGCTCCAGGAACCGTGATCTTTGATTTTTTCCCGAAGCCGTTTCACATGGACATCTACGGTACGGGTGTCTCCGATGTATTCATATCCCCAGATGTGATCCAGCAATTGTTCCCTGGTAAATACCTGATTGGGGGATGAAGCCAGAAAGTATAACAGTTCCAGTTCTTTCGGAGGCATATCCACCGGCTTGCCGCAGTAAACTACGGAATAATTGGTCTGGTTGATCACAAGGTCGGGGTATTCCACACATTTGATATTGGCGGTGGAAGCTTCCGGTCTGGAAGGCTGGTAGCGGCGGAGCACTGCTTTAACTCGGGCCACCAGTTCTTTGGAATCAAAAGGTTTCATAATATAATCGTCTGCGCCCAGCTCCAGTCCCAGTACTTTGTCGAAAATCTCTCCTTTGGCGGAGAGCATAATAATTGGAAGGCTGGATTTGGCGCGTATTTCCCTGCATACCTGATAACCGTCAATGCCGGGAAGCATCAAGTCCAAAAGAATCAGGTTGGGCTGGTACTGTTCATAGACGGCCAGGGCTTCCTCACCGTCGTGTACCATCCGGGTGTCATAGCATTCTTTGGTTAAATAAAGGGAAATCAGTTCTGCAATATTTACATCATCATCTACGATGAGAATTTTCTGTTTTGATACCATGGGGCTCCTTTCGTCATTAAAAAATTTTTACTTAAAGGTTACAATGGTAATGCCGGAATCTCCCTCGCCAAGATACGCGTCGTCTAAATATTTGTCCAGCAGGGCCACAGCCTCGTCTGTGGTTTTTCCAATCAGGTTGATTTCTGCGGAAATGGAGGCGGATTTGGACATCTTCAGCTTGCCGGCGCCGGTTGATTTCTTCTTATTGCCAAGGGTTGGGGTGTCTTCCAACAGTACCAGATCTTTGATGTTCACCAGGGAACGCAGAATTCCCATCTGCACATACAAATCGCCCTTGTCGTTGGGCAGTGTGTGGACGGTTCCTTTTAAGTTCATGCTCAGAACCTTAACCGAATCTCCGATCCGCAGATTTTTGGGAACTTTGTGATTGGATGTTTCCTTCTGCTTCATGGTCATATTTTTTTCCAGGTCGTTCATTTTACCCCGAAGCTTGCTGCGTTCCTGTTCCATTTCTTTGGCGGAAACATTTCCCTGGCCGTATTTGTGGAAGTTTTTGATCGTTTGATCCGCCACTTCCTTGGCGTCCCGCAGTATGGCATGAGCTTCTTCGTTGGCCTGACGGATAATTTTTTCCCTCTGGCTGTCCAAGCGATCCCGTTTCTCTTCCAGCTTCCGTTTCAGTTCTTCGATTTCTTTTTTGTACTGCTCTGCTTCCAGACGTTCTTTCTCTATGGTAATCCGGCTGGCTTCCAAATCAGAGATCAAATCCTCAAAATTCTCATCCTGTTCTGTCATGCGGCTCTTGGCGCCTTCGATAATATCCGCCGGAAGGCCCAGCTTGCCGGAAATGGCAAAGGCATTGCTTTTGCCGGGGATTCCAATCAGAAGACGGTATGTGGGGCTTAAAGTTTCCACTGAAAATTCACAGCTTGCATTTTCCACGCCTGGGGTGGAAAGGGCAAATACTTTCAATTCGCTGTAATGGGTGGTGGCCATGGTGCGGACGCCGTAATCGTGGAGCCTGGACAGGATGGAAATTGCCAGTGCAGCTCCCTCTGTTGGGTCCGTTCCGGCGCACAATTCGTCGAAAAGCGCCAGAGAATTTGCATTTACCTGCCTCAAAATAGAAGTAATATTTGTCATATGAGAAGAAAAAGTGCTGAGGTTTTGTTCAATACTCTGTTCATCTCCGATATCTGCAAAAACTTCTTCAAATATGGAAAGCTCTGAACGGTCATTGGCAGGGATATGCAGGCCGGCCTGTCCCATCAGGGTGAAAAGCCCTACGGTTTTTAAGGAAACGGTCTTGCCGCCGGTATTAGGGCCAGTGACAATCAAAAGGTCAAATTCTTCTCCCAGGTGAATGTCGATGGGCACAACTTTGCGGCTGTCCAATAGCGGGTGGCGGCCTTTGCGTATCCGGATTCTGTGTTCCTCATTAAAAATCGGTGCAGTTCCGTTGTATTTCCGGGCCAGGGAACCCTTGGCAAAAATAAAATCCAGTTCTGTCAAAATCTCATAGTCATCCTGCAGATAGGGGATATATTCTCCGGTGAGGCTGCTTAAATTGGCCAGAATCACTTCGATTTCTTCCTGTTCCTTCAGATAAAGCTCTTTCAGATCATTGTTTAACTTTACAATCGCCATAGGCTCAATGAAAAGGGTGGAGCCGGTGGAGGACTGATCGTGAATCATGCCCGGCACCTGTCCTTTGGATTCCGCTTTTACCGGAAGGCAGTAACGGCCGCCACGCATGGTGATAACGGCATCCTGCAAATGGGTGCGGTTGCTGTTTAGCAGATCATTCATCTGGCTGCGGATTTTTTCATTTGTGTTTTTGATAGAGCGGCGGATATTTTTTAATGCAGAGGATGCGTCGTCTGCAATTTCATCCTCGGATAAAATACAGCGCCGGATTTCTTCCAACAGCGGGCTTAAAGGCTCCAGCCTGGAAAAATAATCGTCCAGGGAGTCGGCTTTGGTATCTTCCCGTTCGCTGCGGGAATAGGCTTTGGCGCGTTTGGCCACTTCCAGCAGGGAAGCAATCTTTAAAAATTCTCCGATGCTGAGTGCGCCGCCCACTTCCAGACGCTTCAGGGAGGCGCCTATGTTGTGGATGCCGGAAAAGGAAAGTGAACCTTTTTGGTAAATCTTTGTCAATGCGCGGAGGTTGCGCATTCGGTGAGCATATCTATGATTTTATGGTATTCTAGTGTGTGGAGAGCTTTTTTATTCATTTATGTGATCCTTTTCTTTTCTTGATTTATATAGCTTCAAATGGATGGAAAGACCCTCAGGGCTCCTCCCGGTAAAGGAAAGAGCTCGGTTAAGAACCGGGTCCCTCCTCAGTGATAGATGGAAAGACCCTCAGGGCTCCTCCCGGTAAAGGAGAGTAAAGGAAAGAGTTCGGTTGAGAACCGGGTCCTTCCTCAGTGATAGATGGAAAGACCCTCAGGGCTCCTCCCGGTAAAGGAGAGTAAAGGAAAGAGTTCGGTTGAGAACCGGGTCCTTCCTCAGGGTAAATTATACCCCATAAATAAAATTCTTGCAACAAGGCGGGGAAAAACGTATAATAGTCATAGTTAGGTAATTTTTGGGGAAAGACGTGGACGGAACTGTATTTTATAGGAGGGCGTACCATGAAGCAACAGGAGAAGAAGGAGCAGGAATTTGATTTTATTAAGGAGAAAATAAAAGATAAACCGGTCAACAAACGGCGGCTGCTGGTTCGTGCGGGATTTAACCTTCTCTGTGCTGTGATTTTCGGAATCGTGGCTTGTTTTGTATTTGTGCTGCTGAAACCTTATTTGGAAGAATGGATGTATCCGGAGAAAGAATCGACCATCAGTATTCCGAAAGATGATGTTCCTCAGGAGGAAGGAGCAAAGGAACCGGAAGAAACTCCAACCCCCGCCCCGGCAGAACCGGAAGCTGAGCCAGTTGTGGTGGAGGCAGAACTGGAAATTGAAGACTATCAGGAATTGCAGAATAAGCTGTATGAAATTGGAAAGCAGGCCAATAAATCTATTGTGACAGTTACCGGCGTGACCAGTGGCAAGGACTGGTTTAATACGCCTTATGAAAATGAGAACAGCGCAGCGGGAATCGTAATTGCAAATAACGGCCAGGAACTGCTGATTCTGACAGAAAAAAAGGTGATCAAGGATGCCCAGGCAATCAGCATTACCTTTATTGATGAAGCAGTAGTTTCTGCTTCTCTGAAAAAATACGACGGAAATACAGGAATCGCCATCATCAGCGTTCCCCTGGCTGAAATACCGAAGGAAACGATGGACCGTCTGGCGGTGGCTTCTCTGGGGAATTCCTATATGATTCAGCAGGGAACAACTGTGCTTGCCATCGGAAGCCCTCTGGGGGCGAATTACTCTATATTATGCGGAACCATAACTTCATATCAAAACGAAGTTTCCACCATAGATAAAAATTTCACCATTTTCACTACGGATATTGTTGGCAGTGCAAACGGAAGCGGCGTGCTGATTAATCTGGAGGGTGAAATTGTGGGATTGGTGCTGCAGAGTTACAGCAGCCAGAACGACCGGAATACCATTACGGCGCTGGCAATTTCTGAGTTGAAACAGATTATAGAGGATTTATCCAATAACCGGGACGTTCCTTATGTGGGGCTGCGCTTAAGCACTGTGACAGATGATATTGCGAAGGAATACAGCATTCCCAAGGGCGTTTATATTAAATCTGTGGAAATGGATTCTCCGGCAATGGCCGCAGGGCTCCAGGAAGCAGACGTGATTGTCAAGCTTAATGGAGAAGAGGTTGCCACGGTAGAGCAGTATAACCAGAAAATATATCCGCTGAATCCGGAAGATACCGTTACGGTTACGGTTAAGAGGCAGAACGGAGAAGAGTATGTGGATTTGGAATGTGCAGTGGTGGTTGGCGTGTTGAAATAGCCGGCACGGAAAACAGAATGCAAAAGAGAATGCGGATTTGGAATGTGCAGCAGAGTGCCAAAACAGCAGGAATGAAAACAGGATGCAAAAGAGAATGCGGATTTGGAATGTGCAGCAGAGTGCCAAAACAGCAGGAATGAAAAACAGGATATAAAAGAGAATGCGGATTTGGAATGTGCAGCAGTGTATTGAAACAGCAGGAATGAAAAACAGGAAATAACAGAGAAAAGAATATAAAACCGAGGCGGCGGCCATAAGCATGGTGACAAAGTCAGAAGGACAGACAGTGGATATTGAAACAGGAAGAAGGAGTAAAGTTATGAAATTTATAGAGGAATTGAGAGAGGGAGAGCGCGTTGGAAGCATCTATCTGTGCAAAGTAAAGCAGACAGCTTTGACAAAAGCTGGAAAACCTTATGAGTCACTGACTCTGCAGGATAAAACAGGAACGCTGGATGCCAAAATCTGGGATCCTAATTCTCAGGGAATTGATGAATTTGAAGCATTGGATTATATTGATGTGGTGGGAGATGTCACCAGTTTTCAGGGTGCGCTGCAGCTGAATATCAAACGGGTTCGCAAGGCCCGGGAAGGAGAATATGATCCGAAAGAATATCTGCCTGTCAGTGAGAAAAATATTGACGAGATGTATCGGGAGCTTACGGGATTTATCCAGGGCATGAAAAATCCCTATCTGAAAAAATTATGCAGCAGCTTTTTTCTGGAGGATAAAAAATTTGAAAAAGACTTTAAATTCCACAGTGCGGCAAAAAATGTTCATCATGGATATGTAGGCGGCCTTTTGGAACACACCTTAAGCGTGACAAAGTTGTGCAATTATTATACCCAGGCATATCCCCTGTTGAATAAAGATTTGCTGTTGGCAGCGGCAATGTTCCATGATATCGGAAAGCTTCAGGAACTCTCAGCTTTTCCGGAAAATGACTATACAGATGCCGGACAGTTGCTGGGACACATTATTATCGGGGAAGAATGGGTGGGAGAGCGGATTCGTTCTATTCCAGGATTTCCGGTGAAACTGGCCAATGAATTGAAACATTGTATTCTGGCGCATCACGGAGAACTGGAATACGGCTCTCCGAAAAAGCCCGCCCTTGCGGAGGCAGTGGCCCTTAGTTTTGCAGACAATACGGATGCAAAAATGCAGACTATGAAAGAGGCTCTTGCTTCAGCCGGGGAAAATAACGGTTGGCTGGGATATAACCGGCTCTTTGAATCCAATATACGAAAAACCAGCGGGGAATAAAGAAAATGCCCATGCACAGGAATGGCTGCATGGGTATTTTTGATGAAAAATTATCTCTATCCGACGGTTTTACAGCAATTGCGAGGAATCAGGAAATGAAAAGTAAACAGAACAAAAACAGGAAACAGGGTTTTTCCAGGCAGGAAAAGAAAAACTTTTTTCAGAAAGATATGGAACTGGAACTTCTGATAGAAGATATGGGAACAGAAGGAGAGGGTATCGGGAAAAAAGATGGCATGACATTTTTTGTTAAAGATGCAGTATTGGGAGATCTGACGCTGGTGAAAATAATGAAAATGAAGAAAAATTACGGATATGCCCGTTTGATTCAGGTATTGAAGCCTTCTTCCTTTCGGACAGAGCCTCGGTGCCCCTTTTACCGCCAATGCGGCGGTTGCCAGATTCAGGCTTTGGATTATGGGAAACAGTTGGAATTTAAGGAAAATAAGGTAAAGAATAACCTGAAACGGATTGGTGGTTTCCGATTGGCGGAGGATGCTTCTTATGAACGATTAAAAGAGGTGAAACAGGGTACGGCTTCTTCGGGGGAGGATCTTTCTTATGAACGATTAAAAGAGGTGAAACAGGGTACGGCTTCTTCGCAGAGGGATTTTTCTTATGAACCATTAGGTGGGAAAGACGGCAGTACAGAGTTTTTTTCGGAAAAAGATTGCTATGAATTATCAAAAGAGGAAAAAAGGAATGGGGTTTCTGGAGGAGAGTTAGAAATCCCGGTGATACGCCCGATTATCGGAATGGAGGAACCTTACCATTACAGGAATAAGGCGCAGTTTCCCATTGGAGCCGATAAAAATGGAAAAATTGTCACAGGGTTTTATGCGGCCCGCAGCCATACCATTATTCCAAACCGGAACTGTTTTCTTGGAGCGAAAATTAACGAAGAAATACTGGAACTTGTGATTGCGTTTATGGAAGAAAATGGGATTTCCTCATATCAGGAAACCACCGGCACAGGGCTGGTGCGGCATGTGCTGATTCGGTGCGGGTTTGCGACAGGAGAGGTTATGGTCTGTCTTGTGATAAATGGAAGAGAGTTGCCTTTTGCCGAAAAGCTGACAGAAAAACTGCAGAACTTTCCAGGAATGACTAGCATTACCCTGAATGTGAATGAGCAAAATACCAATGTAATTCTGGGGGATGAAATTATTACTCTCTGGGGGCAGAACTATATTACCGATTACATTGGGAATGTAAAATATCAGATTTCTCCCTTGTCCTTTTATCAGGTCAATCCCGTGCAGACACAGAAATTATATGAAAAAGCTCTGGAGTATGCAGGACTTACCGGTACAGAAACCGTATGGGATCTGTACTGCGGGATTGGGACGATATCGCTGTTTCTGGCACAGAGAGCAAAACAGGTGTACGGTGTTGAGGTGGTGGAGCCTGCCATCCGGGACGCCAGAAACAATGCCAGGATAAACGGAATTAAAAATGTGGAGTTTTTTGTGGGGAAGGCAGAGGAGGTTTTGCCGGAGTTCTATGAAAATGGCGGTTTAAATGGCGAAGCGGAGGATATGCTGCACCCGGATGTAATCGTAGTAGATCCGCCCCGGAAAGGCTGTGATGAGAAATGCCTGGAAACTATCGTGAAAATGCAGCCGGAACGGGTGGTTTATGTAAGTTGCGATTCGGCGACGTTGGCTCGGGATTTGAAATATTTGTGTGAGAGGGGGTATGGGGTACGGGAGGTGCAGATGGTGGATATGTTTGCGCAGACAATACATGTAGAGTGCGTATGTCTACTACATCGGAGGGATTCGTGAAAATCCTTGATTTTAGGCACTTTGAGAGGTTTTTTAGCTTTTCAAAAAGTGACCGGAAAACGTATAAAAAGGCGATTTCCGATGGTGTAAACGTCTCCGTGGTTCTGGATATGGTATCACGGAACACATCGAAGTAAAGTTAATAATTCATCAAAAACTGTGTTATTCAATTAAATAAAAAGTATGGGAGACCGTTCATTTTCAAAGTTTTTTCAGAAACTTGCTTTGAGGATGGATGGTCTTTTTTAGTTATTTTTAAGAGGTGGTGATGGAAATGGCAGGGAAAAAGCAGAATGATTCTTCAACCGTTCAAGACAAGAGTGTTGAAAGCAAGCAGAACACTTTTGATGGTAAAATCGAATATTTGTCCCTAAATCAACTGGTGGACTTCAAGAACCATCCGTTTAAGGTGGAAATGAATACGGAATTATTTGAACTGATGCAAAGTATTGAAAAGGAGGGGGTTTTAGTACCGCTGCTTGCAAGGCCGAACCCGGCAGGGCAGGGATATGAGCTGATAGCAGGGCACAGGAGAAAGGCAGCCAGTAAGTGGGCAGGGGTGGATAAGGTTCCTGTCATGGTTGTGGAATTGGATGATAACCAAGCGGTAATCGCAATGGTTGACAGCAACCTGCAGAGGGAGCATGTCAAGCCGAGTGAAAAGGCATTTGCTTACCGGATGAAATTAGAGGCAATGAAACAGCAGGGGAAACGGACAGATTTAACTTTGTCCCAAGTTGGGACAAAGTTGATGGATAACCCAACTTTATCAGTTGCAAAAGTTGTAGCTAATTACGATGAGACAGGAAAATGGGAGCTGCAGAATGATTTCATCAATATGCGTACGGATGAAATGCTTGCGCGTCAGGTTGGAGAGAGCAGGAATCAGATTGCACGATATATCCGTTTGACATACCTTATTCCTAAGATATTAGAAATGGTGGATGAAGGGAGGATAGCATTCACCGTTGCGGTGGAGTTATCTTATCTGAATGAGGAGGAACAGTATGAACTTCATGCCGTTATGGATATAGAACAGTGTACGCCCTCATTATCACAGGCGAACAGGCTGAAACGCATGAGCCAGTCCAGAAATCTGGATATGGATGGTATTTATCTGGTGTTGGAAGAAGAAAAACCGAACCAGAGGGAACAGATACGGATTCGTTCTGACAGGCTGAACCCATATTTTCCAAAAGATTATACGGACAGGCAGAAAATAGAACTGATAGAAACACTTGTTAAGGAATGGCATCGGGAACAGATGCAGTCAAAAAATAGATAAGGAGCTGGTTACATGAAAAGGAGGACACAGAGAATGGAGAATAAAATTGAGGTAATCGGGATTGACCACGGCTGGTCCGGGATGAAGACGGTGCATGAGGTATTTACGTCGGGCTGTAAGGAGATTAGCACAGAACCGGCATTTACAGAAAATTTGCTGGAATTTGGAGGGAAGTATTACAAGATTGGCAGTAAGCGTCTTGAAGTAAAGGATACAAAGGTAACGGATGAAAATTACTATATGCTGACACTGGCAGCGGTGGCAAAGGAACTGAAAATCAGGGGCAGGAAGACAGCGCGTGTGCTGCTGGCGGTGGGGCTGCCGCTGACAAGGTTCGGGGACGAGAAGAAAGATTTTATTGCTTATCTGTCAAAGGCAAAGGAAGTCTCATTTGCCTTTGAGAAAGAGGAATACCATATTTCCATTGAAAATGTGTGCGTCTATCCCCAGTGCTATGCGGCGGTGATTGACCGGATAGACAGGTTCCCGGAGAAACAGCTTGTAGTGGATATTGGTTCATGGACGGTGGACATCATGCCGATTATTAACCGCCTGCCGGATGAATCGGCGTGCCTGACACAGCCGCATGGGATTATTACCTGCATCCAGCAGATTAACAAGGAATGCATGAGGCAGTTAAACGCAGAGGTGGACGAGTATGATATACAGAAAGTCATGGCAGACGGCGCGGGCAGCCTGCCGGAAAAGTATCAGAAGATTATCAAAAAGGAAATCCGCAGTTACTGCCAGAAGATTTACCACAACCTCCGGGAGATTGGCTATAACATGGACTTGACGCAGATTATCTTCGTGGGCGGGGGAGCCGGGGTGATGAAACGCTTTGGCGGTCTGGAGCAGAAGAATATCCGGTATATTGAGGACGTGAAAGCGAATGCAAAGGGGTTTGAGATGCTTGGGAACGCATATCTGGCGCAGATGCAGAGACGCAGGATGGGATAGGGGGGATTGTAATGGCTTATGGGGAACTGTTCCGTCATTTTACCATACGTTTTTCCATGAAAAAAAGAAATCATGTCAGGCTGCTGGAAAAGTTTGAGGATAATAAGCTCAATGGCGGCAAGGCAAAGAATCAGGTAGTCATGGATGCGTTGGAAATGTACTACGATGCGTTAGAGGCGGGCAATGGGAACGGACCGCCGGAAAAAATAACGCCGGACTATCTGGAAAGGCGGCTGTCCGGCATGAAAGAGCAGATAAAAACGGAGCTGCTGCAAGAGATTATCCACATTGTCCTTGGCAGTGCCGTGGCAGGGCAGCCGGTTATGGCACATCTTCCTGACGGGGAGGCGGAGCCAGGAGATATGGCGGAAGACGGGGCAGCAGACATTAGCGGAATGCCGGACATTATGGATAAGATAATGGGCTGGAGTGAAAATTAGGAGGAGGTCATTATGGAAAGGCAGGGAATCAGAGGCATTATGAGATTGGATAATGGTTCAGTCTTTACCCGTGGCAGGATGGCAATGGAATAAGGGAAAGCACGGTATGCGGACCGGCTTTATGGGTTGAAAAGGCACGCTCTGGAAAAGGCGTGCTTTTTTCTGCACAAATGCCGGGGATATGCCCGGCATCTGTGCCGGCAGGGAATATCCGCAGGAAACGGAATGTCAGGACATGAATGGAGGATGTATATGAAGAAAAAGAGGTTGAAAAGGGTTATGGCTCTGGCAATGGCTTTTGTCATGGTTATGGGAACTGTCATCCCCATATCAGCTTATGCCAATGCAACCGGGCCGGATGCAGACACGGTGGCAGGCAGTGTGGAGGAAAGCCAGACAGTGGCAGCGGACGGCAGCGGAAACGGTTTCGTGGAGGAAGAACAGGAGCCGGCGCTGTACCGTGAGACAGACAGGCCGGATTTGGAATCAGCAGAGGTTGTGGCGGCAGAGGACATTATTGTAGCTGTAGGCTATGGGTTTGATGTGGAGCAGTCTTTTGATGGGATTTCCTACGATGATAAAGCTGTCAAAGTCAGTTACTACATGGGAAAGGGTTCTTTTGACGGGGATAAGACGGGAGACTACAGTGCTTACTATAAAGTGGAACCAATAAGCGGAAAAACTCCTTATCTCATCTGCCGCACGATTTCTGTCCGTGAGCCGGAGGTGGCTGTAGAGGATAGCCTGCAGGTTGAAGAGGGACAGATGGAAACGGAGAAAGACAGGGGCGGCGGGGAGGATGTGCCTGCCCCTGGAGAGGATATGAAAGAGGTTTCCTTATCAGATGGGGAAATCGAAACTTTCGGCTCTGGGGACACCATGATGATTCAGGCGGCGTCTGCCCCGGTGTTAAGGGCGGCGGGCTCTGCGGACAGCATGAATGTGTCATGCAGCGGGTATGCGAAATACTGCGGTCACAGCATGGGAATTAAATATGTCTCTGAATCAGGGGCATACAACAACCATCTGGTCTACTGTCTGGAATTGAGCAAGAACACCACGGCCGGAGCAGTGGGGGCATCTGGACCGGGCAGCAGCATCAAGCCGGAAATCACTTACTGCTTGGTAAACGGTGCGAGAATGTTAAATGAGACATGCTACAACGGCAAGTATTCCGAGGGCTCTGCCCCCGCCGATTATTTCATTACCGGTGCAGCGATCCATGTGCTGAATGGGGAAGTGGGGTTAGGTTATTACGACAACGGCAGCAGCGTCTATTATAAAATAGCGGCTCTGGTATCTGATGCAGAAAATTATGATGCAAACCAGTACGACGAGGCAACCGGGATTACGAAATCCATCACTTATGCGATTTCACCTAAAAAGACAGAGTGGCAGGACATGGGGGACGGGCTGTACCGTTCCAAAGAGAAGTTTGTCCGTACGAAAACGGGAACGATTACTAATGTTTCCTATAAAATCACAGGGCAGCCGGATGGCCTGACCGTAGGGGAATTGAAAACGGATGCCAGTGAGATTGAGGATGATTCCGATTTGAAAAAGTACGACATCTGTGTGGCACAGACGGATGCGAACAAGCCATCTTCCAATTTCTACCTGTACTGCAATCAGGAGGCAATAGACAAGATTGTGGCGGTGGACAGCACTGTCAAGCTGACTGCAACCGCAAAGTCTAAGGAAATGGGCGGGCGGAAATGGACGCCTACGGTTGTGTCACAGCAGAAGATTACTTTTCTGGAAGAATTTGAGCCGGGAACCGTGACAGCCAGTGTCAAAGTGGTTTCCAAATTTAAGGAGGGCCGGTTTGAACTCCGTAAGACAAACGCGTACAACGGCAGGCCGGTACCGGGGGCAGCTTATTACCTGTATGAAGATGCGGAGTGTACGGACCTGCTATGCAAACTTGGCAAGACAAATGCAGATGGGCAGGCGCTGTCGGGGAAAGAGACGTTGACACAGAGTACCTATTACCTGAAGGAAGTCAGGGCTGCACGGGGATACCTGAAGGATAAAACGGTTTATCCGGTGGGGCTGGAGTATTTTACCCTTTATGACAGTGATGGGAAGATAACCCAGAAAGGAAAGACAATGCCGGTTGTGGAATATCCTGATACAGTGGGCGTCATAGTGTCAAAGACAGATTCGGAGTCAAAAAATATCGTAAAAGGGGCAGGGTTTGCCGTATTTGCCGATGCCGGATGCAAAAAACGGGTTTCCGTAAATGGGGACGGCAGGACAGAAGTGCCGGTGTTCTATTACGATGAGGATTTAGGCATGGCGGCATCTGAAAAATTTGTGAAAACGCAGGATAAATATTATGTGAAAGAGGTCGTTGTCCCTGACGGCTACCGCGATGACGGAAAGGTGTGGGAAGTGGCGCCGGGTTACGGCGAGATGTCTGACTTCAAGGCGGAGAATACGCCGATCCGCTGTGATGTGGTAGCGAAAAAAGAAGACAAGGAGACCGGGGCAGAGCCGCAGGGGGATGCCAGGCTGTCCGGGGCTACCTATGGGCTGTATGCGGCGGAAAACATTGCCTACCCGGATGGGAGGGGGACAGTAACCTATACGGGAGATGACAATATCACAAGCACGCTGGGGACAGATTTTGTGTCAACAGGCGTGCCGGCAGAGAAAGGGGCGCTGCTTGCCACGGTAAAGACAGGGGAACAGGCAGATTTTAACTTTGGGAACCTGTACTATGGCAATTATTATATCCGTGAGGTCCGGCCAAGCGAGGGGTATCTGCTTGATGACACTATTTATCCGGTAAATTTCCGCGAGGCGCAAAATGTCCATCAGGATATTTCCCTCAATACAACCGTGATTGAGACAGTAAAGAAACAGGCATTTGAGATTATCAAAGTTTCCACCGATGGCGCAGGCACAGAGACGGATTATGTGAAAGGCGCGGAATTTACCGTAAAATTACAGTCGGATATTGACAAAAACGGATGGGATAATGCAGAAACCCATGATGTGCTTGTGACGGATGAAAAAGGCTATGCGCTCTCAAAAGAGCTGCCTTACGGAACCTATCTGGTAAAGGAGACGAAAGTGCCAAAAGATTTGTATAAAACAAAAGATTTTACTGTGACGGTTACGGAGGATTCAAGGGAGCCGCAGCAGTGGCGGGTATTCAATGACGCGCCATTTAAAGCCTACATCCGGATAGTGAAAAAAGATGCGGAAAATGGGAATACAGTGCTGCTTTCCGATGCGACCTTTAAGATTAAGAATGCAGACACGGGGGAGTATCTGGAACAGAAAGTAGGGGATAAGAAAATCAGCGAGTTTGCCACGGATGAGACGGGAACCGTAACCACGCCTTTGCAGTTGGAACATGGGAATTATGTGGTAGAGGAAATTACAGCGCCGGAGGGATATGTCATTACGGAGGAAGTTTTCCCTTTGGAAGTTACTGCGGATGGGGCTTTAAAAGTCTCGGAAGATATAGACGGCGATCCGGTCATTGAGATAGTCATTGAAAACAATCCCGTCAAGGGCAGCATTTCCATTGGAAAATCAGGGGAGAAATTGACTTCCATTGTATACGACACCATTATTGACCGTATACTCTGCACAGTGACAGGCGAAAACAGGGGCGTAGACTTCATTTATGAGGAAAAGCCGCTTGCCGGGGCAGTGTTCCATGTCATTGCGGCAGAGGATATTTATACCCCGGACCACCAGACGGATGAAAATGGGAACCGCATACTGGAAGTGATTGGTGGAGTGCCCGCGAGCAAAGGGGCGGTTGTCGCAGCGCTTACTACGGATGAAAAAGGGGAGGCCGTCATTGACAACCTTCCCCTCGGAAAATATCAGGTGGCAGAGGTGCAGCCGCCAGAGGGCTTTGCTATCTGTGAGGAGCCAAAGGAGGTTACCCTTTCCTATGCTGACGGGCATACGGAAATCGTCTATGGGGAGACAGGGTTTGTCAATGCGAGGGTAAAACCGGTGCTGTCACTGATTAAGACGGACAGCGTGACAGCTTATCCGGTAGCCGGCGCCATTTACGGCATTTATGCGAAAGAGGACATTGTAAGCGTAATGGGGGAAGTGCTTATAAAAGCAGATGACCTTGTGGATACTGCCGTTACGGATGAAAATGGCAAAGCAGTATTTGGGGCGGATTTGCCGCTTGGGCTGTACTATGTAAAAGAAGTGGAGTCCCCGGCGGGCTACCTGCTGGATGAAAAGGCATATGATGTCGATTTCACTTATGCGCAGGAGATGTCGGCTATTCCGGTTGCAGAAAAGCAGCTTGAAATGAAAGACACGCCGATGATTGTGGAGGTGTCGAAAACAGATATTACGACAGGAAAAGAATTGCTGGGAGCAACGTTGGAGGTCATTGATTCCAACGGGGAAGTATATGCCTCATGGAAAACGGATGGAAGACCGTATCGGCTGGAGGCAATCCCTGCGGGAAAGTATACCCTGCGGGAGACAGCATCGCCATATGGCTACCTGATTGCAAATGAAGTTTCCTTTACTGTCAAAGAAACGGGAAAAATACAGAAAGTCTCCATGTGTGATGAGAGGGTAAAGGGAAAGATTGTAATATACAAGGCCTGCAGTGAGTCGGGGCAGCCGCTGGGCGGCGTCATGTTTGAACTCCGGGACAAGAAAGGGAAAAAACTGGAAACGCTGGTAACGGACAGGGCCGGCTATGCAGAGACAGGGCTGTTGGACATCTGCACTTACAATAAAGACGGCAGTTATAAGGCGGATATACCATATTATATCGTGGAAACAAAAACAATAGACGGTTATATCCTTGACGGCACTCCCTATGAGGTACGGCTGCAGTATGATGACAGCGCGGCAGAAACGGTGGCTTATACGCTGAAATTAAAGAATAAACCAAACAAGCCAAGACTGCCGCAGACAGGCGGGAATTACCGTCCGTGGATATTTTGTGCAGCAGGAGGCGTGTGTATCGCCGGCGGTGTATTTTATGGCGGGAAACGCAGAAAGAAAAAAGCGTAACAGATGGATAATGACAGTATAAGAGTATGGAGAGAGACCGTTTTGGTTTCTCTCCTGTTTTGTTAGGAGGTTGTATTATGATGGATTATGAAGTGTTTAAAGCGGTTGTGAGAGAGAAGTTTTTAAGTTATCTGCCATCGGAATACAGGGATGCAGAGATTAATATATCCCCGGCACAGAAAGTAAACCGTACGCGGGACGGCCTGTCAATATATAAAAGCGGTGATACCCAGATATTCCCGACCATATATGTGGATGATATGTACAGGCATTACCAGTCCTGCAATGATTTGGAGGCCGTGCTCCGGCAGTCGGCAGGGAAGTATGCAGAGATGCAGGACAGAGTGAAAGAATTTAAGACGGACTTTAGCATGGAACATTTTAAGGACAACGTAGTGATGTGCCTTGTAAATACGGAACAGAACCGGGAATTGCTGGCGGATGCGCCAAACAGGGCGTTCCACGACTTATCGGTTATCTACCGTTGGGTGATTGGGGGTATCCCGGATGCAGCAGGCAGCGTTATTGTTACAGACAGCGTGGCAAAAATGGCAGGCGTAACGGAGGAAGAACTGTTCCGGTGCGCATCTCAAAACACCAGAAAAATCAGCCCGGTCAGCATCATAACGATACAGGATTTAATGCTTGAACTGATGCAGCTGCCGCCGGAAATGAAAAGCATGTTTGAACAGGAAAAAAGTCCCGGAGAGAACATGTGGATTATCACCAATGAAAACAGATACAATGGCGCGGTTTCCATGCTGTATGAGGAGAACCTTCATGAACTGGCAGAAAAAGTGGGGGATGACCTTTTTATCCTGCCGTCATCCATCCATGAAGTGATTGCAGTTCCGGCAGAAATGGCAGAGGGAAATCCGGCTTATCTGGCAGAAATGGTACACAATGTAAACATGGGGGAAGTGGAACTGGAGGAACGTTTGTCAAACAGCGTCTACCACTATGACAGGAATGCAAGGAAGGTAACCCTTGCAGTGGAGTCACCGGAAAAGAGGCTGGATGGGAAACAAATGGACTTGCCATTGATTCAGGAAGAAAAAAAGACAAGATAGGGGCTGCATATGGAAAATCAGACAAGGGATATTTCAGACAAGGAGCTGGCGGCGTTGTTGGAAACCATGCCGGACAATGTGGTTGTCCGGGTAACTTTCGGGGAGGAGGAAAGGGATGTGGCAAGAGAATGATTTTACACTGGAAGTCGTATCTGTCCGGTTAGTCCGGGATTTCCCTATCTTGTCAGAAACAGAAATCAGAACCCCGGAGGATGCAGTAAGGTTAGTGGGGCAGGAATTGTGTGATATGGACCGGGAGGTGGTGTGTGTCATCAACCTGAGGGCAGACCGGACACCGATTAATTGCCATTTTGCAAGTGTCGGCGCTTTGGATTATTCAGTGGCTCATCCGAGAGAACTGTTGAAAACCGGCATCCTGTCGAATGCCGCAGGGATGATTATCTGCCACAACCATCCTTCCGGAAACCTTCTCCCATCAGGGGATGACGTGAAACTGACGGACCGTATGCAGCAGATATGCGGACTGGTGGGGATTGGACTGCTGGACCATGTGATTGTCGGCGGGGACAACAGCCGGTTTTTTAGTTTTAAGGAAAAAGGGCTGGTAAAAAATCCGCAGAGGGAATACCAGACTGATTACCGGCGGCTGGAATGGGACAGCCCGGCAGAGGTGGCGGAGAGAGGGGGAAGAAGATGAGGTTCACAGCGGAGGAACTGGCACTTGCCAAGCAGGTTGATTTGTGCAGGGTGGCGGAGCATCTGGGCTATACCGTAAAACGGGTTGGGCAGTACCATACGCTGAAAGAAATGGATTCCATCCGTATTTATGACAGGAGCCATTGGTGCAGGTTTTCAAGGAGGCAAGACAAGGGGGAGAACGGCGGCAGCCAGATTGATTTCCTGCGTGTGTTTGCGGGGCTGGATGTGAAAGAGGCGGTGTTCTGGCTGCTGGATTTTGCAGGATACCACAGGGAGGAAAACGTCAGGGAGATTCATAATATCATTCCATACCGGAAGAAAGAGGAAAAGAAAAAACCGTTTGCACTGCCAGAGCCTGCCGGGAGCAATGCCTATCTGTACCGTTATCTGGTGAATGAACGCGGGATTGCCCGCCCGGTAATTGATTTCTTTGTGAAAAAGGGGATTTTGTATGAGGCGAAGAATTACCACAACATTGTCTTTGTCGGGACAGACAGGGACGGTGTGCCAAAATTTGCCAGTATGCGGGGCGTCTTTGACAGGAATGGAAAGGGCTTTAAGTGTGACGTGGCAGGGAATGACAAACGGTACGGTTTCCATCTGTATTATGGGAAAAGCAGAAAGGTAATCGTGTTTGAGGCGGCAATCGACCTGATGAGCTATATCACCATGTTTCCGGCGGACAAGGCAAGCATGCTGGCTCTTGGGATGCTGGCGGATGCCCCTCTGGAAACATTCCTTGCGGAACACCCGGAGGTAGAAGAAATGCAGTTTTGTCTGGATAATGACGGGCCGGGTAGGAAAGCAGCGGCAGCTTTGCAACAGAAGTATATGAAAAAGGGATACCAGACAAATGTTTTCCTTCCCCCGGAGCCATATAAAGACTTCAACCAGTGGAATGTGGAGATGAAAAGAGCACAGAGGCAGCAGGAAACCAGGGAAAATGCCAGGGTGATGTAGAAAAGGTGTAGGTTCCGGGATTTTTGGTGTAGGAATGATGTAGAAAATGCAAAAAACGGTGTAGGAATGGTGTAGGCTTTTTGGAAAGCCTTTTTTTGATGGTGTAGGAATGGTGTAGGAAAGCGGAAAAATGATGTAGGAATGGTGTAGAAAATAAAATAATGATGTAGAAATGGTGTAGATTTTTTATTTTATGATGTTTATCCGTATATTATCAGGGTTTTAGGGAGTGTGTCCCTAACCAGAAAGCCGGGCCATTGGCAGGCTTGCATTTTGTGACACAAAATGCGTATCTGGCGAAAACTTTGGGAGCGCAAGCGTGCCAAAGTTTTCAGGGCAGGAGAGGATTTGCAGCAGATAAAAACAGACAGGTAAGAAAATGAAAACAGGAGGTGCAAAGGAGCATGGGAATGGAGGCACTGGAAGTAAATACGCCCGGTGAGCTGGTTATGTGGCTTTATCTGGCAGAATCAGAGGTTATCATGGAACAGGGTGAGGCGGAAATCATTTTGGACTATCTGAAAGGGTATAACATGGCACTGGCTGTCCATAATCAGGAACTGGTGGTAAAAGATATGGGAGAGGATTCCCCGGAATATCAGCCGTATTCCATAGATGATGCCATTCACGATGTCTGTGAGTGGAATCTGGAGCTGATGGATGAGATGGAGGAAGGCATGAAAAATCCTGACAGTCAGGAGGACTATAACCGGTTTAGCGACGCGCTTGATATTCTGAAACAACAGGAGAAAGTGCTTGATGGTCTGTACCAGCAGACAAAGTATGAGCAGATTGCAGTGGAATGTGCATTGCAGGCAATTATTGCCACATTCGGAAATGTGCCGGAGGGCATACAGGAGAAATTGGAGGCATATAGGAAAGGCAGGACCGGGCAATTGGAAAGGACAGAAGGGAGAAAAGAAGAAGTCGGACGGCTGGCCGGGCAGCAGGAAAGGTTGAGGTAGATGGCAAAGGAGGTTGTAAAGCATTTTCGCCTGACCGCTCATGATGCCGGGATTTTCTCGGAGAAGGCGAAAGAGGCGGGAATGAAGGAATCGGATTACTTCCGTCTGCTGATAACGCAGGAGCCGAACGACTATCCGGAAGTAAGGCAGGGTTTAAAAGCCCTTATCAATGAAGTGAACCGGATCGGCGTCAACATCAATGAAATTGTCCATAACAACAATTCCGGCCTGTATCGGGAGTCGGATAAAATCCGTCTGGTTGCCTATATGCGGAAACTGAATGAGGGGATGGAAAGGGTGGTGGCTGCTCTTGGCTATCACTAAGATTCTGACTATAAATGACAGTGGCGTGAAGTTTGCGGGGAAACATCTGGAGCAGGCAGTTTCTTATATCCTTGACATGGAAAAGACGCAGCGGGGCAGATTGGTGACGGGGATTAACTGCCAGCCGGGGAAAGCCTATGAACAGATGGCGGCGACGAAACGAAAGTATGGAAAGACGGATAAGAGGCAGGGCTACCACCTCATCATTTCCTTTGAGGCGGGGGAGGTTACACCGGACACTGCTTTTGAGATTATACGGAAGTTTACGGAGGAATATCTGGGGCAGGAGTATGAGGCTGTCCTTGCTGTCCATGACAACACTGCCCATGTCCATGGGCATATCATATTCAATAGCGTGAATTATTGGGACGGCAGGAAGTACCGGTATGAAAAAGGAGACTGGGCGAAAAAGATACAGCCCATCACGAACCGGCTCTGTGAGGAATATGGGCTTTCCACCATAGAGATAGAGGAACACGGCAGGAAACGCAATGAGCACTACAAAGACTGGAATGAGTTTCGGGATGGGAAATTTATCTGGCGGGACATGATACAGAGGGATGTGGATGCCTGCATCATGCAGGCGGAATCCTTTGAGGAGTTTCTGGACCTTATGGTGGAAAAGGAGTATGACATCAAGCAGAATAAATACTTGGCGGTAAAGCCTAAGGGGATGCAGCGGTTCTGCCGGTGCAAATCTCTGGGGGAGGATTATACGGAGGAAAGGATACGGGAGAGAATCCGGCTGGAAAGTCTGGAAACTTATGCAAAAAGAAACCGTGAACAAAATCCCCACACCATAGTACCGCCGGAGGATGAGTTCTTATGCAGGACAAGGCTAACCGGTATACAAAAAACCTATTATGTGAAAATATGCCGCCTACGCCATCTGGAACGGCTGCCCTACAGCAAGGCATGGCAGTACCGGGAGGAAATACGAAAGATGCAGGAAGTCCATGAGAAATACCTGTTTCTTGTTAAAAATGGAATCCATTCCCTTACGGAGCTTATCGCAGTAAGGGATAACCTGAAAGAAAAAGCGGCGGAATGCGGAAAGGAGAGGCGGGAACTGTACCGTGAAAAAAAGCAGATGGAACCGCTGTTTGCTGTTGCGGATAAGATGGAGGAATTAGCCCCGGCAGAAAGGAGCTGGCAGGCAGGGGATGATTTTTTTGAAAAGGAGCATTTCCGGTATCAGGCGTTGGAGGGACAGTTACAGAGTGAGGGGTATTCACTCGAAGAAACAGAAAATCTCCGCAAAAAATATAAGGATAAGGGCAGTGGAGTTTACCAGAGACAGAGAGAAATCAACAGAAGATTAAAAATGTCAGGGGATATGATACAGGAATTTACGGAAAACCTTGAACGGGCAAGGGAGAGACAGGACAGGGAACAGGCAGAGAAGGAGAGAAAGCGGGAAAAACAGGATAGGAAATAATCAGGTACAGCCGGGGGTGGAATAGAAAAACAGGCTGTTATTTTTATGCAGAAAGTGAGGCAGGATATGGAAACAAGGAGACCGGAGAATGCACAGGTAGCATCCGTTATTGTGGAATTTAAGGACAGGGGATGCAGGGATGACGTGCTGAAACTTGCAAAAGAGGATTTGGAGCTTGGCTATCCAAAGGAACTTGTTGCATTGTATGCGGAGTCAGGATGGCAGATGGACCGTAGCAGGAAGTTTTCTTCCATCATGCGGGCAAATAGTGACGGGGATTTACTGCAACTGCTGGCTGAGGGAGGACTCAATCCCTACCAGATGCAGCTGCTGGCAAATTATTATGAGAAAGGCGTGTCTGTGGCACAGTTAAAGGATGTGGGTGCAAAGAACCTGACCGCCTATGACATGGAGCAGGCATTGAAACTGGTATGTCAGGCGAACCGGGAGACAGATGCCGCACAGGGAAGGGAGAGCCCGGTAACAGAAATTTCACAGGGGAAGATTGCTGCCATGACGGAGGCACTCAGACAGCGGGAAAAAGAATTGGAGGAGCAGCAGGAAACCAATAACAGGCAGGCATCAGAGAATGCAAAATTACGCATAAAAGCTGAAAGTCTGGAAAAGCAGGTAAAGGAACTGGAACAGGAGAGAACCGGCTATGACAGCGAAAAGCGTTCCATTTTAGAGGAACGGGACCGTCTTTATCAGCAGAGCCAGACACTTATGAAAGAAAAAGGACAGTTAATTGCAGACCTTGAGGAAGTCCAAAAAGAAAAAGATGGGATGGAACAGCGGTTAAAAGAAATGGAAAACAAGGCTTTGGAAAAGACGGCAGGTCCACAAAGGGCGGCAGCACAGCAAGCCGCAGGGGAACAGCAGGCAGCAGGGCAGCAGGAGGCATCCGGTGTGAAGAAAGCGGCAGCAAATCGGCAGGGAGCAGAGTCCCAGGATATTAACTCCGAGAATTTTACCGGGCATGATATTCTTGCTGCCATAAGGGGCAGGAACGGGGAAAGACATTTTGTCCCGGTGGAGAGGATGGCACGCAGAAAACCGGACGGCCTGAAAGCCTTTGCGGAAAAGATTTTCGGCAGGGGCAGGCAGGATTCCGGGCTGATAAGGCAGCTTACAGGAAAAGGACTGAACCCGGCACAGATGGAACAGGTTAGGATGGCGGTACAGGCAGGGCTTACGGAACAGGAAGTGAATGACCTGATTGACAGCGGTTTCAGTGCGGAGGAGATGGCGCAGGCAGTCGAGATTGTGGTTGCAGAGAAAGCATACCAATAATAAAAGGATTTCATAGAGTTTGGAGGTAAAAAATGTCAGAGATAGCAGATGCAGTACAGATTATCCGTGTCACCTATGACGGGATAGAGATAGCAATGAAGATGGGCAGCGCCTCCATCCATTCCATGCAGAAAGCGCTGGATTTGATTGTGGGGCTGCTGGAGCATGAGAAGGAAATGGGAAAGACAAACCTGAAGGGGCTGCTGGCAAAGGGCGGCGACATACAGGTGCTTTCCTTTGCGGATGAGGATTTGAAGAAGTTCCGGAAACTGGCAAAGAAATACGGGATTCTGTATTCGGAGATGCCGGATGCGGACCGGAATGACGGGCTGACGGAAGTAATGTTCCATTCCGAGGCGGCGCCGAGGATACGGATGATGTCACAGAAGTTACAGGACGGCAGGGTATTCAACATGGATGAATACTTAAAAAGCGGAAATGAGGAAAAGCTGAACCAGTTACTGCGGTATCTGGAGAATGAAAAAAAGGGAAAAAACGGCAGAACCCCACGGAAACTCCATGCGGATGAGACTACTCGGGCAGATAATGCCATTGATGGGCTGATACAAAAAGTCGGGCATTATGCTGTGGAGAAGAAGTCAGTCAGCGTGGAGGCGGTAAAGGCAGACCTGCAGGTGGGGGCAGACGAGGCAAAAAAGGCAATCGGGCAGCTTGCGAAAATTGGTGTCCTTGACCGGGCGGATGAGGCGGGCAATTATCGTGTCATCATGGAACGAGAGGCGTTTGACAGGCGAATCAGTCGGTATCAGGAATTAAACAGCCGCATGAGGCAGATAGCGGCATCGAAAAACACTTCACTGCTTGACATTACCATCACAAAAAAGCTGATTACACAGGAGAATGAGCGTGCCGTAAAGACAAGGGTGCCGGGAATGTACGGACCAAGCGAGGGGTATATCTGGATAAATAAGGCGGACATTATGGAAATCCATAACGGAAAGACGTTGCTTACCTATCTGGATAAGAATAAGGAGTATAAGATATACTCCGCAGACAACCGGGTACTCCGTACTATCAAAGGGGAAGAACTTTACAGCGGGCATTATGACCGGGTGGAGGCGGCAGTAAGGCAGCGCTATAAGGCAGCAAAGCCACAAATGGCAAAAACCGTGGAAAGGACGAGGAGGAGATAACCATGCAGACAACAAAAAAGAAACCAAATATCATACTGATTGTGCTGGGCGCCCTTGCCTCTGCCTTTTTGGGGTATCTTTTGGCAGGGGCATGGAGGGAGGGGATAGAGTTTAACGAGTTTCTGGACCGTTTTACAGTCGTCTGCTCCTATCCCCTGCATGATTATTATAATGAATTTACTTTCCGCATGATTGGCCATACGCTGCTGGTGTATGCGGTGGTAATCGTGATGTACTATACAAGCCAGAGGAACCTCATGCCGGGGAAAGAGTATGGTACATCCAAACTGGCGGATATAAAGCAGGTCAACCGTTTTCTGTCAGACAAGGATGAGGGCAGGAACCGCATTTTGAGCCAGAATGTCCGCATGAGCCTTGACACAAGGCACACAAAACTCAATAACAATGTCCTTATTATTGGTGGTTCCGGTGCGGGAAAGACATTCTATGAGGTAAAGCCCAATTTAATGCAGATGAACACATCTTTTATTTTGACCGATCCGAAAGGGGAGCTGCTGCGCAGTGAGGGGGAAATGCTAAAGAATAACGGCTACAACGTGAAAGTCATTAACCTTCTGGAAATGGCAAAATCGGACTGTTACAATCCCTTTGCCTATATCCGGGAGGAAACGGACGTAGTTAAACTGATAACGAATATCATGAGCAACACTACGCCCAAAGGCTCTAACCCCTCCGATCCGTTCTGGGAGAAGGCGGAAGGGCTCTTTTTACAGGCTCTTTTCTATTATGTGTGGCTGGAAGAAAAGCCTTCAAAGAGGAATTTTGCCTCGGTGCTGAAACTGATGGCGGAGGCGGAAGTTACGGAAAAGGGCAAGCCTTCCATGCTGGACACAAGGATGAAGTTTCTGGAGACGACAAGCCCGTTGAAAGATAACCACCCAGCGGTCAAACAGTATAATAAATGTATGCGCGGTGCCGGGGACACGGTGCGTTCCATCATTATAAGCGCCAACTCCCGTCTGGCAACTTTGGAAAACAAACAGGTCCTGCGTATGCTGTCAAGGGATGAGTTAAACCTTGCGGAGCTTGGGATTGGCGTCAACGGGGACGGAAAGACAAAAACGGCATTGTTCTGTGTGATACCAGATTCCGACAAGTCCTATAACTATATCATCGGAATGCTCTACACGCAGATATTTCAGGAACTGTACTATCAGGCGGATTTTAACTGCGGGGGCAGGCTGCCGGTGCATGTTACTTTTATGCTGGATGAGTTCAGCAATGTGGCGTTGCCGGATGATTACTGTTCGCTGCTATCCACCATGCGCAGCAGGGAGATTTCCAGTGTGATTATCATCCAGAACCTGGCACAGATAAAGGCTTTGTTTAAGGATACATGGGAAACAATTCCGGGGAATTGCGACAGTTTAGTTTATCTTGGCGGCAACGAGCAAAGTACCCATGAGTACATCTCAAAGCTGCTTGGCAAGGCGACCATTGACAAAAAATCAAGCGGCGAGACAAGGGGGCGGCAGGGAAGTTCCTCAAGGAATTATGACGTCCTCGGCAGGGAGATTATGACACCCGACGAGGTCAGGAAAATGGACAATAAAAAATGCCTTATCTTTATCCGTGGTTTCGATCCGATACTGGATAGTAAATATAATCCGTTCAAACATCCGGTATTTGCCCAGACCGCAGACGGGGAGGGAATGCCTTATGAGCATGAGCCGGCAGCAGAGGGGGAGAGTGCGGAACCGGGCTTTACCATTTTGAACAAGAAGTCTCTTGTTTACTATGAGGGACTGAAAGAAAAGGGGGAGCCGGTTTATATCGACACAATCCCTTATGAGGACTTTATGCTGCTGGGGCAGGTGGACATGGAGAAACGGTTTATTGATTTGGACGAGCAGGAGCAGAGGGAACGGCTAAATGGGGAAATGGAGCCGGGGCTGGAATTGGAATATGCTTTTGATATGGAAGATGAAACGGCGGATTCGTCAGGAGAAAATGCCGGAATGCTGGAATCCTTTGTAATAGGGGAGTCAGGGACAGCAGTACCACTTGTGACAGGAAATATCCAAAAACCAGAGATGGCATTGAAAAGCTGGGCAGAAAAGCCGCATGAGGGAAAGGAGGATAAAGAAGATTCCATTTCTTACCGTATGTTCCACTGGAAATTTAGCGTGGAGCAAAAAGAGGAAGTAAAACGGGCAATGGCTGTCCGTGTGCCAAAGGATGTGATACTGTCGTATTTTTACCCGGAAACTTCGGTGGTGCGGATGATGGAGATACGCAGGAGGTATGAATAATTCTGACTGGCAGTTGTGTATTAGCGCATGTGCGTGTTACAATATATTCAATACTATCAGGAGGAAAAAAGAATGGGCTTTTTATGGGTTGCATTAGGCGGTGCAGTTGGTGCAATGGGAAGATATGCGATAAGTTTAATTCCCACAAAAGCTACATTTCCGTTTCTAACACTTGTCACAAATATAATAGGTGCAATATTAATTGGATTTGTAGTCGGAGTCGTCAGTACAGGGGAAGATGTATCACAAAACAGTATTCTGTTTTGGAAGACAGGCATTTGTGGCGGGTTTACAACTTTTTCCACGTTTTCACTGGAGGCATACAAGTTGTTTGAAGATAAATTATATATGCAGGGTGGATTGTATGTTGCTTTAAGTGTGATATGCTGTATATTGGGAGTTCTGTGTGGTAAGAAACTGGCATTATTATTAAAATAGGTGAAACAGGTTAAAAGGTACAACAATTTCTTTTCCTGTCGGACTAAAAATATGGAGGTGGCAGCAGTGAAGAAAATTCTTGTGGTACAGGGAGGCGGCAGGCCAAAAGGGAATACGGCACAGCTTGTCAGCCATTTTGTAAAAGGGGCAGAAGAAAGCGGGCATTCAGTTGAAGTCATTTCATTGGTAAAGAATGAAGTCAAAGGGTGTCTTGGCTGTAATGTCTGCCGATATGGGAAACCATGTGCAGAAAGACGCTTTTAACGATATTGTTCCCAAAATAAAAGAGGCGGACTGTATTGTCTTTGCCTCACCATTGTATTTTTGGACGGTATCCTCCCGGATAAAGGCTTTTATTGAAAGGTTTTACTGTATCGCAGAGGAAGATGCCAACCCGCCATTGGGCAGATATGAAAGGTATCCGGTTAAGGACTGTGCTTTGCTTATGACTTCAGCAGACGATTTCTTCTGGACTTTTGAGCAGGCGGTTTCCTATTACCAGTTCACAATGGTAAATTATATCGGGTTTACGGACAGGGGAATGCTGCTTGCGGGTGGATGCGGCGACACGAACGGCAGACCACAGATTGACAAAACAAGCCATTTGCGGGAGGCTTATGAATTTGGAAAGAGAATTTATTCAGAGTAATATTTTTTGTTCATAGCATTTTGGCACAAATGAAAATAAGAAACATGACATCAGCCATTTACATTAGGTTGGTGTTTTTTTGTTTCCGAACAGGAAAGGGGTGGTTAAAGCATAACGTACCGGGGAAAACCCGGTTTCACCTGACAGCGGGAATATTCATATTCCCGAAAAGATATAGGGTAGCAGATGTGGATGGACTTGTTTCATCGGCGGAGATAAAAGCCGTGGATGGAAGAAGTCTGTCCGCATTTTTATCTCCGTAAATTTTTTAAGGAAAAGGAGATAGCAATGATGAGAAACAACACAGGTAAGAAAAAACAAAACAAGATTGCCGATTTTTGCAAAAGGGTTCTGGTTCCGTCCTTTGCTGGGGCGGCATATGCCATGTCACAGATGACAGCAACGGTTTTTGCGGCAGGGGGAGACACCAGTGCCGTCACAAAGCCGCTTGACAATTTAAAGACGTTAGTGATTGCAGTGATAGGGGCGGTGGGTGTGATTATCCTTGCAAAGAATGTGATGGAGTTTGCACAGGCATATCAGCAGCAGGATTCTTCCGCCATGAACTCAGCACTGAAAGGGATTGTGGCTGGTGCCATGATGGCAGGGATTTCCTCCGTGCTGACATTCCTGGGCTTTTAGGAAAAGCGGAAATGAGGTGATTTGAGATGGATATTTTTAAGCTGGGTGACAAAATCCTTGCCCTGCTGGAAACAGTGTTTGGGTTCTGGAATAATCAGATTTCCCTTATCTTTGACCTGCTGGGGCAGTCCCCCGATGCATTTAAGGGAGGCGGGCCGTGGAATGTCATAGCCGGCATTGAGCCGATTTTTGTGGCGGTGGGTTCTTCCCTTGTAGTGCTGTTTTTCGTGATAGGGTTCTGTTCGGAAAGCGTTGACATCCGGGAGGAAATGCGGTTTGAGGTTATCCTGCGTATCCTGATACGGCTGGGGATTGCAGAGTATATGGTGGCAAATAATGTAACAATTATGAAAGTCGTTTTTACCTCAGTTGGAAATCTGGTAGGGTTGCTTGGCGCTGGAAATCGGACGGAACTGAAAATTGCAGAGGAGCAGGCGGAGGTCATTAAAAATTTAGGGTTTGGGGAGAGCCTGATTATGCTGATACTGGCAGCGTTATTGTCGCTGGTTGTGATAATCTGCGGTTTTTTCCTGCTCTACACGGTGTATTTTCGTTTTTTGAAACTGCTGATTATTGTGCCGCTTGGTTCGATTGCCTACTCGACCATGAGTGGAAACAGGATGGTGGCACACACAGCCGTCACTTACAGCAAGTATTTCCTGTCTGTTGTGTTTGAGGCGGTTACAATGGTGCTGGCGATTGTCGTCTGCAATGCCTTTATCAATGCGGGCCTGCCGTCCTTTACGGGGGATTATTCGGATTGGGCAAAAACCTTGGTTTATCTTTGCGAGATGACATTTACAATTGCATTGACTGTGGGAAGTGTCAAGGGAGCACAGAGCCTTACCAGTAAGGCGTTAGGACTGTAGAAAGGGGGAAATTTTTTTGAATATCAGGAAGGTTACAACGGAAGATTTGCGGTGCATGGAGGATAAGGAGGGACTTATCCTGCAGGGATGCGGAGGGGAACTGAAAGAGTGGGTGGATGGAATCAACCAGATGCTCACGGAGGAAGGAATTTTATTGGAGGGGGCAAAATTTCAGGATATTTTTGTGTTTGAGCATGACGGGCTGACCTGTATTCTGTATCCATTTGAAGATGTAAAGCTGGCTATGGGGAAACTTGCCGTGTGGCGGCTGCAGACGTATGAAAATTTTGGCGGCACATGGTTCTCTGACTATGTGCCGAACCGTTTAGGCGGTTTCAAAAAAGAATCCATGGCAAAACCGGACTGTGCCCTGATTGGGGAAAATGGCAACATTTTCAATCTGGCGGGGATTGCCGCCGGAACGCTCAGAGAGCATGGCATGAAGGAACAGGCGGAGGAAATGAAAGGCCGTATCTGTTCCTCACACAGCTATGAGGAAGCACTCTGTATCATTGGCGAGTACGTCAATATCACATCCGGGGATGGGCAGGAGCTTGTGGATATGGAAAGGGAACAGGAAACAAGGCATGAGGAAACGGAGAAGAAAGAGAGGGGGAGATAACGGTGGTAATCGAAATCAATAAAAACATTGACAATTACAAAGAGTCTGTGGTGCTGGGATTGTCTGCAAGGCAGCTTGTGTATTCTGTTTTATCTGTGGTCGTTGGTGGCGGTATTGTGCTGCTCTTGTATCATCATGTGGGGCTGACCGTCAGTGCCTATATTGCAATCCCTGTGGTTGCTCCCATCGCCATGACAGGTTTTTATTCT
The DNA here is from genome assembly GCA_021769425.1 of Eubacterium sp. Lineage (GTDB taxonomy): Bacteria > Bacillota > Clostridia > Lachnospirales > Lachnospiraceae > Petralouisia. The sequence continues at coordinate 51,165 of JAETSX010000017.1, forward strand.
TATCATGGCATGACATTTATGGAGATGATGAAATTAAAGCTGTACTTTGCATTTGTCAACCGCACTTACACCTATGTATCGACAGAGGGGGAGGATGCGGTCCGGCAGTTTCGGCAGGAGGAAATGCAGGGGCAGCAGAAAAAGAAGAACAAGGCCGGCAGCGGCAAGAGTATGGAAAAGAATGAAACAGACAGTGGCTTTGATAAAGCAGACTCTGATAAAGTCCGAAAAAAGATGTTCCGTATGCTTGCCATAACCGTCTTATTAATCATTCTATTTGCTGCATTTGCGGTCTGGTACAAGTACAGATAAGGAAAAAAGAATAGACAGCAGTCAGGGCATTTTCCGCCGGGGAGGTGTCTTTTTTGTATGGAAAAAGAAAGGGAAGGTATGCAGGATTTAACACATGTCAGCCTGTTTACGGGCATTGGCGGCCTTGACCTTGCGGCAGAGATGGCAGGGTTCCGTACCATTGCGCAGTGTGAGTGGGCTGATTTTCAGAATGAGATATTGGAAAAACAATGGAGGGATGTGCCTAGATTCAAGGACATCCGGGATTTGAACAGGGAGGAGTTTTATGCGAGAACAAACGAAAGAAATGTTACGCTTATCTCAGGGGGATTCCCCTGCCAGCCGTTTTCCTTTGCCGGGAGACGCAGGGGCTTTGAAGATGACCGTTACCTCTGGCCGGAAATGCTTAGAGTCATCAGAGAGCTCTCCCCCGCTTGGGTGCTTGGAGAAAATGTTGCTGGGTTCCTGGGTATGGGACTCGAACAGACGGTTTCTGATTTGGAAGGAGCAGGTTATGAAGTCCGGGCTTTCGTACTACCTGCTCTCGCCGTCGGCGCGTGGCATGAGAGGAAACGGGTATTCATTGCCGGACACCTGGCCGACGCCGGTGGCGGCCATTGGGAAGATGGATGTTTCCACTGCCCTCATTGGCAGGATGAAGAAAACGGGAACATTAAAGAAACTCAACTCGACGGGGACGCTCTGGAACCCCAACCTGCAGATGCGGGTATTCTGTACCCCGGAGGTAATGGAGCAGACGGGGACCGGGTTCCACGAACCGGAGACGGAGGAGCAGAGGGAGCTTTTTACGGAAGTCACGGAACTTTCCATGAAACAGCACAAACTCAACCCAGAGTGGGTGGAATGGCTGATGGGCTTCCCGGTTGGATGGACGGACATAGGATGTGGGAAAAAGAGCCGGAGGGTGTAAGCCGCATTACGAGACCTTACCCGCTGTGGGGCAGCCGTATGTTTTCGCTTGGGAATGCGGTGGTGCCGCAGCAGGCCTATCCGATACTGAAGTGTATTGCGGATATTGAGATGGGCAGGTGCAGGTCTTTCTGTCCGGAGAAGAAACAGTAGAAAGGAAAACAGTGCAGATGGGGAGCCGGCAGGGAGTTTGCCGCTTTCCCTATTGCACGGGAATGGAGGCAGACATGGGAATTTTTTCAGATGGATTCAAAGAGCTTAAAAAGGCAGATGTGCCCCTTTATAAGACGCCGAAATCCATACAGGAGACAATAGAGATACTGTCGGTGGCTGAGAACGGCATTTTTGAGGTTGCAAAAAACCGTTATTCAAAGAGTTACCGTTTTATGGACATTAATTACACGACTGCCAATGAGGGGGAGCAGGAAAGCATTTTTGAGAGGTACTGCAAATTCCTCAACTCACTGGACTGTAATTTTAAGGTTACCATAAACAACAGGAATAAGGACATGGCCAATTTGCGGGAGATGGTGCTGCTGCCATACCGCCAGGACGGGTTTGACCGGTTCCGTAAAATCTACAATGACATCATAGAGGGCAAAATCCGTGAGGGCAGGCAGGGGATAGAGCAGGAACGGTATCTGACGCTTACGGTTGAGAGGAAGAATTTTGAGGAGGCAAAGGCGCAGTTTGCCACGCTGGAGGCTGTACTGCACAAGGCTTTTGGGGAACTTGGGGCAGAGATAGAGCCGCTTTCTGGAAATGAGAGGTTAAAGGTGCTGCATGATTTTTACCACCTCGGCAGGGAGGACGGTTTTGACTTTGACATCCGGCGGGCAAAAAAGGTTGGCTTGGATTTCCGCAATGATTTGTGCAATGGGATGCTGAAATACTTCCCGGAGCATATCGAAGACGAGGGTAAGTTTGTAAGGGCGCTGTTCATTAAAAAATATCCCAGCAGCTTATCCGACCGTTTCCTTAATGAAATTACGTCACTGCCTGTCCATTCCATTGTGAGCATTGACGTTGTGCCGGTGCCGAAAGATTTGACGACAAAGATACTGCAGAAAAAATATCTCGGCATTGAGAGCGACATTATCAGGCAGCAGCGGGTAAGGAACAAAAACAATGACTTTTCCTCGGAAATTTCCTATGCAAAGCGCATGGAGAAAAAAGACATTGAGGAAATCATGGATGACGTGAGGGAAAACGACCAGTGTTTATTTTATGCGGCGGTCAGCATTATTCTTGTGGCAGAGAGCAGGGAGGAACTGGAGAGCGTGACGGAGACGGTGGAGACCATTGGGAAACGCCATTCGGTTATCATCGACACCCACTACCTGAAACAGAGGGAGGCGTTAAATACTGCACTTCCTATCGGGGTAAGGCAGGTGGAGACCATGCGCACCATGCTGACGCAGTCCCTTGCGGCATTGTTGCCTTTCAATGTGCAGGAATTAAACGATGCCGGGGGCAACTATTACGGCATTAACCAGATTAGCAAAAACATCAACGTGGGGAACCGGAAGACGCTGATAAATGGCAATGGGTTCATTTTCGGCGTGCCGGGCTCCGGCAAGTCCTTTTTTGCAAAGCAGGAGATGGGCAGCGTGTTCTTAAATACGGATGATGACGTGATAGTCATAGATCCGATGAATGAATATTTTGACATTGCGGCGACTTACGGCGGTGCGGTTGTGAACCTGTCAGCATATACGAAAAACTTTGTCAACCCGCTGGAGACAGATATGGCACACACCAATGAGAAAGGGCTGCGGGAGGCCATTGCTGACAAGTCGGAATTTATGCTTTCCCTCTGCGACCAGCTGTTAGGCAACGTCCTGAACCAGAAACACCATTCCATCATTGACCGCTGTGTCCGCAGCCTTTATATGGCGGCATGGAAACAGCAGAGGGTTCCGGTCATGTCAGATTTTTATCGGATTCTCAAGGCACAGGAAGAAATGGAGGCGCAGGAGCTGGCACTTTCCCTTGAATTATTCGTGGAGGGTTCCCTTAACATCTTCAACCACCACACGAACGTGGATGTGGACAGCCGTTTTACGGTGTACGGCATACAGGATTTGGGGAGCCAGCTTGCGCCGGTGGCAATGCTTGTGATGATGGAGGCGATTCAGCAGAGGATTTTGGACAACGCAAAGCGGGGCAGGGCAACGTGGCTGTATATTGACGAATGCCATGTGCTGCTTGGCAGTGAGTACAGTGCAAAGTATTTACAGCAGTTGTGGAAAAAGGTCAGAAAGCAGGGCGGCCTCTGTACCGGAATCAGCCAGAACGTGTCAGATTTGTTACAGAATTATATCGCCACTACTTTGTTATCCAACAGTGAGTTTGTGGTGCTGTTAAAGCAGTCCAATGTGGACAGTGCAAAGCTGGCGGAGACCATAGGCGTGTCGGATGCGCAGCTGCGTTTTGTCAGCAATTCATCAAGCGGAACGGGACTGTTAAAGTGTGGCAGTGTTGTCATTCCTTTTGACAACAGGATAAGTAAGGAGACGGATTTGTACCGTCTGTATAACACGAACCTCCATGAGAAGATAGCGGAGGGGGCATTGCAGGATAATGGGAACACCGGTTTTTTGTCTATGCCGGAATCGGAAACAGAGCCGATGGATGGCTTTATGCCAGAGCAGGAAACAGAACCGGTAGGAGGTTTTATGCTGGAATGGGATATGCTGCAACTAGCAGCAGAGGAAATCGGAATGGCAGGAAATATCTTTCAGCCGGACAACAGGGATGTATCTGGGGAGGATAATGCGCCAATGAAAATATATGAGCCAAAGCACCGCAGGACAGAAAGCGGGCAGTTTTTTTCAGGGCCGCAGAAGACGGAAAAAGCGGGTAATGACTGGATGATATATGGTTAGGTTTTGCTGGAGAAAATGGCAGACAGAAAATAGGATGTTTTGACAGGAGAGGACGCTAGAAATAGCGTTCTTTCTGCATATCCCTGTTGGGGAAAGGAGGTTGGGTAAGATTGAAAATCAGGAAAGTGGATGACAAACTGATGGTTATCCACACAAAGCGAAAGCCCCGTCTGCACCTGCAAACAGGTAAAAAGGCAGTAACCAGAAAAAAGGCGGAAAGCACTTCTGCCGCCGTAAAAGGAAGAAAGCCGCATATTGGCATTAGGGATAAATATACGGAGTCCGGGAGGTCGGTCAAAGTCCGTAACCAGAGTTTGAAAATTATGGCGGCAGCAGGGGCAAGGGCAGGGGCAGGACAGGTTGAAGGCGGCGAGGAGATAAAGGAAAGCCTTGATTTGGCGGCGACAGCAGCAGCCCCGGCAATGGGTATCACTTCCGGGGCGGGAAAGCTGTACCGCAGAAAAAAAACTAAAAATGAGAAGAAAGAGGAGAAAAAACGTGTCCGCACGGACAGAAGTGAGGCAGGGCTTTCCAACCATGCCAGAGAAAGGGGCAGTAAAGGAAAAGACAGAAATGGGAGAAAGCACAGTGGAAAAAAAGACAGTGCAAAGAAGAAAACTGGGAAAGGTTCTTCGGTCAATGGCGCTGTCAAAGGACGTATGATTGACACATTTCTGGATGCCTTCCGGACAGAGAGGCAGGAGCAGAAAGATTTGATAACTTGTACAAAGTCAGCGGCAAAGGCAGCTGTCCTGCTGCTTGCAAAACAGGCAGCGGCGGCACTTACACCATTACTTCTTGCCGTGTCTTTTGTGGCTGCCGTTGTGGGAATTATTGTGGCTGCCATACTGGCGGCAATTTATAATTCACCGATTGCTATCTTTTTTCCGCTGCCGGACACCGGGTATGACAATCCCCGGACCGTGTTAAGCGAGTATTACCGGGATTTTAACAGCCAGGTTGCCTCACTGGAGGAGCAGGGCTATGTTATCACTTACCGGAACAGTGAGGATGGCGTTCCCATATCGAATTTTAACGATACCCTCATGGTATATATGGTAAAGTACGGAACCGGGCAGGCGGCTTATGTCATGGATGACGAGGGGAAGAAACATCTGAAAGAAGTTTTTGACGAGATGAATTACTGTGACAGTTCCAGCAGCAAAACGCAGATTCCGGCAGGTGCGTCATTGGGGCAGGTGGTGACGACGGGCTACTGCAACTGTTCCCTCTGCTGTGGGAAATGGGCAGGCGGGCATACCGCCTCCGGCACTGTGCCAAAGGCAGGCCATACGCTGGCGGTGGATGCACACAGCCCCAAAGTGCCGATGGGGACAGAAATTGTAATGAATGGAAAGACTTACAAGGTGGAAGATACAGGGAACTTTGCCCGGGATGGCACAGATTTTGACATTTATTTTGACAGCCATGCAGCGGCTTTGGCATGGGGAAGGCGGAAAGTGGAGGCGTTTCTGGCAGAGGGGAACGAGAATACCGTGGAAGTTACGGTGTCCGGCACGCTGGTACACAACCTGGCTTATGAAGATTACCTTGCATTGGGTAAATTAACGGAGGAACAAAAGGGCTGGCTGGAATCCATGATGGATGATGAAATGCAGGACAGCTTTCCGGCAGGCGCAGGGGGACAGACGGTCGCTGAACTTGCCGTGACAAAGATAGGCTGCCAGTACAGCCAGGACAAGCGGTACCAGGAGGGGTATTACGACTGCAGCTCCCTTGTGCAGAGATTATATAAGGAGGCCGGCATCGACCTTCCGGCGACAGCGGCAGAGCAGGGGAAATATTGTTATGTCAATGCCATGATAATCAATAAAAAGGAGCTGGAGCCGGGGGACTTGATATTTTATTCCTATGAGGAGAATGGGGAGTTTCGTAATATCTCCCATGTGGCGATTTATGTGGGGGATGGGAAGATGGTCCATGCAGCCAGTCCGTCCAGGGGCGTTGCGCTTGATCCGTTACGAACAAATAAAGTTGTATTTTATGCCAGGCCGTATTAGCAGGTCCGACGTTTTGGGAAAGGAGAGGTAAATGAGAATACAGGATATGGTTCTTGTGATAGCGAATATCAAGGGCAGCGAAAAAAATATGCTGATGACACTGAAAGAATATAAGGAGGAGTACCTTTTTGTGCCTGCTTTATCAAGGGAGGAGTCGGCACAGACGTTAAAGGAGCTGTTTGACACAAAGTTATCAGCACCAGGAGAAGGCTGGGCGGAGCATTATATTACCGCAAACAAAAGCTTTTATGCGAAGTTCTGCAGCGGCAGTGATGAACTGCAGTGTTTTCTCTGCGGAAGTTACAATGACGATAAGGAGTTCCAGTTTGACAGGGAAGAAAGCAGCCAGGAGTGCATGAGGGCATTGGAGGAATATAACCTTGATGTAAACGGTGGAATGAAGGGCTGTATGTTCCATTATGAACAGGAAGAACATGAGTTTAAGCAGGGGGAAGTCCTGCATAACTTCAATGGAACGGATTATAAAGTGATGGAGCGCTACAGCAAAAATAACCTCCTGATGATGAATATGGCATCAGGGCAGTTTCTGGTGGCGGTTGGCGTGCAGTGTTATTCACGTTATCCTTATGCCGGGGAGTATACAAAGGAAAACGCAGAGACCGGCATTGAGTGGGGGCATGGGGTATACCTTTCTGCCACGCCGTCGGAAATTGACTTTGTGGGGCTTAGGTCAGAATATTGTGAGCCGTACCATCAGAAAGGGGACAGCTTTCCAATAGAAATCCGCGAGGTATTGTCGAGGGTGGAAAACATTGAGGCGGAAACGCTTGGGGATGCCATTGACAAGGCAATGGAGCTTTATAAAAATTCAGAGGTAGTCCTTGATGCAGAGGATTTTAAGGATGTTTCTTATCTTCCGGCAAAAGCAGGGGGCAGATAGGGGGCGTATATGGGAGTAGAATATATGGCTCGCCAGATATATCAGGATGTGGTTTCCAGGGTGACGCAGACTGAGGCGGACTGGAAGGCAGTCTGCCGTCTGGCAGGGCGGATATATCGGTATGAGTTTGACAATGTGCTTATGGTGTATGCACAGAGGCCGTCTGCCACGCTGGTTGCGGATTATGATACATGGAAAAAGGTACGCCGCCATGTGAAACGGGACAGTAAAGGAATTGCCATCTTTCCATCGAGGATATTAAAGCCGGGGATGCGTTATGTGTTTGACATTGGCGATACCGGAGGGAAAAACGTAAAGCTGGCGTGGGATTTGGAGGGGGAAAACCTGCCGGATTTGCTGTCGGCACTCCGGAAACGGGGAGAAATTGCGGAAGTATTAGGAACAGACAGGAAAAGCTGGCTAAAGCAGCTGAAAGCCTTTACAAAGCAAGAAGTGTGCGGTATTCTAAAAGAGGACTTCGGTAAGCAGCTTGCCGAGGCCGCCATGCTTGCAGGACGTGAGATAACTGGCGGAGAGAATGAAACGCCAGAGCTTACCGCACAGAAATTGATTTTTAACAGCATTTTCTATGCGGTGGGGACAAGATGCGGATTTGACTTAAGCAGCGAAGAACAGGACTTAGGTGCAATAGTTAATGTGAAAGATGAGGGCAGCATTAGCGTACTTGGTACTCTGGTAAGTGACGTATCCTGTACCGTTCTTCGGAATATTGGCCGTGAAATAATGGGTATTGAACAGGGAAGAAAGCGGGCTGCATATCTGCAGCAGAATCTTTCCGGAAAAGGAGGCAGGAATGGCACTAGCAATCAGTTACCACGAGGGGACAGACGGGATGCTGTACCCGGACATCAAAGCAGCGGAACAGACGGAAACAGGGACGTTAGGGAAGTTCGGAATCATGGCGATGGAATATTTGGAGGAAAATTACCCGCAGAGATACCGGAGCCTGATACGGTTCGGCAACCTCTACCCAAAACTGAAAGAAGTGGAGGAGGAGGCAGGCCGGATGTTGGAAAGTCTCATGGAGAAGTATCTGGAAAGCCACAGGCCGGAGAATCCGGAATCCACAATGGAGATGTTACGCATCCGGAAACAGGGGATGATGGAGGCAGAGGAGATTATCCGTCACGACCTGATAAACCAATTTCATTAGAAACGCAGGAAGAATTAGACAGGGAGCAGGATGACTTAAATTCATTTGGTACGGAAAGGGAGGCCGTTTTCAGACAGGCTTCTCTTTTTGATTATAAAGAAACAGGGATTGACAGCTATGCGATTCCTGACGAGGCAGACCAAATGGGAGTGCCGGATGCCGTGCGTTTTGAGCAACGGCAAAAAATAAATAACTATCATGTCGCTTATGAAGATTCGGAGGGAAAAGAGAAAAAAGAACCAGTTTCGGAGTCTGCTGACACCAGAGAAAAAGAACAGGTTCCGGCAGCAGAAACTGAAAATATAATGCTGCCACAGCCCCATAATTATGTCATTGACATTCACAAACAGGAGACCGGCGGGGAAAAGGCACGCTATAAGTGGAACGTGGATGCCATAAAAACATTAAAGCAGATAGAGACAGAAAACGGGCACGCCACGCCGGAGGAGCAGGAAATCCTTGCCAGGTATGCCGGGTGGGGCGGCACGTCACAGGCATTTGATGAAAAAAGCGAAAGCTGGCGGAAAGAATATGCGGAGTTGAAGGAACTCCTTACCCCAGAGGAATACCGGGAGGCAAGGGCAACGGTCACGACTGCTTTCTACACACCGCCTGCGGTAGCTGCTGCCGTTGGAGAGGCGCTGGTGCAGTTTGGCTTTGCCGGAGGAAATGTGCTGGAGCCCTCTGTAGGGACAGGGCATTTCTTTGGGACCATGCCGGAGCAGCTATGGGGCAGCAGACTTTTTGGCGTGGAGAAAGACAGCATCAGCGGCAGGATTGCAAAACTTCTGTACCCGGGGGCAGATATACAGATAAAAGGGTTTGAGGAAACAGACTTCCCGGACAACTTTTTTGACGTTGTGGTGGGGAATGTCCCATTCGGGGATTTTAAGGTCTACGACAGGAAGTACAATGCAGAGAATTTCAAAATCCACGACTACTTTGTGGCAAAGTCCATAGACAAAGTACGTCCGGGCGGCATTGTTGCCGTGATTACCACGAAAGGGACAATGGATAAGAAAAACAGCAGTGTCCGTAAATATCTGGCGCAGCGTGCGGAACTTGCCGGGGCGGTCAGGCTGCCGAACAGCGCTTTCAAGGCAGAGGCAGGGACGGAAGTCACCAGTGATATTTTGTTTTTCCAGAAAAGGGAACGGAAAATATCGGCGGAGCCGGGCTGGGTTCACCTCGGCATGACGGAAAATGGAGTGCCTGTCAATTCGTATTTCGTGGAACACCCGGAGATGATGTTAGGCCGCATGGAGTATGATACCGGCAGGTATGGCAGTGATGCGGGATATACAGTATGTGTCAATGACAGGGAAGATTTTGACCTGTATGGGGCATTGCAGCAGGCGGTAAGCCGCCTTTTGGTGCAGATGCCGGATTATGAAATCTTACAGGAGGGGGAACCGGAGGAGAGCATACCGGCTGATCCGGATGTAAAGAATTACACCTACACGTTTGTGGATGGGGCACTGTATTACCGGAAAGATTCACGGATGCACCGGCAGGAAGTGGGAAATACCGTGTTTGGACGCATAAGGGGAATGGATAAACTGCGGAAATGCACCAGACACCTGATAGACATCCAGTTAAACGGGTGCAGTGAGAAAGAACTGAATGCAGCACAGGGGGAATTAAATTCCATATATGACAGCTTTACAAAAAAATACGGTTATATCACTTCACAGGGTAATTCGAGGGCCTTCCGGGACGACGAGGATTACCCTCTTTTATGTTCACTGGAAATGGTGGATGCGGAGAATGGCGCTGTCACCAAAGCGGATATGTTTACGAAACAGACCATACGGGCAAGGAGGGAAATGGACCATGCAGAGACAGCGGTGGAGGCCCTCAACCTTTCCATATGTGAGTACAACGGCGTCAATCTTCCGTATATGCTGCAGATTTATGAGCCGGACATCAGCGGATATGCAGAAAAACTCAGGGAAAGGCAGAAAGATATGCAGGAAGAAATTCTCCTTTCTGTGGCTGACGGAGGAGAATTAAAGAGAGAAAAACTGATTGAGGAGCTGAAAGGCGTTATCTTCCTGAATCCGCAGAAATACCTTACGCATGATAAAAACCAGGGATGGGAGACAGCGGATGAGTACCTGTCCGGCAATGTCCGGGACAAGCTGCGTGTGGCAAAAGCAGCAGCGGGCGAACACCCGGAACTGTTCGGGGATAACGTGGCAGCGTTAGAACAGGTGCAGCCGCGGGATTTGGATGCCGGGGAGATAGATGTGAGGATTGGCACGACATGGATTGAGCCGGAGGACTATGAGAAATTCCTTTATGAAACGCTGCACACGCCAAAACGGGCGCAGGCGAGGAGACATGACTATGGTTCTTCCGGGATACAGGTGCAGCTGAATAAGTTCCGGATGGAATGGTTTGTTGAGAATAAACCTTTAGACAATACTTCAGTGGCGGCAACCAAAACCTACGGTACGTCAAGGATGGACGCTTATACTATTTTTGAAAGCACGCTGAACCTGCGCACCGTGACGGTTCGGGATCGGATTGAAGATGGTGGGGGAAAGCACCATTATGAAACGAACCAGAAGGAGACCATGCTGGCAAGGGAAAAACAGAACCAGTTAAAAGAGGCGTTCCGGGACTGGATATTTGCAGAGCCAAAGCGGAGGAATAAATATGTCGGTTATTATAATGAGACCTTTAACAATGTAAGGCTGCGGGAGTATGACGGCAGCCATTTACAGTTTCCCGGCATGAACCCGGATATCCGGCTAAAGCCGCACCAGAGGAATGCCATTGCAAGGATTCTGATGGGAGGGAACACCCTGCTTGCCCACTGCGTGGGTGCAGGCAAGAGTTTTGAGATGATGGCGGCGTGTATGGAACAGAAACGTCTGGGGCTTTCTAACAAAACGGTCATGGTAGTGCCAAAGCCGCTGATCGGGCAGACTGCCAGTGAGTTCCTGCGCCTTTATCCCTCTGCAAACATTCTGGTGGCTGCCGAGAGGGATTTTGAGAAACACAGGAGAAAGCAGTTTATCTCCCGCATTGCCACTGGGGACTATGACTGCATCATCATGTCGCACTCGCAGTTTGAGAAAATCCCGGTATCAAAGGAAAGGAGGGAAATGCTGTTAAACCGCCAGATTGACGACATCAGCTTTGCCATTGCGGAAATGAAGGAGCGCAACCGGGAGCGGTGGACCGTCAAGCAGATGGAGGCACAGAGAACGCGGATGGAGGAGCAGCTGCGGGAAATGGCGGATGAGGAGCGGAAGGATGACCTCATTACCTTTGAGGAACTCGGCATTGACTCCATCATGGTGGACGAGGCACACGCGTTTAAGAATCTCGCCGTATTTTCAAAAATGAACGTGTCGGGGATAACCGGCAGCGGCAGCCAGAGGGCAATGGACATGTACCTCAAATGCCAGTATGTCAATGAGATAAACAATGGGAGGGGGATTGTCTTTGCCACGGGGACGCCGGTCAGCAATACAATGTGTGAGATGTACGTCATGCAGCAGTTTCTGCAGAAAGACACATTAGAGCAGCTTGGGATTTACCATTTTGACAGCTGGGCGGCTAATTTCGGGGAGCAGACAACGGCTCTGGAACTTACTGTTGAGGGCAGCGGGTTCCGGTTCAAGACAAGGTTTAATAAATTTACCAACCTGCCGGAGCTGATGAACATTTTCCGGGAGGCAGCGGACATCCAGACAAGGGACATGCTGGACCTTGACGCCCCGGAACTGCGGGGCGGGAAATATATCATCGTGGAGAGCGAGCCGGACTGGTATGTGAGGCAGGTCATGGAAACTTTTGTCCGGCGGGCGGAGGCAATCCGTGACGGCGGTGTCGATCCGAAAGTAGACAATTTCCTTAAAATCACCCATGAGGCAAGGCTGTTAGGCACAGATGCAAGGCTTTTAACCCCGGACGCACCGGGGAGCGTGGATGGCAAGTTAAATAAAGTGGTGGAAAATGTGCTGTATGAATACCGTAAGGCAGAAAGTGAGGGGAAAGTAGGCACACAGCTTATCTTTTCGGATATTGGCACGCCGAAACGTTCATGGAGCCGGGATATGTTAAACACACCGTGGCATGAAATAGGAAGTTTTGATGTTTATAATTATATCAAGACGGAACTGGTAAAGCAGGGCATTCCGGCGGAGGAAATCGCATTCATACACGATTCCAAAACAGACGCACAGAGGGACGTCCTGTTCCGTGAAATGCGTTCCGGCATAAAAAAGGTGCTGATTGGCTCTACGGACAAATGCGGCACCGGCGTCAACGTGCAGACGCACCTTGTGGCAATGCACCACTGCGACTGCCCGTGGAAACCCTCAAGCATAGAACAGCGTGAGGGCAGGGGACTCAGACAGGGCAATGAGAATGATGAGGTTGCCGTGTACCGCTATGTGACAAAAGGGACCTTTGACGCATACAGTTGGGCGCTGGTCGAAAACAAGCAGCGCTTTATCTCACAGGTAATGACAGGGAAATCCATATCAAGGACCTGTGAGGATATTGACGAGGCAGTCCTCTCCTATGCGGAGATAAAGGCTGTGGCTACTGGGAATCCGATGATAAAAGAAAAAATGCAGACAGACAATGACGTGCAGCGTCTGAAAATGCTGAAAGCAGCGTATGACAGCCAGCACTATGCCATGCAGGACGGTTTTATGGTAAAGTTCCCGAAACTGATTGCAGAGGCAGAGGAAAAACTGAAACGCGTCCATGAAGATGTCAGGGAGCGGGACAAATGCCTGATGGCAGAAACGGATTTTTCCATTAAAGTGGGAGGAATCACGTTTACGGAGAGGGTGGACGGCGGAACTGCTTTCCTGTCTGCCGCCAGTAAATGCAAGGCAGGCACGAAGACGGAAGTGGCAGAGTACAAAGGCTTTTTGGTCCTTGTGGAAAAGAATTTCATGGGGGAGGATTGTCTGGTGATGCGGGGGAGGATGGAATACAGGGCGGACATGTCCACTTCCCCGGTAGGCTGCATGACAAAGATTGAAAACCTTTTTAACGGGATGCAGGCAGCCGTTGGCTTTCTTGAGGAAAAGCTGGAAAAATACCGCCTTGACATGGAGCAGGCGAAACTGGAATATGAAAAGCCGTTCCAATATGAGGCGGAACTGAAAGCAAAGCTGGCAAGGCAGTTTGAGCTAAATAACCTGCTGGATTTGGAGAACCAGGCGTCCAAAGAGGAAGAACAGGAACCGGAAGTCAGCCGTGCGGCGGAACCGTCACATGGGTATGGGAAAGAAAGGGAGGGGAACCGTTGATAAGTAAAAAAACAATAACATTTATCCTGGTTGGGATAGCCATAGCGGCTGTCCCTTTTTTTCAGCGGATGCAGGAGCAGCAGAGGGCAGGCTGGTATATCAATCAGATTGAGGAGGATGGAAATGAGGAGAGTGAAAAAACCGGCAGTTATAAAAAGGAGGTTTCCCCACATCTGGCGGAGGAGGCAGCCGGGATTGTGGAGATACCGGACCTGAACATCAGGTATCCGGTATTTGAGGGGACCGGCACAGCGCAGTTAAATGAGGGGATTGGGCATATGGAAAGCACTGAGCCTTTATGTGGAAAAGGCAACTGCGTCCTTGCCGGGCATAACGGCAGCAGGCGCGGGACTTTTTTTACAGGCCTCGGAAGTATCAGGATGGGGGCAGAGGTAAAGCTGACAACGAAAGCAGGGCTGACGCACCGTTATACAGTGGAGGAAATGCGGGTGGTAAACCCTTATGAGGAATGGGTAACGGCAGAAAGCGATACGGAAGTGCTTACCCTGTTCACCTGTGCAGAGCATGGCACAAGGAGGTTTGCCTGCAAATGTGTCCCGGTTAAGGATTATTTCCATGAAAGGGAGAATGCCGGCAGCGAACAGAAGTAACCAGTAAATTACAGCAGGGCAAAAGCCGGCACAGCCGGCCATGCAGAAATGGAGGATTTTATGAAGTATGAGATTACCGTAGGAGAAGTGCAGGCACAGAACAGCAGCGTAAAAGGCTATGCCTCAGTGGTATTCGGGGACAGTTTCAAGGTCAGCAATATTGCGATTCTGGCGGACAGGAATAACCGGCTGTATATTTCCATGCCGCATTACAAGAACCAGGATAAGAAAAAGAAAGACATCTGCTATCCGACCACAAAAAGTTTTCATGGGGAGCTGGAGGCAAATATTTTGCTTTCACTGGAGAACCTGCAGCAGACGGGGCAGAAGAAATACCTTGTGGGGGATGGGCAGGACATGGAGCTGCCTTTTACGGTGGCGGTCACGCCTTTTGAAAAGGAAAACAGCAGTATCCGGGGGCTTGCCCGCATTTATCTGGACGAATGTTTTGCTGTCAGCAATATCAGCCTTATTATGGGGAAAAATGGGATGTTTGTGTCCATGCCTTCTTACAAGACAAACCAGATAGGTGAGAATAACAAAGAAGTATACCGGGACATCTGCTATCCGGTTACCGGGGAGTTCCGTGAGAAAGTAAATAATATGCTGACGGCTGCTTATGAAAGGGCGGTGGCAAAAGTGCAGGAGAACGTATTGGCACAGGCGGATGGGTTTGTGCCGACACAGGATTTCCCGGATATGGGTTTGCCTGCTAGATAATAAAGATTTAGGAAATGATTTGCCGGAGCCGGGGATAGCTGTTGCTTTCTCTGGTTTCGGCATAGTGGAAAGAAACACTGATTTTGCAGACTTGGTGATAATACGGCTTTTATGACTGCGGTTCATATCCAGTGCAACACATATTGAAATATAACGGTCAGGAAATCCAAAAATGTTTGTGTAAAAACGTAACTTTTGTATTTAAAATACGATATATTAATTAAGAACGGTTTTAAAAGATTGGCCGATTATTTTAACAAAAGAAATAGATAAAAGGGGAATAAGTAATGAATGATGCCTACATAATTGATTTGTTTTGGAACAGAGATGAAAATGCAATAAGGATAGTGGATGAGAAGTATAACTCTTTTTGTTATTCCATTGCATGGAAAATCCTCACAAACCGGGAGGATTCAGAAGAATGCGTGAATGACACATGGTTTGCGGCATGGAGGCATATCCCGCCCAAGAGGCCTTCAAAGCTGGCTGCTTTTTTAGGTAAGATTACGCGTGGGTTTGCAATAGATACATTGAGGAAAAAATATGCAGTGAAACGGATGGATATGCACATTGTGGAAATAAAGGAAGAAGTGGAAGATTTAAATGCGGCGGTAATCCATAACTTTGAGGAACATATTGAGGAAGAAGAATTAATAGGGATTATAAATGGCTTTCTGGCGGGGCTGTCAGAACGGGACAGGGATATTTTTGTCCAGCGGTATTGGGGAATGGAACCATTGAAGAATATTGCGGCAAGGCATCGGGTATCGGAGGGGGCGGTAAAGCAGAATCTGCTGCGCAACAAGAAGAAATTAAGAAAATTATTGGAAAAAGAGGGACGCTTATGAAAGAAGATGGATTTGAATTTTTGGAGCTTTTTGGGAAGATTGATGAAGAATATATTTATCAGGCGCTGCAGCCTTGGAAAGGACAGACGAGAAGATATGTAATGTACCACATGGGAAAAAAGGTTGCCTGTCTTTTCATCATTATGCTGCTTGGTTTCTGTATGGTGTTCCATAATCAGGTCTATGCAGCCATAAGCAGGTTTACGACGATGATGGGAGAGATTTTAGGGCTGTCAGATGACCTGACGCCCTATACGGATATTATCAATACAACCCAGAGACAGGATGGGACAGGAATAACTTTGAAGGAAGTCATCTGGACGGGAAACAGCCTTCTTGCATCTGTCCATGTGGAGGGGGCAGATGACGGTGCAGGCATAAGCGCAGGGGAAAGCATCGAAATCAATGGGGAAGAAAAGGAATGTGATTCTACAAAAGTATACAGCAGGGAAGATATTGAAGGAACAGGCGGCGATTATGTTGTCGAATGGGATTATGGCAGCAGCTTACAGATAACCGGGAAAGTAAATATTAAGATGGAAATTGTGCTGCACAGGCATATGGAGGATTTTGAAGGGCAGGCGTTTGTATTTGCATTTTCAGCATCAGAAGAAGAATTGCAGAAGAACACACTGCGTATGGAGCTGAACCGGAAAATAGAGACAGGAGATATAGAGGCTGTTGTCAAAGAAATGTCATTAAACAGCGTGGCAGGCAGCATTCAGGTTGAATGTGGGGAACTTCCTCTGGAAGAAAAGCAGTATTATTTTAAAATTACGGATATGGATGGAAAAGATTTCCTTTACTATTTAGTAAATATACAGAATGGGGTATATACGTTTCAGAATGACGGTGAGCCGCCGTCTATGGGGAATGAATGGCTGGATGTCCAAATGTACGCCCTGCCCTTTGAATGGGAAGAAGGTACAGGGGATTCAGATTCTACCGGTGAACAGTTAAGCGAAGTTTTCCAAGTGGACAATGGGAAAATGGAGCCGGTAGGACAAAAATTCAGGGTTGCAATAAAAAACAGCATATCAATGAAGTAATGGAATGCTGTGGGTTTATCCGTTATAGGAAAATGAAATTAGGGCTGTCAATACAGAAAATATGTGTATTGACAGCCGATTTATATTTAGGGCAATTATAGAAATTTTTAATTAAATTGAAAAAAAGCGTAACTTAAAAAAGAAAAATACGATTATTCATATAGATGGCAAATTTTTCAAAGCGGCGCGTGCCGGTACACATAAAGAATGTCTTCTGGCGAGATGGCAGGTGGCACGAGGTGTCGCGTGCCGAACCGCATTATAAGGAGGGGAGGGAGGAAACATTATCAGCCATTGAAAATTAGTATACCATGAATTGCTCCGCGGTGACATGGTAACTTATGCGCACTTCGGCGCGTAAAATATCTAACAATATTTTACCTTACAGGTGTAAAAATCATGAAAAGAAAGGAATGGTAAACAATGAAATTTAGAAAAATTATATTGTCTTTATTAACAGCAGCTTTGATGGGAACAGCAGCAATGCCTGCATATGCAGCAGATATATCCGCTGGGGAATATTCAGGTAGAGAATATAGCGAAGATTGTGCCGCAGAAGATGAAGTGGCAGTAGAAGAATATATGGAGGAAGGAGATGAGGTGGCAGTAGAAGAATATATGCAGGAAGAAGATGAAGTGGCAGTAGAACAGATGGGATATGTGGCAGATAAAAGCGAGCAGGAGATGTCAGCAGAAACTAGGAACGCGATGCAGGATAACAGTATGGCATTAATATTAAAAGAGACTAAATCAATGAAGTTAGTTTCTTCTAAAGTTTATGACATAGATAATGAAGTTGCAGCTGAAGTAAATGACTACGAGTCACGTTCCGTTTCAAAAAAAGCAGCTCCAATAGTCAGCACTGTAGAACATAGCCGTACATTCAGGATTTACAGAAAAAAGGATAATGCGACATATGTGCAGTGGGTGTTAAGAGGGGTATTTGAGTATAATGGAAAAACAAGCCGCTGCAAGGATACAAGCATGAGGTGCTATAATAATGCACCTGGAACTTACCAAGTTACATCAAGAACAAGTTATAAATCGGGAATGTATGCAGTAGGGAATTGCCGGGCAGTCAATAAGAAAACAGGAAAAGCCTACGCAAAAATGCTTAGGTTTGGAGTAACGGCAGCGGGAAAAGTGGTAAATAGGTAAAAAGCATAGATTCTGGTAGAGAAATAAGATGAAAGAGAGGATGTCATGAATAAAATATTAAAAAGAATTGGAATGTTTGTTATAAGTGGTGTTATTGCGGTAAGTGCATCCGTTATGCCAACAATGGCAGCACACAAGGAAACAGACATGGTAACTTATGATGGGAGAAGTTTTAAAAAAGATATACTATCACAAGAAACAGTTGAGTGGATTGAGTGGTATGAGGGATTATCGGATGAAAATAAGGATATGGTAAGCTATGAGCCTTTGGAATTTTCCCCCAAATTACTGATTCGCTCAAGTTCGACAGATACAGTAGATGCCCTTGGACAGGAAGAAGATTCTACTGGTATAATGTCTAGGGCAGCATCTCTACTTCCAACCAGTGGGTATGAGCCTTCCTATAATCCCAAATACTGGAACAAAGATGGTAATATCCGTCGGGCAAATTGTTACGCTTATGCAATGGATGTACTAAAAAGAACAGAAGGCAAATTGCAGCCTGGCAGTCTGGCAGGGAAACAATATAAATCATTAACAAAGACTTCTATTATTACTGCGGTAAAAGCGGATGGACCTTTTTTGGGAAGTGGTCGTTCGATTAGAGCGGCAAATCGTACTGAAAAACCCGGAAAAAATGAGTACAAAGTAGCCTTAGTCATTGCGCCTAAAAAGGATTATCATTGGTATATACAGAATAAGAATGGTTATTGGTCACATAAGCCTGGTTTTGGAAAAGCCACTAATTTGGATGCAAGTAATAAAAAAATTAAAGATCCAAAATCATGTAATAGGAATTACGGTTCTCTGAATTATTCCACATGGTGTGGATATTATATCGTTAAGTATACGGGAAAGTAATATGGAGAAAAGAAACAAGAGAAAACATATTATTGCAGTGTCAGTATCAGCATTTTCTTTAGGTATGATAATTCTTTTTATTACAATACCATCAAGAATGTATGTTGATTTTGTAATTGCTGTAAAAGGAAAAGAAAATATTACATGGGACGATTTCTCCAGGTTTCCCCATACTGATATTGGAAGTGGGCGATATGTATATGAGTATGATTTAGTAGGAGGTTCTCATTTATATCTGAATGGTTCTGAATTAAAATCACAGCCAGAGAGTATTTATATCATTAACAGATATGGGACAAAAACTCTTATAAAGAGTGATATGGATAGAAATTTGAATTGAAGAAAGAATTTAAAAAGCTGGTAATAGGATTTAGAGGGGGCATTCTTCTGAACCTGGGGGATGCCCTTCCTTTACTTTGCTAGGAGGAGACAAGCCTGTTAGCCGAAAGAGTGGATAATGAAAAATACACAGACGCAAGCAGGAAAAATGGTAAGTAAAAGAACATAAATTTTCATGGGAAAATCAACTAAAAAAATTAAATTTAAGGAGTATGAATGAATATGAAACTAAAGAAAAAAGATTTTTAGGTGTTTTATCAATGGTTATCTGCCTTTCGTTATTAGGCAATATTCCGGCATATGCGGCTGGAAAGACAGTAGAGGCTTTTAAAAACAATACTTATGAAGGAACGTCTGATTGCAAAAAATTTGTTAATGGTATAAAGCAACAGGTTCCTTCTTACAAAAGTACGTTAAAACAGAAAACAGGGATTTCTCTAAAGAGTTTTAAAGGAAAAACAAAAGCAATAAAATATTGGGCAAGTCATGGGAGTTCAACCGGTCGGTTATGGGGTTCTGCAAGCGGCGTGGATTTTAATATCCATGATATTGCAAATTTCAAATGGTCAGGGAAAAATTTGGAATTTGTTTTTTTGGCTGCCTGCTACCAATTGTCAGGAGATAAAAATCGTGGGAAATATGCAAATGCCATGATAGGAAATAAAGCGGTAAGAGTGATTTGCGGTTACCATGAAAAAGCTCCTGGAGCGGGAACAAATAAAGATGGGGCAGTGGTAGATAATTTTATGTCATATGCTAAAACTGGCGAGTCAGTCAAAAGTTCATGGATTCTTGCGAATAAAAAATATGGAAATAACAACTATCTGGTTTTAACCCATAAAGGGAATGTACAATATTCCAGATTTGAAGGATTTCCGGGAAATACATATTCCCGCCCTGGAGCCGGTTCAACTACAATCCTCCGCTTTTCGTCTGCAAAACCAAATGGAGTGACACAGCCGAGAAATTTATCAGCAAATTTAAAACTTGGCGGAGAAACAGATGGTATAGATATTGCAATACCGAATTATGCAATCAAGGCTACAGATGTTGATGTCAGTGTGAAAGGAGATATGGACGTAACGGTCTTATCTGATGATGGCGGAACAACAACTTTAAATGGAGAGGTAAAGGACCAGGGTGTGGAAATCACAGCAGATGAGGCAGAAGATAAATCCGCTGAATGGATAAATCAGGCATTTGAAGGCGTAAATTTTACAGATTTTAATAATGGTAACTTAGAATTACGGGAGATTGTAGCGGCTGAGGTGGATTTGGATGGCAATTCTCAGAATGAAGTGGAAGAAACAGTGGCATATGACGTAACATATGAGTACACATTTGACGGTATTCCGGTAAAGGGCGATTTTTACAGTGCAATTGTAGATGATACAGGCGTTGTTTCAAGCATGGTAAACCATAATGAATATGAGATTATTCCGTCTCAAAGAACAGTGCAATTGTCTTTAGAAGATGCGTTAAAAGCGCTGGAAAATGAGGTGAAAGGCAGCGGGGGATTGAGGATATCGACATTTGCTGCAGAGGATGCTGTAATGCCAGAGGCATTGGATGTTAATGTTGCGTTTTGTGATAGTGATAATGATGGAATATTTGAACCGTCCTATATTTTTGATTTAACAGACGGCAGTTCCTATCAGGTCAACAGCATGACAGGTGAATGTTTAAGTAATGATTAGAGTATTTATGGAGGATAGATATGAAGGTGCAAAAAAAAGCTCTGGTTTTAGTGGTTCTTTTTATTCTGAGTGTTTCCATATATGCGTGTGGGAAGGATAATCCGTCTTTGCAGCAGGAAGATTTAAAAATGATAAGTCCTGCGAAAGAAAATGAGGAAGGCAGGCAGGAAGATTTAATAGAAAAAGAAGACGGGAAAGACAAACAGGAAGATTTGGCAGAGAAAGAGGGAGATAAAGAAGGCAGCCAGAAACAGCCGGTGGGAGATATACCGGAATTTTTAGAAAACTACTTTGAATTTGGAACATATTCAAAAAAGATAAGAATCCCAAATGCGGACAATATGGAATATGTTGCCATTACGGAGGAAAACCGGATAGAAATACCGGAATGCAATGTACTTTCAATCCTTTTCAATACTCTTTATAATGACATTGTTTTGTATGAAGGTTCCCCCGAAGAAATTAAGGATTTCTTCGGGGAAATCCAAAAATTAGAGTTTCAGAAGGAAAAAGAATATGTGGATACTTTGCCGTTAAATGCAGACTGTGTATTTGAGGCGGACAGTATCATGGTAAATGGGCATAGCAATTACATAAGAATACACATTAGAAGTTTTAGTGACGGTATGCATTATTTTGATATTCATCAGGAAAATCAGGAAGTTATTTATGCATCTGCAAAATCAGAATCTCTGTTGGACATGGTAAAGACGATGGCAGGATTAAAAAGCATAGATATAAACAAATCTGAAGGAATTGAAAAATTAGAGGCATTTATAGATAATGTATGGCAGCCGCTTGATGAAGAAAAAAAAGAGCTGTTCCAATTTATCATCAAAGAAAAGGTGGAAAAGATAAAGAATTATTCCGGTGGGTGTCCTTTCGAATATAAGTTAAAAGCAACTTTGCATGATGGTGAAACAGTAGATATTTATTATGCATCGGATAGCTGTGGCGCATTGGTAATCGGGGATTCTACTTATGAAGTAGAATTAGCGCCGGAAGAAGGGGAAGAATTTAAATATAGGAATCAGTTGGCAGATTTTTTTGGAAAACCGTAAATCAATTTGTTTATCAGTTTTCTCTCGTTCAATCTTGGAAAACCAGCCATGAAAATTTAGAAGAAGTATTTTATATGTATCATTTTCAAATAGCAGGCTGACTTATGAAAAGGGGTGCGGTATAATTAAAGCAAATAAAGAGAGCATGATATTTTTATCATATCATTGATTCATAAGGGGGAAGATGCTATGAGAAGAAAACATATGGTTATTATTATCTTTGCATTGGCAATTATGCTGTTACTGCCCGGCATGACGGCAGAGGCAAAAGCAAATCCTAAATTGGCGGCAAAGACAAAGGTTATGAAAACAGGGCAGACTTATCGGCTGGAATTAAAAGGTGTGTCCCGCAAAGCGAAAGTGAAATGGAAAACTGATAAGAAATCAGTGGTTTCCATCGCAAAGAAAAAAGGAAACATTGTTACCCTCAAAGCAAGGAAAAAGGGAACGGCAGTGGTTACGGCCACATATAAGAAAAAGAAATATAAGTGCAGAATTACGGTCAGGGAAAAGAAAAAGCAGGCAGCAGACAATCCGGTATTAAACAGCAGCAATGTGACACTGCATTATCTTCCTGAGGAATATAAAGATTACATAACCTATGACCGCAGCCATATGAGGGAATACCGTTTCCGGGTGTCCGGGACAAAGAAAGAAGTAAGGGAATGGAAGATAACCGGTAAGAATGCAGATTATTTCAGCATTACAGAGTATGGGCTGCTACGAATAGATTGGGAGCCGGCTTACATTGAGCCGTGTGTAAAGGCAACGGTAACCGCTGTCCTTGAGGATGGGAGAAAACTGACAGCGGCAGTAAGGGCATATTCCGAGCTGAATATATACATAGATACGATATTTACGGATTTTGAGAAACAGTATATTACTCCCTCCATGACAGAAAAGGAAAAAGCAGAAAAGGCGGCATGGTATATCAGCATAACTTCTGATTATGAATTATATAACAGTAATTGGTTTGACATATTTATCAAAGGGAAAGGGGACTGTTATGCAAGCCGTTATGCTGTGCAGTATATGTGCAGCCATATGGGAATCAAAGCCCTTGTCTGTAGGAATTATGATGCGCATGGGCAGACGCTGGTTTTTGCGGATGGGAAGTTTTATATGGTAATTACAGGCTATAACGAGCCAAAACCGCGGAGTTATACAATGTATGAAATCAGCGGGGAGGCATTGAGTAAAGTGGCAGAGGAAAATCTGATAGATTTGAATTATTTTTATTGATGGCAGATTTTAACAAGGTCGATAAAAGAGAGCCAGAATGAATAAAAGGGATATTCCAAATAATGTTGCATTGGAATATCCCTTTTTATCGTAAAGTGAATGCAGCTGAGAAAAAATTATTTATCGTATCTTAGGCTTTTCAGCATTTCTTTTATGTCTCTCAAGCCAGAAGAATCGGAATGTTCTATCACAGCGGAAAGGTATTCTTCATATTCCTTATCGGTAAGAATATCCAAATTTTTTAAATTTAGTATGCCGAGGGCTACAAGCATAAAACCTGGATTTTTCTTTTCCCACAAATTTAAAAAGGTTTTATTATCAGCGATGGCATTGACTGTAATAGAAAACCTCTGACCATCTGGGGATTTGACAAATAAAGTGTCAGCTTCATTGCAGAGATATATATCAAAAAACAGTGAATTGTGTTTGTTAAAAATTTCAAATAGCCAGTTTTTCAATCCATCTTTATCCATAGTCTTTTCCATTTGTTTCATACCGTCTTCTGGCATACTATGAACATATTTGGAAGTTTCGGATTGGAATTTCTGGCATTCTTCCTCTGTTATAATTTCCCAATCTAATAGTTTGAGTAAAGCAATTTCTATATACACAGAATGCGGATTTCCCCTATACCATTGTAATAAGACTTGCTCGTCATCACTTAAATCTTCATAATATAAAGTTTTTGTCTCGTTTCTTTCCATAATAGAATGTTCCTTTCTGAAATAGTATAAAAGATATTATAAAACATAATATATTTATAATATTTTAGCACAACATAAAATATATTACAATAATGGATAAGAGGTGATAAAAATGTTTAGTCTAAAAAGGGAATATACAGAATATGAGAACAAATCATTGCGATTGCCTAGTGTTTTAATAGAAAGGGTTCAAGCATTGGCAAACGAAAATGAAATGTCGTTTAATAAAGTTGTCATCCGCTGTATTGAATATGCGCTGGAAAATAGTGAAAACAATGTCAGATAGATTCCAATCTGTTTGTTGTTATAAAAATAATATAAATTATATTATGAAATACAATATAAAAGTAACATTTTATCATACTGTATTTTACATTACAATAGAAAATAAGAGGTGATAAAAATGTTTAAGCTAAAAAGGGAATATACAGAATATGAGAACAAATCATTAAGATTACCGAAAGATTTAATAGAAAAGGTGCAGGCATTGGCAAATGAAAATCAAATGTCATTTAATAAAGTAGTTATTCAGTGTATTGAATATGCATTGGGAAATATGGAACGTAACGTGGATAATCAAGAAAAATAGAGGCAATAAATTTATAAGGTTTGATGAAATAATGAATTAGTAATTAAGGGATATTCTAACAAAATGTGTTGGAACATCCCTTTTCTATCATGGTATTTTTTAGAATCCACACTGATTATCAAATATTCCGTATATATAAGTCTTTTATGTAGATTGTGGGGAAGTAGTATGGGTGCATAAAAATAGAGAAAGATGCTTTGAGGCGCTTTCTCTTATCTAACAATCATCATCTATAAACTCAACTACATTATCTGCCGTACATTCTAAAATCCTGCATAATTTTTCAAGCGTATTCATGGTGATTGATTTATTACGTTTTAAATTTGTAATTGTGTATGGGCTGAAATTGTGCTTATGTATAAGGCTGTATGTCGTAACATGACGTTCCTGCATGGTTTTCCATAATGGTTCATACGAAATCATAACATTTTCTCTTTCTGTTTTTTATTTTATTATCATTCAAACGAAAGCACTTGTATATTAACAAATATTTGTCTACAACAAAGGATTCCGTATACCAGGGATTTCCGTAGTGAAAATGAGTATAAATATATAAAAACAGAGAAAGATGCTTTCCGGCTCTTTCTCTTGATTAACAACCATCGTCTATAAATTCAACTATATTATCTGCTGTGCAGTTTAAAATTCTGCATAATTTTTCAAGTGTATTCATGGTGATTGACTTATTGCGTTTCAAGTTGGTAATGGTATATGGACTGAAATTGTGCTTGTATATAAGGGTATACGTTGTGACGTTTCGCTCCTGCATTGTTTTCCATAGTGGTTCATATGAAATCATAACATTTCTCTTTCTGCTTTTTATTTTATTATCATTCAAATGAAAGTGCTTGCATATTAACAAATATTTGTCTATAATGGATTTAGATATTAACAAAAATATGTCTATAAAATACTGGAAAGGGAAAACGAATCGTTATGGACGTGGATGAATTAAAAAATTTATTGTTTGAAATGCTAGAGGGGAATGGAGAGTTGTTTTCCGACCTGTCACTGGATGATGAAACGGACACTATATTTATCAAATCTGTTGATGGGGAAAGGTTTATTGTCACTGTTAGTCCTGTGACAGCGGATGAAACGCTCATAGAGCTGTGGGCAAAAAAGAATCCGGAATTGATGTCTCTTGCCCTCGGAGTATTAAATATGAGGGATTTAGGAGCTTTTACAGAGGAGGAAGCTGACAAATATTTATCGGAAATTTTAGAACGTGCCGATAATTCTATTGTTGAGGATTTGGCTAAGCTTAGGAATGATGGATAAAAAGTGGTTTATTTGTATAATAATTTAGGAAAAAGAGGAATTGGCAGTTTGTCAATTCCTTTTTATATTGCTTTATTGTAACGGAATAGGACTTGTCATGGTTCTTTTTACGTTGTATTGAACCTGTTATGAAAGCATGGAATTTTGCTCTTTATAGACATCTAAAAATCAAAATACTATAATGGTATCTGGCAGGAAGATAGTTGTATATGATTAAGTATTGCAGAAAGAGGAATGAAAATGATGACGAGTTATGAAGAATATTGGACATGGAACTTAACCTTACTTTGGGGATATGCGATTATGTGTGCAAAATGTCTGAATCCTGACAGAAAAGAAAAATCGGAGCGTAATTCAGGCAGAACATTCTAAATGTAAAATGTTTTTCTCATTTTGCATCTTCATTCTGGGA
The DNA here is from genome assembly GCA_021769425.1 of Eubacterium sp. Lineage (GTDB taxonomy): Bacteria > Bacillota > Clostridia > Lachnospirales > Lachnospiraceae > Petralouisia. The sequence continues at coordinate 77,224 of JAETSX010000017.1, forward strand.
CATTTTTTCTAAGTCTGTCCAGTTCCAATGTTTATGAATTAAACCTATAGAATCTGCTTAGACAGCCTGGCCTGGCGTTAGGCTGCTTTGCCAAACATTGTGGTAATCTCACCCAAAATCATTAAAAGTCCCACTCAATCCTTAGTTTTATACAGTATACCTTTCGGCTGTGAACTATGAAGGAATATGGCAGCAAAATGTGCTTGTCTGTTCCTGCAAAATGAGGGGATAGTTATTGAGAGAGGGATAGGGTTATATCGGCCGAAACAGAATAAGAACCAATACAGAAAGACCATAGTCCCATTCCGGACTGTGGTTTTTTTGTATTGGGCAAATCGGATTGTACGGTGCCGTTCTCCGACAGCCTCCTGATTTTTTACTCGGAAAAGAACAGGAAAGTAAGAAAATCAGGAGGTCAGAATATGTATTATGATGTGCAGAAAAGCGCAGAAAGGATAAGGGATTTAAGGACAGGCAGCAATTTAACCCAGAGCGAGGCGGCAGAGAGGATGGGATTTTCCCTCAGCGGATACCGTAAGCTGGAGCAGGCACAGAATGGGGGAAGTATAGACAGTCTGATAATGGTAGCAGATTATTACCATATTTCCCTTGATTATCTGGTATTTGGAGAGGAACGGGATTACATAACGAGTCTGTCCGTGGGTTTGACAGACAGTCAGAAACGGGTTGTCCGGGCTACCATAGCAAGCCTGATACAGAACATAAAAAAATTTTCGTAGAGGTAACCGCCACACGGTTACTAAGTAACCGAACTGTGGTCTCTGCTTTTGGGAGAAAAGGTTATACAATGGCATTACGAACTGAATAGGACAAGCACACATTCCGATATATTTTCGCTTTGCCTTGTGGCAGAGTGGCCGGAACCCATTTCGTGCCATGATAATCCTGCATGGTGTCCCACTGAGTTGTTTTGCGGAAGAAATAAAGTTTCTTCCCGGATAAGTTGGAGAGCATCCTGTTGCCCGTGAAGGATTGGAGCAGAGGTTACGGCCTACCAGAGCAGCGGCTGGGGGTAATGAATTATACGGACACCACGATTGCAGAAGATAATCCTTTCGTGGGAGCGGCGACCTGCACATGAATCCGGATGGGCTGGCAGAAGTGCAGTGGGAACGGGCGAGGTTCCATGTGTGTAACCCGGCTGGGGGATGAGAGGAATGGCTGGCTGCGTATGCAGCCGGTTGTCCTCTGATATAAACGCTTTTGCCCCAAAGAAGAAACGGCAGGAATAAAAATACAGGGCTTTATGGGGGCGGGAGCGTTTATATGGGAGGATAACATAGCCGGCAGAGTTTTCCCTTTATAGTATGGTAAAAAGCAGATATTTTGATTGGAGGTCATTTATGATGGGCTACGAAAAAAACCAAATAGTAAAAGGTATTTTGTTTATAAGCAGCATGAAGTGTCAGGAGAATGTGGAGCGGATGGCGGTGCAGATAACAATGCAGTGTGCGGGGAGAAACATTCTAGTGGAAGATGTGGCGGTGGAGCATAACCTGATTGGAGATATGGATATGGACAGGCCGGTGATAAAGTCTGTCGTCAATGCTGTTGTAAACAGGGGTTATGAGGTTCTGGCGCTCCGTAACCAATATGATGTGACAGAGGATGATTCGGATTGGGAGAAATTTGTGGGCAGCATGGCGGATATGGGTGTGCAGGTGTATCTGGCAGATGCGGATGAGTTTGTTGGCAGTGTTTATGGAGGGGACAGTGGAGATTAAAAGAGGCGACATTATCATTGTGGATTTGGGACAGCATGAAACATCAGTCCAGTCGGGAATCCGGCCTTGTGTTGTTATGAGCAACGATTTGGCAAACAGGCACAGCCCGGTTATCACGGTCGTGCCGCTTACTTCAAAGATACGGAAAAAACAGTATCTGCCAACTCATGTATTTTTGAACAGTTACAAGAATACCGGGCTGGGATGCCACAGCCTTGCCCTCTGCGAGCAGATTACGTCCGTTGCTTTTTCGGATGTTTTGGAGGTGGCAGGCAGGGTAAGCGGGAGAAAGCTGGCTGAGATAGGCCATGCTGTTAAGGTACAGTGTGGATTGGCGGCATGAAAGTGAGGAAGTGGGTGTGACAGGTTGGATGCTTTAACTTTAGCAAAGAAATTAGCGGTTCTTGCAAGGATATATGCGTTAGGGTTATTAAATGAAGATGAATATACAAGAACGAGAAACAGAATTATGCAGGAACACAACGTAGTAACATTTGAATAATTGTAATATCTTGTGAAGGGCAGGAAAAAATAAATTTTTTATCTGCCTTTCGCACATTGGTTAACATTTTCTTTTTGATATATAGTAAAGCCAGAAACAAGATAAGAGTTTGTTTCTGGTTTTACTATATATCAAAGGAAGGAGGAACAGGAATGGCAGGAGAAGTGGAAGTCATCAAAGCGGTAGAAGGAAACGGAATCAGACGCAGGAATATGGTTGGCAATGGCCTTTCGATTGAAAGAAAAAGAGTGGCGGCATATGTGCGGGTGAGTACCGACGGCGAAGAACAGTTACAGAGCTTTCAGTCACAGAAAACATATTATCAAGAGAAGATTTCCAAAGAAAAAGAGTGGGTAATGGTTGGCATCTATGCGGATGAAGCGATTACAGGAACTAAGACAGTCAAGAGAGACGGTTTCCTGAAAATGATTAACGACTGCATGGCAGGCATGATTGATGTTATCCTCACAAAATCCATATCCAGATTTTCTCGTAATCTGGTAGATACCCTTCAATATGTCCGTATGCTCAAAGAAAAGGGGATAGCGGTTATTTTTGAAAAAGAGAATATTAACACGCTTTCAATGGAAAGTGAGATGGCATTGGCATTGCTTTCCACCCTTGCTCAGAATGAAGTGGAATCGTTATCTGCAAATGTAAAAATGGGAATCAAAATGAAAATGAAACGTGGCGAAATGATGGGGTTCAATGGCTGCCTCGGTTATGATTACCATCCAGAGGATAAGAGTATTACTGTAAATCCGGGGGAGGCAGAGATTGTTCGTGAAATATTCGATATGTATTTAAGAGGGTATGGTGCGCCGACAATAGCAAAGGAACTGACCAGGCTTGGAAGAAAGAACAAGAAAGGGGAAGTGAAATGGACAGAAAGCGGGATAAGGACGATTATCAATAATGAAAAGTATAAGGGAGACCTCCGGCTGGGAAAAACCTTTACAGTTGATCCGATTTCAAAGCGCAGGCTTGAAAATATGGGCGAAGAAGAACAGTATTATATCAAAGAACACCATGAGCCTATCGTTTCACCCGAAATATGGGATGCAGCACAGGAGATTAAAAAGAGCCGCTACCGCAAAAATGCAATGTCCATTGTGGGAACAAGAAAGAAGTACAGTAGGAAATTTGCTTTCAGCAGTATGTGTGAATGTGGATTTTGTGGAAAGTATCTAACGAGACGTGCCCATAATCAGACAACAACACAGACAAAGCCGGTATGGAAATGCAGGACTGCTACCAATTTTGGCATTGAGAACTGTCCGCACAGCAAGTCAATCGACGAGGCAATCATTGAAAATGCCTTCATTGAAATGTTTCATCTACTTGCAGACAACTTTGATGATGTTCTGGATTTGGTTATCCATTCTGTTGAGGAGACATTATCGAATGATGAAAGTGCCATTAAGTTGCAAAAGGTAAATAAAACTCTTGACTTGCTGGAATCAAAGAGAAAGAAATTGACCGATATGCTGTTAGATGATAAGATTACGAAAGAGGCATACGATGCAAAGTATAATGAATTGACACGAAAGATTAACCAGACAAAAGGGGAACGCTCGTTGTATTCTTCAAATGTAGAGGCACAAAAGCATGTCAGCCAGAGAATGAAAGAGATTCGTGCCTGTATTACAGAGGCGGATATGCTTGATAAATTCGACAGAGCAGTTTTCGAGAGCATTGTTGAAAAGGTGATTGTTGGTGATATGAATGAGGATGGAATAGTCGATCCATATAAGCTGACATTTGTGCTGAAAGGTATGGATGACAGAACCATTCCGGATGCGAAAAACCGATATAAAAATTTGAATAAGAAAGTTGGTTAGCATAGCATTTCAAAAAGTAGAAAGGGTAAGAAAAATGAACACTCAGAATGACTTTTTGGATAATGCAGTGGATGATGGAGTTGTAACAGATGGGGCAGGGGATTTGGACGCTGAAATGTGTTCTTATATACAAAACGACACGGAAGAAATGTGTTCATCTTTGCGTAACGACACATGTTGAAACCGTTTGCTTGCTCACCCGGAAAGCCCGCTAAATCAAAGGGTTTGGGCGATTAGAGGTCGATATGTTTCTGTGTTTTCTGTTTGGTGGGACTGAAGATATGTTTCCTTGGAGCAGGTGGGGTAAGAAAAAATGAACTTTCGGCGAAAGGCTGAATTTTGTCGAATAGAGATTTTGGTCAAGGATTGGAGAAAAACAAAAAACGCTATTTGATGGAGTCTGAAAGCGACAATGTAAACCGTTAGTTGACGGAATTTGCTGAAATAGTGTTTTTGATGTGGTGGTTTTTCCTTAACGTTTATGCAATAATAAATCAATCATATATATGAGGATTACAATTTTGTCAATACAAGTGTATGGAGGAAGTGTTGTATGAGTTTAGGAAAAAACATTCAGTATTTGAGAAAACAAAAGAAGATTACTCAGGAACAGTTGGCTGAGATTATGTCTGTTTCCCGCCAAACCATATCCAGATGGGAAGCGGAGGAAATTATCCCGGAGTTGAATAAGCTGATTGATTTAAGTGATTTATTTGCCTGCAAGTTGGATGCTTTAGTCAAAGCAGATATGCTTGATTGCGAGAAAATCTATTCAGAGGTTACGATAAAGCGGGTGAACGCATTTAGGACGGCGAGATACGTTATGGTTACGCCGAACCCGGAGGATGATGTCAATGAATATATGGATAACTGGGCACAGAAATCAGGCCTGCGGAAGCTGCATCCGGATGCAATGAGGATTGAATGGGATTTTCCGTATGTTTCATCTGAATTGCAAAATAGATTTGGCCTTCGCGGATATGTAGCAGCATATATCTTGCCGATAGGATTCGAAACGAACTGTCCGGGCGTGGAATTTGCAAATCAGGAAACTGCTGATTATGCGGTTATTACAATATATGATCCTTTTGTGGCGGCTTTTGAAAGGATTCCTAATGCTTATGAGAAAATACTGGAGTATATGCAGGCAAATGGATTTCGTGAAAAACCGAAGAATGATATTTTATCCTGCTTTGAGCATGTGTATGAAAAAGAAGGGATTACTTACATGGATGTATATATTCATGTGGACGGTGTTTCAAAGACAGATAGTTTTACGAATTTTTCATAGTGTTGATAGATGACAGCAAGATAGAAGGTTTGCTTGAAAATAAGGTTTGCGATTTGGATAGAGGTGAAGTAAAATTTTATTCCCGACACACTCTCCGGCAAAACCCCGTACTTTCGCTCTGTAGTATAAAATTTTCGTCTCAGGGAATATTGAAACCGTCTGTCTGCTTTCAAAGAAAGCCCAATAATACGGGAAATTCCGGGCATATAGAGCTGCTATGTGGCTGCGTTATCAGTTTGGTTGGACTGGTAGCACAGCCATATTTTTACCCCTGGGGTAAAAGCAGTAAAAGGAATGTATTTTTTAACAAAACTCATATCCAATATATCAGTAACATGATATACTGAAAACAATGAGGAATTTGGGCGGGACCAAAAGACGGGCAGGGCCTTATGGGGAGAGACATTTTGAAAGATTTTACAAGATTAGATTTATTGTTTTCTTTGTGTGGATTAAATTGCGGACTATGTCCTATGCACCTGGATGGGCATTGCCCGGGATGCGGCGGCGGTGAAGGAAACCAGTCCTGCAAAATAGCCAGATGCAGCCTGCAGCATGGGAAGCCGGAATATTGCAGCCAATGTCAGGAGTTTCCATGTAAAAAATATGAGTATATTGATGCGTTCGATTCGTTTGTCACACATCAGAATCAGAAAAAAGATTTGGAGAAGCAGCAGGAAATCGGTGTGGAGGCGTACAGGGCAGAGCAGGAAGAGAAAATCCGTATTCTGAAGTGGCTGCTGCAAAACTGTAATGACGGACGGAAAAAGACATTTTTCTGTGTGGCCGTGAATCTTCTGGAATTCGAAGATGTGAGAAACGTGATGGCGCAGATAAAATCAGATGAAACATTTGGAGAACTATCATTAAAAGAAAAGGCTGTTTATGTGACAGGGCAGTTTCAGAAGGCGGCAGATAAGCAGGGTATTGTGTTAAAACTGAGAAAGAAAAAGTAATTTTGCCTGGGAGGTCGTGATGGATAGAAAAGAAATCGTGAAATATTTTTATGAAGTTGTGGTGACGAATCATCTGCTGGAAGAAGTCGGGAAATATATATCTGAGGACTGTGTGCATAAAAATGGAGAAGAATTGATTCTAATAGGAATTGAAGGAATGAGAAGCCATCTTATTGCAGTAAAGAATACATATCCCGATTATTCTATGAAGATCATCAGGCAGTATTGTGACGGTGATCATGTTATCTCTGAGTTTAGAAATATTGTTTCAGGAAGGGCTTATAAAGCCTGAAGATTGTACGGATAAATTAGGAGAAAATTGAAAAATGTTTGAGTCTGATATAGAATTAAAATTGGCAGATTGTCCGGAACAGGTGGCTGCTATTGTAAAGGAAACAATACAAAAAGTATATCCTCATTATTATCCGTCAGGTGCAGTGCAGTTCTTTCTTGATCTGCACAGTGAAGCAAGGATTGAAGAAGTGATGTATTCCGAAAAAATCTATTTTGCGATGGTACAGGGAAACATCATAGGAACCGGGAGCATCCGGAAGAATGAGATTTGCAGATTGTTTATTTTGCCTGAATATCAGGGAAAGGGATATGGAAGCAAATTGATGGATTTGCTGGAAACAAGGATTTTGGAAAATTATCCCAGGGTTCATGTAGACGCTTCTTTCCCGGCGGAAAGTATGTATCTGAAACGGGGGTATCAAATTATTTCGTATGAAAAGATTGAAACGGAAAACGGAGATTTCCTCTGCTATCATACTATGGAAAAAGAGATGTGCAGGAATTTTTCTGTATTGGAAACTGGGATTTCAGGTATTAAGGGAGCAGAATGAAGACTACCTGATGGTATTGGAATTGCAGGAATAAGAAGACTATGAAAAATGTTTACTTAATAAGCGGAACGATGGGAGTTGGAAAAACTACCACCTGCCAGATTTTGAAAAATAAACTTCCGAACTGTGTTTTTCTTGATGGGGACTGGTGCTGGGACATGCATCCCTTTCAGGTAACACCGGAAACAAAGAAAATGGTAATGGAGAATATCTGTTTCCTGTTGAATCAGTTTATTCGTTGCAGCGCATATGAGAATATCATATTCTGTTGGGTGATGCACGAGCAGGGTATTATAGATGAGATTATATCAAAGTTGGAAACAGAAGATTGTCAGATATATACCATTTCTTTGATGTGTGATGCGGATGTTTTAAGGAAACGTCTGCAAAAGGATATAGACGCAGGTATCCGGTCAGAGGACGTGATTCAGAGAAGCATTGCCAGGATTGGATTATATGAAAAGCTGAATACGGAAAAAATAGATGTTTCCCATATAATGCCGGAGCGGGCGGCGGAAAAGATTATAGAAGGTAAGATTTGTGGGGGAAAGAGATATGGATCATAAATATATCCAGAGCATCAGTATTGATTGGAATCAGATTGATCACGATTCATATTTGCATAGCATCGATGCGCTTAAAAACATGGAAGACCTGGATTTCCAAAAGAACATCACATTTTTTGTCGGTGAAAACGGGACGGGAAAATCAACTTTGATTGAAGCGATTGCAGTAGCTTATGGTTTTAATCCAGAGGGCGGAACCATGAACTATAGATTCAGCACATTTGATGACGTGTCCCAATTAAGCAGTGCAATCCGCATGGTAAAAGGATACCGTCGGGCAAAGTCAAACTATTTTTTCCGTGCGGAGAGTTTTTTTAATGTGGCCAGTAAAGCGGAGGATTACAGGGACATGACTCCAAAAGAAATTTACTATGATCGGTACGGAGGAAAATCCCTGCATGAACAGTCACATGGAGAAAGCTTTCTGGCGTATTTTCAGTCTTTTGATCAGGAAGGCTTGTATATCATGGACGAGCCGGAGGCAGCGTTATCTCCGCAAAGACAGTTGACATTGTTTATTCAAATAGCAAAAATGGCTGAAAACGGCTCACAATTTATTATTGCATCCCACTCCCCAATCTTATTAGGGATTCCCGGGGCGGATATCATTTCTTTTGATGAGGGTGTAATGAGACGCTGCGGTTATGAAGAAACGGAGAGCTATCAGGTTATGGAAATGTTTATTAATCACAGAGAAAGATTGATAGAACGTTTGCTGAATGAAAGGACGAATATATGAAGTATACAGCTTTTGAAGCGGATGAATATGATAAGAAAATAAGACAAACACTTCCTTATTACGAAGATTTCTATAAACAGGTTTTGGATATTTTGACCGTTTTGGGAAAGAAAGATATAGTATGGCTGGATATTGGCTGTGGGACAGGAAAAATGTATGAAACAGCGCAGCAGAAAATAGATATCAGGGAATTTGTATTTGCGGATATTTCGGAAAATATGTTGGACATTTCAAAAAACAGATTTCAAAAAGCGGGAAATCGTTTTGAAAAGAAAGCAGTCCAGGAGATTGGAGAATATGAGAAGTATGATGTCATTACGGCAGTTCAGGTGAATCATTATCTTTCGGAAAAAGACCGAGAGTTGGCTGTGAAAAATTGTTATCAGGCATTGAAGAAGGGTGGAATTTTCTTTTCATTTGCAAATATTGCTATGAATAGTGAAAAAGGGAAACAGATCGTTTTACAGAGATGGCAGGATTACCAGATTGCCAATGGTAAAAATTCCAAAGAAGCCAATGAGCATATGAAGAGATATGGAACAGAATATTTTCCGATTACTGTGAATGCACATTTTGAAACGATGCAAAAATGCGGCTTTCAATTAGTGGAATTAATTTGGATGTCCTACATGCAGGCGGGTTTTATGGGAATTAAGGAATAAGGATTGATGAATATACGGGGAAAAATAATAAGTACGAAGATGGAATTTTTTGTTTCCCGGATATGAAAACAGGGAAGAGATGATTTTAATATGAAAATTGACAGATTATTGGAGATCATTATCTATCTTTTAAATCATGAAAAGGTATCAGCAAGTGTTTTGGCAGAAAAATTTCATGTGACAGTCAGAACGATTCAGCGTGATATGGTGTGCATAACAGAAGCGGGTATTCCGGTTTATTCAAACCATGGAAAAAACGGGGGCTATTCAATCCTTCCGTCCTATAAGATGAAAAATTGTGATATCCGCAGGGATGAACAGCAAATGATCCGGCAGGCCTTGGAAAGTCTGGCGACCTCTTACGCAAATGAAACACTGGCAGGGCTGATAGAAAAATATCATGCTATTTCTGGGGATACAGAAAGTCAGAAGACCTTTTTCGATTTTGGAATCGCGAAGGAAAACCGAAAGGTACAGCGGGACAATCTGATTTTGGAAAAGGCCATCGCAGAGGAAAAGCTGGTAACCTTTTCGTACAGGGACGCAAAGGGGCAGGAAACACAGCGTCTGGTTCAGCCGCTGGCAATCCAATATAAATGGTATTCGTGGTATCTTTTTGCCTGGTCTGTGCCGCAGGAAGCATACCGTACTTTTAAAATAGCAAGACTCTCGGAACTGCGGGTAACTTCCGAACATTCAGATAAGAAGCATGAAGATGTGGGACTGCTTATAAAACAGGCAGACGAGGCATATTCGGATACCTGTGTCACAATCGAAGTACATTTTGACAGGAAAATAAAAAGCGTCATCGAAGAATATTTTCCGGATAGTGAGATGGAGGAGCTTTCCGGAGGAATGTACAGGGTGTGGATTCGGATTCCTCCGGGAGAACGGCTATGGAAGGCCTTATTACTTAGTCTCGGCAACCAGGTTGAGGTGATTTCACCGGAGGTCTATCGCAATGAGCTGATCGAAACAGCTCAAAATTTTTTATCTAATTACGACATATAGCTGTCGCATACATGTGATAAGATGCTAAAAAAAGAGAGGATAAAATGGATGAGTGAATTTGTAAAAGCATTATTGGAATGCCAGAAAGCTTCTAAAATTCCGGAGCAATACGACTGGTTTGCACCCTTGCTGGGGGACTGGGAGTTTGATTACTAAGATGTTAAGGATGGAAAAAGAGAACGTCATGTGGAGGGGGAATGGCTGTTCCGTCGGGCGTTGAACGGAACCTGTATCGAAGACCTCTTTATCTGCCCGTCCAGGGCCACAAGAGAGAGTAATCCGCAGCCGGATGGGGAATATGGAGCTGCCCTCCGGATGTTTCAGCCGGAAACGAAGGGCTACGATATGGTTTATACAACAAGAGGAAGTATGACCCGGCTGAGAATACAGAGGGAGGAAGGCAGGATTGTCTGCACGGTATTGAGCAATACCTGTGAAAAATGGGTGTTTGACAGGATAGCCGGAGATACCTTTCACTGGAAAAACATAACGGTATTGGAAGATGGTTATTGGAGAACAAATTGCGAAGTGTTTGCTGTGCGTAAGAAAACCGCTGATTATGAGAAGGTGTATGAGAATTGCCCGATCTTTACTACCGGGCGGTATCGCCTGCGTCTGGTGGAAGAGTCTGACGGGGCGGATCTGCTGAAGGTATACTCCGATGAGAAGGCAGTGCCGCTGTTTAACAGTGACAATTGTCATGGAGATACGTTTCATTATACATCCCCGGAGCGCATGTAAGAAGCAATCCGGTACTGGCTTTGGGAATATGAAAGAAAAGGTTTTGTCAGATGGAGTATTTTTGACCGTGCCATTGGAGAAGCAGTGGGGACAATTGAGCTGTTTCACAGGGATGCAGAAGATTATTTTACAGAATGCGGTTTGCTGAGGCTGGATCTGCGCAGTGATTATGAAAAGAGGGAATGTATCAAAGAAATACTGAAGCCCCTGCTTTCCCCTGCTTTTTTCATGTTTTCCTGTGAAATTCTGGCTACAAAGGCAGTGCCGGAAGCGCAGGAACGCGCGGAGGCATTGACAGAATTGAGATTTCAGAAAAGACAGGAGATGTTGAGGGGGCATGATGGGATACAGTATGGTGCCTATTGGATATTGAGAAAAACGGAAGCGTAAATAGGAATTTTATTTAATAAGAGAGATGATTGGAAGTATCTATTAGCGGCAATACTCTTTATACATGGTAGATTATGGAAAGTGGGATTGCATCGTAACAGATTGACCCAATGGCAGATTGCATTAGTACATGAGAAGTCATGAATATGTGCGGTACTGCCAGGAAGGAGAGAAACGATGCCTGACCCTGCGCTTTTATCAGGAATGAAATATCCGATAAGCGGAATGCCAGACACCAAGGAAGAATATCATGTAAAGTTTTTTAAGATTTGTTTTAAATATCATTGTATCAGTCAAAATCAAATAATGCGTCCGCCGGGACATATCCAGAGTGACAAGGTTTATTTCAATGGCCGTAAAAAGTTAAAGTATGACTTTTTGCGGTCTTTTTTTGTGCGTTTAAAATCGGCTGTCAGTTTTTTCTGGCTTTACCGCAAGGTAAAGAAAGGAAAGCTGTATGGCAAAACGAAAAATCAGAATCCGGTCTGGAGAAATGGAAGCATGGATGGAGGTTACGGAAGAGGAATATCAGAAATATTACCGTCCATGGTGGCAGCAGAAAAAGCGGGAGCAGAGGAACCGGGAAGCGATGGAGGAACGGGGATATAGAGAAGAATCCTATGAAGAATGGAAAGAGAACGATATGAGAACGGAGCTTTTGGCAGAGAGCGTAGAGGAACTAATAGAAAAGAAGGTTTTGTTAGATGTATTGCAGGAGGCATTGGAGAGCCTGATACCAGAGGAAAAGGAACTGGCGGTGAAAGTGTTCGGGGAAGAAGTGAGTGTTTACGAATTTGCCCGGATAAATGGTGGAAATAGAAGAACACTGGATTTCCGAAAAAACAAGGTATTGGAAAAACTACGTCATTTCTTTCGAGAACGTGGAATAGATGTGTGAAGAATGGGAGTTCGACAAAAAACGCAGATAATGTCGAACGGTTTTTAAAAAATTTTCTCCGTTTCATTGCCTATTTTTTTAAAAGTGTCATTACGACAGTGAAAGGGATAGAGTTGACTGTCCCGGAAAGGAGGAAATGGAAATTGCAGAATGCAGCGGAGCTGATTGGTATTTTACAGGCAATCAGCATTGTGGCGAAGAGCCTTGCCATAAAGCTGATGCAGATTGAAAAAGAAGTGCAGGCTTATGAATCCGGCATGGCGGCAGCGGCTGGCAGCCATAGAAAGAAAGGATGGAAATGGTGATGCGTAAGAAGGTGTTTATCTGCAGCCCGTTCCGTGGAGATATGGAGGGCAATGCAAGAAAGGCGGCAGTTTACAGCCGGATGACCTGTGACCGGGGATATCTTCCAATCGCACCGCACTTGCTGTTTCCGCAGTTTTTGAATGAAGGGATTGAGGCAGAGCGGCAGCTTGGCATTTCTATGGGGCTGGAACTGCTCCTGTGCTGCGATGAGGTATGGGTGTTCGGGGAAGCTACGGAAGGGATGCAGGCGGAGATTGCTTTTGCCACGGAGCAGGGGAAAGAAATCCGGTTCATGGAAGGAGGCGGTGCGGATGCAGACAGTGATGGTGCTGACACAGGTTACAGGATGTGAAGAGATTGACCGCCAGAGGGCAGAAGATTACTGTCGATATGCGGCGCATAAAGGGAAGATACCGTTAAGCCCGTACCTTACGTTCCATGGGATTTTCAAGGATGAACTCGGCGGTACGGTGGAGGGCATCCTGCTCTCACGCTTGATGAAGAAAGTGGATGGGATATGGGTGTTCGGGTTTGAGCAGGGAGAGGCACGGAAGAAAAGAGAGGCAGCGGTACAGAAGAGGTATGGTGCAAAGGCACGGTATTTTAGCCACCCGGAGATCGGGAGGGAACTGTTGGCCTATGCCATGTATTCAGAGAAATTGATAGAGCGTTTGGAAGATATGGAGGGATGTTAAATGGGCAGTGAATTGTTAAGGATCGCAGACGGTTTTTCCATGGTGGCAGAGGGGCTTAGAGGGCTTGCAAAACTGGAAAAAGGCAGTGATACGGCAGGGGAAAATACAGTACAGGACCAGGGATATACAGAGAAAACGGACAAGAAAACTACGGCTGGTTCCAAAAAGGATAAACCTGTGACTGTGGAAGATATCCGTGCGGTCATGGCACAGAAATCCCAGGAGGGGAAGACAAAGGAGATCAGGGAGCTTTTGCAGAAGTTTGGGGCAGTGAAACTGTCTGCGGTGAATCCGGAAAACTACCCGGCACTTTTGCAGGAAGCGCAGGTGCTGTGATGGGGAGACATGCTTTATTGTCTGCTTCTTCCTCTAAGCGGTGGCTGAACTGCACGCCGTCCGCAAGGCTGGAGGAACAGTTTGGAAGAGAGGATGTCGGTCCCTATGCGGAAGAAGGCACTGCCGCCCATGCGCTGGCGGAGCATAAGGTGAAAAAGTGCCTGCGCAGGCGTTCCAAGCGTCCGGTGTCGGATTACCAGTGTGACGAGATGGAGGAATGCACGGACGGATATGCGTCTTACGTTATGGAGCAGGTGGAGCTTGCGAAGCAGGACTGCAAAGATCCGGTTGTGCTGATCGAACAGCGGCTAGATTATTCTGCTTATGTACCGGAAGGGTTCGGGACGGGGGATTTGTTGATCGTGGCGGATAAGACGCTGACGGTCATTGACCTGAAATATGGGAAAGGCGTGGCGGTGGATGCGGAGTGGAATCCGCAGATGATGCTGTATGGATTGGGTGCTCTGGAACTGTTTGATGCCATTTATGACATTGATATGGTACGGATGACCATTTACCAGCCGAGGCTGGAATCGGTCAGCACATGGGAGATTTCTGTTTCTGCTCTAATGGAATGGGTGGAGACGGAACTGAAACCGAAAGCACAGCTTGCCATCCATGGGGAAGGGGAATTTCATTGCGGTTCCTGGTGCCGTTTCTGCAAGGCAAAGAACACCTGCAGGGCAAGGGCGGAGGAATACCTGCGTCTGGCACAGATGGAGTTCAAGCCCCCGGCACTGCTCTCTGATGAAGAGATTGCGGAAGTGCTGAAAGTGGCGGACGAGCTTGCCAAGTGGTCTGCGGATGTGTATGCCTTTGCCACGGATGAAGCAATCATCCACGGGAAGAAGTGGACAGGGTTCAAGCTGGTGGAAGGCAGGAGCAACAGGAAATATACGGATGAGGAAGAAGTGGCGGAGGCGGCAAAGGCTGCCGGGTACACGGATATTTACAAAAAATCATTGGTTGGCATCACTGAGATGGAGAAGCTGATGGGGAAGAAAAAATTTGCGGAGGTACTTGGGAAGCTGGTGTATAAGCCGCAGGGCAAGATCACACTGGTGACGGAATCGGATAAGAGACAGGAAATTCAGACAGCAACCGCAGAGGCGGATTTTAAGGAGGCAAACTAAATGAGCAATGAAAATATGAACCTGACAAAAGTGATCGTACCCTGTAGATTTTCTTACCTGCACTGCTGGGAGCCGAATGCGGTAAACGGCGGGGACCCGAAGTATTCCGTATCAGCAATCATCCCAAAGTCAGATACGGAGACCATCAATAAGATCAAGAGAGCCATTGAGCAGGCAAAGAAGGATTCCGTTTCCAAGTGGGGCGGAAAGGTTCCGGCAAATTTGAAACTGCCTTTAAGGGATGGGGATATTGACCGTCCGGAAGATGAGACATATGCGGACAGCTATTTCTTTAATGCCAACAGCAGACAGGCTCCGCAGGTAGTAGATAAAAATGTGCAGCCGATCCTGGATCAGGCAGAGGTGTATTCCGGATGCTACGGAAGAATCAGCGTGAACTTTTATGGATTTTCCACGAATGGAAATAAAGGCATTGCGGCAGGGCTTGGGAACATCCAGAAACTGCGTGACGGGGAATCCCTGGGTGGAAGGACCAATGCGGAGGATGATTTTGACGCAGTGGATGTGGAAGAGGATTTCCTTGGATAGTAACAGCAGGGCGGCGGGAAACCGCTGCCCGTCATTCCGGATACGGAAGGAGGGAGCCACGCCATGGGACGGATACTGGAAATGGATATTGAAACGTATAGTGATGTGGACCTGATAAAATGCGGGGTTTACAGGCGGCGATGCTTGCTTTGCCCAGGTCATTGGAGGACGTGGGAGCCGTGCTTGGGCTGGATAAACAGAAGATGAAGGAAGGGAAGGAACTGATCCGGTATTTCTGTGTGCCGTGCAAGCCGACTAAGGCAAACGGCGGCAGAACCCGGAACCTTCCGCACCATGCGCCGGAGAAGTGGGAACTGTTCAAGACTTACTGTAAACGGGATGTGGATGTAGAAAAAGCAATCCGGCAGAAACTGCGTCATTTCCCGATTCCAGAGAGCGAGATGGAGATGTACCGTCTGGACCAGGAGATCAATGACAGGGGCGTACTGGTGGACTTGGCGCTGGTGCATCAGGCGATTTCCTGTGAAAGTCTCCATAAGGAGATTGTGACAAAGCGGGCGTATGAACTGACCGGATTGGAGAATCCCAACTCTGTAGCACAGATAAAAGCATGGCTGACAGGGAGAGGGATGGAGATTGACAGCCTTTCCAAAAAAGCTGTGGCGGATATGATACAGGAGACAGATGGGGAAGTGGAAGAGCTTTTGAAGCTCCGCCTTTTGATGGCAAAGACTTCCGTGAAAAAGTATGAAGCTATGGAGCGGTCTGTGTGTTCGGATGGGCGGGTACATGGGATGCTGATGTTCTATGGTGCGAACCGCTCTGGCCGGTGGAGCGGAAAAATTGTGCAAATCCAAAATCTGCCGCAGAACCATATCACGGATTTGGAGCTTGCCAGAAACCTTGTGAAACAGGGGCGTTTTGAGGATGTGGAGCTTTTTTATGATTCTACTCCAAATGTATTGTCAGAGCTTATCCGTACCGCTTTCATCCCGAAAGAGGGATGCCGCTTTCTTGTGGCGGACTTTTCTGCCATTGAAGCAAGGGTGCTGGCATGGCTGTCCGGGGAACAGTGGCGGCTGGATGTGTTCGCTTCCCATGGGAAGATTTATGAGGCATCGGCATCCGCCATGTTCCATGTGCCGATTGGGGAGATCACGAAAGGTTCCCCGCTCCGGCAGAAAGGGAAAATATCAGAGCTGGCCCTTGGATATGGCGGTTCAGTGGGCGCTTTAACTTCTATGGGCGCTTTGGATATGGGATTGGCAGAGGAAGAATTATCTCCACTGGTATCAACATGGAGAAATGCAAATCCGCATATTACACAGTTCTGGTGGGATGTGGATGCAGCGGCAGTAAGAGCAGTGCTAGAGAAGCGAAGGACGAAGGCCGGAAGAATTATTTTCGAGTATAAGAGCGGAATCCTGTTTGTCATGCTTCCGTCCGGAAGAAAATTGGCTTATGTGAAACCGAGGATGGCGGTAAACAAGTTTGGACGGGACGGGCTGACTTATGAAGGCATTTCTGAAAATAAGAAATGGAGCCGGATTGAAACCTATGGTCCCAAACTGGTAGAAAACATCGTGCAAGGAACGGCAAGGGATTTGCTTGCGGAAGCCATGTTGCGGGTGGAAAAAGCCGGGTACCGGATTGTGATGCACTGCCATGATGAGATCATAGCGGAAGTGCCGGAAGGGTTTGGTTCTGTGGAAGATATGTGTGAAGTGATGGCAGTACAGCCAGAGTGGGCAAATGGACTTCCGCTCCGGGCAGACGGATATGAGTGCGCTTTTTACCAGAAACAGTAAAGGGGGAGGCAGATGAGCAGAAGGAATGGGGAAGGCTATTATGACCCGACAGCTTATGCAGGGATAAAGCTGGCAGAGCCAAAGCAGGAAAAAGAATCCGTGAAGCTGGTTTATAAAAATGGCAGGATGGAGCTTTATATCCATGAGTTCTTTCCATGTACGGCGGCGGTGGCAAGGCGGGTGTTCCCGCTGATCCGCCGTTATGCGAAGGAGGAAGACAAGGAGAGACTGCGGCAGTTTTTAAAGATAAAGGCACAGGAGCATTCCGGAAAGGAAGCTGCTTTCGCAGAGAAAGCAGCTTCCCTGCCGGAGAGATCGGAGGGCTGGCATTTTTACCGGGCGAAGGCAAGGGAAGAACGTATGCGGTACAACCAGGCGGTAAAGAACCTGGCATTATTGGAGAGCGGAGGGAAGAAGTGATGAAGCTGTTTATTTCTACAGGAAATTCAAGGATGGAGAAAAAATGGAACGGGATGGAGATGGAATTGGAGGATTTCCGGGAGCGGATCTCTCATACCATCCGCACGGCGGAAACGGTGGAACAGTACCGGAAACTGTCCAAAGCGAAGCAGGATAACATCAAGGATGTGGGCGGTTTTGTGCTTGGGAAGCTGAAAGGCGGCAGGCGTAAGAAGGACTGTGTGGTATTCCGCTCTGCCCTGACACTAGATATGGACTATGCCACGGAGGATATCCCGGAGCAGATGGAGCTGTTCTTTGATTTCCGCTGTTTCATTTATTCTACCCATAAGCATACGCCGGAGAAGCCGAGGCTCCGGCTCATTATTCCCCTGTCACGGAACCTGTCACCGGATGAATATGTGGCGGTGGCAAGAAAGGTAGCAGAGGATATCGGCATAGAGCTGTTTGACGATACCACTTATGAGCCGTCCCGGTTAATGTACTGGCCCTCCACCTCTGTGGATGGGAAATTTGTGTTCCGTGACATTGAAGGGGAAATCCTAAATCCGGATGTGGTACTGTCCCGTTATCAGGACTGGAGGGATTCTTTCCAGTGGCCAGTAAGCAGCAGGCAACAGGCGGTAGTCAAAAGGGAGATGAAGAAGCAGGCGGACCCGCTGGAAAAGGATGGCGTGATCGGGGCATTCTGCCGGACGTATTCCATTGGCGAATTTGCGGTTAATGATGAAAAAGTCAAGAAGACAATTGCAGGGGAGAGAAAGGAACGGGCAGAAAGAGAGTTCTCCAAAGATAATACAGACTGGGAGAAACAGTTGGAGTATGAGCCCCGTTCCACGGTCCTGAAGAACAGCCTCCGGAACCTTCTTCTGATCCTGAACAATGATGAAAAACTGAAAGGAATTGTGTTTAACCAGCTCAGTGACGGGATGGAGATTAAGGGTGAGGTTCCGTGGGAGCATCCCAGCCGTTTCTGGCGTGATGCGGACGATGCACA
>JAETSX010000101.1 GCA_021769425.1 Eubacterium sp.
GCCATGCGGCCCGTCGCACGACAGGCTGAGCATGATGGGAGTTTACTGTCAAAGCCCTTGGCTTCCATAGTAGGATGGCCATGCGGCCCGTCGCACGACAGGCTGAGCATGATGGGGGTTTACTGTCAAAGTAAGACAAAGGACTATCTGTTTTTAACTAATTTTTTCAATGTCTGAATCAAAATTTCGTTTTCCTTTCTTGGCCGCACTGCAATCCGATACCAGCCTTCTTCCAATCCCGGAAAATTGCTGCAGTCCCGAATCAGGACGCCGTATTTTTTCAGCTCTGACCCAAGCCCCTTTCGGCTGCGGAAAAAGATAAAATTGGCTCCATGGCCGTAAACCTGAATAAAGAACGGCTCCCCTTTCCCTGCTCCGTTTCCTGCCGTACGCTCCGGCGGGGAAAGAATTCCGCCTTCTCCTGCAGGCATTTCCAAAGCTCCTGGGTTCCTTCGGTATTGCAAAAGATGTTCCAAAAGAAATGATTTCTCTGTCTCTAACGCCCTCCTGGTTTCTTCCAGAAAGGCTCTCTCTTTTGCAGCGGCAATCCCCGCTTCCTGAGCCGGAACCGACACATTCCAGGGCTGGGTTGCCTCCCGCATCCGGGCTAGCCTTGCTTTATTCCCGCAAAGGCCGTAGCCCAGACGGAGTCCGGGCATTCCAAAGGTTTTCGTAAAGGCTTTGATAATAAAAAGGTTGGGATAATTATGCAAATATTTTTTCATGGAACAGGAAACAGGGAAATTGTCCTGCCCTGAACTTACAAAATCCAGAAAACATTCATCCACAGCCAGAACCGCCCCCGCCTGCCTGCACCGGTCTGCCAATTGCTTCAGCATTTCCGGCTCTGTCAGAATTCCGGTGGGATTATTGGGGTTGCAGAGAAACACCAGATCAATCTCTTTGGTAATGGACAATAGATTCTCCTCCTGCAGATGAAATCCCTGCTCCGGCTTCAGATATTCCCGGCGTATCCTACATCCCACACTTCGCAGCGCCTGTTCATATTCCTGAAAGGTGGGCGCAAACAGCAATGCCTGCTTCGGCTTTTCTGCCAGCGCCAGAGAAAAAATCACCTCCGCCGCTCCGTTTCCGCAAATCACCTGTTCCGGCTCTGTCTGTTCAAATTCGGCAATCGCCCGGCACAGCCGCCCGCTGCCCGGCTGGGGATAGTGGAGAATTTCGTCCACGGCGGACTTTGCCCGTTCCAATACCTTCGGCGGCGTTCCAAGCAAATTGATATTCGCCGAAAAATCTATGAAATTGGGATATTGATAAACATCTCCGCCGTGTTTGTGCATGACTTCTTCCTGCCTTTCTCTATCGCGTGTTTGAAAAATCTTTTCTTCTGCATATATAAAATGGATTCTGGGAAACGCTGCCTGTCAATCCACTCCCGCAGCTGCATTCCGAGTCCTTGACTGTAAAAGGGATTCCGGGAAACGCTGCCTGTCAATCCACTCCCGCAGCTGCATTCCGAGTCCTTGACTGTAAAAGGGATTCTGAGAAACGCTACCTGTCAATCCACTCCCGCAGCAGTATCCCTGCCGCTGAAAGAACTGCAGCCGCCAAAAACATGACCGGGGCAAAATCATAGTTTCCTCCCATCATCTGAAACAGGGCAAATTTCCCCAGGTGTTTGGCGGCTCCGATATTTGCAACAAAATAAATCACCGACACCATATACCCCAGAACCGCCTGATTGGTAATCCCGCTGACAAAAAATCCAATGCTTCCCAGAAAAAGAATCTCACTGAAAGAGCCCGCCCAAAGCTCTCCCCATGCAAACCGGCTGCCGCCCTGCTGCATCCTCTGCAGAAACAACGTAACCACCGCCGCCAGAACCGCTACAGCTAACAGCAGCCGAAGCAGATACAGCTTCCACAAGGGCGTGGCCTTTGATTTCTCAAGCAGCCAGATTTCCCGGTTCTGTTCCGGATAAAACAAGGGCGTCAACAAAAGGATTCCGCCGAAGGATACGTACATTTCCATTACTTTTGCAGCCTGCGCCCCGTCCAGATTCCGAAAGCTGATAAAAAATCCTGACATAAGAACAAACAGCAGAGTCAGCAGCAGGTGGGGCGCATACTGCTTACGGATAAAACTACTTCCTGCGCTTAAATATTTTTCCATAAAGAGTCTCTCCTTCCCTGCGCTTCTTTTCATAAAACACTGCCGTAAGGGCCAAAAAGACCAGCGACAGCAGGAAATAAAATCCCCGGTTTATAAAAAGCTGCTGTCTCTGCGCCCAGAATTCGCCGGTTCTTCCAAGGGCATTCCACCGAACCACCAGCTTCAGGGAAAAATCCCCGGTCAGCGTGCCGGCGCCCATCAGGCTTGCCATGGCCCAAAATACCTGAATAAAAATGGAAATCACGCTCTCTGTCAGCTCTGTGAAGAAAAAGGATACCGCCAGCACAATCATAATCTCCGGCAGCAGCCAGACCAGATGGTACTTCAAAAACGCTAACAGATCCGGTGAAACTCCCACCGTATTGGCATGATACTGATAAGGCATCTGTATCACAAAGGCTGTGAGAAGCGCCGGAAGAGCCGCCATGCACACATTTGCCAGATAACGGCTTCCGATGATGCATAACGCAGAGGCTTCATGGGCATACACCACCTGGGACGCCTGGGCGCGTTTGTCCCTGAGGCACCTGGTAACTCCCAGAAAAATCGGAAGGACCGAGAGGATAATCCCTGCATAATCGCTAAACAGTCTGGAAACAGCTCCTGTAATCCGGTCTTTTTCACAGAGCGCCTCATATTCTTCCACTGCCTGTTCATAGGTCATGGGCACGCTGACCCCGCCCTCGATAGCTTCCTTTCGGTAAGAGCTTCCGGCCCCCACAATCTTGCAGATTTCTTCCATATCTGCGCCAAACTCTTCGTAGCTTAGAGTCTCTCTGACAGGAACGGAATACTCCGTCTGAGCCGCCAATGCGCCTTCCATGGAACTCTGATTGTATTTGCTAAAATGCGCCTCCATATCCTCTGTCAGTTCTTCCCAGGATTTTCCTGAGCAGTCCTCCAGGATTTTGATGACATCATCCAGTTCCCGCTGATTCAGCCTGACTCCTTTATAAAATCCCATGGGATAGGTGGCATAGGAATTGCGGTATGTCTCCAGCATAAGCTCTGCCAGAATTTTTTCCATAACCACCGAAGGCTCATGGCTGGCAACCCACCCGTAACTTTCCTGATCCGGAAGGGGCCGTTCCATCTGATCTGTCAACTCGCCGTTTAGCTGACTGGAAAGAAATATCACAAATACCGCCACATAGATATAGTATACCATGCTTTTGAGAATCTGTTTACACTCTTTTATAAATAACGTTCCAAACATCTCAGCCACCTCCTATGCTCTGTGCCAAACCGCCTGGTGCATCAGATACATATAGGCGTCTTCCACATCCGGCCCGGTCAGCTTTGCATCCCGCATGGGAGGCTCTTCGGAAATGATTTTGATATTGGCGCTGCTGCCGCTTGTCAAAATTCCCGTCACCAGAAATTTTTCCTGTATGGCAGGCAGTTCCATGGCGGACACTTCTGTCATATAGACTTTTCCTTTTACGGCTTCCAGCAACTGAGAAACTTTCCCCCGAAAGAGGATTTCTCCCTGATTCAGCACTGCAATATTTTCACAGGTGGCTTCAATATCCCCTACGATATGGGTGGAGAGAATGACAATTCTGTCTTTGGCAATTTCACAGAGCAGGTTGCGGAACCGCACCCGTTCCTCCGGGTCAAGCCCCGCCGTGGGTTCATCCACCACAATCACTTTCGGGTCGTGAATGATTGCCTGGGCAATGCCAAGCCTGCGCTTCATGCCGCCGGACATGGCTTTTACCTTTGTCTTATGCTGATCCCCCAGATTTACCTTTTCCAGCATTTCCGGAACTTTTCTTGCCCGTTCCTTCTTACTCATGCCGGAGAGCACAGCAAGATAATCCAACGCCTCATAAGCTTTCATATTCCCGTACATGGAAAAATCCTGGGGCAGATAGCCGATGATTCTGCGCACCTGGCTACACTGCTCTACCGGAATATTGCAAATTGTCACTTCACCGCTGCTTTTTTTTGTCAGTGTGGTGAGCACTTTCATCAGCGTGGTTTTTCCGGCTCCGTTGGGGCCTAAAAGGCCGAACATGCCCTGTCCGATCTGCAGATTGACATGCTTTAACGCCTGTTTTTTGCCGAAATTCTTCGATAAATCCCTGATTTCTATTCTGGTTTCCATAGTCCTTCCTCTCTTCCTGATTTTGAGTAAAACTTCATCATGCTCAGCCTGCCGTGCGACGGGCCGCATGGTCATCCTTACTATGGAAGCCAAGGGCTTTCATAGTAAACCCTCATCATGCTCAGCCTGCCGTGCGACGGGCCGCATGGCCATCCATATTATGGAAGCCAAGGGCTTTCATAGTAAACTTGTAAAAGACTCTGAGGCAGACGCATTTCGAAAAGATTCCTCCAATGCGCCCGTCTCCGCTCTGAAAATCAGTATAGTAGGAATTTATCTATGAATTTCCTATAAAAATATATTTTTTCACTGCTCTCTCACCCCTGCCGCCAGGCTGGCTGCGGCTATGGCTCCCTGCTCCACGCTGTTTTGCAAAGACAGGCTTCCCCCATGGCTTTCACACAGCATCCGGCAGATGGACAGGCCGATGCCGAAGTGTTCTCTGCTGTTTTCTTCCTCGCTGAAATAAGCTTCCATTCCCATCCGCAGCGCTTTTTCTGAAAATCCGGGACCGTCGTCCCTGACAAAAAGAATCAGTTCTCTTCCCTTTAAAACCGCTTTGGCCTGAATGGCATGGACTGCATAGCGCATTGCATTGCTCAGCAGATTTTCAAACACCTCTATCAAAAGATTCAGATCCAAAAACAGTTCCTTCTCCGGCAAATCCGCCTCCAAAGCCAGTTCCAGTTCCGTATTCTGCCCTATGCCGCAGATTACTGCCTCCAACTGCTTTACCACCTGCCCGCTGCTGTGCCAGCCGCCGGAAGGCTCACGCTTTTCCATGTTCTGGATAGTGGTCATGGTATCAGAAAAACGCAGCAGCCTCTCTTCCTGCTCATGCATGGCGTTTAATTTCTCCATCAGCATCGCTTCTGTAACGCGTCCGCCGGGCACATACCTCTGCAGAAATTCCGTATAGCCCCGGATCACCGTCAGAGGCGTGCGGATATCATGGGCAAAGGCTGCATTGATTTTCCGCTGCTCCTGCTGCTGCCTCCACTGATTTTTTTTGTTTTTCAGCATTTCTCCCCGCATATGCTCCATTTCCCGGCACAAAAGCCCCATCTCATCTTTGCCCCGCCAGACAATTTCATGGCTGTAATCTCCCATATTGATATAATTCAGCCCCTGGGTAATGGCAGAAATGGGAGGTTTGATCCTGGTTTCTAAAAAAATCTTCCCAACCGCTGCAAAACCAATCAAAATATAAAGATACAGGCAGGCGCTGTAAAAACCTTTGAGCGCAAAAAGGCAGAAATTCTCCCAGCTTCCTTTTTCTGCCAGAGCCGCCTGCAGGCGGGGATCTCTGTAATACGCCTCTGGCTGTACCTGCCGTTTCTCCAACACCTCTATCCACACCAGACAGAGATTTCTGGTAATCCAGTAGGCGGCAATGACGCCCACAGTGCAGATGCACAGATACCAGATCAGAGCCCGCACCAGGGACTTCTCCTGTAAAAATCTCCGAAGCTGTTCTGTTTTCTCTTCTAACCAATCCATTTGTAGCCCACTCCCCAGACTGTCTCTATGTGCTTTGCGTCCCGGTCAATTTTCTGGCGGATCCGGCGCACATGCTCCGCAATAATAGAGGGGTCCGCTTCCCCGTCAAAGCCCCGGACCCTCTCATAAATCTGCTCTTTTTCAAACACCTGGCCGCTGTGGGAAATCAAAAGCTCCACAATGGAGAATTCTGTTTTCGTAAGCCCCGCGTCTTCTCCTTTCACCAATACCTGATGGCCGGAAAAATCCACCGTCAAATCTCCCTTTATATACACGCTGCCGCTCTGCTGTCTTCTGGCCTCCCGGCGCAGATGCGCTTCCACCCGGGCCAGCATTTCCTCCATGCCGAAGGGCTTTACGATGTAATCGTCTCCTCCTGCTTTAAACCCGTTCACCCTGTCCTGTTCTTCGGTGCGGGCTGTGAGAAAGAGAATGGGACAGTCCACATAATCCCGAATCTTCTCACAGACGGTATAACCGTCCAGATCCGGCATATTGACATCCAGAATAATCAAATCCGGCTGATATTTTAAGCCCTCCATGGCCTCCATTCCGTTTTTGGCGGCATAAACCAGGTAGCCTTCCATTTCCAGGGATTCCTTCAGAAGATTCCGAATGTCCGGTTCATCGTCTACGGCAAGTATTTTCTTCATGCTGTCCTCCACAGTTTTTTACTGAATTCAAAGGATTCTGCTCCTCTCCCCAAACAAAGGCTTTATTTTCCAAACAATTTCCTGGCCTGTTTCATATTTTCCACAATAGAGACTTCAAAGGGACATCTCTTCTCGCAGGCCCTGCACTGCACGCATTCTCCTGCATGGTGCTCCAATGCTTCATAATGCTCCCGTACGGTCTCCGGTATTTCCCCCTGGGCTTCGGCCAGATTCAGGAATTTTGTCACAGACGCCACATCAATTTTGCTGGGACACGGCGCGCAATGACTGCAATACATACAGTGGCCCTTCCAGCTGATATTGGGAAATGCGGCAAATGCCAAAGCATAATCCTTTTCTTCTTCGGACGCTGTCTCATAGGAGAGGCTTTCCTGTAATTGTTCCAGGGAATGGGCTCCCGCCAGAACCGATGCAACTGCCGGCCGGGTCAGAGCGTAATGGAGACACTGGACAGCAGTCAGCGCCTTCCCTGCCGGGGATAAGGACGCATCCAGCAGATCCCCGCCGCCGAAAGCTTTCATAACTGTAATTCCAACGCCCTTTCTCTGGCAGGTTTCATATAGGTTCTGCCGATCTGCGTCCATATTTACCAAAGGCTTCTCATAGTTTTTGTCATTCCACAATTCTTCCACATCTTCCCCCGCCGGCTGAAGATCGTAACAGGGATTGACGCTGAACATTAAGACTTCAATCCATCCGCTTTCCACAGCCTTTAACGCCACCTGGGGATTATGGCTGCTTAATCCGATGTGGTGGATTCTCCCGGATTGTTTCAATTGCCGCACATATTCCAGCACGGGACCGCTGCAGATATTTTCCCAGTCCTCCAGGGAATCTACATAATGGATCATTCCCACATCGATACAATCTGTCTGAAGCTGGGCAAGCAATTCTTCAAATCCTGCCTGGACCTCACCCATTTCCCGGCTCCGCTTGTACTGGCCGTCCTTCCATATAGAACAGATATGAGCCTGTATCAGAAACTTTTCCCTTCTGCCTGCCAGCGCAGCCCCCACTGCAGTCCGCACCTGGGGATTGGACGCATACAAATCAAAATAATTGATGCCGGCCTCTTCCGCTGCGTCCAGAAGTTCTTTGGCGCCTTTGCAGCCCTTTTCCGAAAAGCCTTCGCATCCCAGTCCGATTTCACTTACCTTTAATCCTGTGTTTCCTAATTCACGGTATTGCATATTATCCTTCCTTTCACAATAATCTTTATTATATGGCAAATGAAACAAATTAGCAATATGGGATTGCCAATGCAGGCAATTTCAGTGTAACATTCCAGTCTTTGAGGTCATCATGGTATTGTAATTCCTGTTTATCGCGCAGCCGGTAAATCATATGGCGCACAAGTATGCGCTTGCGCATCAACGGTACAGCTTCGATTAATTAGCCGTACTGTAAAATCCTCAAAGCAGAGGATATCTGACAATTCTTCCTGTAAAACATCTGCAAAAGATAGATTTGTTGCCTCCGCTTCTAATATAGACTGCTGCCATTGAACGTCTGTCACCCGGTAAATCTTATCCATTACGGATAAATATTTTACATCTGTATTTCCATTCATAAAAATCACTCATTCCTTTCGTTCCACTCAGGCACAAATAGTAAACTTCTATCATGCTTAGCCTGTCGTGCGACGGGCCGCATGGCCATCCTACTATGGAAGCCAAGGGCTTTCATAGTAAACCCCCATCATGCTTAGCCTGTCGTGCGACGGGCCGCATGGCCAT
>JAETSX010000102.1 GCA_021769425.1 Eubacterium sp.
ATTTTGATTAGAGTATGTAAAAATACTGGAATTCAGCGTTTCTCCAAATCTTTTCGTGACTGTTCGGTATTCTGATATTCCCTGAATCTCATTATAATTAATTTCATAAGTATCTTCTTTTGTAACGGCGAGCAATTCAAACCCGGGGCTGTTTTCCTGCCTTACATAAATTTTTGTTTAGTCATAATTTTCCATATGAAAGACAAGTTTTCTATTATCTTCATCCAATATTGTATAGCTTCTGTTCGTTTTTGCTTCCTGCATCCATTCCAGCTTCTGCATATCAGAATCAGCATAACCGTTTAATTCTAATTTATCAGATTCAATGATAATATTTTTGGCGATCAGGGCTCCATTCCATTGAATTTCTTTTGCTGATAAAACCATTGTTGCTTGCGGTGCATAGAGAATTCCCGTAAACCGGATAACATCTGCCTGTAATTCGATATTTCCAGCTTTACTATATAAAACAGCTCTGTCTTCTGCCTCGGTTGAAATTGTTTGAGAATTAAACTTCAAATCATTCTCTGATACGATACTTTTTGTCAGAATGCACTCGTCTGCTTCTATTGTAAACGTATTTCCATATAAGTTTGTTTCATTTTTATACTTGTCCCCAACAAAGTTTTCATCCTCCAAAACAGATGTTTCTTCACTTAAAGACATAAGTATGCCGTCTTTATAATCGACAATTTCTTTTTCTCCATATTCATGCTTTCCATTTAACTTGTGCCCTGTGACTTTAACTTTTAACGTCTGTGCCTGCAAAGAATCTGGCAATGTTTTAGTATCGTTTATATTAGTATTTTCAGCAAAAACTTCATTATATTATCTGAGGTGATTTTTTAGCCAAAAAATTTCTTCAGCCATTTCATCCATACCGGCATCAACGCCAGATCAAAATAACCCATAGCAAATATCCCCTTTCCTTTTTTCAAAAGTAACAGGGTTCTGCTATGGGCTGCAACCTTGACCTTTCGAATGGTCACATAAGTTCTTAAACGGTCATTCTATTCTGTTTTTCATCACTGCTTCTGCAATAATTTTTTGTTCTTACCTGTGAATGTCAAACATTCCCTGATAACGCTCAACGATTTTCTGAACATTGCCTTCTGATTCCCAGGTATTTCCTGCCCTGTTACAGTTTTTCATTTTTTGTTTTTTATGCTAATGATAAAATTCCCAAAATTCCTGCTGCAAAAAAAGCAGTTCCGCTCAAAATCCCGGCAAATATTAAAAATTTTTGATTTGGAACATAATCTTTGGCAAAATTTAATACTGTAACTGTCAGCATAATCTCAGTTGCTAAAAAACAGCCAGAAAAATTATTCCTTTTCGCACAAATTGATTTATCATTCAATTCTTTAACTGCATTTTAAATATAAACCGCTCAGGCGCAAACCATTTACATCATGTTTTATGCCTGAGCGAAGCGAAAGGAATGGATATAAAAATGGAAAAAACTATCAGAATGCCCAAATCTCGGCAATTCATCATTTTAGAAACTGCCTTCTTTTTACATACTGGCATAATCGGTGCGGTTTATACTTTGTACCTTCTATCGTTGGGACTTTCCATTTTTGAAGCTAATATGATTAGCGCAATATTTAACGTCGCATCCATCGTCTTTGAGGTTCCCAGCGGTGCAATGTGTGATTCTATTGGAAAAAGAAAAACGGCTCTTTTTGCTGGCATCTCATTGTTCTTGGCAATGTTTTGTTTCCTAAGCAGTATCAATATCATAGTGGTTATACTGGGACAGATATTTTGGGGACTTAGTTATGCTTTGGAATCTGGAACCATTGAGGCTTGGCTGATAAATGATGATGCTTTAAAAGGAAGTGAACTCGACAGCATATTTGCTGCTTCCCGCAAAATTCAGGGCATTACTATGATAATTGGTAGTTTTATTGGTACATGGATTGCGGAATATTCCTTAAAATATATTTGGTACATACCCTGTTTATCTTCTATTTGTTTTATAATTATGGTTTTAAAGTTTATTGATGATAGGAAAACTGTGCAATCGGCATCTTCTGTTTTATCGTTGTATAAAACATCTTTCAAGTATATAAAGATGGGCCCAAACTTGATTATAAAAAACAGGCGGCTAACCTATCTCTACATTTTTGTTACATTGATGGGATTTGTTTCTTCGCCGCTGATGATTTTTTGGTCGGTATATTTAAACCAAATTGATCCCAGCTTTTCATATATGTATCTATCGATTGTATGGTTTCTTATCCAATTATCTATTATCGCAGGTAATCAAATTCTGGAAATTATCGGAATGTATGTGGAACGAAAAAAAATATTAACTATTACATTCCTGATTTTCGGAATCAGTATTTTGCTTATGAATATCAAAAAGGGACTCTTAGTGATTGTATTTCTAATCTGTATACAAGAAATTGTTTGGACAATTATTTGCTCCATTCAAAGAGGACTTTTGAATGATTATATAGACGATCAGACGCGGGCGACAATGATATCTTTTTCGTCTCTGTTTCATGCAATTGGTAAAATTGCTGCATCATTGTTATTTGGATTTCTTGCTGATAAATTTTCTATACTATTTGCATGGACACTATCAGGTTTATTATCACTGTTCACTGTTTGGTTTGTACATATCATGTACAAAGAGTTAGTTCAAGGCTGCAAATAAATCATCATACAAAGGAGGTACTATCATGGCCAAAGTAGCATTTGTTTCAATTATGTGGCACTCACGGTTTGTGGAAGAACTGGGAGTAGAATATCTAACAGCTGTACTACGAAAGGAAACATTCCACGAAGTCAAGATCTTTTATAAATTTCCGGAAGATAATTATGACGATTTTTTCCAACAAGTTATTGAGTTTAACCCTGATATTGTCGGAATCTCTCTTTCCCATAAATACACAGGGATAGAGCCGTTGTATGCAGGAGCTTCCTTGCTTAAAGAAAAGTTGCCGAAAGTTTATCTTTGTATTGGTGGAATTTTCGCATCTACTAATGCAGAAAATATTATGCGTAAGATACCAGAAATTGATTGTGTTTTCCTTGGTGAATCAGAAAATGTCATTGTTGACTTTGTAGACAAGGTTGTTAAACATCAAAATCTTGATAACCTAGATGGATTGGTTTACCGTTGTGAGGATAGAACCTTGAAAACAATCCCTAAGAAAAATTTCATTATGAATTTGGACGCAATTCCATTTCCAGCAAGAGACTACATGGAAGAAAATTGGTTTAAATCTGATTCATTTAAAATGGTCAATCTTATGGGTTCAAGAGGGTGTCATGGACACTGTCATTTTTGTAATGTGCCTAGCATGTATGCCATTTATGGCACAAAACATCGCTGGCGTGGAAGAAGTATTGTTAATATTGTAGACGAAATGGAGTACTTACATAAAGAACATGATGTTTTGATATTCAGTTTTAATGATAGCAGTTTTGAAGATTGTATGCCATTAACAGATGGTAAAAAACGTCTTGCCGCATTTGCCAATGAGATTTTAAAAAGAAATTTAAAAATTCTCTGGACCTGTTGCTTCAGGGCTGAAACTTTTAAAAATAACAAAGCAGATATCGAACTGATTGAGTTAATGGTTAATAGTGGGTTATACAATCTGTTGATTGGAGTTGAAGCTGGAAACAAAAGAGCCCTTAACAACTTTTCTAAGTGTGCAACCGTTAGTGACAACTATGAAGCAATTGAAATATTTGAAAGATATCCTGTATATATTTCAAAAGGTTTTATTATGTTCACACCACAATCAACTCCCTCTTTATTACGTGACAATTTGGAATTTGCACATGAAATTGGCCTCGACCAAGAACTTATATATCTTACTACAAAGGCTGCTGTTTTTGACCAAACACCGTATGTTACTGATTTGCAAAATGAAGGATATTTGGCACAAGATTATGACTGGGAAAACGAGTATCCTTATATTTGGAAAGATGACAACATACGGCAGTTTTCTGAAGCTCTCCAGTTTATTAGAGATGTTTATATGGATGAACTAGAATATACACAGTATTATGGACGTAATGCCATTATCTGGTATCGTTTCGCAAAGGGACGTTATCGAAAAGAATTGGAATACAATCAATATCATGTAAATCGTTTGCGTAAAGAAATTGGCATATATAATTATAATTTCATATCAGCGTGTATTGATTTGTGTGAAAGAGGTTGGAATATTCATGAGTATCGTATTATCAAAAGTAAATACTTTGATCATGGCTTCTTGAAGATCTATGATGAAATGGTATTGCAATCCAAGAAAATTTCGCGTTTGTTCAGAATGAATAATATAATGATGGCTAATATTGCAAATAACAATTAGAAGAATAGACACATGTGTATTGTTTGTTACTGGTAATTAGACGAATGCAAATCCATATTTAATTAATGGAACTTCAATACAATATTACCTAATGCTTGGTCGTAATCAAAATATTGAAGTTCCTTTTTATTCTGGAAAATTTTCCTTCCTGTGGCGGAATAATTGTAGAAGATGAGTTTGATACGATGAAGTGATTTTTAAAGATTTAAGTTTTGATGATAGAATATATATGTATGGAAAAAAAAGCATAGGCGATTTAGCAGAACAAATAATTAAGAACAATTTTGGCATTAAATATGATGTTAATTTTCGTATTGGTACATTTTCGTCTAAAAATACGGAAGATGTTTTACTGTTTCGTTTACTAAGAAAAAGTGGACTTGTGCGTATATTGCTTGGAGTTGAAAGTTTCGTGGAGTCGGATCTTCACCTATATGCTAAAACATATCGGCCCATTGATATTATAGACACTATCGAATTATGCCGCCAAAATTTAATTTATCCTATATGCAGTTTCATATTCTTAAATCCATACACCAAATTAACCGATTTAAAATACAATCTGAGCGAGTGTCATCGGTTACATTTATTAGATTTTCTTCCAGCTTCATTAAATGTTCTGCGCCCTGAGAAGGGATCTCTGTTATACCAAAAACTTTTAAAAGATAATTTCCTTGTCGAATACGCCGACGATATTGAGATATTTTGGGTAGATAAGAGAATTAAAGCACTGGTTGATTTATTTCAGAACTTCTATTATCATAAAAAAATCTGGCGGATTTATATATGGGTTTCCATATTGCACGAATTGATATATGAGTTGAAATTTTTAAATGTCCGTCCAGATGCTGATTCTCTACTAAAAAGAGCTGATGATATCCTAATAAAAATAAACGATAAAAATTATGATTTTCTACTAACTATCATCAGAGAAGTAACGTCCGGAAAAGAAACACAGCAATTATTTTTTATGTTTGAGGTGTTTTTAGAGAACATAGCCAATAGCTATGTTTCAGAGTTTAAAATGATCTGCAGAGATATAAGAAAAGAAATAGAAATAATTAAAAAGATTATTAAATATAATGATAATGGTATAAAATAACTTCTTTAATGTAAACGCTTTATAACCAACCGGATAGTCAAAGTCTAACTTTTGTGAGATACTTCAGATACTTGGAGTAATTCACTTCCTATCCGGTTCTCGGAGTTGAGAAAGCTACGATTCAATCTCACGTCTTTGGTCGCTTTTGTTGTACCTGGTTACTCCAAAATATCACATTGGAGGAAATGAATCAAATGAGTACAACTTCAAATGATGAACATTGGTTAAAACTGATCACTCAGTGCAGATCCAGCGGGCTTACCGACCGCCAATGGTGCATAGAAAACGGGATCCCTGTCAGCACATTTTACTATCACGTCCGGGCTTTACGCAAAAAAGTCTGCGGGATTCCGGAAGCAGTGTATGCTGCCGCACAGAAACAGGAAATTGTCCAGATCCCACTCTGGGAAATGGAACAGCATACTTCAGATACCGTTGCTTTACATATGCCCTCGATCTGTCTGGAAATGCAGGGCATCCGTATTGAGATCCACGAACAGGCCGGGGCGGATGTGATCCGGAATACTCTGCTTGCCCTGCGGCAGCTTTGTTAGGTGAACTGTCTGGTGTGGCCAAATTTTTCCTTGTGACAGGTTACACCGACATGCGAAAAAGCATCGATGGCTTAATGGCAATCGTTCGGGACACCTATGAATTAGATCCATACAGCAATTCCCTGTTCCTTTTCTGCGGCAGACGCTGTGACCGGATCAAAGTGCTTCACTTCGAAAAAGATGGATTCTGCCTCTATTATAAACGTCTAGATAATGGGTGCTTCCAATGGCCCCGGGATTCTTCTGAAGTAAGGAATCTTACCCGCCAGGAATACCGCTGGCTTTTAGAAGGGCTTTCCATCGACCAGCCTAAGGCGATCCGGCCTGCAGGGAAAAAGGACTTCTGACCTTTTTGCAAAAGGGAGAAAATTTTTCATCCCCTTATGGAGCAGGAAAAACGTTGTTGATGAATTACCCACATAACAATAGATCCGCAGGAAGATCGGGAGGATAACCTTCCCCATTTTTCCCGTTTGCGTGTGGAAAACCCAATATTTTTTATAGGTAATATCCAGCCAAAACTATGTGTTTTCCACATTTTCTCTTCGTTAAAATGACGGTGCAGTACGGCGGAGAATTCGCTTTTCTGCTGGATTTCTGGTACAATAGGAACCAGCAAAAAGAAAGGTGGTCCCTTTAATGCCGCAGTCAGAAATGGAAACGCTCATGCAGCTTCAGAAAGAGACAATTGAATCCCTTCGACAGCTGGTGGACAGCCAGCGCGTTATGATTGAGCAGATGACCAAAAGCCATGAGGAGCAGACCGCACAGCTGAACCAGACGATCGCAAATCTCAATGAAACGGTTGAGTATCTGAAGAAAAAGCTGTTTGCATCTTCCAGTGAAAAAACAAAAAAAGATGGATTCCCCGGACAGATAGATCTGTTCAATGAGGCAGAAGCCGCTGCGGATCCTTCTGTCCCGGAACCGACTCTGGAGGAGACTGTTGGTGGTTATAAACGTAAGGCAAAGAAACCGGAGGCCACCAGGGAAGAGATCCTTGCAGGGCTTCCTGTGGTCGAAGTCCCCTGCACTGTGCCGGATAAGAACAGGAACTGCCCCTACTGCAATGCTCCGATGGAGGCTATCGGGAAAAAGGTCGTACGGGAAGAACTGCGGATCATCCCCGCAAAAGTGGAACGGATCCAGTATGTCCAGGAAGTGCTGGGCTGTCCGGAATGTAAGAAAGACGGCACTTCCGTTATCATTGGGGCTGAAACACCAAGTCCACTGCTGAAGCACAGTCTCGCATCTTCGTCCACGGTTGCTTACGTGATGTACCAGAAATATGTGAACAGTATCCCTCTTTACCGCCAGGAGGCGGATTGGAAACAGCTGGGAGTGAAGCTCCCCAGAGCGACACTAGCTAACTGGGTCATCAAATGTGGAATAGATTATATGGAGCCGGTGTATGAACAGCTTCACCAGCATCTGCTGGAGAGGGACATTATCCATGCAGATGAAACACCCTGCCAGGTACTGAAGGAGGAAGGGAAAACGGCACAGTCCAAGTCCTATATGTGGCTGTATGGCTCCGGAAATGATGGGCTGCCGCCGATCCGTCTGTATGATTACCAGCCCAGCCGGGGCGGATATCATGCGGAAGAATTCCTGAAAGGGTTTTCAGGATACCTTACCTGCGATGGTTTTGGCGGTTACAGTAAGCTGAAGGATGTCATCCGCTGCGGCTGCCTTGCCCACATGAGACGGTACTGGCATGAGGCACTTCCCGGGAAACCGAAGAAATCCCCGGATAAG
This sequence comes from Eubacterium sp., assembly GCA_021769425.1. Lineage (GTDB taxonomy): Bacteria > Bacillota > Clostridia > Lachnospirales > Lachnospiraceae > Petralouisia. The sequence goes on from JAETSX010000102.1 coordinate 7,752, forward strand.
ACTCCGGCAGAGATGGGTTTCGATTACTGCAACCAATTATTCGAACTGGAAAAGGAGTATGCGGATCTGGGTGCCGACACCCGGAAAGCCAAGCGTCTTGAGACAGAGCCTGCCATATGGGAGGCCTACTGCCCATGGCTTGAAACAGTGAACCCGGCTGGTGGAAGCCGTCTGGCCAAAGCGGTGACCTATGCGAAAAACCAGAAGCCATATATTGAGAACTACCTGTTGGATGGGCGTTGCTCCATATCGAACAATATCGCAGAAAATATCGCCCGTCCCTATGCGGTAGGGCGAAAAAATTTCCTGTTCCACGATACTGTAAAAGGCGCTCGGGCCAGTTCGATCATTTACAGTTTAGTAGAAATTTCAAATGTTCTTCCGCATCTTTTAAAAAGGGGATCAATGTTGTTGTATCTGTCGGCTGTGGACCTATGGTGAGCCATGTAATATATTCGGAATCCACTCCGTGCTGGAGATTATATACCGGCTTTAACTGTCCGTTTCCCATGGCATCCTCTTTCATTCTCATAAAGGTGGCATCGTGGTCTGTTTTGGAATAGCTGTTCCGTCCGCCGCAGATATGTATTTGCTGATTATATTTTTTGAGCCGGGACAGATAATCCTCGAGGGTTTCAATGCTCTTTTGAAGCGGCGTTTTTCTTTTCCCAGTGCCATGAACAAAGACCACGTTTTCACTCTGTTTGAGGGCATAAAGCTTCTTGCGGAGTTTCTTTGCATGCTTCATCTTTACGGTGTCGCCATAAACAATCTTTAAATCGTAGAGCTGTTCGCACTCCGCCACAAAATCAGCAAGTTTTATCAGGAGTTTTGTTTGATTTTTGGTTACGGCCTTCTTCCAGACAAACGTGTATTTGTTTGCAGCCGCTTCGATTTTTGTGCCGTCAATGAAAACGGTTTCGCCTGAGATTTCTCCCAGGTCAAAAAGCGCATTGGACATTTCGGCAAGAATGCGCTTGGCGCATGGAGCAAAATGAATGCTCCGGAACCGTGCGAATGTTGCATGGTCCGGTACGGGTGAACCTTCCAGAAGAAACATAAAATTAATATCTCTTTTACAGTTTAACTCCATGGAACAGGAAGAGTAATCCCCATTCATGTAAGAGTAAAGCACAATCTTAAGAAGCGTTCTTGGGGATACTGAATTTATTCTTTCGTAAGTAGAATATAAGTCAGTCAAATCCATTGCCTCCACAAACTGACTGAGTAACCGCACAGAATCATCTTCCGGAATCATTGTTTCAATATTTAGCGGAAGTTTTAATTGATATCCGCTTTGATTTAGGCTATAATTTTTCTGTAAAATAATGTGTTTGGTCATACATTAATTTTACACCAACTGCCGGATACTTTCGAGGTCTGGCAGTTATTTTTTGCATGGAAAAGGGTAAGTAGGAAATAATCCGTACCTGTTCATAAATCTATGTATCTGGTAAAATATTCTCATAGCAATTCATCCGCACTTTGACAAAAAATCCACCTAACAGTTTCTGCTAAGTGGAT
>JAETSX010000103.1 GCA_021769425.1 Eubacterium sp.
CCGGAAGTCGTTGCGCTACATCGCCGGGGAGCATATCCCATACAGGCCGGTCATTCGATTGGAATAATCCATCGATGAACTGCCTATATCATAGGACATTTTTGTACCCTGTGCCGCATGTCCACGAAGTAGGAATTAAGGGCAAATATCAGAAATTTCCACGATTGCGGAATGGGTGTGGTATAATGGCCTTATTGCGGCAGGCTGGCTGCAGGGAAGGAGCAGGACACCATGAAGCAGGGGATAACAATTCAGGAGCGGTTAAAGGATTTAAGGACGGAACGGCATTTAAAATTAGAGGAACTGGCGGCGGCTACAAAGATTTCCAAATCGGCTTTGGGAAGCTATGAGAATGACGAACTCAAGGAAATCAGCCACAAAAATCTTGTGGAACTGGCAAAATTTTACGGGGTGTCAACAGATTACCTTCTCTGCCTGACAGAGAACAGGAACCATCCAGACATGGGGCTTACGGAACTGCATTTGAGTGATGATATGGTGGAGCTGTTAAAAAGTGGGCGCATCAACAACCGGCTGCTGTGTGAGATTGCCACGCATGAGGACTTTGTTACCCTGATGACAGACACGGAAATTTATGTGGACGGTGTCGCAACCTCCCACTTCCAAAACTTCAACAGCCTTCTGGAAGTCCTGCGAGAGCAAGTCCTTTCCCAATATCAGCCGGTAGAGGAAGATACTGCTTTAAAGGCGTTGGAAGCCATGCAGATACAGGAAGAAGATTATTTCTGTCAGGTTACACACCGGACTTGGGACACTATCCTCCATGCCATAAGGGAAACGCACAAGGACGATACGGACAGTGCGCCGGACGGCTCCAATGCCATGAAACTAATCAAGGATGCGAAGAAGGCATTGGCCGTGCCAGGTTCTTATTTGGATGTATTCACTGCCCTTATGTGTACGCAACTGCAAATCCGGTATGAAAAGCTGACGGAGCAGGAGCGCACGGTTCTGAAAAATGTTATGAAGAAAACTCCGGCATATAAGGATTCCCCATTGAGCAGGATGAAGCGGAGATAAGGAAATGCCGTTGCTTGGCTTTTGTCCATGCAACAGCATTTTGCAGTTCTCAGGCACACATGATGGATTTTATTTCTGCCCATAGTCCGCAAAGGGTAAATACTATGACTTATTCCCATAAAGATACTAACAAGTTGTTAGGGTCGGGCGGAACCGACCACGCAGAGTCGCTTAGAATCAGCCATTTTTAGTCGGATGAAATAGAACCACACCAGTCATCTAGAATTAGCCAAATATACCACAATGCTTCCTTGAGTGTTATATGCCTAGCGTCTAGGCTGGCACAAAGGACTTAGTGAGGTGTTTCACGAACTTAGTCCGACTGACTGATACGGCTTAGACTGTATGATTAACGGTGTATTGGTTATTTCTGTCCGACTGAAATTGGTCAATTTCTCCCGACGCTAACAAAGTTCTTTTACAATAACAAGCATAATCGGAAATAAACTTTCTTACCAAATACTTGAGAACCATAAAAACCACCAGCCAACTTAATGACTGGCGCTTTACAAAATCGTTGAAAAAGAAATAGAGAGGATACACTTAAGATCCTCTCTAAACGTTCTCATTTTGTTACCTCCTAATCACGATGATATCATACCAATGGGGAAAACCCATCTACCACATACTGTAAGCAGACGCCAAACGGCAAAGTATAAAGTCATCATATACATGATATCAATTGTCGGTGTCAGTGTCAACGCTTTTTTTCAAATTCTTCAAATTTTCATTTTCTAGCTTAAGCGTTTCAACCTGCTCTTCTAACTGCTTTATTCTTTCATCTTTAATATCAATTGTCTTCTTTAATTTGTTTCGTTCCTTCTTAACATTAGCATACGCATTTTTCAATGATTTATTCGATGAAATTAATTCTTCCATCCTCATATATGATGGAAGTACTCTCATTCCCCAAAAGGAACGCTGATCCTTTTCAGAAATAGAGTGTCCTCCATTATATGATATTCTATGAATTTGTTTCATGAAATCAGTAATTTGCTGTTCAACCTTGCAACATTCTAACTTAATTATATTATATGCAACAAAATCAGCAAGTTGCAATCCTGCTATATTTTCATTTTTAGGATAAGCAACAATTGTTCTATTTCTATTTTGAATCGCTATGCTATCAGTATAAACAATGCCTTTATTATTGGCCTGTATTTTGTGATAAACATTTATCAATTTAACATCTGGAGACTTCGCTGAATTTTCACCAATTGCATTGCGTGACTCATATACAACATCTCCATATCCATCGTTAACCGACAAATAATGAGTAAAGTTTTCAATAATCTTTTGCAAAGCGATATGATATTTATCGTCAATCAAGTGAATTCCATCATGATTTTTGTCTAAGAAAAATAAATCATATAACTGTTGTATCTTAATAATGCAACTAAATACAGTCACATCTGCCTTTTTCAAAGTTTGAGATAATTTACCATAAACCTGATAATATATTTTTTCAATATCCTCTGCAGGAAGTTTTATAAGTTCTTGATACTCATCTTTAACGCCCGTAATATCATCAGATTTTCTATTTGAGAACACTTTCTGCAATTCTGTGCAATGAAGAATTGGATTATTAGAAGTAATATATTCCTCGCTCCAGATAAGTTTTTTTACTTCTTTCATTCCCTGCTCAAGCAAACTGATATTCCCCTTTTTAATTGCAATGCCCGCTATTGCAAAAGTCTTTGTGTTTTTAAATTCACTTTCATCCAAATATAAAATGTATTCATCTTTCATTTATGTATTCATCCTAACTGATACTTTTTCCTTTGAAATTTTCATTTTACATAAATACTTCTTATAATTATATCTGATAATCCAGTTAATGTCATCTAATATTTTAAAAAATTTATAGCTCTTTCATCGTAAAACTCATAATCCCAAATTCCTTATATCTCATCCTTCTTAATTTTTATTTTGAATCCCTTGATATACATTTCCGTCTGTTTTTAGCTTGCAGTCTCCGGGTCAAAAAGCCTAACCTTATTTTCATCTGCTGTTCAAAATCAGTAAGCAGTGTCCATAATTTCCCAGTCTGGACAAGAGAACTATACTGTACCGTGCTGGGTGTTCCTCTTTGAGATAGTTCTTGTGTAGTCACCCGTAATGTACGATGAATCGGTTCTCCTCTAGTAACTTCAAATCTGGAATATGGTAATCGCCTACCCGCATATAATGCAACCTATTACTTTTATTATAAATATGCTTTTTCAATTTATCCATTTTGTTAATCTCCACATTCTGGTTTTATGACTGCAAGTCTGACTCTCCAGAAATATTGGTAAATCATTGGTAAAATTGAGTAAGAAATACAAAAAACATTGGATTTATAAGGATTTTGCCATGACTGGCAAATCCTGCCGTGGCAGACGAATAGAATCTTAATCATACCTGAATCCGTGAAGTTAATTGTTTTTATATACCAATCTGAAATCGGATTGGCAAAAAGCAAAAATGCACCTTGATAATTCCGAATAAACTTGTGTTAACGTGGAAAATATACCGTCAAATCCAATTCGCCCCTATAAACGAACGCACCACTCCCCTATATACAGGCTGTTTCTTATAGGATAGCTTATTTATGCATAGAAGTCCGCAAATGCTGTATAAACTCCCTGGAATGCATAACGCCATACATTGCTCCGGCCCAGCCCTATGATCAGCTGGCGGGCATGCTCTGTTACATGGCTTGCCATCATGATCATGTTTCCTATTACGGTCCGCAGACGTCGCCGCCTTATCCTGTGCTTTGTCTCTGTTCCCCGCCGGCCTATGGATTCCTGCCCTATCATGCGCAGTATGTTGTATGCGATTATGGCAAGCTCCATCACCAGTCCGTTGGCGTCAAATTTTCCGGACGGCAGACGCTCCAGATCCATATCTGTTTTTATTTCGCTATGGAACTGTTCGCATTCCCCATGCGCATGGCACAGGCTTATAATATCATGGCCGTTCAGTCCCAGGTTTGTCCACCAGGTGTTGACTTCAATGTCGTTGGGAAACAGGAACTGGCCGCGCTTGTCAATCGTGCGGCTGATGATTTCATACCCCGTGCGGATGGTGACCGTTTTCTCTTCACCGGCCTGCGTCTTGTATGTGACGGGCTTCCAGTCGCTTCCCATATAGACCGTCTTTCCGTCACGGGGCGTCTGGACATCTTTGCTGCAGGCTTCTGCCATGGAAAGCCATTCCTCTTTACTCTCTCTGCGAAGGTTGCGCTTTATAATGAAGCAACATCCGGTTTCAATCAATATGCCGATGTTTTCTGCCGCATCATTTCCAGAATCCAACCGCACAAGAAGAGGGGCGTCCGTAATCTCACGGCATAGACGGACTGTCTCCCGCAAGAATTCCGGCGTATGCTTCTGACAGCGCTGTTTCCCCTCGCGGAGTTCACAGTTGATGAGATAGCCTTCGGTTCCTATATACGCCATAATGGGAGCGTAACCGCCGCATCCTTTATAAGTCCTGGAGACGCCCTGCTTCTGCGTCTTCGAATTGTCAAAAGGTGTGACGTCTATATCTACCGGGACATAGCCGTTTGGAAGCTTTCCTGGGACGATGCCGTTTAATTTGAGCATCTCTACGTTCTCAGACAGTGTCTGGGAACGCAGGGAGGTTCCGATGTCATCCATGCGTTGGCGCAGCGTTTCTTCGGAAGGGATGCTTCTGGCAATGCCAAGGGCATATTTATAAAACTCCTGATCATCATCAAACTCATGGACGGACTCATAAGCCGGCTTTCCCATGGTCAGCAACCCGATATAGGTAAGGAGGACGTCGCCGTTTTTAATCTGATGTTGTGAACGGTTCTTTGTGACATCCATACGGTTGCAGCGTTTTACGAAGTCACTCTTGCCCAAAATGGCTTCCACAACCGCCAGACCGGAAGCCGGAATGATACGTTCATTGGTAAATTCAATCTTGATATTTTTCATTGGTGTCAGCCCCTTTACATTCAGATTTTACTGTTTCTATTGTACCAGAAAATGCTGCAAAGTGGAAAAATAAAGGTATTTTCACTGCACCAGATGGGTGAATTTTAAAAGTAGTGGTTTTATGTTGCAAAACCGCATAATTACAAGTTTTATAGGCGTTTATTAAATTTGAGTTTCACGGATTAAGGAGACTTTTAAATGTCACCATAATATCTTCTTTTTTAACCACATATTCTGGCATGGGATTCCCAGCTTCTGTGCAACTATCCTTGATTTTCTCAATACCTCGCCCCATGCTTCGATAAAACCTGCTCGAAAGAAAGTGTTCGCAATCAACGGATTATATGGTCTGGAACGGTGACTTCCCATCAAATCATCAACCGTCCAATCATCAGGAAACACACAATCGTTAGCAATTATAATTTTATCCGCATAAATCCTAATTTGAATTAGTATCAATGTCCCGTAGAATTTGTGTGCAATGGAATTAAAAACAGCTTCTCTAATTGCCTCTTTTGGAAACGGATATGTTTCTACCCTCGTAACTCCCCGATAAGAAATTTCTGCTTTCAGGTATTTCGTAAAAATCAAATCTACAATTTTATCTGCCTGCGAAATCAGCGATCCATGAATTTCATCCTGATACCGCAGCTCTGAATCTGTTTCAAAATAACCAATTTTTACATAAGAACCAGGTATCCATTTCTCCGGATTATGATGAAACAATAAAACCGCTGCCCGTTTGAGCATACCATGGTCAAGCAGATTTAAACTGTCCAGCAACTGCTCATTAGAAGAATCAATATCCTTTTTATCCATTCTTTTACTAAGAACTGCCTGTTCGCGAAAAATAATGAACTACCTCGCAGCAGAGCTGCGGGGAATTATACCCTGAGAGATTAAAATCATCAATTGAACGTAAGTCTGGATTTAACTTATCTATGATTGAATGCAGCTTTAAATCTGATAGTCTGGAATTTACTTCATATGTTGCATATACGCGAAAAGCAAAGGGAGTACACTCACTACGATTCAACTGCTTCAAACGCTTATCAATATCATCTGCGTATCCTATTTTCACATAATCCGGAAAAGAAGGATTCGTCAAAATATAAATTACACCTTTTTTATCATCCACTCCTAAATCACTCCATTTATTACTCGAGGACTTCATTTTCCACACCGATAGCCTTTGTTTCAAACATATATCCGGTCTGATCATGGGTCAGGCGGCTCTTTTCGCTTATTGCTGCGTTCCGGCTTTTCGGCATCTTCCGGAATATTCCATCTTAAAACTCGGTCAGTTCTTCGGTCTTATATACATAATAACCTTCATAGTAGTAACTGTGGTCAATGCCTTTCATATAAATTTCCCTGTCATAAATATTGTCTGTCAGAGCATTTTTCAGAAGAAACTTAATTTCAATATCCTTAATCGGGCTTCGTTCCATAGCAAGCAAATAATCCTCTTTATCCACCTTGCTCCAATCCACCACATAGCCAATCTTTTTCTTCAGCATCAGGTCAAGCCATATCCTTGCGCTTCTACCGTTTCCCTCTCTGAACGGGTGCGCAACATTCATTTCTACATATTTTTCAATAATTTCATCAAAAGTGGATTGCGGCATTTTATCAATGCTCTGTAAGGCTGCTTCCAGATACATAAGCGGCGCAAACCTGAAATTTCCTTTTGAAATATTGACTTTGCGAAGTTCGCCGGCAAAAACATAGATTTCCTCAAACAGATATTTATGAATCATTGCAAGGCTTTTATATGTTCCAGGTTCCAGTTTTTCCAGAAAACCGGATTCAAACATTTCAACAGCTTTTTGCTTACTGATTTTTTCTTCTTCTCTTGCCAACTCTGCTGAATCTGCAATACCCAATTTATTTTCAAGCATATCCTAACCTCGCATTCTCACGCCAACTATACCTTCTAAATTTTTACATTGCAATTATTATAGCATACCATCGGCAATATTTCTATTTTTATTTTCTATTGCGCCCCTTTACAAACTTAATCACATCTTTCCAGCCGAAGCCGCTTAAATGGACGTGCCCATGTATGCTGCAGCTCTCCGTCATTCTGTCCCCCACAATCAGGAAAAATATTCGTATTCGAATGAAGCCCTGTCTGTTTCAAAGGAAAAAAGAGTGTGCCCTTTTTTGCGAAATTGATAAAATGCCCGGCAGGTCACACTTTCCCCAATTGTCCTTATCATGTCTCCCTTTGCCGGAGCCTTAAGAAGCCGTTCCGATGCCTCCAGCAGCCGGACATCCAATTCCAGACTGCCCTGCCTAACCCGTACTATTTTATTTTGAATTTGAACAGCCCTGGCCCCCAGATAGGTTGCTATTCTGTACTCTTTCCCCCGCCATAATACAATGCCTATAATGCCGGTAAAATGAATGCCGGCCATGGGAACGTCAGCCACCGACAGCATTAAAGCCCCGCCCGGAAAACTGCATTGCGTCCATATATAGTCTTTCGGAAATGAGCGTCCCCGATCTCCTTCCCAATACCCCTGTGCATTCTGAAAAGAATATTTTTGTCCATTGATACAGACAGTTCCGCAGACTGAATGCTGCATGCTCCATACGCTGTGGCGGCATTCCAGAAACGGCGCTAACGCAAACGGACCCATAATATCATATTTTAATGGACAAAGGGGCCCAAATTCCAGTGTCCCTCTGATGGTTAGCTGCGATGTGCGTATTGCCAGATGAACGCCCCTTTCTCCAAACCGATTCTTCCCGATGAAAATGTTCTTTCCCTTCCGGTGAAATACATCTGCAGGAAACGTAACTGTCCAGGCCCCATCTTCTGTAATAACCTGAATGGAACAGGTGCGCTTGCGCCCCGCACAGTGGACGGCAGGTATTACCGCCAACGTCTGTGTATCTGACTGACATTTCAAATACCAGCCGTAAAAGGAACCATTCATATGTTTACCTCCATACATCAAATCCCCTGCGGGAATAAATAACTCAAACTTCCCACATCCCAAAGCGGGTAAAAACCTTTAATTTTCTGACTTTGAATGCCAAAATATTTATTCCTTGACAACAAAAAGCACCTGGTCTTTGGTATAATA
>JAETSX010000104.1 GCA_021769425.1 Eubacterium sp.
TCTAAGCAGTATCGTCTTATCGTCATACCCTGGCAGGAGTTTATCTAACATATGTTCGGTGAACTCCTGTTCTTTTTTACCTCTTTAAAAATCGCAATTTCCTATAAAGTAAAAAATCCCCTGACCATGACTGTCTGCTGTCAGGGGATTTCTTCATAAGCTGTTCCATATGATGTGCCTGTCAGTCTTTCCAGCACTCCCCGACCTCTTTTTCAGCCGTTTCGTGGGACATAACAAACCGTGCTGCAATACGCTTTACTACCTCAACAAACGTCATGCCGCACTCCTGATACGTCTCTACTGCCGCACGGATTGCCGCATCCTTTGCCACGCCTATGTCATGCACCCTCATAATCTCTTCCTGGTCATATAACTGCATCATAATATCCACAACCTCGCTTTCCTTTCCTTCGAGATACTCTCTGAGAATATCCTGATCTTTGCAGATACGGATTGTCTCCTGCACTGCTTTCTTTGACCTCCCGTATAGCTTTCTCTGCTCATCCACTACTTTTGTGAATGTCACATATTGGTTGATAATATCGCCTTTCTTCCCATCATAGATCATCTGCACGGTCACTTCGACCGCCGTTTTCTCCCCTCCAAAAAATTCATCCGATAACGTAATCTCTGACGGGCGTGTTTTCCGTTCGCCTGTATATATCACATACAGCTCCGGTTTTGGAAGCTCCACCTTTTTGCTCTTATATAAATCCATATCATTTTCAGAAAAATATCTCCGATATGAATTTACCAGGTATTCCAGCGCCCGGATGATAATATTAGCTGTCCATAAAGCCTGCGCTTCCACCAGCACCATAAGTTTATTTCCTTTTACGAACCCCAAATCATTATAGATGCTATCCGTAAAAATATTTTCCAAAGTGACTGTCTTTAAGTCATCCTCCCGTACTTTCTTATCTTCAGGATGAAGCGCCTGGTATAACTGGAGCAGGTATTTAGACTCACCGAACAAGTTACAAAATACGCTGTCTTTCACTGTACTTTTCGTCTCTGTTTTCTTTGTTTCCTTACTTTCCGCTCCCATTCGCTGTATGCCTCTCCCTGTCGTTTTTATTGTTCCTCTTTCACTCTTATCTTAACACAAAACACTCCAATAAGCCATATGCTTTATGGATAAAGATTATGGACTTGAAAAAAGAGGGCTAATAGCTGAAAAAGCTATCATCCCTCCATCATTTACTTCCGTCTGCGCTCCATATCTGCCGTAGCTTCCATCTGCTGTGCGGGTTTTCCGCTCCGCTTTGCGATCTCCGCCTGTTTCTGCCGCAGCTTTTTTAAAACGGATACCCTGCCATTTTTCTTTTTACCGTTATTTTTATTCCCATCAATAAAGCTGTAATTTTGTTCTTCCCCACTCTCAATGCTTCGGAGGTACTCGCCATTTTCCATATATTTCTGCCAGTTTTCAAGGGGCTGCTTTTCCTTACTGTTACCAGAGGGTAAATCTTGTACCTGCGGCTCTGTGATATTCTGTGTCGGATTGAGGTAATCTTTAATCTGCTGCAGGACGGTCTGGTCAAATCCCTGATACACGTTGTCTACAATCAACTTTCCGTCCTCATCTAATACAACCCATGCCGCTTCCTTCCCATAAGTTTCATGCTCCATCAGGAAAAACTGCCTGCCGTCTATGATAACGCTGTCAAAGGCAAGCCAGCTCCCTTCTTTCCCTTCGATATGGAAGTGTGTCGTATCGAAAGACAGGGGCGCACCGGAAGAACCATTCCGGATAAACCCGGCTATAACAGTAAACCCTTCCTTTTCCACATAATAAGATGTCACAACGCCCGCTTTATTCAGCACAAGCATGTCGCTGACGCTGATCGAATGTCCATGAAATGTCCGTGGCAGCTTCCGTTCAAACCGTTTGCGGATCTGTTCCGGCCCATCTTCCGGCTGCATCCGTCCTAAATAAACTTGTTCATAGTCCTTGCACCGTATCTGGATTCCTTTTTCCTGCAGCGCACTGTATGGGCGGAACCGCGTCTGCCTGTTTTACGGGATATTTTTAAGCTGATAAACCGCAAATTGATTCACATCCATCATTCATCCTCCATCGGTTCCTGCCTGTACTGCTCCAAATCCATGCTTAAAAATGCTTCATCTGAAAGGAACCACAGCTTTTCCAGTGTGCTGTTGATAAGCGCCAGCATTTCTTCATCCCTGCCTATATAGGGGATCGCCTTATGTATTTCCTCTATGGTTGCCTGTCTTCTTTCCTTCTGGAACATTGCCGTCAGGAAATATTCATTTTCCTCAAACCTTACCATTATAATTCCTGCTCTCCTTTCTTCCTTGCTGTTTTCTCCTGCCCCTGCTTTTCTTTCTCCTGTGCTTTCATCCTTGCCTGCCGTTCCCGGAGCGCATTCAGGACAGATTGTTTCCTGCCCCCACCGGATAACTCTCTGCCCGTTTTCGGGGCGTTTTCAGCCTTTTTTTCCGGCTCCTGGGACTTCTTTTCTGACGGGGCAGCGCCTTTCCTGGATTCCTGTACCGTCCTGTCCAAATCCATATTTTTATCTGTCCGTACATTCTGTTCTCTATTTTCTTCCGGCGCTGGGTGTTGCGGCGGTTCTGGTTTTCTCTCCGGTTCCGTCACATCCCTTTCCTTTTGCTTAGAGAGAATATCCTCCATATCCGCAATGGCTTTCTGCACCAGGGGACTGTCCCGATACTGAGGGATTTCATTGATAAATTCCGTCTGCATTTCTCCCATTACCATTAAGTCAAAATTCCCGTCATAGATGCTGCCATCCTCTAATCGGAATCCAATCCCCTTTATGCCGTTCATCCGTTCTGCCGGGATATTCTCATACAATTCCATAGCCTCCTGCAATGTTTCCAGCCGCTCATGGTATTCCCCCAACACAGGGAACTCTGTACATTCCGCTACATAAAACGTGATTGTTACCTCTGTTTCTGCGGAAATGTTGTAATTCTTCCCTGTTAATTTTTCCATCAATTCCATTGCGTCCCTGGCAATCGGGGATTCTTTGTTATTCGATTTGATAATTTCCGCTAAATGACCCTTGAATTTTTCCGTGTCATTCCTTTTAAGTGCATTGCCGATAATCTCATACGCCTGATAGATTGGCTCTGTTTCTATCCGGGCATCGCCATCCCAAAATCCAAGGAGATCTTCATCATAGTCCATACTGAACTTTACAATGCTCCCAGTAAGCTGCTGCCATTCCTTTTCGTCCAGATATTTCTCTGCGCCCTCCAAATATTCCTCCAAAGTCCCTGTTTTTTCTGTAGAAATTGGATTGATGTCTACCGGGATTCCCGCTATCTCCAGGCCATCCTCATGGAGAGCATTGAAAAAAGCATCCTCCCTTAAACCGCCGCTGTAAGACACCACAACATCTATATCCGATCCTTCGTGGTACAGCCCTTCCCTGGAACGGCTACCATAAACCCTTGCGCCAAGCAATTCCACTTCCTCCGCCAGCCCCATTTCATCAATCTGCGCCTGGGCATAGCAGAGTACCGTTTCCTCTATCCCTGCACGGCTCTGGCCATTCAGGGCAGGCTCCGGATCTGTCATATCGGAAATAAGCGAAAGTTTCTCCTTTTCTTCTACCTGTGCTTTCTGTATATCCTCCTGTGCTGCGGCTTCCGCCTTCTCCTGCAATTCCTCATAATCCATAACCTTGCACAATGCCACCTGGATGCCTTCATCAGAAAGAATCGCCTCCATTGCTTCACCAATGGTTATATCAGGATTGTCATATATGCCCCGTCAATCTCCCGGAAATCTTTGCCGTAAATGGTATAATCATAGCCATCGGAAACAGTCTGGATGGAAAAATACCCTTTCCCGGTTTTGTATGCGATCTCACTGTCACAGTTATCCAAATATTCTTTTGCTTTCTGCGATACTTCCATTGTTTCTTCACGCACCCACTTCCCGCTCAGGGAATATTTCTCTATGTCTGTAAGCGTTTCTATCCCATTCCTGCACTCGATCAGGGACATCCGGGAAGGCGGCTGTTCCGTGCTTTCCATGCCAAGGCGCTTATCCAAATGGTTCGGAATCTGATGATAGGCCGTGACCGCCGCATCTATATCCGGAAAATATTGATATTCCCTCTCTGCTTTGCCGCCTTCGTCATTCTGCATGACGTAGTATTGTGCAATAAATGACGGTTCCGGCTCCATCTCTATTCCCTTTTCTGAAAAATACTCACCAATGGCTTCCATTGCCCCCGCATCAAACCCATGCTCCAAATCCTCCGCTACCAGTTCCCCTTCCTGGTTGACGATAATGGAAGCAACCGAATCACCATATTCTTCATGCTCCATCCGGTAAAACAGCTCGCCGCTGATCTCTTTCATTTCTGCCGTTTGCCATGTGCCGAAATGCCCATTTGCAATAAAACCTTTTGTTTTTTCATTGATCTGCACGTTCTCTTCCTTCCCTAACTCCTGTTCCTGTATCCCTTCCCTTGCAAGCCCGATAAACCCGTCCAGCACGGCCGGATGGCTGCTTATTACATAGTCGGCGTTCATATCCATCCCACGGCTTACGTTCTCTGGTATTTCGTATCCTTTTGCCCACGCTTTGTTCCCGAAGGAGAACCGCCCATCATATTCCAATTGTTGTACAGTATTGGCAAGAATAAATACCACACGTTCTGCCCCATATTCCTCCAGGACTTCCCCTGCGGCATCATGCGCTAAGTGCATCCCGTCAAAATTCTTCCGGATTGCATCCTCAATGGCCTTTTTGCAGTCCAGGTTCAGCTTCCTCGAATCCAGGTAATCATCCACTCTTCTATGCTCCATTGCATAGGAAAGTGTATGTGTGTAAAGCGGCGGGTATATTTTTTCTTCCATCATCCGCTGCTGCACTCCTGCCTCTAATAACTGTTTCCTCTGTTCGATAAACTCAGGCATTTCTATTGGGCCATGATTGTCCAGAAAGTATGCTTTTGCCTCCCCTTTCCGGTTCATAACCATCACAGTACCGGTAGTCGGGTAATACCCATTAAAATCTTCAGGAAGAGAAAAGGTTATTCTTGTGCAGACACTTTCCAAATCATCTGTCAGTTTGAGCCTGCCTCCGTAAATTAGAGAATAATCTGCGCCATCTACCTCTAAGCCATCCTTTTTTATCATATCCATGCCTAAAAGGACAGAATCCCTGCTTTCTATATCCTTAGTAATCTGAAAAAAGGCATAACAATCATCCGTATCTGTATATAAAAGCTCCTCATTGGAATGAATTACCGCATTCTGTATCCGTTCTTCCAGCTCTTGTTTCTTTTCTTTTGTATTATGGCTCTTGTTAAACGCTATTGCAGATTGCTTTAGTTGTCCGGTTGTCATCATCCCACCGTTGAAATTCAGCTCTTCCCCAAGATTCAAATACCCTCTTTCCGGAATAGGAATCGGATAGACAGAGAGAACCGTGCCGGCATGGTTGACCGCAACATAGGATTCTAAAGTGATCGGTTCTCCGGGATCATCATCAGAACCCCGCAAATCATAATGGTAAAGCCCCGTCGGGACTTGCTTTTCCAGTATCCTTCCATTGGAAAACAGTGCCGGGACTCCAAAAATCTCCACTTCTTGATATTTTTCTTCTATATCCTCACTTTGCGGCTCCTGCAGGCCGCTCCCCTTTGATTCCTTTCCCTGCTCTATCATTCTCTCCTTCTGTTGGAAAAATTCCGGCAGCTCTGTATACCCGAAAGAATCCACATAATGTGCCGAAATTTTCCCTTCCTTTTTCAAAGCAACTACATCGCTAACCGAAAGGGAATGCCCCATAAAATCCAGCGGCCGCCTGATATTGAACTTTTCATATAGGGAATCCAGCGTTTCATTTTCCGCAAGCACGTCACTGTAAACCATCTGGTAATCATTATATTCTGCAGAAATTCCCTGCTTTTTCAGGTACTCTGTACCCATAAACAGATATTCCCTGCCTTTGCTGTCATCTTTGATCTGGTAGATGGCATAGCTGTCCTGATTGCTGTTGAAAAATAAATCTTCGTTCTGGTGTTCCTGCTCCCCATTTTCTTCACGCACAGCTTCCATCACCCGGTAACTTTCCCACTCCCTGTCCTCAATACCAAAGATTCCTTCCTGATCCCGAATATCGGCTCCCGTATTCATCAGGGTACGGCTCCCGTCCTTATTCAGACTATAGATATTCAGTCCTGCATTGTGCAAAGCCACAGCCCGCTCCACCTTGAGGGGCAGAACAAGATCATTGCGGTAGCCATATTCATGCATCTGCATAAGGCCGATCTGATTATCAGGCAGGAAGTCGATCTCCGCCTGCGCATCCTCCATGACTTCCTGGATATTATGTGCTTCTGGATTCTCCGTGGCTTCCGCAAGTTTTTTTACCAGCTCCCTTGTGTCCCTTGGGTTATCCAGCTTATAGGCATACTGGACAGCCAGGTTATGCGCTTCCTTTCCCAAAGCTGTATGCCCATACTCCGCACGGCTGATCATCATTTCCACTTGTATTAAAATAGAAAATGCTGCCGCATCCACGATATGGTCTGCATCCATATACAGGACATCATAAAACTCCGGCATTGCCTGGTTTTCCTCCAGGCTTTCCGAATCCCTCCACAGATCCAGGTGTACGCCGTGGCTTTTCAAGAACTGCTCCGGATTTCCGTTTCCCTTCTCCTGTTCGACAAATGTATGTAACAGCCTTAAAAAATCCACCCTCCCAACATTATCCACAAGGTAAAACTTTTTTGTTTCTTCCCCAAGCGGGGCTGCCTGGAATACCAGATCATCCTCTGCCAGTTCCCTCTGTGCTGCTTTTTCTTTCTGCAGTTTCTGCATATTTTCCACCATCCCGTCAATAAAAGAGCCTGCCGTTTTCCGGATAAAATCCATAGAACTGCGCAGCTCCTTCATGTCCATATCGCTCGACCATCCGGCTATGTATGGGAACGAATAATCTGACGTATCCAAGCCAAAATAACTGCATACCGTGAAAGCAACACTCTCCGCTTCCACCTCCCTCGTCATCTGGTTTTTCTTCTCCCCAAGCTCCTCCATCACATCCCGGTCATGGCACATGGCATGGGTCACTTCATGGACAGCGGTTTTCATGGTCTGCTTTTCGCTCATGCCCTCCCGGATCACGATTTCTTTATTGGTATTGCTGTAATATCCCTTTGCATCCCCTTCAATCTCCGCATAACGCATAGGAGCCGGGGAAACCATACCAATCGCCTCCATGAAAATTTCAAAGTTCTCCACACTCCCCATCAGCTCCGGTGTGTCCAGCTCCGGGAGCGGATCGCCGTAAGTCTGTGAAATGTCAAATACTGTTGCCACACGGAACCGTGGGATGATATGCTCCACTTCCTCCGTTTCCGGCTGTCCATCCGGGCGCAGGACTGGTTCATTCGTTTCCGAGTCAAATTTCTCTATTTCTTCTTTTTCCTTGATCGGCGCAGGGGCAATGATCTTGATCCCTTTCTCCCCACGCTTCACCCGCCGATTGAATTTCTTGTTCCAAGTACCTAAACCTGCAACCAATGTTGACTCCGGCTTTTGCATGGCTATCAAAAGCGTATTGTTAAAACTGTAATTGTGGAACTGCGACATGGTTTTCAGATACTCCGTATATTTTTCCGAAGTAAACAGATCCTTAACGCCCTGTTCCAGCCGTTCCGTAATCTCTTTTAACTGTTCTTCCCGTTTTCCGGCCATAAATTATAAATTCCCTCCATTCCATTCCGGCATATGCCACAGAACCATCCCCAAAATACAGAGGATGTCCGGCAAATCCGGTTTATTTTATGTTTTGTAGATAATAAATGGACAGACTGCAAATAGCGAACCAAAACGGTCGGTTCGGCGGAGCCGAACGGCTGCGATGCGAAGCAGAGCGGCTGTCTCTTAGTTACTTGTAGCCCATCATCCTTCATAATGATGTTAACT
>JAETSX010000221.1 GCA_021769425.1 Eubacterium sp.
TCCACTTAGCAGAAACTGTTAGGTGGATTTTTTGTCAAAGTGCGGATGAATTGCTATGAGAATATTTTACCAGATACATAGATTTATGAACAGGTACGGATTATTTCCTACTTACTATCAATCTGCGGTGGAAAAATCGTTCCCTGGCAGATTTATTGTTACTGTTGTCCCGGCATTTACCTGTGATGAAATAGAAAGCGTAAGCCCTAACAGGTGCGAAACCTTTTTGCACATATACAAGCCACAGCCCGTGGATTTCTGGTAAATATGCCCATTAAAGCCCGTATAGCCCTTTTCAAACAGGCGTGGCATATCCTCGGCGGCTATCCCCATTCCAGTATCACTGACACATATCTGCAATGGAGCAGGCTGATATATTGCAATGGTGCCCTGCTCCGTATATTTCGCGGCATTTGAGACTAACTGCTCCAATATGAACAGCAGCCATTTCCTGTCTGTAAGGACTTCTGCCTCCAGATTATGCAGGTCTATTTTCAGCTGCTTTGCAATCAAAATAACGGAGTGTTTCCTGACTGCTTCCTGAGCCACAGGCAGGAGCTTTACCTGTTCTAAGCACAGATCGGAATATTGATTTTCCAACTGCAGGTACTTGAGCGCCATGTCTGCATATCGTGATATCTGCAGCAGCTCCGCTTTCCATTTAGATGGTGTGGTGTCGCCCGTCTGCAACATCAGATCCATAGAATAAATAGGGGTCTTTATCTGGTGCGTCCAGAGGGTATAATAATCATCCCTTTCTGCATTTATTTTCCGCCACCTAGTCCGTTCATCCTGCCATGCCTGCAGAGCCTCTTTGATTACTCGCTGATAGTCTTGTTCTAAAAGCGTATCAGCCGCCCACAGATCAGGCATAACCGGATTTTCCATCTGCCCGATACCTTGCAGCCTTCTACATTTCTGGTATATGCGGTGCATATCCCAAAAGGCGAAAGGCAGCACAAACAGGATGAGCAGAAATGATGTGTATAAAATCGGCTCCATGCGTACATCATAAAGAAAATATAAAAAGAAATTGCACAAGATCAGCCCGCAAAACACAACAATCACCTTATATTTTTCCTTCAGATACTGAATCAGAAAATGCCTTTTATCCAATCTGGTAGCCCATGCCTTTCCGGGTGACAATAAAATCTTCAA
>JAETSX010000105.1 GCA_021769425.1 Eubacterium sp.
GAGGCGATTAAGATCACAAATGCAGTAAAAACGCAACTGATCAACTGGTTTGTGTCTCAGCCTGCATTTATTAAGGCTTTATTTCCTGAATCAGTGTGGGAAGTTTGAGTAAATAATGCTTATTTTTCCGCAAATAAACCTGGTTTATTCGTAGGCCTGTAAAAATACCAACCGAATAAAGATTTTTCCTTAGAAGCTATTGCCCCCAATGTAACGCGATGCAGTATTCTTTTTCAGAAGCAGAATAGATATGGAGCGAAAATTTACCGTTCTGCAATTCATAAAGGCCTATTTCCCGACAGCCCCCGCTTTACTTATTGATGCTCTTCCAACCAGCGCACCGCGCAATGCGCCAAACAGGCGGAACCGATTGGACAGACGTCCTCATTAAACCGAACCTTCGGATTGTGGGCAGGAGCGTCACCCCGCTCATCCATATACCCTGCCGAAAGATACATGTATACGCTGGGCACTTTCTCCGCAATAGCGGCAAAGTCTTCAGAAGCGCTGGCTGATGTGTCGGGAACAGGAGTCAGGCCGGGAATCGGCAGCTCTTTCATATAGCCTACTATCTCATCCGTCATGGCAGCATCACAGACCAGCGGCGACACCTCAGAGATCATTTCGATCTTTGCCGAGCCCCCGAATACTTCCGCAGTCTTTTGCACAACCTCTTTCAGCCGCCGAACCAGTTTCTCACGGCTGCCGCTGTCATTGGTGCGCAGGGTTCCTTGAAGAACGGCGGTATCAGGGATTATATTGGGCGCCGATCCTGCGGAAAAATTGCCGATGGTCAGCACACAGGCTTTGCCGGGGTCTGCCTCCCGGGCGATCAGCGATTCCAGGGCAAGATAAACATGGACGCCGATATTGATCGGATCAATGGAATTGTGCGGATACGCGCCGTGGGCGCCCCGGCCCTGGATCGTGATCCGAAAACCATCCACAGAGTACATCATGGTTCCGCCGCTGTTGTACATAAACAACCCCACCGGCATCCTACCGGAGCCGACATGATAGGCCAGGGCTGCGTCCACGCCCTCCAGTATCCCGTTTTCCATCATATCCTTCGCGCCCTCAAAGGTTTCCTCCGCAGTCTGGAACATAAATCGAACCCTGCCAGGCAGAGCGTCTTCCTTTTCTTTTAGCATCTTTGCCGCTGTCAGCAGCATGGCAGCGTGGAAATCGTGGCCGCAGGTATGAGCCTCCGTGCTGGTCGGACAGGAAAAACTTTCACCGCTTTCCTCCGGCATGGGCAGTGCATCCATATCCGCCCGGAGCAGCAGCGTCCTGCCCCCTTCCCTGCCTAACTCTGCGGTCACTCCATGCCCACAGGGATGCGGATCCAGACCATATTCTCTCAATTGATCCAGGACGTAGGTTTGCCCTTTTGGCATATGCAGACCCACCTCAGCGTTGCTGTGCAGCCAGCGGCGGTTGGCGATTGTTTCCTCACGCAGTTCCAATGCTCTTTCATAAAAATCCATAATCGTACCTCCTTACATGAAACATTAAAAAATATATTATAATTATACCCATTTTTCAAAAGCTATGTCTCCACGCACATATTCATAATTGTCCAACTTTATTTCCTTAAAAACCCAGAATTCTCATAATTCCAGCCAAATGATATGACGCACTGATTTTCATTTGAAGCTCTAGCCTTTTGGAAATAAAACACACTTGCAAAAGTATTTCCAAAAGGCTAATTAAGGCTGTATCACAACTCCCTATTGTTTTCGCCCCAGACACATAACTGATCTAAAACATCCATCAGGGATCTGCCTCTGTCACTCAGGCTGTATTCCACTTTTGGCGGGATCTGCGGATATTCTTTTCTGATAATGAGCCGATCTGCCTCTAACTCTTTCAGATTGTTGCTGAGAGTTTTGTCCGACACGTTTTTCAGATACCGCTTTAACTCATTGAATCTTACAACGCCAAATTCCATCAGGCAGTAAAGAATAACCATCTTGTGCTTGCCAGATATAAGCGACAGCGTATAGCTGAACCCAGTATCCTCAAAATTTGCCTCTTCGATATAATTCTTTATCATTTTACACTTCCCTTTAAGATAGTACTTGTATTTTTCCTGTTACCTGCTACAATTATATATAAGGACGCAAGTTCTGTCAATCCCATATAAGAAACGAGGTAATTGCAATGAGAAAAAAACTCAACATAACCGAAGGCATCTTCCCGATGCCGGTTTTAATGGTGGCAACCTACAATGAAGACGGCAGCGTTAATGTTATGAATGCTGCCTGGGGCACCATGCAGGAGAGAGGCAATGTGGCCCTCAATTTAACGGAAACACACAAAACTGTAAAGAATATTAAGGCAAGAGGCGCTTTTACGGTGAGCATTGCGGATGCCGCCCATGTGGTGGAAGCAGACTATTTTGGCGTTGAATCGGGCAACAGAGTTTCAAACAAATTCGAGAACAGCGGTCTCACTGCAAGCAAATCTGAAACCGTGGACGCTCCGGTCATCAATGAATTTCCACTTTGCCTTGAATGTGAGTTTCTTGAATACCAGGACGGAAAATACGGATGCGGCGTCATTGGCAAGGTCGTAAATGTCACAGCAGACGAAAGAGTTATGGTTGGTGACAAGATTGATATGTCCCTGGTAAACGCAATCGCCTTTGACCCTTATACCCATGGCTATTATAAGGTGGCCGAACGGGTAGGGGAAGCTTTCAAAGACGGCTTACAGCTAAAAAAATAATGCCGGCACACTGCAGGAGTTCCCAGAAATGAGAACTCCTGTCTGGTTTTATACTCACGAGCATACTTATTTGCCAAATCATTTGCTTTTTCCTCAAAGCTATGAACAATCTTCTGGCAAATGATTTCGTTCACGGGTATAAAAAAGTGGGCAAGCCCACATCAGCTCCCCCTGCCCCTCAATCCCCCGGGGATTGAACACTTTGCTGCGCCGAATGCGGTCGCTTTCCTATGATAAAAAAGTGGGCATCTTTATTTTTTCTCTTATCTTATAGGAAATCCGAAAGTATTTCCTATAAGATAAGAGAAAGGAGCATCCAAGTCTCCAGCCCTGACATCATATCGTAATCTTCAATATTTCCGGATGTTTCTCCACATATTCTGCCAAACGGCACAGCTCCGCCCCCAATGCAGTGCGCACCAGCATCTCCAGGCGGATATATTCCCCCTTCCTTCTAGTGCGGAATTTCAGAATCCGGCATTGATAGGTTTCCTCCAGTTCCCGCCGGATTTCCTGGGTGATTTGTCCCGGGTTCTCTGCATTGCTGCGGTACTCTACCTCAATTTCATACACATCTTTGATAATATGCGACATTTTTCCCTGGCGTCCCAGAAAAATTTCCACCAGAATCACAATCCCTGTGGTGCAGATTCCTATCACATACAGTCCGGCTCCTACCGCCATCCCCACTCCAAGGGTAGCCCAGATACCGGCTGAGGTGGTGATTCCGCTGACATTTTTGTTTCGGGAAAATATTACGCCGGAACCCAGAAATCCAATGGCTGCCACGGCTCCCGCCGCCATTCTGGAAGGGTCTGCACGGACAAACTGCCCGGTTACATCCTGAAATCCGTATTTGGACAGAATAATCATCAGTGCAGAGGATACGGCCACAATCACATGGGTGCGGATCCCCGCTGTCTTCTTTCTGCTCTCCCGTTCATATCCGATGGCGCCTCCGCAGCATCCTGCCAGCAAAATTCTCACCATCCACCCTAATTGCTGTATCACAAAATCCAAATTAAGTTCTCTCATACCGCACCTCTTTTCCTACTGTATTATTATAAATGGACCATGCGGCCTGCCTGACCGCAGGCCAAATAAGAAGAAAGATATGATATTACTCCGGCGGTTAAATATAAGCTATCATTTCCATCATGCAGCGGCCGCCTGACGCAGGCTAAGCAAGACGGAAATTCATTGAAGCAGGGAATATTCCTCCATATTCCAGACTTTCTCTGTCACCTCCCGGTAAAATTCCGGCTCATGGCACACGAAAAGGACTGCGCCTTTATAGTCCTGCAGAGCGCGCTTCAATTCTGCTTTTGCATCCACGTCCAGATGATTGGTTGGCTCATCCAGCAGCAAAATATTGGTCTCCGCATTCAGAAGCTTGCAGAGCCGCACCTTGGCCTGTTCTCCTCCGCTTAACACCTTGACCTTACTTTCAATGTGCTTAGTGGTAAGGCCGCATTTTGCCAATGCGGAACGAACCTCGTACTGGGTATAGGCCGGAAAGGTTTCCCAGATTTCTTCGATACAGCTATTTTCGCTGGCATGCATCTCCTGTTCAAAATATCCCGGATACAGGTAATCCCCCAATCTGACTTTTCCGGAAACCGGTTTTACCAGACCCAATACGCTTTTTAAAAATGTGGTTTTTCCGATTCCATTGGCTCCTGTCACTGCAATTTTCTCCCCGCGTTCCATTCTGAGGTTGATGGGTTTAGACAGCGGTTTTTCGTATCCCAGCACAAGATCATCTGTCTCAAAAATCACCTTTCCCGCCGCCCTGGCATTCCGGAAAAAGAATTCCGGTTTGGGCCGCTCTGCCGCAAGCTGAATAACTTCCATTTTATCCAGCTTTTTTTGCCTGGACATTGCCATATTCCTGGTTGCCACCCGCGATTTATTTCTTGCCACAAAATCCTTCAGATCTTCTATCTCTTTCTGCTGCCTTTTATAAGCCGCCTCCCGTTGAGATTTCTTCATCTCATAGACTTCCATAAATTTATCATAATCCCCTACATAGCGGTTCAGTTCCTGGTTTTCCATATGATAAATGATATTGACTACGCTGTTTAAAAAGGGAATGTCATGGGAAATCAGGATAAATGCATTTTCATAGTCCAAAAGATAGCGTTTCAGCCACTCAATATGATTTTCATCCAGATAATTGGTAGGCTCGTCCAGCAAGAGGATATCCGGCTTTTCCAACAGTAATTTTGCCAGAAGCGCCTTTGTCCGCTGCCCTCCGCTTAATTCTGACACATCCGTATCCAGTCCCAGTTCCAGTATGCCCAGGGCTCTCGCCACTTCCTCCACCTTTGCGTCAATCATGTAAAAATCATGCTGTTCCAGCAATTCCTGCATAGTTCCCGTTTCCTCTAACAAACGGTCCATTTCCTTTTCATCCGCTGACCCCATGGCCTCAAACATCCGGTTCATTTCTGCTTCCATCTCAAACAAGAATGAAAATGCGCTGCGCAGAACATCTCCCACAGTCATGCCCTGTTTTAATGCGGTATGCTGATCCAGATAGCCGGCGCGCACATGCCTGGCCCATTCCACGCTTCCCTCATCCGGCTGCAAACGGCCGGTTACAATATTCATAAAGGTAGATTTTCCCTCTCCATTGGCTCCAATCAGTCCGATATGTTCCCCCTTTAACAGCCGGAAGGACACATCATTAAAAATTGCCCTGTCTCCGAATCCATGGGTTAAATTCTTTACATCTAAAATCATAATTCTGTCTCCTTTTGCCGATGGCAGAAAAATTTTTGATTTCATCATACCATTTTTCTGGTGCAAATACAATTCTTATATGCAATGGGAAAACAATAGACGAGTATTATATCTGTGAAAGAATGAACCACCCCGCTGCAAGCAACGAGGTATTTAACCCGTGAAGAAAAATAAAAAGACGCCGGCAGATGCCGGCGCCTTTTCTGAAATATGCTGTTACTGAAGTAAGGACAATACGCCCTGTGTGGACTGGTTTGCCTGTGCAAGCATAGACTGGCCTGCCTGTGCAAGAATATTGTTCTTGCTGTATTCCACCATTTCTTCTGCCATATCGGTATCGCGGATACGGGATTCTGCTGCTGTGGTGTTCTCAACAACGTTATCCAGGTTGGCAATGGTGTGCTCTAATCTGTTCTGTACAGCTCCCAATGCAGAACGCTGTGCAGATACCTTGGAGATTGCGTCTGCGATTGCGTCGATGGCATAGGTTGCGTCAATTCCAGTATCATCAGATACATTCAACCCTTTAATTCCAAGGCTTGCCGCATCCATGGAATCCAGATTAACCGTAATCTTGTTGGTCATGTCTGCATCTGCGCCTACATGGAGGTTAAAGGAAAGACTGTCAGTAACTTCTGCGCTTCCTTTTTCAATAGTAAACTTGCCGTTGCCATTATTGGTTACGGACGCTTCTTTTCCGGCATCTGTTCCAATAGAGCTTGCCTTCTGAAGTTCCTCTGCAATCTTCGCATACGCTTCGTTAGCCGTCAGGATGTTGCCTTCTGCGTTATCGCCTCCGGCTGGGCTGCCAACTACAGATACTGAATTCGTTCCATCCAAAGTTGGTGTTGCAACATCTGCCGTTGGATCATTGGTAATACCATTTTCCTGCAACAGCTTAATTGCCTCTTTGCTAGATGACTTTACTGCAAACTCGATAGCATCAATATCGCCTTCATTCACATTAATTGCCTTTAAAGCGTCTTCTACCGTGTACTCACCCTTCTGAATATCTGTTTTATCAGCAATTTTGATAAGTGTTGTATTATTCAGCTTAAACTGATCACCGGCCTTTAATTTGCCTACGATTTCAGCAATATCAGAGGAACTAACTGGCTGATATTTGGTAATGGCAGTCTCCTTTCCTCCGAGAGTAACGGATTTCACATCGTCTGCCGTTTTACTTAACTGAGGCGCAGTAGTGCCTGTAACAATATCATCAACTTTCTTGCCTGCAATGTTTGTATCAGCTATACTGATTTCATCTGTTCCAAGCGCCGTTACAATTTCATAACTTACATCATTGGTGCCATCATTAGTCATAGTGACTGTGTGGCCGTCTTTTGCAAGTTCACTTTCAATCAGTTTTACCGCATCTGCAGCAGCTAATGCACCATTTTGAACATTCGTTGCAGCAGCAATTGAATAAGTTGTTTCATGTCCACTTTCATCTTTTACTACAAATTTGGCACCCGTCTTAAAAGAAGCTGCAACATTTGCCACCTTATCAACAAAAGTAGCTGTCCTCTCTATTCCGTTATCATCATACGTGATGGTATCACCAACCTGAATCACAGTATCCTTTACATCATCATAGACCGCATACCCGTCCGTATTATCCTTTGTGGCCTTATTGCCAATGGTATACTCTGTTCCTGCAATGGTAATCTTATCCCCATTTTCCAGCTCTTTATTCAACTGGAATACGGCTGTATCCCCATTGTCTGTCAGCTTACCTTTCAATCCTGCGTCATGGGCATTGATTTTTACATCAGACGTTGTTCCTGCGCGATCTCCTTTCAGGAGATAAGTCTCGTTGAACTTGGTTGTCTCAGCGACACGGTCGATTTCTGTTGCAAGCTGATCAATTTCCGCCTGAATCGCATCCCTGTCTGATTCAGAGTTTGTTCCATTGGAAGCCTGGGTTGCCAGCTCATTCATACGCTGCAGCATGGAGTGCACTTCTGTCAGCGCCCCCTCTGCCGTCTGCACTGCGGACACTCCGTCCTGTGCATTGGTGGATGCACGGTCAAGGCCCCTGATCTGCTTTCTCATTTTCTCGGAAATGGTCAAGCCTGCTGCATCGTCTGCCGCACGGTTGATTTTATAACCGGATGATAACTTCTCTGTGGACTTTGCCTGTGAGCTTGTGGTTACCCCAAGCATTCTGTTTGCGTTCATTGCCTGCATGTTGTGTTGTACTACCATAATTTTTCCTCC
>JAETSX010000106.1 GCA_021769425.1 Eubacterium sp.
GGGCGTGATTGAAGCGGTGTACAGTTCCCTGATGTTTGAGGAAAACAAGGCTTCCAGACCGGACATAAAGCGGATTCTGAACAGTAAAAAGGTGACAGACCACCACGCCATTATCCTCACAATGGAGATAGCGAAAGCTGACCTTGCGGCACTGCCGGAAACGGAGCGTAAAATCCTGTCTTTGGTTGCGAACCGCCTGTTATGCGCCACCGGGGAGAAACATTTGTATGAAACGGTAAAGGCGGAGTTTTCCTGTGGCGGACATACTTTTGCGGTTTCCGGGAAGTCCGTCGCGCATAACGGGTGGAAGTCGTTTGAGGATGCCTTTAAGCGTTCCTTTAAAATCTCCGGGAATCAGGAGGAAGAAAAAGAGGAAAAGAAGCTGCCGGAACTGTCAGAGGGACAGGCATTTGACGGTGTGCAGACGAAAGTAAGCGAGCATTTCACTTCCCCTCCGAAGCACTTTACGGAAGATTTATTATTATCTGCAATGGAACGTGCCGGGGCGGAAGATATGGGCGAAGACGTGGAGAGGAAAGGCTTGGGTACGCCTGCGACAAGGGCGGACATCATTGAGAAGTTAGTCAAGGACGGGTTTGTGAAGCGTGAGAAAAAGCAGATCATACCAACAGAGGACGGAATGAAGCTGGTTACGGTGCTGCCGGATGTGGTGAAGTCCCCGAAACTTACCGCCGATTGGGAAAATGCCCTGACACTGGTAGCGAAAGGGGAGCTTCCTATGGAAGACTTCATGGCGGACATTGAAAACATGGTGTCGGAACTGATACACACTTACCATGAGGTCAGTGACGAACAGAAAAAGATGTTCGCACAGGAGCAGGCGGCTCTTGGGGTATGCCCGAACTGCGGCGGTCAGGTGGTAAAAGGAAAATTCGGCGCTTACTGCGTGAAAAAATGCGGTATGAACGTGAGCCGGGTAATGGGTGCTGCCCTTACCGATGTACAGGTGAAGGATATGCTTGCCGGGAAGAAAATCCTGTTAAAAGGGTTAAAGAGCAAGGCGGGCAAGCCCTATGATGCCTATATTATTCCGAGTGGGACGGAAGAATACCGTTACACCAAAGACGGGGCAGAAAAAAGCGGGGTACAGTTTAAGTTTGTCATGGAGTTTCCGAAAAAGAAATCTTCTGGCGGGAAGAAAAAATAGTAGGGAGGAAGAAAGATGTTTACAACCGGGGATAAGCTATTAAACGTGATGAAAGAGGAAGAAATTAGTATTATGGAGCTTTCCAGAATGTCGGGAGTGCCGGAGAGGACAATCATGGATATTCTGGCGGGCATCAGAGAGCCGGAGCTTGGCGTGGTGTGCAGGATTGCGGACGGGCTTGGCATCTGCGTCCATGAGCTTCGTGCCGATGAGGAACAGTATGCCATATCTGTACAGAAAGATACCCTTGCAAAGCTGATTGTGGTCAGTGAGATAAACGGTGTAGAGCTGGAGGAACTGATACATACCATTTTAGAAAAAGGCATTGAGGAACATGGTTTCTATGAGTAAGTAAATCGTAATGTATATTAACAGATAGTAGGATTGAAAATAAAACCTACTATCTGTTAATAGTGGAAAAATAGTAGGAAATATGGTATAATTTGACACATAAAGTTGTATTGAGGACTGAGCGATTGTGATTAAGAAAAAAATGAATGTAGAGGAAATATATAATGTTACAGAAAAATTCCGTTTGGCTATACTTGATGCAAAATTTGATAGAAGGTTTCATTATAGAGATAGAATGAGTAATTTCCCTAGTGGATGTTGCGATGACGCAAGTGATCTCCTTGCATATTACTTGATGGAGAAATATAATCTATATACAGAACAAGGCACTGGCACTTATCGTGATAATAACCCTTATAATAAAACAAATCATGCATGGTTAGTGTTGAACAGAAAAATAATTATTGATATTACAGCGACACAATTTATGTTTTGCGGGGCATTTTCAAAGGACATATATGTAGGAAAGAATTTTTCCTTTTATCAAAATTTAGATGGGGTAAAGATTGTTGAAAACTATGATATTACGAAAAGCTCTCGATTATGGAATGATTACCAAGTTATAAGAAGTTATATGTCGGAGGAGAATTAACATTTGGAGATAGAAAATGAACGGGAAAACAGAAATATACAGAGAAAAAATGATAGATGCTGCAACCAACCTAATTTTAACAAAAATGGAAGAACTTCGTGGTGATAAAGTAGAGTTAAAGGAAATAAAAAGGCGAAGATGGGTTTGGGAATTAATTCAAAATGCTAATGACTGTAGTGAAAACAAGCCAATAGATATTATTATTCAGACAAATAATAATAGTGTTAAGTTTTCGCACAATGGTAATTGTTTTACATATCAGAATATGATAGATTTGATTACTCAAATATCCACAAAAAGAAAAGATGAGCAGAAAGTGGGCAAATTTGGAACGGGTTTTATTGCTACTCATTTATTATCTGATAAAGTAAGGATAACAGGTATTTATCATAGCGATATTAATTCCAATAACTATAAGGCATTGGACTTATTGTTAGACCGAAGTGGCGCAAATTATGATGATATTGGCAAAGCAATAAATAGCGCTTTTGACGTGTTAGATAATATGGAATTAGGAAATAATGTTATTTATAATAAAAATGGTGATGAAATTACAACTACTTTTTCTTATGAATATGATTCTAATGATTCAGAAGTTGTTGAAGCTATAAATAAAGGATATGAAGACTGGGAAAAAACAATACCATTGGTGCTTGTGTTTGCAGATAAAATTCGAACAATTAAATTTAATGATATTTCTGTTAAAAAGGAAATGTTGGTAGGAGGATCAGGAAATTTAAAAATATTTCATATTGTATTTACAAAGTTAGGAAAGGTTTATAGAAATAAGTATGTTACAGTTATTAGTAATTATGAAATGATGATAGATGTTGCGTGTATAGCAATTCAGGAAGAAAACAAATGGATATTAGAAGAAATGCAAACTTATCCAAAAATTTATTGCAATTTTCCATTAATAGGAACTGAAAATTTTGCATTTCCTATTGCTATTAATAGTAGAAAATTTCATGTTTCTCAAGAGCGTAATGATATACATGAAGGTATAGAAGAAAATAAAATTATATTGGAAGAAGCATTAAATTTGTATAAAAGTTTGATTGAGGCATGGATAACTGTGAGTCCCAAGTGTCTATTTAATCTTTGTATTATTAATGATGATATAACTAGAAGTGAATATTTATGTAATTATGAAAATAAAGTAAAATGTATCTACAAACATGCCAAGATTGTTACTGTTATTGATAAGTCTGGAAATACAATGTTAAGCAGTTTGTATGAGGGCGAAAAGAAAAATCTAGTCATTCCTTATTTTGAAAAAGAAAAGCAGTTGTTTTGGCAATTATTTAGAGCTTTTTTTGATAAACAAATTCCAAGGGAGGAAGAGGTAGAGTACTGGGGGAGGGTGTGTCCTGAAAATATAATTGATTTAGCAAAGTTAAAAAAAAGATTGATTAATAACGAAAAATTGCAAAGCGATGTTGCAAGAGTTGGACAAGATGAATATTTGAGAATAATAAATGATTTGAACACATTATGTTTTAACTATAATAGTCAGGCGTTTGCTTTTGATATGAAATTTTTGAATCAAAGGTTTGAGTTTGAAGACGGGAATAAATTAATGATAGATGGATCTGACGATGAACTTAAAGACATTTTATTATTATTTAATGTAGATATTAGAAAAAAACTATTACATAAAAAAGTAAAAATAATTGATGAAAATCAATTTGAATTGTACCGAAATCAAAAAATAGCAAATGAATTATGCTCAATTATAAGAAAGAAGCTGGTAGCGGAGAGCAATGGACAACGGAGAACAAGTGAGGATCAAACAATTTTTAATAGATTAACAGATTGGTTTCTTAATAATGCGAATGAAGCAAAAATGTTGTTTGCAGATATTTATGAAAAGCAACATTTGCTAACACAGCCGGAAGAAACAATTAGAAGATTAAAATTAGCAAATCAGGTGGAAGATATTATGAATAAAAATAATATTGATTTTTCTCAACTGTCTGATATTGTTGATAAAAGTGGACAATTATTGAGTATGATTGAACAAGATGAGTTGGATATTTCACCTGAAATAAGGCAATTGCTTGAACATATTTCTTATTCTAATTATTATTCAAAAGAAAAATTTGATAAAATGCTTGAACGCAGTATTATAAATGTACATAGACAATTACTAAATAATCCACTATATAAAATTCCTGAACATATAGAGGACTGGAAGAAGAATAAATTATCTTCAACTGTTTTTACAGCTGAAAAAGACGAGAAGGAGATTCAGATCGTTATTAGACCGAGTGACGGAGCAAAGATAATTTTTTATGAGGATACAGAATTTGAGGCATTAGATGATAGTGAATGTGAGCTTTGGACTGATAATGGTATGGGAAAAGTAATGATGATTACGTTAGGCGATTTACTGAAGACAACAGGTGTAACAAGTATTCCTTTGAAAAAAATTATATAGTAAGGTGAGAAGATGAAAAGTGAAGAATTGAAATACAAAATAGACAATAAAATAAGAGAAAACATTATATATATACATACAAATTGGAGTGTAGATAAATTAAAGCGATATGTATGTGCTTTTTTGAATACCAGCGGAGGAGCTCTAGTTTTTGGAATAAAAGATGATGGATTAAATCTAATTCTAAAGAAGTCTGTTTTTGATATTTTTTCTTCATATAAAAATATTGTTGAAGAGTTTTCAGATGAGGGGAACGTACAATATGGAAAGTTGTTGATAGATAATCACAATGTTGAGTATATTGAGGTAGAGAAATCTTCAAAAGAGTATATGTATAATGGTGTAATATATTATTTTGATGATGTGAAAAGAGAACCAATTAAAAAAATTCCTATAACTATGTTTTTATCATATTGTCAGAAGGATAAAGGAATTGCTAATATTGTTGAAGAAAAATTAAAGGAAAATGAAAAAAGATTAGAAATTTTCAGAGATATTCGAGAAGTTGAATATAGAGATAAATTTTCTGAATTTATGCAGACCATTTCTGATAAAGATTTTGTTTTATCAATCGTTAGTGATAGATATTTAAAATCAAGAAATTGTATGTATGAAATGAGTGAATTAATGAGAGATAGAAAATATGAGAGCAAGCTATTATTTATTATTGTTTCTGATTCAGATAAGAAGTATTGCTTATCAGAAGATTTACCAGACGATGAAAACCAAGGAGTTGGAGCGCATATTTATGATGTTGGGCAGCAAACGGAATATTTAATGTATTGGCAAGAAAAAGAACAGGAAATGAAGAATGCAATAGAGAAAATAAATGATCCTGTAATAAGCCGAAATCAGATTAGCGAATTAGAAGTAATCAAAACCATTGAATTAAAAATTAGAGATTTAATGAGTACACTATTTGATAGAAAAGGTATTTCGTTTGAAGAAATGCTTAACACAAATTTCATTGATATGATGGATATAATCAGGAATAAAAAGTGATAGAGTAAAAGACATTTAGGAGAAATCTTAAGTGTCTTTTTATATAAGTACATTGAAAGGAGTATACAAAAATTGAATAAAGTTTACCGTCACTGGTGGCAATGGCTTATGAACGAACCATAGCCACCTTTTTTATTGCCCAAAAACAATAAACAGGAAATGGAGGATTGCCATGAGAAAATATGACGTAATTTCCGCACTCTCCGAGGAAACATCAAAAAGGGTGACGAGAAATGAAGAAAGCTGGAAGAAATATCTGAACACAGCTTCAAGGCTCTACAAATACCCGTTCAAAGACCAGCTCCTTATCTATGCCCAAAGACCGGACGCCACAGCCTGCGCTTCCATAGAGATATGGAATGAAAAAATGCACTGTTGGGTAAACAAGGGCGCAAAGGGGATTGCGCTTCTGGATGAAGAAGGGAGTCCCTACACCGGACTGCGGTACGTCTTTGACATATCGGACGTGCATAAGGCAAGGCGCATCGGGCGTTTCCCCCAGCTTTGGGAGATGCGGGAGGAACATCAGGAAGCGGTTCTGAACCGTCTGGAAGGGATTTATGGAGATACTAACAAGGAAGCGGGATTTGTGGACAGGATCAGGGAGATTGCTTCCCAGATTGCACAGGACTGTTATGGGGAGCTTGCTTCGGACATGGAATATCTGAAAGAGGGAAGTTTTCTGGAGGAACTGGACGAACTGAATATCGCTGTTCGTGTCCGGGAAACGCTGGCGGACAGCATCGCCTACACCGTCTTAAAGCGGTGCGGCATGGAAGATGCGGAGCTGGCAGAGGAAATCCAGTTCCCTTATATCCACGAGTTTAATACAATCGAAACCCTGTCACATATCGGTGACAGCATATCTGATTTATCCAAGCCTGTGCTTATGGAGATTGGCAAAGCAATCGGGGCATATGACAGGGAAATTGCCGGAAAGGAAGCATCAAGAAATTTTGTCGAAAAAGGACTTGCAAATACCTCTGACACACGCTATAATGCTTTAAAGCGTGAAAGCGAAACAGAGGACATACAACCTACCACACAGACCGGAAATGCCGGGGAAAGGGGAAATAATGATGAATCTGACCTACGAGAAGAACGGGGATTACATGATACCGATGTTAAAGATGGACGAGCAGCCGGAGGGGACGCTCACGAAATACGGACTGATGAGGAAGAATTACTTACAGGAACACAAGAAGGGAATTTACACCGGGCTTCTGCTGAAAGGGAAGCTGAAAGAGCATCTTCTGACCATTCAGGAGCAGGCGGAGCAGAGGATGGAACTGCTGACCGGGCAGATGATGAAGCAGGAGGGAGTGACGGAAAAACTCAAGGCGGAGAATCAGATGCTCTGGGTTCAGAAGATGAACAACATCAGGCACTCGGCGGAGGAAATCGTACTGAAAGAGCTGGTATACAGCCTGTAAGTGAAGAAGCTACTGAAAAAACTGAAAATAAGGATTTACCAGAGCCGGACAGTGGAGAACCATTGCCCGGTCTTTCTTTGTCTGAAATAGAGAAAGGCATCTTGCAGTTTGATGAATTTATGGTGCATAAATGCCCGGATATTGCCGGGGTAATGCTTTTCGAGCCGGATAAGGATAAACAGACGGAATACATCAAAAACAGTTACAGGCACAAGGAATTTACCGAGTTTTATGTAGGGGAGGAAAGAGCCGGGTACAGGGCGGACGAAAACGGTCTGACGGTCTGGAAGGGGAGCTATTTAAACCGGACAGCGGAGGCAACTGTATCATGGGAAGCTGTGAGGGACAGCATCGCCTTTTACATGGAAAAGGGCGAATATCTGAAAGAGGGGCAGATACCGCAGTGGGAAGAACCGAAAGAAACGGAAGTTTACCAGCAGCTTAGTTTATTCCCCACGCTTTGACTTCGGCAGCAATCCCATTTCCGTCTGGTTCAATGAATCCGGCATGAGCGTCGGCTACGGGATGTCCGCAAAGGAAAACCCGATTGCGGTGATGGGCTGGCAGGAAATAGAGGGCGTTGTCCGTTCTATGGTGGAGAATGGCTCTTACATGGGCGCAAATGAAGTGTTCCTTGTGGATGCGGTGGAACGTCAGAGGGTGTCAAATGACCTGTTCAATTTCTTTTGGGACGGTATCGGGGAAGCGCCGGAGAGCATACCGATTAAAAGCCACAACCACCCGGAGAGCATGACAATCCTGTGCGAGCTTTTATCCACACAGGAGGGGCGCGATGTCATCGCCGGGGAGCTTTCCCGCGCAAAAGAGCAGATTGAAGCCGGGGAAAAGCAGATAAGGTGGCGGTATGTAAAAAAGCCGGAGCATCTGCTTTCGGAGATTGCGGATTTAAGCACAGAGAAAACAGAATACCCGGTACAGGACAGCGTGGAAGTGCTGCATGAGGATTTTATCACACAGGATGAGATTGACACCCGTTTAACAAGAGGGAGCAGCTTCCAGCATGGGCAGTTCCGTATCTATGAGTATTTCATGGAGGGGCATGATAAGAAAGAAAATATTGCCTTCCTTAAAAAAGAATACGGTACAGGCGGTAGTTCCCACGCACTGATCGGGAGTGACAGCGGGCATGAAGACCATGACGCAAAAGGTATCCGGCTGGAAAAGGGAAGTTATGGCAGTCCTTATGCAAAAGTGCTTTTAAAATGGAACGTGGTGGAGAAGCGCATCAGGGAGCTTGTCAATGCGGATAAATACCTTACGCCGAAGGGGAAGGAAGCCTTTGCGCAGTACAAAATAGAGCAGGCGGAGGAAGCCATGCGCCGGGAGCAGGAAAAGCTGGAGCATGGTGTCCGGGTGGAATGTAAAGAAGCCATAGAAAAAGCGGTTGCGGAGAAGTTTGACGGCTATACCCTTTTGGGGGATGCCGCAGAGGGCGTTATCCGGCAGTACGGGAAGGAACGGGTAGAAACTGTCCTTGCCAACACAATCACGCACTTATCCCATGACGGGCGGTTTTCCCCCGACAATAAGGAATGGGCGAAAAGCCTTGTGCCTTCCGCTGACTGGCAGACCAGGGATTACCTCGTCACCTCCCACCCGGCTGTTTTGGACGGTTTCACCAATCAGGCAAGGCGGTTTATAGAGCGTGACAGAGAACCGGAAAAAATGGCTGTACCGGAACAGGAAGCGGAAATTTCCGGGGAAAATATTCAAAGTCCCGAACCGGAAAGTAAAGCCAGTGACAGTGAAAAAGCTCTGGTCGAAAGGCTTGCGGAAATGTCCGCAGTGGTAGAAATCTGTGGTGCGCTGTCCATGAAAGATGTGGTCGGCTGGAACGAGGATACCGGGGCGGTTGCCATAGAGGACGCTGACAGGAGGTTAGAGGGCAGGGCGGTTTATGACACGCTGTTTCTGGAAGCCGCCGATTATGTACTGATGCAGTCATTAAGCGGCAATGCGGAAAAAGCGGTGGAGATGGATGCTCTGCTGAAGGAAGCACAAAAGTATGCGGCACGTTATGAGGACGAGCAGGGACAGCAGAGGGAAGGACACGCTGCGGAAATATCTGAAGCAGAGCCGGCAGAAGAAAAGAAGGAAGAACCTTTCCCGGATGCCGAGCCGGAAAACCTTACAGAAGAACCGGAACAGGAAGAAACAGTACGCTTTACGGTTACGGAAACTTCGGATGCCTTTACAGAGCCTTATGCGGTATGGGACAGTGAAACACAGGATTATTATGCAACAGGCGATGGCACAGTGCCGACATTTGACACACCGGAGGAAGCGGATGTTTTCTGCCAAAATCTCAACGGAGATATACAGGGGAAAGAAGCAGAAAATATTGTTACAGAGCCGGGAACTGTTTCAGAATCAAAAGATTCTGCTGAAAAAGATGATTTCTCCGACATTGACACACAGGCAGTCCGGGAAGGTCTGGAAAAAGCCGGGATTGTGGACGGGCAGTTAGTAGATGAAACTGCCTTAGAAAACGATCCGTTTATCCAGCAGGTCATGGGCGATGTGGAAACGCTGACCGGGGGCAGTCCGCCAGAGCCGGGAAAAGCATCACAAAAAGAGCCGGAGATTGATAAAACAGGCGCAGTCAATTTCCGTATCTCTTTCAATGAAGCAGAAAATACCGGGAAAGGATTTGCGCCGAAAGAGAAGTTCCGGCAGAACGTGGAAGCCATACGGACACTTGAAGCGATTGAACGTGAACGCCGCACTGCCACACCGGAGGAACAGGAAATTTTAGCAAAATATGTGGGTTGGGGCGGTCTTGCCGATGCCTTTGATTCTTCCAAAGCGAACTGGGCGAATGAGTATCAGGAATTAAAGAGCCTGTTATCCCCGGAGGAATACGCTTCCGCAAGGGAAAGCACGTTAAATGCCCACTACACAAGCCCGGTCATCATTCAGGCAATCTATGACGCAGTGGGGAAAATGGGATTTACAAAAGGTAATGTGTTAGATCCCGCCGCAGGCATCGGGAATTTCTATGGCTGTCTGCCGGAGAAAATGGCGGGAAGCAGGCTCTACGGGGCGGAACTTGACGGACTTACCGGGCGCATCGCAAAACAGCTTTACCCTCATGCGGATATTAAAATCACAGGCTTTGAGAATACCAGTTATCCCAATGACTTTTTTGACGTGGCGGTGGGAAATGTGCCTTTCGGACAGTATAAAGTGTCTGACAGGCAGTATGACAAGCATAATTTCCTCATACACGATTATTTTTTCGCAAAGACTTTGGATAAAGTACGTCCGGGCGGCATTGTTGCCTTTGTCACTTCAAAGGGGACTATGGATAAGAAAAACCCGGAAGTGCGGAAATACCTTGCACAGCGGGCGGAGCTTTTAGGGGCAGTCCGGCTTCCGAACACAGCATTTAAGGAAAATGCGGGTACGGAGGTCACTTCGGACATTTTATTTTTAAAGAAGCGTGACAGGGTATTAGACATTGAACCGGACTGGGTGCATCTGACGGAAAAAGACGGTATCGTGATGAACCAGTATTTTGCAGACCACCCGGAAATGGTACTCGGAAAAATGGAGATGGTTTCCGGGGCGCATGGCATGGAAAGCGCCTGTCTGCCGGATACTTCCCTCCCCCTGTCGGCACAGCTTAAAAATGCGCTTTCCTATGTGGAGGGCAGCATCGAGCAGGCGGATTTCAATGAGATTGATGATGAGCTGGCAAGGGAGAACATACCCGCCGATCCGGAGGTGAAGAATTACAGCTACACCGTTGTGGACGATAAAGTGTACTACCGGGAAAATTCCATTATGAAGCCTGTGGACGTGTCAGAGAAGGCGGAGCAGCGCATGAAGGGCATGGTGGCGATCCGGGACTGTACGCAGGAGTTGATAAATTTCCAGTTGGACGAGTACCCGGATGATATGATTAAAAACAAACAGACGGAGTTGAACCAGTTATACGATGATTTCTCAAAGAAATTCGGTCTGATTAACTCACAGACCAACCGGAGGGCGTTCAATCAGGATTCCAGCTACTGCCTGTTATGCTCCCTTGAAAATCTGGACGATGAGGGGAATTTTCTCGGCAAGGCGGATATGTTCTCCAAACGTACCATTAAAAAACAGGAAGTCGTGACGAGCGTGGACACAGCCAGCGAAGCACTGGCGGTATCTTTAAGTGAGAAGGCGGGCGTGGACTTAGCCTATATGTCACAGCTTGCGGACAAGAGCGTGGAGGAGATCACAAAGGAGCTTGCCGGGGTAATCTTCCAGAACCCGGTCACAGAGGAATGGGAAACCGCAGACGAGTATTTAAGTGGGAACGTGCGGGAGAAGCTGTCAGTGGCGAGAACCTTTGCGGAAAACCACCCGGAATATGCCATTAACGTATCCTCTCTGGAAAGCGTACAGCCGAAGGAGCTTGACGCATCGGAGATTGAGGTGCGTATCGGCGCAACATGGATTTCCACAAAATATATTGAGGACTTCATGCGTGAAACCTTTGAAACGCCGGGATACCTGCTTGAACGTAAGACAATGGGCATACAGTATTCAGGCGTGACCGGGCAGTGGAACGTGAAGGGGAAAAATGCGGACAGGGGAAACGCACTTGTCAATATGACCTACGGAACAGGGCGGGCAAACGCATACAGGATTTTAGAGGATTCCTTAAATCTGCGTGACACCCGTATTTTTGACATTGTGACAGAGGACGGGAAAGAAAAAAGAGTCCTCAACAAAAAGGAAACCATGCTTGCAAGCCAGAAGCAGGAAGCAATCCGGGAAGCCTTTAAGGACTGGGTGTTTCGTGATCCGGAGCGCAGGCAGGATTTATGCGCAAAATATAATGAGCTTTTCAATTCCACCAGACCGAGGGAATATGACGGTTCGCACTTAAAATTCCCCGGCATGACACCGGACATTGTACTCAGACCGCACCAGCTTAACGCTGTGGCGCATCAGTTATACGGGGACAACACGCTGCTTGCCCATTGCGTGGGGGCAGGCAAGACCTTTGAAATGATTGCGGCAGCAATGGAAAGTAAAAGATTAGGATTGTGTCAAAAGAGTTTATTTGTTGTGCCGAACCACCTGACGGAGCAGTGGGCGAGTGACTTCCTGCGCCTGTATCCGGGTGCGAATATCTTAGCGGCAACCAAGAAAGATTTTGAACCCGC
>JAETSX010000107.1 GCA_021769425.1 Eubacterium sp.
TCTGCTTGTGTCAAGTAAGGAATAAAAAAAATTTCATTTTTTAGCGAGCCACAGGCAAACTTGCCTATGGCTCATATTTTACCATGCCTTTCCAATAATTGAAACAGGTTTTCATGCAGTGATTTCAGCCTGAAAAGGATTGCCCACTTTCCATACAATCTCTATGGCATCCTCTCCATAAACAACGACTTTATCAATCAGCATCTTCAATCTGTCCTTATCGAAAGACTCCAGTACGGATAGCTCTGCCAGTTCTTTATCCGGTAATTCCTCCTGCACTGATACTGTCTGCATACTGTCAAGTTCAGCCTGCGCCTCACTCTTGATCTGTTCCAGTTCTTCAAGCCTTACCCTGCCTTTTTCAATCCGAGAAATGTAATCTTCTCTGGTAACTGTTCCGGCTTTATACTGTTCATACAGACGTACTTTTGTGTCTTTCCATCTTGCTTCCTCTTTTGTACTATCTGCAATCGTTGTTTCAAGGACTGCTTTCCGATCATTCTTTGGAGCCTTTTTGCGGTTATTCCTTGCTTCAATCAGCATATCCGCCATTCCCCTTACCTGACACAAGACTGCATCCTCAAGCTCTTTCTGTGCTACATTGATTCTCTGGCAATCATTTTTTACCTGTTGTGTACGGCTCCCACAATAGTATTTGTCGTTTTTCCTATTTCTAAGTTTCAGTCCTTTTCCACAGTACCCACAGATAAAAAAGAGATTTTTCTTTCCCGTTGCCCTGCCGCTCATATCAAGACCGACAATATTATCGTTTGCTTTCTGAAAAATTTCCTTTGACACAAGGGCTTCATGCTGATTTTCTACAATGATCCATTTCTCCCTCGGCTGTTCTACCCGTTTCTTATTGGTGTCCATTCCGCATTTCGCCCTGTTCCAAAACATTGTGCCAAGATATGTTTCGTCTGTAATAATGTCCTTGACTGAACTGTTGTCCCATATCTTAATCTTCACATGCGGCTGTTTATCAGGGAAATTGTCCCCTTTGAGTTTGTGGTACATATATCTTGTGGGTATTTCTGCCTCATTAAGCTGCCTTGCAATCTCTGTATGGCTTATCCCATCAGCAGCCATGCGGAAGATTTTGCGGATTACCCAAGCCACGTTTTCATCAATCAGAAGTTCATGCTTGTTTTCGGGGTTCTTCCTGTATCCATATGGGGCAAACTGCCCCACAAACTCGCCGTTACGCACCCTTGTATCCCTTGCGGAACGGACTTTCTTTGAAAGGTCAGCACTGTACATTCCATATACAAGGTTTTTTAATGCAACACCCATACCGCCTGTTGTGCCAAACTTATCATCACTGTCGTAACCGTCATTCACGGATACAAACCGTATCTGCAATATGGGAAAGATATACTCCAAAAAACGCCCTACTTCCAGATAATCCCTCCCAAAACGGGAGAAGTCCTTGACAACGATCATATTGATATTTCCGCTTTTGGCAGCTTCAATCAGTGCCTGCACCCCCGGTCTGTTGAAATCGGTGCCGGAATATCCGTCATCGCAAAACTCTGTAATGCTGTACGGCTGTCCCTGCATAAGTTCCTCTGTATGCTTTGTGAGCAGTACCCTTTGTGCGGAAATGCTGTTGCTGTCCTCTGACTTTTCCTTGTCGCTGTCCTCATTGGAAAGGCGCAGGTAAAGGGCAATCATTATCTTATCCATTTAGACCGCCTCCCTTTCTGCACTCAGGGTTTTCAGGTCATTCAGCACATCATCATATTTTAGGTATACATCAATCCTTGCATCCTCGTGGACTACTACCCTGTCCACAAAAGCCTCTACCATTTCCCTTGTGAGCTTGCGCTTGTTAAGATATTTTTCCACTACTGCTTTCCAGTCCTCGTCAATATGGTACTCTCTGGAATACGCCGCCTGTGCTTTCAGCAGTTCATCAAGCCTTGCCGTCAACTCCTTTATTTTTCCTGCATACTTCTCGCTGATCTGGACATACTGCTCTTCGTCAATAAGTTTATCCCGGTAATCCTCAAAGATGCCCGCCTTGACTTCCGTTGTCTTTTGCAGTTCTTTTCTGATCTTGTCTGCCTCTTTTCCATAAATATCGTATTTTTTGAGGTTATTTGTTTTGGCGTTCATCCGCCTTACTGTTTCCTCTTTGTCAATGCAGACATTCATGTGTTCATGGATCGTCTCAAATACGATTTTATTGACCGCATCCAGTGATACCTTATGATTTGTACAGCCCTTTTTTGCCGTATCAAGATAAGTCTTGCATCTGTAAAATTTGTTGACGTGCCTTGTCCCCTCTGTGCGGAATCCCATAACCTTGCCGCAGTCGGCACATACAATCTTTTTACCAACCAGATTAAACCGGGCATGGTTAAAACCATTTTTACCATGTGTTGAATGGAAATTAGCTACATTTTCCGCAAGCCGCTCCTGAACCATGTCAAAATCTTCCCTGCCAATCAATGCTTCATGCGTATTTTCAATGACAATCCATTCTTCCTCTGGCACATTTACAATTTTTCCATTCACCCTGTCCCTCTTGTTATGGACACTTGCACCTACATAAACATAATTTGTAAGAATGGACCTCACTGTTACGCAGTTCCATTCCGTATTCATCCCCTCCGGTATC
Source organism: Eubacterium sp. (assembly GCA_021769425.1). Taxonomy (GTDB): domain Bacteria; phylum Bacillota; class Clostridia; order Lachnospirales; family Lachnospiraceae; genus Petralouisia. Next base: position 2,624 of record JAETSX010000107.1, read on the forward strand.
TCATTTCCGAACCGCATCTTTTTGTATGCTGCCGGATTAACCGCTTTTCGGGAGAGCTGTCTTGCAATCTCTTTCAGGGAGCTGCCCTGTAAAAACAGCCTGAATATCTCCTGTACATTTTCCCTGACATCATCATCCGGCTGAAGGTGTCTGTCCACGTTGACATATCCATACGGAACTGCACCGGACGAATATTCTCCGTTCTTCCAGTATGCCCGGTGTGCAGACTTCATCTTTTTGGATAGGTCTTTCACATACATCTCATTTACCATGTTTTTCAGCGGCATGAGCAGTTCTTCGCCGGACTTGTTGGAATCGTAGCCGTCCGTGACCGCTATGAACCTCACGTCAAAGAATGGAAATACCCTCTCAATGTAGTTGCCTGTCTCAACATAGTTCCTGCCAAGCCTTGACAAATCCTTTACGACAATGCAGTTGAACAATCCGCTGCGCATATCCCTTATCATTTCCTCAAAGCCCGGTCTTTCAAAGTTTGTGCCGGAATAGGAAACGTCAGCGTACTCCTTACACACAACCATATCGTCATTCTCTGCCACGAACTTCCGTAGCAGCTCCATCTGTGTCTCTATCGTTGCCCGCTCCCTGTTGGCTTCTGTTTCTTCGGAAAGCCTTGCATACAGGGCAGCTTTATAGCAGGCGGTTTTTGCCGGAGCCGGAACCGTTGCAGCCTGACCGCCTAAATCACTGACATTGACAAAATCAACTTTCTTTGACTTCCTAGCCATGCTACACCGCCTCCTTCCATTCAAACCGTACCCTGCCCTGTTCGTCACAGACAGTCTCACAGCCCGCCTTTTGCAGATTGTCAATAATCTCCTTATAACAGTCCCCAAAGCTGAAAACAACCTCTATACTGCCCTTGTCGATTACCTTTACCCTGTCAATCAGTTCCACAGCCACATTCCTTGTCAGTCTGTCGATGTCCTGATGCTCTGCGAAATAATCAAGCCATTTGTATTTGTCCGTATTTGAAGCAAGTATATCCTTAATCTCCTGCTTCATTTTCCGCACCGCATCCTCTGCCAAGTTCCTTTTCTGCGTGTATGCCTCATGCAGCTCCATGTAGTCCTCTTTTGACACGATACCGTCCTTCATATCCTCATAGAGCATATTTCTAAGTTCCATGCACCGCCCAATCTCTGTTTCTTTCTGTTCAATGCGCTTTTCCAGTTCCCTGATGTCCAGTTCCTGAAAAGGGATTGTTGAAACCTTTTCCATGACCTGTTTCAAGTCAAGAATGTTGCTGATCTGAACCCTTAAAAGCTGCAAAACCGTTTCTTCCAGTCTATCCACTGCGATACGGTGGTTGCTGCACTCTTTTGTCTCCTTGTTGCGGGAACATACATAATACTGGTATTTCTTCCCTCCGGCACAGGCGTTCTTCCTTACCATCGCCGCACCGCAGTCGGCACAGACAATCAGCCCTGCAAGCGGATATACTTCTGACTGTTTCGGTGAAATCCTTGTGTCCATGCCGAGAAGCCGCTGCACGATGGAAAAGTCCCTGTCTGAAATAATAGCTTCATGGTTCTTCTCTATCCTTACCCAGTCCTTTTCCGGCTTTAAAATGGTCTTTTTGACCTTATGGTTGGGTGTTGTCTGCCTGCCCTGTACCAGATTGCCGATGTAAAGTTCATTCTCTAATATCCGCCTGACCGTTACAGAACTCCATACCGCCTTGTCGCTGGTCTTGAAACTGGTCTGATAATTACTGCCCGTTGCGCTCTTATATTCCATAGGGGAAAGAACACCCATATCATTCAGCCTGTTTGCAATGGCATCCTGGCTGAGTCCGTGCAGCTTCATTCTGAAAATATCTTTTACAATGCCTGCCGCAATCGGATCAATAATCAGGCTGTTCCTGTCATTTTCGCTTTTCTGATACCCATAAGGGGCAAAGGAGCCGATAAATTCCCCGTTTTTCCTTTTTACTTCCAAGTGGCTCCGTATCTTTACGGAAATATCACGGCAGTACGCATCGTTGATTAAATTTTTGAAAGGGATAATAATTTCATCTGCCTGCTCTTTCCCATTCAGACTGTCATAGTTGTCATTGATGGCAATGAAACGAACCCCCAATGCGGGGAACAGCCGCTCAATGTATCTGCCGGAATCAATGTATTCACGCCCGAAACGGGAAAGGTCTTTCACAATGACACAATCCACAATGCCTTTTTTGATGTCCTCAAGCATCAGCTTAAATGCAGGACGCTCAAAATTAGAGCCTGAATAGCCGTCGTCAACCCGTTCCGACACGACTTCAATATCTTCTTTGTCCTTCAGGAAATCACGGATAAGATTTTTCTGATTTGAAATGCTGTTGCTCTCTGCCTTCACAGCATTGGAAACATCGCCATCTTCCTTAGATAATCTAACGTAGATGGCTGCATGGTAGATTTTCTTAATCTTGTTACTCATGTTACCACTCCTTTTGATTTTCTAAGTCAGAAAACCCGAAAGGGAGTGCCTGTTTAGTCCCAAGTTAGAAATAATGAAATTTAGTCCTAACGCTATTCTAGCACACCCTGCGGATTATTTCCACCAGATTCTGAAAAAATTTTTATACGGACAGGAGCATATTTTCAAATGCCTCATTAAAGGATATGCCGCCCGTAAAGCGGACCTTGACTTTCATGCTGCCGACACGCACCAGATAGGGATTGCCGACCTTTTTAAGATACTGCTGTTTCCTTTCTTCCAGTGGCAGATTCCGGTCTATCTGAATCCCGCTTATGTCTGTCAGTCCTTCCAGTTCTACGTCCGAAAAGTCTGTATCGAGCATTTTTCTATATTCTTCTGCCGTCATTGCGTTACCTCCCAATAAAAATACTGCCGGATGTTTCCGGCAGCTATGTATGCCGGACTGCTGATCCGGCTATGAAAGGTCTGCTGAATATTTTACCCCCTGCTTGCTTCAAGCCTCTTTTCAAAATTCCTGTATATTTCCTTGTCTACCCACTCCACATATTCTTTAATGTCAATCAGACCTTTCAGGTCATAAATCTGTGAGCGCATAAACTGTTCCACCTGTTCGGGAGTGTTTTCTCCCTGTCCTGTCAGTTTCGCAGTCAGCTTTTTCCTGATTTCATCCTGTACAGCCTGCGGCATTGCGGGTATATAGTATGGCGGTAAATATGGCACATTCCTCTGCATTACCGCATCTTCATATTGATAGCTTTTCTCAAACTCAAGCAAAAACTTCCGTATCTGGACTCTGGCTTTTCCCTTGTTCTCATCACTGACAAGCTCCGTCAGACCGTCAAAGAACTGAACCAGTTCCCATTTTGTAAAACCCATTCCTGCATACTCCTTTCGTCCTGCAATCCTCCATTCATTTTGATCTGAATGACATAATCCTGCCCCTGCCGGGCAGATATGTAAACAGCCGGACATCTGCCCGGCTTTATAAAATCCTGTCTTTCACGTTGTTATCGTTATCATTCTAATACATGCGCCCGTATTTTCTGCCCTTTCTGAAAGCAGCCGTCCCAAAAACAGCGAGTACGGATAAAACCAGACATACGCCTGCTGCCACAAAAATCTTAATTCTGCTCATATTTACCGCCTTTCCTTATTCGTTGTACCTGTCAAACACGCCCACCTGCACCTGTACGCCCTCTGTGATCCGCCCAAGCGTTTCTTCATCAACCTTTCCCATGTGTTCTATGATACGGTCAAAGTTCAGTGCTGTTACCTGTTCGCATAATGCGATGCTGTGCTGGTCCAGTCCCTCCGTCTTATATGACGATATGAATACATGGGTGGGCAGGTTCTGTTTCTTGTAAATCTTAGTAGACAGCGGAACTACCGTAATGACAGTGCTGTGCTTGTTTGCCCTGTTGTTACTGACTACCACCACCGGGCGCATACCGCCCTGCATACTTCCCTGATACTGTACTCCCAAATCTGCATACAATATATCGCCTCTCCTTATTTTCATCAGCAGCCTTTGTCTCCGCCCCATATCGGTCTTTCCTTATCGGCAGGACACTTTGTTGTATCATAGATGTGATACTGCATGGTGGAAAGCTCAAAAAAACCAACACCAATGTTGGCAGCGTCATACATAAATTCTTCCAGATCGGACTCGTCCGCCGTGATGTCAGCCATGTTCTCCACGACAACCGTATCATACTGCCCCGTAATCAGGCGGGTAATCAGCATGTTTACCGCATCCCTGTCAATGTCACGGTTCGGTCCCTTGTTGACGATAGTTTCATTCATTAACGCTACCCCTGCCATGCTACACTTCTGACGGTTCTGCTGAATGATCTGGCGGATATTGCTTTCTGACTTGTTGGAGTTCATAAACATGACTGCCGGATGCACCAGCAAGCCAAGCTCAAAACTTTTTACATTACTGCACATAATAATCACCTATACTTTCTCATATTTTCATTGACTGAAACAAAAGAGAAGTTTTTGCCGGCATTATCCTCTCATACAGGAAAGCCTTGTCTGCTGTTATCTGATAACTGCAAGGCTTGCCTGTATCAGAGGATAACGTGGCGTTTCCGCCACATTACCCCTCTGTTCAATCTGAAAATATCAGACTGGCTCTCGCTTGTCCCCGAACCGGGTAACATACACTGGGACGGCTCCATCCCACACTACGCCTCCGTCATGCCCAACCAGACGAAATCCGCAGGCAGCCACTCCCGAAAAATGCTTTTCGCTAAAATTCCGGCGCCGTTCTATCTCATTACCTCTGACTGCCATGCCAGTAGGCACAATCCTCTGCTCTTAAAAACTTACGTTTTTTACCTTCACGGGCAACAAATTGTTTTGGCTTTTTCAAGCCTGCAACTATCATAACTGAAAGGGAGTTGTTTTCAGAGTGCCAGTATCCGCTATTTATAGCTGATATATGCCACCTTGACTATCAGACAGAAAACAAAAAAAGACCAGACTCCAAATTATAATCCGAAGTCTGATCTATTCTCATAAGAGCCAAAACACATTATTATGATATATATTTAGTCTCCTATGTACGATAATTTTTTATGCGGTTCTTCTGTCAATCATAACCGTCTCGCTCTCTCGAAAGTCCAAGCGATTTATTTATTAGAGCTAACGCTCCTACTTATCCAGAAATCCTAAAAACTTTTTCCATTCCATATAGCCCTTTAAATCTCCGTAGCTGTACTTCGACTGCATAATCTCGTTCACTATCTTTACCCAGTCTGTTTTCTCTGAAAAGCTCCATGAAGCGGTATTTCTCTGCTCTGCATTTTTTACGGCTTTTGCGACTGCGGCTTTCAGCACTGTATCTTCAAAACTGCCTTTTCCACTTTCTTTCAGGCTGGCAGTGTACGCATACATTTCAGCCGTATCACAATTTTTAGGATCTACCTTTGACGCATCTACCATCCGTTCAGTGACATTTCCCGTCTTATCCCATATTTTCACTTTATATACGGGATTTTCCGAATCAAAATCTTGTGTTTTATAAACGGAAATAGATGATCCAGTTACAACCTCCGCTCCTGAGAATACTGTAATATCACCCGTTTCTTTATCTGCACCATGAAGAGTAGCAGTCACCTGATCTTATGCTTGTACTACTTCCTCCTAATTAAATGAATTTAAAATAACTACCATTCCCTATCACAAATTATGTCTCATAGTAATAAGCATTCAATATGTCTTGCAGAAAGTGGACTTCTATTGCAAAAAATGGCATATCTCTCATAAGCGTCAAAAAGAGGATATTGTATCTTTACACAATACCCTCTTTATTTAAATACCCTTAATTACTTATACAAAATTTGATTATTATACGCCTTCTCCGCATCACTCTTTCTTAAAGCCTCTCTCATATCTTCCTCTTTTTGAAGCTTTTTATCCAATATCTCCTGCGATATACGCTTTGCAGCCTGCCGTTTTTCTAAATATTCTTCCAGCAGCTCTTTTTGCTTATCCTTTTTACTGTCACTTGTCTTTTTATAAAAACTATTTTTTGAACGTATGTCAAATTCCGAATCATAACCAACAGGCCATGAATCCGCCCGATAATCATTTAAAGAACTTCCAACCGTAATCATAACTGAACAATTTCTTGGGGCATATGAATCTCCCCAATCTCTCTGAACTAAATTTAAAATCTGCTGTTTATATTGCGGATCTTCTTTCATTTTTTTAAAAGCATCCTCTGATATATTAATCGCCATATTACTAACTGTCCGGTGATTATTTATTCTGGAAAGCTCATCATAAAATTCTTTTTTAAAAACTTCCAGTTCTTCTTCTGGTGTCATTTGTTCTGTTTTCTCAGTCTCGCTTATCTGTTTTGAAGATAATTCCTTTAAGAACACCTTCTCCTCGTTTTTCCTATTCCTTGTTTCTGTTACCATACTGCTTTCCCGCAAGTAATTGTTTTGAACCGTCAATGACATATTACAATTCTCCTTTCTGTGAGATAATTATTTCTACAATATCATTAAAAGTATTAAATCTACGTTCCGCTATTGCTGCTTCAGGAACTTTTATTTTAAATGTATCCTCTACCACTTCCAAAAATGTTATCATTTGATACGGCTCGACTCCAAATCTCCCTGATAATATAGGATAATTTTTTGCTTCATCTGGTAAAGCATCTATATCTATCTTGAGTACCTCTTTTACAACCTTTGACAGCACACTACGCACTTGATTTTCCATCATTTAACCTCCAAATTAAAGTGTTTCCATTTCAGCATTATCATTCAAACAATCAATAATGTACTGTCCCATAATTCCAACACTTGTTTCTGTAAATATTTTTTCTTGTTTATCGGTATCTGACTCTAACTTTATTCTCAAATCTTCTATATCAGATTGCTTCCGTGAAAAATATTCTATTGGTATGGATCGATTAACAGTAAAAACATCCTGCGCTGTACCGCTTATGTAAAAGCATTCTATATCTGTCATATATTTATATTTTACAATCTGTTTTATTTCTGTCACATACTTATCTGTAACATTATTTCCATATAAACACATGACTAAAAAATCTGGATTAACAGCATTTAAAATTTCAAATGCATGAATCCCAAAATAACCAACCTGAAATTTGCTTATAGGCATAATCCCTTCTGGAACTCCCAAAATAATTACTTCTGGTTTCTCCTTTTGCTCAATTTTCTTAATAAAATGATTATACAAAATAATCTTTTGTTCCGAAGGAATATTAGTATCCATAAAGCCGGGAAACGTATATGTATTATTTAAAAATACACTATTTTTCCTTGAAGAAACCAAAACAACATGATACCCTTTTTCTTCCAAATACCTTTTGGTAGATAATTGTACCAAAAATTTATCTGTTTGCTCACCAACACCCGCTACACATATTATCGGTGTATATATGTCATGTAAAACCATCGGGCTAATTTCTATATCGGATATTTCACTTGTTTTCATTACATCTATCATATTTCCTGAATAATCTTTTACCAGTTCCGAAATTTTATTATATACAGTTTTCTGAACTGCTCTAGCAAGTAATATTTGTTTGTTATGCTTGAGCATATTTTCAATAACCTCATATAGTTGTCCATCTTGTAATTTATTTAAAGAATCTGTTATCCAAACTGCATCTATTCCTCGATAATCAACTTCCGATAATGTAGTCTGAACCATATAGCCACAAATGCTTTCTTTTCCCATTGCCCATCCATTAGGGGACAATAAAACTTGAATATTAATATTTTTTAGCATTGAGTTATGCTGCAAATATGGATACATTTCGTTATCATAAGGAAATACTGCTACATTTAAAATTTTCTTACTATTCAAATTTATTCACCCCTAACTTAGTCAAAATGATACCCGTGTTCTCTTAATACACAATATTCCTTTAACTGTATTTCACACGTCAGTTTTACTTTTTCGCAACGCTCCATGCGCTTCTGCGCCGATAATTCATCTCCATCTTCCATACCAGCAGCACACAGATTGCAAAAATCCCCTGCCCAACAAGTTTTGCACTTATTAGGTGTCAGTTGTGCAATATTCAGTAATTTGTGAACTTTTTCCATATCAAACCCAGTATCTAAATCACCTAAAACAAAAGCGTTGCAACTTTCATTAACACGTTCACAAGGATAAAATTTCTCATCTACGTTCACAAACAATCTTGTTGCCCCTGCAACACAAGCACCCGATGGATGATATACATTGCCACGATTTCCTTTTGCAATAACTTTTTTATGTATATTCTCTTTCATTACTGCGATCTGGGCTTCCATCAACTTAGATACATATTTTCTATCTAATCGTCCTATCAAATACAAATATGCCTTAAACAACTCATATCTATAATTTGTATCAAAAAGTTCCGAGTAATGGATTTCATTTTTTGAACTATTTTGATTTAATGTTGTGGCACCGACTATGGCAGAAGAAATAAAGTCATAAGTAAAAAAATTACTGCTACATTGAAAATCATTCTTTTCATCCAACACCGCATTAAAACTTATGTTTTCCATATAATCAGGATATTTTTCTTTTATATGGTCAAGTTTACCCATAATTACTTCAAAAGTTCCTTTACCACTTTCTGCAAACACCCGACTATTGTCTTGAACATTTTGTGGTCCATCTAAACTAATGGTTAAATTTACGCCATTTTCATATAAAAAATCAACTATTTCATCGGTAAGTAATGTTGCATTTGTAGTCATATTATACTTAACTTTCTTACCCTCAAAAACCTTATTAGAATAGTCGATAATCTCACGGATTAATTTTATCTCTAACAAAGGTTCTCCACCGTAAAAACTAATTAATCCATTCTCCAAATTACTATTATGTTTATGATAAAAATCAACAGCTTTTTTCGCTGTCTCGATTGACATTCTCTTTTTAGTATGTACTCTATTTACATATGAGCCTGAATATACACAATATTTACATCTCAAATTACAATTCTGTGTTACTTGTAAAATTAGCTGATGAACATTATTTTTCATATAATCTTCTATCTGATCTGCTGCTGCATGCTTTATTTCTATATTTGTATTACAACTTTTTAAAAATCCTTGCGCTTTTAATTTTTCTACCTTTTTCATGGATACACTATCCATTTGTGAATAGGCAATTTCCTTTGCAATTATTTTCTCAAGAGTTTTATATAAATTTTCATCAATGCGAATAATGGAAGTTGTATTAACATCAAATACATAATATGCTTCTACTGTTTCAAATAACTTTACAAATGGTATTTCGCTCAATTTTTCTGCCTCCTTGTACATAGATACAGAAAGATATTAATACCAACAATATCTTTCTGTATCTAGTTGTAGCATCTGCGTTGTCCGCTAAGGACATCCTTAGAATGCCCATCTTCCCTGAATTGCAGTGGTTAAACCTTTGGAATAATTCTGCAAATTAACAGTAGAAGATGCTGTCGATGCAGTGCAGTTGTAACACGGAATAGAAGCGCACTGTGAATCGCAGCTACAAGAGAATGCTACTAATGTTCCATCCTGAACCTTAGCTTTCTTTCCTAATGTCTTTTTCATCATGTTT
>JAETSX010000222.1 GCA_021769425.1 Eubacterium sp.
TCATACCGTACAAATAGTAATCGCAGTATGTGTTTACCATTTTACCCTGAAGATCAATTTAAGCGGCTTCACAGAGCGAGATAAATACTGGCCGTTACTGCCCAAATAAGAAAAGGTGATGATTCTTCCAAAGAGATACCGCCGCCTTTTCCCTGTGCAGCATAAATTGGGATTCCTGCTGCACTAATGCTATCAAAATCTCTGTAAATGGTCCAAGTAGAAACCTCGAATTTTTTTGCCAGTTCAGAAGCCGAGGATTTTCCGTTTTCCAATAAATAGTAAACAATTTAAAACAGCCTGTTCATCTGTATACCGTACACCTCCGTCTTTATTATAACGCAAAAAACTTGACAAGTGTATGGCAGGCTAATCCATAATATTTCCTGTTATAACGGTATACGCTTTCTGAGATTAATGAGGCTAAATACATCATCCATAATTTCTCTATCCCTTATATCCAGCATCAACCATTTCTGTCCATTGCCGGTTTTCGTGTTTTTGAATACTGTCTGCACATAGTCGGAACATTGTGGCATAAGAAACTCTGCCTTCATAAGTTCATGACCTCCTACAACTACGAGAGCGATAAAATAGCCTTGCATCGGATAGAGTGTACAAAGAGACTTTCCACCTTTTTTATACTTAATATTCCAGCCTGCCTGCATGGAACAACGGCTGTATTCCATGCAGGGCCTGGTCCGATAGGTAAACTGGATACGGTTATTAAAATCTATCCATAACGGATTGTTAATGTATTCCGTGACTTGCTCCAGAGATGGAGATTTTTCATTTGAATATAGCACATTCCAATCCATTATAAATTCTCCCTTAGCATTTATCTTCCAGCGGCAGAGGCTTAACCCAAATTCCCATACAAGCCATACTCTCTGAGTCACGGTAATACTTTTCTGCAGAGAAAGGCTCCGTGGTTAAATTGTGGCGGGGCAGCCATATACCAAAAAGATATTTGCTGGCCTGGTCTAAAGCGACCGTTACTAAATCCTCAAAATTTTCTGCTTCGACTCTGCAAACGATGTATTCTCCTGCCGAGAGTTCTCTCTTAACAAACCCATCCTGCAGCCGATCCGGAATATTTTGAACAAGGCCACCTGC
>JAETSX010000223.1 GCA_021769425.1 Eubacterium sp.
AAGGTTATCTGCATGAAAAACGAATCCCAATGTTTCATTACCTTGCATTTATTATACGCCTAATTGAAAGAAAAATCAGTAAAATCAAGCATTTAAGACTTAATCAGCAGTCACTAAATTAAACAAATATAAATTCGACTCCGCGAAATATTTGGAAGACCTTACAAAAGAGACAGTTCCCCTTTCTTCCCTGCAGCAGATCTTATTTTTTATATTTTATGAATATGAAAAAAAACTGCCGGGATATCAAAATATCGTATTAAGCCTTTTAAATGCGTTTTTTGGGATCATGATCCGATTCCATTATTTAATTCCGAAATCTGATTCCGATTCCATAATCGACAACAATCTGGAGCGGCTCAACGGTATTCTGCAATATCTGGATGAACACTACAATGAAAAGCTTTCCCTTCGGGACATAGCAAAACAGCTGCATATGAATTATTATTACCTGTCCCACTTTTTTAAAAATGTTACAGGCGTTTCTTTTCATGAATATCTCACCAGACTCCGGCTGGATAAGTCGCTTACGCTTCTTGCAGACCAGGATAAAACTATCACTTCCATTGCTTTTGAATCCGGCTTTCCAAACACAAAGGCATACACCAGCGCATTTAAAAACAAATACGGAATGCTGCCGTCTAAATACAGAGTTTCCCACTTAGAGCACTCGCCGGACTCCGGAAGCGGCATTTCTCCCGAGACAATTCCCAGTGAGCGGCTGAAGCAAAACTTTCTTTTCTCTCCGGAAGATATCCAGCATTTTCTGGCGCTGTATCCTGCGCCGCCGAAAAACATGTGGAAAGCAACTGCTCATGATTTCAAGGATATTTTCCCTGTTTCAAGGATAACATTCACGCCGAAGGATTTTTCCGCCGCAGCCTCTAAATCGGAAACAGCCTGTTTGCATGGGCCGACTTTAACGCTCATTGTTGATGCGGAAATTCTGGCCTTTTTTTCCATGGACGCTCTGTTGGAATTATGTTCGGCAATTCCTGTTAATAACTTCATGAGCTGTCACAGATTCAGCCTCACCCGCCGTCACAGATTTGCTCATTTTCCTGTCACGCTTCCAATTGCATATACAACTGTTTATTTCCATATTTA
>JAETSX010000018.1 GCA_021769425.1 Eubacterium sp.
CCTTGAATTCTTACAGATCTATGCAGAATGCACTTTAGAAGTACGACGACTTCTTGATCCGATCCTGGTTAAAGTATAGCAGGCTTTTGGAGTTATTCCCAAAAGCCTAATTGAAGATTGTGTAGCGCTTCTAACCGGGTTGATTTTTTAGCCATGCCTGTCCCCGCTTTCTATCACAAACGTTCTAAAACAAATATAGCAAAATTTAACAAAAAATAGAACAGAAATTTTGTGGTTTCTGTTCCGAAATATTTTTGTAACTTTATAAGTTATCCTGCAAAAAAGGTTGTTTTTTTACAGAATTAGGGGACGGACAGCAATTCAGGGCTTTCCCTCCTCACGCAAACCGGGCAGCGTTTCGGCGAACTATTACTCCGGCTAAGGAAGTCGGGAAAGCCCTCCTTCCCAAGTCTCCGTAAGCAGTGGATTTCGCCTTCACTAAGGACGCCCGTGAACCGTTTGCTTAGAGGAAGGAAAGCCCTGAATTGCCTGTGTATCGAGTTATCAAATGTTTGGATACACCGTTGCCTGCAGCGGGATGGTTCATTTTTTATCTTATAGGAGATCCGAAGGAATTTCTTATGCTTTTCCTGCGCTGCCGCACACTTCCATCTTGCCCATAACGTATTCCTTCACTTTGTCCCTTCCGCAGGCATTATACTTCTTCGGATCGATGGTGTCCGGATTCGCACCCAGAACTTCTTTTACCCCGTTGGAAAACGCGATCCGCAAATCCGTTGCATAATTGACCTTGCAGATCCCCCGGCGGATGCATTCTTTTACTGCATCATCCGGCACTCCTGATGTTCCGTGAAGCACCAGGGGAATAGATACAGCTTCCCGGATTTCGCTTAACCGCTCCACATCCAGTTTGGGAGTTCCTTTATAAACGCCGTGGGCAGTTCCAATGGCAACTGCCAGAGAATCAATTCCGGTGGCAGTTACAAATTCCGCTGCTTCTGAGGGTACGGTATATCCGCCGCCTTCTCCGCCGTCCAAATCATCCTCCTTGCCGCCTACTTTTCCAAGTTCCGCTTCCACCGGAATCTGAGATGGATGGCAGGCGTCAACCACCGCTTTTGTCACTGCGATATTCTGTTCAAAGCTGTCATGGGAGCCGTCAATCATAATGGATGTGTACCCCACCCGCAGGGCGCGCATTGCCAGCTCAAAACTGTTTCCATGATCTAAATGCATGACCACGGGCACGCCTGCATGATTTGCTGCCGCCTTTACATTTGCATAAAAGTAAGAAAGGTCAGCATATTTTATGGTGGAAGGTGTGGTCTGCAGAATCACCGGCGAGCGAAGTTCTTCCGCAGCTGCCACCACAGCCTGCACCATTTCCATATTTTCCACATTAAATGCACCGATTGCATAACCGCCCTTCTGAGCGTCTAACATCAATTGTTTTGTTGTTACCAATGCCATGGCTATTTCCTCCTAAACTTTTATTTTTTCTCCAGCAGGCGAACAATTTCCTCTCTGGAGGCGGCATTCATCAGACTGTCTGTAAATTCTTCATGCATCAGTTTACCGGACAGCTCCGCCAGTGTTTTCAGATGCAGATCTCCTCCGTTTTCATTGGTTGCAATCATAAATACCAAGTGTGCCGGTTCTCCGTCTTCTGACGCAAAATCAAATCCTTCTTTGGAAATTCCTACGGCCACTCTCGGAACTTTCACTGCATTTGTCTTGGCATGGGGAATTGCAATTCCCATTCCCATTCCCGTAGTGGACAGCGCTTCCCGGTCATAAATTGCTTTCTTAAAGGCTTCTTTATCTGAAAGCGTTCCGTCTTTGTCCAGCAGAGACGCCATTTCCTCAATTACTTCATCTTTCGTCCTGCCCTTTACCTGCAATGTTACCGTATTTGCATGGTACAGGCTCTGTGCCGGTTTTGCTTCTGTCCGGCCTGTATTCCCTGCGCCTGTATTGGAGCCTTCTGCTGAAACTGCAGGAGCTTCTGCCCCTTCCACAACCTTCGGAGTTACCAGCACATACAAAACTGCACCGATGGCGGAGCCAATCAGGATACATCCAACCCACAGAAAAGGTTTATTTACCAATCCCAGAATCAGGAACCCGCCGTGGGGCGCAGGCACTTCAATTTCCATCATATAAGAAAGCGTTGCAGACACAGAAGAGCCAATCATCAGTACCGGAATTACTTTCAGCGGGTTTTTGGCTGCAAAAGGAATTGCGCCTTCTGTAATATGGGTGCAGCCAAGCACGTAGTTAATCAGTCCCGCTGCCCTGTCGTCTTTGGTAAAACGGTTTTTACAGAAAGTTGCCGCCAGTGCAATAATCAACGGCGGAGTAATGCATGCTGCGGAAACGCCTGCCATAAACAGGTAATTTCCCTGGCCTAAGAGCATGGTGCCCGTCACATATGCCGCCTTGTTGACCGGGCCTCCCATATCAAAAGCGGACATACATCCCACTACAACGCCCAAAAGCAGCGGATTGGAGTTCTGCAGATTGGCCAGAAAATCCATCATCATATTGTTTAATGCGGAACAGGGATTTCCAAGCAACACCATCACCGCTCCGGTGACGCCCACCGATATAATAGGTATCATAAAGATCGATTTCAAACCTTCTAACTGCCTGGGCAGCTTACTGAACACTTTTATAAGCCAAAGCACAAAATAACCTGCTAAAAATCCTCCGATAATGCCTCCGATAAAGCCGGAACCTGTATCGGAGGCAATCATGCCTGCAACCAGGCCCGCCAGCATACCGGGCCTGCCGGAAATGGACTGGGCGATAAATGCCGTCAAAACCGGAACCATCAGTCCCATGGAATATCCGCCGATAGACTTAATTAATGCCGCAATTTCATTGTATTGGCTGGACTCCGGATCAAAGGAATAAATTCCCCATAAGAATGAAATGGCTGTCAGCACACCGCCTGCAACCACAAGAGGCAGCATATGAGACACGCCGTTCATCAGATGCTTATAAATCTGACGGCCGATGGACAATTCCTCTTCCTGTACCGCCTGTGCCGCCTTCCCGCTGCCTTGTCTGACATGGACATTTCCGTCCAGGCATCTCTCAATCAGCTCCTTCGCCTTGCTGATGCCGTCTGCAACCGGAACTTCCAGAACCGGTTTTCCGTTAAAACGCTCCAAATCCACATTTTTATCGCATGCCACAATAATTGCGTCCGCTTCCTGAATATCTTTTGCAGTCAGGGCATTTTCCACCCCGATCGCCCCGTTGGTCTCAACCTTTATCTCGCATCCCAGTTCTGCGGCGGCTTTTTTCAGCGCCTCTTCCGCCATAAATGTATGCGCAATTCCGGTGGGACATCCGGTTACGCCCAATATTTTCTTTGCCATTCTTTTATCTCACCTTCCTGACCTGAATATTTTTCCGGTATGTTTCTACCTTTTTCAAATCTCCGATTGCATCGCTTTCCGCCACATTGGCTCCGGTAGCGGCCGATTTTTTCAACGCCTCTTCCACCTGATCCGGGCGCTTTAGCCACTCGCTCATAAATGCGGCAAGGGCGGAATCACCCGCACATGCAGAACTGCGCAGTTCTACCGGCTGTGCGCTTGCATAATAGACGGCTTTCCCATTGGAAAAATAAGAACCTTTATCCCCCAGTGTCAGCAATATATTCTGTGCGCCCATTTCATGTAAAACATCCATAATTTCTCCGATATTTTCTTCTCCCTGAACGGTAATTCCGAAAATTTCTTTCAGTTCCTCATCGTTGGGTTTCATTAAATAGGGCCGGTATGCCAAAAGCTCCTTTAATTTGGGTGCGCTGATGTCTAAAATAACCTTCACGTTCTTTTCCCTGCAAATAGACAGAATTTCATCATAATACTCTGTGCTGACGCCCTTAGGGAGACTGCCGCTGATGGATAAATATTCCATATCCGTAAGACTTTTCAACAACTCTGTCATTTCTTTCTGGTTTTCTTCCGTTACCAGGGAACCTTCGTTGACAAACTTGAATTCCTGGATGCCGTCATTTAAGAAAATATTAATTCTTGTGGTATCTTCCACCATTACCGGCAGCACCTCAATGCCCTTTTTCCTGGACTCATCCACAATATAATTCCCGGAAAACCCTCCGAAAAAACCAAGGATTTTTGACTCCACCCCAAAATGCTTTAATACAAAGCTTACGTTCAGCCCTTTTCCGTTTGGCGTATACACCGTATCAAATGTACGGTTTACTGCACCCGGAACGATTCCCCGGGTCGAAACATTCATGTCAATTGCCGGGTTTGTTGTTAATGTATACAGCATTTTTAACCTCCTCCTGTTTTGATGGCTTCATTCTACAACAAAAAAAGATGAAAATCTTTTCCAAAATTGAAAACGGTTTTCATCTTTTCCACTATAATTATGATGCAATTTTTAAATATTTATTCGTAAGAAGTGAGATAATCAATAATCAGCCGCGCCATAATCTGAAGGGGCACCCGGGAGGACACTTCAAATTCCTTGATTGCTTTGTGGCTGTGGTGGTATCCCACCAGACTGCAGGCCGACAATTCCAGCAGCGGGGACTGGTCATTGCAGCAGCAGGTAAGCACCTTGGCGCCGCAGAGATTGGCATTTTTCGCTGATTCAATCAATTCCGGCGTCATTCCATTCAAAGAAAAATTAAACACTGCCTCATCTGCCTTTAAACGTTTGGTCTTATTCCGCATAATATTCGGATCCCGCACCGAAACCGCATTAAAATCCAATAGCTGCAGCTTCAGGGTAAATTCCTCCGCCACATACTCCGTCAGCCCCCGTCCAAAGACAAAAATCCGGCTGGCTTCTTTCAGATATTTAATAATCTCAAGAATTCCCGAAACAGATATCTGCTCAATTACCCGCTGGGCCTCGATCAGGGATTTGTTCATGACCTCTCCCATATTCTGAATATCTTTCTCCTTCGCTTTCACAGTCAGCCGGTACCGCAGTTCATTAAATCCGTTAAGGCCGCATTTTCTGATTGCCCGTGAAACGGTGGACGGGGAAGAAAATGTGTCAAATGCAATTTCAACAATAGACAATTCCGGCATCCGTTCTTCATTTTCATTGATAAACCGGACGATTTCCAGTTCTGTTTTCGAC
Source organism: Eubacterium sp. (assembly GCA_021769425.1). Classification (GTDB taxonomy): domain Bacteria; phylum Bacillota; class Clostridia; order Lachnospirales; family Lachnospiraceae; genus Petralouisia. Next base: position 5,095 of record JAETSX010000018.1, read on the forward strand.
AGGCCTTCTGTAATTTCTTTATTCAGCTCTATTAACATCGGCATCCTCCATTCCTGCTGCATCCCCCATATGCCTCGTATTTTATATTTTACAATAAATCTGCCCAGAATTCCATGTCATGGAGGAATTATGCGAGATTTTTAAAGAGGGCTGCCGGAAAATGAAATTAACAAGCAATATATGATTGTGAAACTGAAAGAATCACAGCCAAATATTACAGATAATCCATCATTTTCCCACAGCCCTCTATGATGCCGATGATATTACTCCGGCGGTTATAACAATATGCACACGGCCGCACAAAAGAAAATTGCCGCTTTGCAGCGTGCGGTTGGCGCAACTGCACGGCAAACCTTTTTGCCGTGCAGTATACAATATTTTGTTTGCCCAAGTCTCCATCTGCTGCGTTGCCATCAATTGCTGCAGCACCCGCTACAGCATAACCTTCCGCCTTGCATAGGAAGATTTGTTCTGCGCAATCCGCTGCGAACTTTAACCGCCGGAGTAATAAATTTAAGTTCCTGTAAATTACAGGTTTTAATAATTCTCTGCCTTCACCTGGAAATAAGACTGAGGATGGGCGCATACCGGACATACCTCCGGCGCCTCTTTTCCGACACAGATGTGTCCGCAGTTGCTGCACTGCCAAATCACGTCTCCATCTTTGGAAAATACTTTTTTGCCAGTCACATTATCCAGAAGCTTACGGTATCTTTCCTCATGCTCTTTCTCTATCTTAGCCACGCCTTCAAACAGCTCTGCAATATCATCAAAGCCTTCTTCTCTTGCCTCTTCTGCAAACTGAACATACATATCGGTCCACTCGAAGTTCTCCCCTTCAGCGGCCGCCTTCAAATTCTCTTCTGTGGTTCCGACTCCGCCGTTCAACAGCTTAAACCACATTTTCGCATGTTCTTTTTCATTTGCCGCTGTCTCTTCAAAGATATTGGCAATCTGTACATAGCCGTCTTTCTTAGCCTTGCTTGCAAAATAAGTGTACTTATTTCTTGCCATGGACTCTCCGGCAAAAGCCGCTTCTAAGTTTTTCTCTGTTTTAGTTCCTTTCAAATCTGCCATTTGTTTCTCCTCTCTGTATCTTGACATTTTGATGCTGTGCTTCTACTGTACCTTCTTTTCCGATATTTGTCAAATTGATTTTATACCAGCTCTGCGATCCTGGTAACATGGTTTCGGCTATATCAGCGTAGAAGAACTTGTTGATTTTATACCAGCTCTGCGATCCTGGTAACTCCCACATAGATTTCCGAAATTTTATACCAGGTGGGATAATCCACAATCCCCGTCTGAGGCAGACCGAACACAGACTGGAACCTTTGGACTGCCCGTTCTGTTGCAGGCCCGAAAGAGCCGTCTGCCGTAACCCTTGGAATGGAGGTATAGACCTGGGCGATACGGTTTAACTGTTCCTGCATCTGGCGCACTTTTTCTCCGCTGGAACCAATCTGGAGATTTTCTCTGGGCCAGGAAGCAGGAATGCCGGAAATCTCCTCAGCTTCATTGATGTACATATCGCTTCCATAATAGTAACGGAGGATCTCTATGGCGCTGTAGTTCTGGTCCCCCAGATATTTGGAACCCCATTGGCTGAGCCAGTTGGGACAGGTAACGCGCTGGCCGTCGCAGTACTGGGTCAGTATGGGCTGCTTCACATTAGGCCTGGAAAGGAAATTGGTAAACATCTCATCCACCACCCGGGAGATGCTGGCAAAATAATTCCTTCCGTAAACCCATTTGTGATCGTATGCGGTGGAAGATGTGATGGTGAAGTCATAGCCTTTGTTCCGGTACCACTCCGTATACACCCGGTTTAAAGTAAAAGACATAATCGCCAATATATTGGCCCGTATGGTGCTGTCCGGCCAAGTTGCATAAATCTCACTGGAAGCCACATTTTTGATATAATCTTTGTATTTCACATAGTAATCCCCTGCTGTGGAATCCCCCGGCGTTCCGTCATGGACTACCACATATTCCGGAATCACCACCCGGCTTAACACAATTTCCCCGCTCTCATCTATAGTCTTAATCTCCGCTTCCGCTATTTTGGGCGGAAAATTGCCAAATAAGGTATTGGCCGGTATAACTATATTTTTCAAATCCTCATCTGACACTTCCAAAGGCTCCATCCTTACATTCTGCAGGGATAATTCTCCGGAAAACACATCCACCCCTTCAATATTGACAGGTTGATAGCCTTCCGCCTCCACTTCTACGGTATATTCCGCATAAGGCTGCACCGGCTGTTCCGGCTCCATGCTGTACTCTAAAGGCGGAGCAGCCAATGACAGAACCTCCGACTGACCGTCTGAATCGGTAGAAATCTGTTCCAGTTTACTTTCCGGATCTCCCGTATAGGAAACGGTAACCCTGGCGTTTTCCACCGGAATCAGCCCCACAGCAGATGTCACCTGCACCTGCATAGTCCCCTGATCCACATGATTGATTTGCGCCGCGCGCAATTGTCGATTCTGCATAAACACCTCTGAATTTCTACACTTATTTATAGTTTATGTAAAACCGCGCAAAATGTACCCTTTTCACTAACTTCTTTTTATGCCGCCATCCACTCTCTGGCTGCCGGAACCTCCATGGCGTCCTATCATACTTCACCAATCGGGCCACTGGCCGCATGGCCATCCTGACTATGGAAAACGGGGGTTTCCATAGTCAGATACTTTGTATCCATCTGCAGTCTCCAAGCGCACAAAATGCCGCTTAAACAGACCGCCAGGATCGTTACCGTAAGCACCAGCGCATTTCCTTTCTTTTTCTTCTCATTGATATATTCAAATTCATCTCTCTTCCTTCTCATGGGTACCTCTTTTCATCTATTTCTGCTGTCAATAAGTATCATATTTTACTGTGATATCATACCATCTGTCTGTGAAAAAATCTTTAATTTCAGCCTGCTTTTTTCTTAAATAAATATAAAAATCCCGTACGGGCAAGAAACCCATACGGGAACTACGGTTCTAATCAGTCAAACTGCGTGCTCCAATCCGCTGACCGGTAAGCCTGAAAGCACATCCGCACCTGCTCTCTGTTACATTTCTCTTCCGCCAGCCCGGGAAGCTCCTCTTCTGCAAAATATCCGCTTTCGGTAGTTTCGCTGTTCGGTACAAAATTGCCTCCCAAAACCTCACACAAATAAAAAATCTTCACCACTCCATAAGCATAAGGAGGTTCATTGTGCTTGTCCCTGTCCTGCACTGCAATCACAGAACGGACAGCAACATCCAGCCCTGCCTCTTCCTTCACCTCTTTGACCGTGTTTTCCATAGGAGACTGATCCAAATCGCACCATCCTCCCGGTACAGACCAGTCTCCGTTCCTTTCATGAACTAAAAGAATCTTCCCCTCTTTAAAAATGGCGGCCCTGGTATCCACCTTGGGCGTCTGATAGCCCACATCATTGCAAAACAGGCCGGAAATTTTTTCCGCCGGAAGCTCCGTCCGCTCCGCCATCATTTCCGCTGCAATTTCCCGTATCCTCTGGTACCGTTCTGTATCGTATACATCTTTGCTGTAGAACAGGCCTGCCTGAGCAAGGCTCTGCAGTTCTATTGCCCATTGACTGACTTTATCGTTCACATTCATAATACTTCTCTGGTCCATCCGTATTTGTCTTCTTCATTCCCCCACTGAATTCCTGTGAGATAATCATACAACCGCTGAGTCAGTTCTCCGATTTTGAAATCATTTACAATTACCGTATCATCCTTGTAAACAAATTCTCCCACCGGTGAAATCACTGCTGCGGTTCCCGTTCCGAAAGACTCTTCCAGTGTTCCGTCATGTCCGGCTTTCATCAAATCATCCACAGACAGGTGAGTTTCATTTACTTTATAGCCCCAGTCCTTTAAAATATGGATAATGGAATCCCTGGTAACGCCTGGAAGCACTGTCCCTTCAATGGGCGCTGTATAGATTTCCCCTTTGATTTTGAACATAATATTCATGGTGCCTACTTCTTCCACATATTTCCGGTTTACGCCGTCCAACCAAAGCACCTGGGTACAGCCTTTTTCTTCTGCCCTCACCTGTCCCAAAATAGAAGCCGCATAATTGCCGCCGCATTTGGTAAAGCCGGTACCGCCCTGTACCGCGCGTACCAGTTCGTCCTCCACAAGAATCTTCACCGGATTGATGCCTTCCGGATAGTACGCCCCTACCGGACAGCAGATTACCATAAATTTATAGGAAATCGCCTGATGCACTCCCAAAGAAGCCTCCGTGGCAAAAACAAAGGGCCTGATATACAGGGAAGTCTCCGGCTCCGAAGGAATCCAGTCCTTCTCCACCTTCACCAGCTCTTCAATGGCTTCCACAAACATATCTTCCGGAAATCCCGGCATACACAGACGTTCGTTGGAAGTAATCATCCGCTTTGCATTCATTTCCGGACGGAATAAAAGAATCCTGCCGTCTTTAGTACGGTATGCTTTCAACCCTTCAAATGTTTCCTGAGCATAATGCAGCGTTACGCAGGATGGATTGATTTCGATAGGGCCGTAAGGCTCAATCCTGGCGTCATGCCAACCGATTCCCCGATCCCAGTCCATCACAAACATATAATCCGTCATATATTTGCCAAATCCCAGATTCTTTTGATCCGGTTTCTCTTTTAATACATCTCTTTTTACAAATTTAATATCCATAACGTCTCCTCCATCCTGTTTTCAAGTTCCCACAGGTTCTCCTCTTACACCGAAACAAAATATCCTTACAGAAGGGCCAGCGGGAATCCATGTCTTTTTGAGTATAACAATTATTATACTTTTTTCTTCGGCTGTCAAGATTATTCCCGAGGCTTATATTTTCCATAACTATTTATTATATATTTATGTGATTTTAATAACTTTTCTGCATATTCTAATTATGATATAATCATGGAAAGATACCATACACCTACATGGACCTCTTTTTTTGCATCACGGTGCAAAGCATATGGTATCGCAGCAATTATACTCACGAGCATACTTATTTGCCAAATCATTTGCTTTTTTCTTCAAAACTATGAACGATCTTCTGGCAAATGATTTCGCTCACGGGTATATATTCTTATATTTTTCCTATATTACAACTAAAGTTTTCAGTAAACAGCAAAGGAGACTTATTATGCATCAGTTTCAACCTTATCCAATTAATTTATTGGAAATCAACCCTTTTACCAAACTGGCAGACGAATGGATGATTATCACTTCCGGCAATCAGGAAAAAGTCAATGGGATGACGGCAAGCTGGGGAGGATTGGGCGTTCTCTGGGGACAGAATACCGCCTTTATCTTTGTCCGTGAAAACAGGTATACCAAGGAATTCATTGACAACGGAGAATATTTCTCCTGTACATTTTTTGACAAGAAATATAAGAATGACTTGAAATACTTCGGCATTGTATCCGGCAGGCAGGAAGATAAATTTAAAACCTCCGGCCTGAATGTAGATTACTACAAGGACATTCCTTATATAGATGAAGGGAATTTTGTCCTGCTCTGTAGGAAAACAGCCGCTGTGCCCATAACGGAAGCCCACTTCCTGAATCCTGAAATTAAGGAAAAATGGTACTCCGGCAAAGAAGAAAACAATTTCCACACCATGTATATAGGGGAAATTGTTGAGATACTGGCGCGGTAATTATGTTAGGAACTGTTCAAAAATAACTTTTAAACAGTGTGCAGGATTTAAAAGTTATTTTTGAACAGTTCCTCAGGAAAGCCTTGAAAACACCGGCGCGGCAATTACTGCGCCGATGCAACGTTAAACACACAATTGCTCCGGCAATTATTACTCCGGCGGTTCAATACGGGCTGTCTGCCCTGCTACAATTACCAATACTGTCCACCAGCAATTATTACTCCGGCGGTTCAATACGGAGAAATATATCCTTTCTTTTTCACTGCCGTCTTTACTGTATGCGTTTCACGCCCGGAAAAGCCAGTGTCACCGTTGTGCCCACATCCACTGCGCTTTCCATACTGATTTTTGCATGGTGGTACATAGCTCCGTGCTTTACAATGGCAAGTCCCAACCCGGTTCCTCCCACTTTCTTTGAATGGCTCTTATCCACCCTGTAAAATCTCTCAAACACTCTGTCCTGGTGCGCCTTTGAAATCCCGATGCCGGTATCCCTTACAATCACATGAACGCCCTCTTCGGCCTGGTTGACCAAGATATCCACCGTTCCGCCCTCTTTATTGTATTTTATGGCATTATCGCATAGATTATAAAGCATTTCGTCCAGAATCCTGCGCACTCCCATAATCTCTGCCCTGCCGCCAATCAGATGGAAGGCAATATCCTTCTTGTCCGCTTCCGCTTCTAACCGGCTGATTACCTCCTTTGCCAATTCGTATACATCCACGGATTCATTTTCAAAAGAAATACTCTGCCCGTCAAGTTCTGAAATCTTAATAATATCATTTACCAGTGTAATAAGCCTCTGGGCTTCATCATAGATGGATTTTGAAAAATCAGCCACATCCTCTTTCGGAACATCACCGGCTTTCATAAGTTCTGCAAATCCGGAAATGGAAGTCAGCGGCGTTTTCAGCTCATGGGAAACATTCGCTGTAAACTCCCTCCTTAACGCATCCCTTTTTTCGCTTTCCGTAATATCCAGCATAATAATAACAGCCCCTATCACCGCTTCCTTTTCAAAAACCGGATTCGCAATCAGACTGTAGCTGCGTTCCATGCGCACCATAACATTTTCCGCACGCTTTCCGGACATCACCTCCGATATGACATCGCGAAACTCTTTGGCGCGGCAGAGCAGCAGCACGCTTTTGTCTGCCGGAGGAACAATATCCAGTAATTTTAATGCGGCAGTATTATAAGTCAGAAGATTTGCATCCTGATCAATGATCAGAAAACCTTCACTCATATTTTCTGTAATCAAATTGAATTCTCTCTGTTTTTTTCGGGCATCATCAAGCTGTTCCTCAATTGTCTCTTTCTGGTCTGCAATTTTTCTAAGCAGCGGCGTCAGTTCCTCATAGGCATCATTATTCTCCGGCACATCCAGATCCAGCCTGTTAATGGGCTCTATAATCGCCCTGGATACCCTTGCGGAAAGCGCCAGCGTCAAAATCAGCGCCACAGACATGATTACCAGAATCGGCTGGAGCATTCCCATTAAAATACTGATAACCGTGTACTGCTTCATAGAAACCCGCAAAATTCGTCCGTCTGAAAGCCGCAGGGCATAATTCACTGTTTTTTGTGTCAAAGTTGTGGAATAGCGTATGCTCATGCCTTCCCCATCTTCTTTCGCCTTTCTGATTTCTTCCCTTTCTGAATGATTATCCAGCCCGGAAACGTCCGCCTCACTGTCAAACAACACCGTTCCGTCTTCTCCAACCAAGGTTACCCTGTTATTGACGCCCTCAAAAGAAGCAAAATACCCTGCCCCTTCCTTTTCCACAGCCCGGGCAAGTAATTTCGCTTCATTCTCCAATTCCACCTGTATCTGCTTTTCAAAAAACTGGAACAAAACTCCCATAATCAGCGCAATCGTCGCAATCAAAACAAGAAATACGGTAAGCATGGAAGATCGGAAAATTTTTTTATTCATAATCCGCACCTCCTAACTGATATCCAATCCCTTTCACTGTCTGTATCATTTTTCCGGAATCACCCAGTTTCACTCTCAGTTTCCGGATATGGACATCCAACGTCCTGGATTCCGTGTAATATTCTCCCCATACGCTGGTAAGCAGCCTGCCCCGCTCCACCACATTTCCCTCCGCTTCCAATAAAACCATCAGCAGCAAGAATTCTTTATAAGAAAGCGACACCGGTTCACCTGCTACGGTAATAATGTGTTTCTGCGGATCCACATACAATTCGCCAACCTTATAAATCTTCTGGTTCCTCGTTTTATCAAAACGGCGGAGCACTGCCCGCACCCTTGACATCAATTCCATGGTTCCAAAAGGCTTTGCCACGTAATCATCCGCTCCCATGTCCAATCCCGCCACTTTATCAAATTCACTGCTTTTGGCAGTAAGCATAATTACAGGGATGTTCTCTGTCCTCACGTTTCTTTTCAATTTATTAAGAATCGACAATCCGTCTTCCTCCGGAAGCATAATATCCAGTAAAATCAGCTCCGGCGCTTCCTGCTCCATCCCCTGCCAGAATTCTCTCGGGGAAGCATAGCCCCGCACGTCAAATTTTTCTTTTGTCAGAGCATAACATACCAGTTTTCTGATGTTGTCATCATCCTCAACAAGATAAATCATTCATTCCTCCCTCCTTCCGATGCTCCCCGGTTACGGAATAGATTACCCATTCTGCAATATTTTCTGCATGGTCGCCAATCCGCTCAAAGTATTTTGCAATCATAAGTAAGTCCAGCAGCGCCTCTGCATCACTGTGTCCTTCTGCAATTGATTTTATCAATTCCTGCTTTACTTTGTCAAATAATCCGTCTACCACATCATCATTTGCAATCACAAGGTTTGCAATATCCAGATTTACTTTTACAAAAGATTCTATGCTTTCAGTTACCATTTTAATGGCTGCCTCGGCCATCTCCCGTATGTGGGTTTCCCCAAGGGTTCCCTTTTTCACCACATAGGGGGCTATCTCTACGATATCTGACGCCTGATCTCCAATGCGTTCCATATCAGATATCATTTTCAGCGCAGCAGAAACAATCCGCAGATCCTTCGCCACTGGCTGCTGCTGCAAAATCAGCTTGATACAGAGCGTTTCAATGTCACGTTCCATTTTATCAATCTGCCGATCTGCCTCCACACATGCATTTTTGCTGCTTTCATCATTATCTGTAAGGTATTTTACTGCATACCGAATTGCATCTTCGCACAATGCCCCCATCGTCACCAGCTCCGCATTAAGCTGGGATAATTGCCTGTCAAATTTATTCCGCATTATCCAAACCTCCCTGTGATATAATCCTCTGTTCTCTTATCAGACGGCTGCGAAAACATACTCTGGGTATCATCAAACTCCACCACTTCCCCCAGCAGGAAAAACGCTGTCTTATCTGCAATTCTTACCGCCTGCTGCATATTGTGGGTAACCATGATAATCGTGTACTTTTCTTTCAGTTCCATTGCCAGGTCTTCGATCTTTGAAGTGGATATCGGATCCAAGGCAGAGGTGGGTTCATCCATCAAAAGAACCTCCGGTTCGACGGCCAACGCCCTTGCAATGCAAAGTCTCTGCTGCTGTCCCCCGCTCATGCCCAATGCGCTTTTTTTCAGCCGGTCTTTGCACTCATCCCAGATTGCCGCCTGCATCAGAGATCGTTCCACGATTTCATCCAGTTTTACCCTTGATCTGATTCCGTGAATCCTGGGACCATAGGCAATGTTATCATAAATGCTCATTGGGAATGGATTGGGTTTCTGAAAAACCATGCCCACGCGTTTCCTTAATATGTTAACATCAATTTCTCTGTATATATCTGCTCCGGAAAGGGTAACTTCCCCTTCAATCCTGCAGTTTTCCACTAGATCGTTCATCCGGTTCAATGTTTTCAGCCAGGTGGACTTCCCACAGCCGGAAGGACCGATCAGGGCAGTGATCTCTTTCTCAGGAATTTGCAAATTTATATTTTTCAGGGCATGCGTTGCGCCATACCACAGATTCAAATCTTTCGTCGTGATAATATTGTCCATATTCTAACCTCGTTTCTGTTTCAATTTTACCGCTGCAGCCTTTGCCGCCATATTGATAAGAAAGGTAAACACAAGCAATATGGCGGCAACCGCGAAGGCAATGTCAAACTGCCCCCGTTCTTTCGCATACATATACAGAGCAACCGTCAGAGTGGAACCGGCATTTCCAGGCTGCACAGCCTCCGGCAGAGACAACAGTTCATTTGCCATTCCCGCCGTAAAAAGAAGTGCGGCGCTTTCACCCACTACCCTGCCGGCAGATAAGATGCATCCAGTGGCAATCCCGTCAATCACACAGGGAAGAACCACCGTACGAATCATGTACCATTTACCCGCGCCTAATCCAAGCGCACCTTCCCGATATGCCGCCGGCACGGTTTTCAGGCTTTCCTGCGTGGTGCGGATAACCGTCGGAAGGGTCATAATCACTAAAGTCAGCGCTCCTGCCATCAGGCTGGTGCCCAGGGAAAAAAACTGTACAAACACTAACATGCCCACCAGGCCATAGATAATAGACGGTATTCCGGCAAGGGTTTCCGCCGCCAGTTCAATCATCCTTACAAATTTTTTGTTTTTTGCATATTCATTCAAATATACAGCGGCTCCCACTCCCAATGGCAGTACGAGGAAAAGAGTCATTACAATAATATACAATGTATTCAGAATATTAGGCAGAATGCCCACTGTTCCACGCAAAAGGCTTGGTTTCGTGGAAACAAGCGTCCATGATATATAAGGGATTCCGCGATACAGAATATATCCAATCAGTCCCAGCAAAAGACCGCAGAGCAGGCCTGCAGACAAAAGCATCAGCAGATTCAGAATGCCGTCCTTGATTTTTCTTGTTCTCGATCTTGCCTCAGTCATTACTTTTCTCCTTTTTTATGAATAAATTCAGAACCAGATTGATTGCCATAATAAAAAGAAAAAGGATAAGCGCAATGGAAAACAATGCCTGTCTCTGCAATCCGGAAGAATATGACATCTCACTGGCCACTGCCGTAGTCAGAAAACGGACGCTTCCAAAAAGTTTCGGCATATTGGCAACATTTCCCGCTACCATCATAACTGCCATTGCCTCGCCGATCGCTCTTCCGATCCCTAATACAACAGCCGCGGCAATTCCGCTTTTGGCAGCCGGCACAATCACTTTGAACACTGTTTCCGTCTTTGTGGCTCCCAGTGCAAGTGAGGCCTCCTCATATTCCTTGGGGACTGCCCGGATTGCCGTCTCCGATACGGAAATGACGGAAGGCAGAATCATAACTGCCAGGACAAGGATTGCGGAAAACAGATTCGCTCCATCCGGAAGATGGAACGTTTCCCTAACATACGGAACAACGATAATCATTCCCACAAGCCCATAAACCACAGAAGGTATCCCGGCAAGCAAATCTACCACAGTTCTGACAACGCCGGCGATTTTCTTCGGGGACATTTTCGCCAGGAAAACAGCGCACAGCAGTCCTACCGGAACCCCTATGAGAATTGCTCCGCAAGTTCCATATACAGAGGTCAGGATAAACGGCAGGATGCCATAGGAAGGGTCTGCTGCCGCAGAGGCCCAGATTCTCCCAAACAGAAAGTTTCCGGGACCTATGGTTCGTATTGCAGGAATGCCGCTTATTACAAGAAATACCGTCATCAATATGACAAACAATATCGTCATCAGGCCGCATGCCAGAAACAGCCAGTTCATTGCCTTTTCAAGCCATTTCGCTGTGTTTTTTATGTTTCTCATAATATTCCCCGTTTCTACCGTTTTATGGGCACCGCGCCTGCTTCCGTGATAATGCTGTCTGCCTCCGGGCTTGTGGCAAAGTCAAAAAAGTCCTGTGCCGCTTTGGAAAGCGATGCGTCTTTTTTCGTTACAAGCACAAAATTTCTCTGCACCTTATATTCTCCGTTCTGGATCGTTTCTGTTGTGGGAGCTGTTCCTTCCACGCTGATCAGCTTTACCGTTTCATTTACCGATGCAACCGATGCATAGCCGATGGCATTGGGATTGCCGGACACTGTCTGCACTACGTCGCCTGTAGATGTCAGTTCCTGAGAATACTGGCATTTATCCTTGGTATCTGTCACTTCTTCAAAACCGTCTCTTGTGCCGGAAGCCGCTTCGCGCCCGATTAAGACAACAGGCGCGTCACTGCCTCCCACCTCTTTCCAGTTCTTAATCTCACCGGTGTAAATCTGTCCAATCTGCTCCAGGGTCAAATCTGTTACCGGGTTGTCGGGATTAACGATAATTCCAATCCCATCAATGGCAACTACCGTTTCCTGCAAATCCAACCTTTCCTCTTCCTTCAAATCACGGCTTGCCAGCCCGATATCGCATCTTCCTTCAGCTGCCGCCTGGATTCCGGAACTGGAACCTGTTGGATTATATGTAACCTTTATATCGCCATGTTCCTCCATATAAGCCTCACTCAGAAACCCAATAACTTTTTCCATGGATGTGGAACCGTCTGTGGCAACCACCTGTGAATTGTCCGCGCTCCCGCTTTCTGCGTCTTTCCCGCCGCATCCTGCCAAAGTTCCTGCTGCAATTACGGCAGCCGCTGCAATCATCATTAATTTCTTCATTTTAAATACACTCCTTTGCATTGATTTGATAAACAAACTATAATGCTTTCCATGTTAATTCCAAAAGTGTATCCATGTTAATTCTATGTTAATCCTGAATTTCTCACGCTGTCCTAAGGAACGTTTTTTACATGATCAATTGCCACAATAGCACAGTTCCTAAAAAAATGCCGTTACAGGCTCACCACCCATAACGGCATTTTTTATTCTTTATTCTATTTTTTCCTCACCGGATTTCAGAGACAATTTTTTTCCGTCTCTATCTGACACATACGCATAGTGAGCAGCGCCGCCTGATGGGAAGCGGACGTCACCCCTGCACAGCAGGAAGGATCTACCCGGATGGTATTTTCCGGCATTGCCGCTTTCAGCAGAAGCGCATTGCTTACCACACAGATATCGGTGCACAGGCCCGCCAATTCTATTTCAAGAGACTCCTTTTCATTTTCCTGCTTCAGCAGTTCCATCAGCTGCAGGGAACCGAAAGTGGGTTTGTCAATCACATGGGCCGGCTCTGCGAGGGCTTCGATCTCTGGATGAAGCTGCCAGCCTTCTGTCCCTTTGACGCAATGAACCACTGGAAGCTTCTTTCCTTCCGCCGTGTCCAGATAATCCTCTCCATGGGTATCCCGGGTAACATAGATGTCTGATTTCTTATAAGTTTTCATTTTCTCAATCACAGGATTTACAATGGCCTGGGCTTCCTTTGTTCCCAGAGAGCCGTCGATAAAATCCTTCTGCATATCCACCACTACCAATATTTTACGCATTTCTTACGCTCCATTCCTTCTCTGTACGGTTTTCGGCCAACGGACTGCCGGAACCATTCTTTTCCCTATGTGGTTTTCGGCCAACGGACTGCCGGAACCATTCTTTCCCTATGTGGTTTTCGGCTGATGAGACAGCCGGAAATATTCTGCTCTTCCGGCGCAGGAAGTGCTGATGGACTCAATAGCCACTGCCCCGCCCCGCACAATCTCAATCTGTTTATATTTGCTCCGCAGCAAATCAATCAATTCATTGTTTCGCCGCTCTGTCATTTTACACTCTAAAAGCACGCTGTCTGTGCCGATGTCTGACACCTCCACATGAAACACCTGGGCAATCTGAAACAGCTCCGCCTTGTCCGCCACAGAACAGTTTTTCACTTTCGCAAAGAGAATTTCCTTCATATGAATAGGCATATCGGTCAGGTCAATGACTTTTATTACTTCCACCATCCGGTTTAATTGCTTCTTAATCTGTTCAAAAGTGATATCGTCGCTGGTGACGCAGATCGTCATCCGGGAAACCGTCTCGTCCTCCGTGGTTCCCACAGTCAAGCTCTGCAGATTATAAGATTTCCCGGAAAAAAGTCCGGACACCTTCGCCAGGACGCCCACCTGATTTTCCACATACAATGCAATCCATCTGTTTTTCATTCCAGTTCCCCCTTCCTACTTCAAAATCATTTCCGTCATGGGATTTCCGCCTTTTACCATAGGCAGCACAATTTCCTCTGCGGCAATCATAAATTCAATGAAAACAGGAACATTCTGCTCTTTCGCTTTTTCAAAAGCAGGGGCAATTTCCTCCGCTTTTGTAACACGTATGCCCATGGCTCCATAGCTTTCCGCCAGTTTCACGAAATCCGGCTCATAAGGGGGACAGGAAGGATTGGGCCCCTTGCAGTCGTTGGGACAGTTTTTTCTCCGCCGCAGGCAGGTAGCCTTATAGCGTTTTCCATAGAAAAGCTGCTGCATCTGCCGCACCATCCCCAGATAATAATTGTTCAGGATACATACAATCACATTGGCTCCCTGAGCCATCGCGGTAGCCAGCTCCTGCAGGTTCATCTGCATGCCGCCGTCTCCGGTGATGCACACCACCGGTTTCTCAGGACAGCCGATTTTCGCGCCGATGGCCGCCGGAAAACCGAAGCCCATAGTTCCGAGTCCTCCGGAAGTAATGAACTGTTTCTTTTCATCCAGCTCTATGTACTGAGCCGCCCACATCTGATGCTGCCCCACATCGGTCACAATCACTCCTTCCGTAAACTGCTCATTGATCTGCTCCATAATCATCTGGGGAGTCATGCCTTTATCCCTGCGCATTTCCAGCGGATTTTCCCGATCCCATTCCCGAATCCGTGAGAGCCATTCATCGGTATCCTGAGGTTCCGCCCACTCCAGCAGTTTTTCCAGGGCCAGGTTGGCGTCAGCGACAATGGGCACATCCACCACCACGTTCCTGGAAATGGCCGCTGTGTCAATGTCCACATGAACAATCTGGGCATTGGGAGCAAATTCATTCAAATCTCCCGTTATCCGGTCATTAAACCTGGTGCCGATGGAAAACAGAACGTCGCACTGGCCTACTGCCAGATTTGCGGCATATTTTCCGTGCATGCCGCTGTTTCCGATATAATAGGGATGATCTGTGGGGATGGCGCCTTTTCCCATAACTGTAGTCACTACAGGCACTTTTGTCTGCTCCACAAGCCGCAGCATTTTCTCATTGGCCCTGGCAATATTGATGCCTCCGCCCACCAAAAACAAAGGCTTTTTGGCAGATTTCAGCAGCTTATATCCCTTTTTTAACTGGCCCACATGGACATTTTCGTTGGGCTTGTATCCCCGAATGAATACCTCCTTTGGGTATTCCCCCGGCCCTGTGGCAGTCTGGATGTCTTTGGGCAGATCAATCAGCACCGGACCCGGCTTTCCGGTTTTGGCAATGTGAAAGGCCATTTTCAGGATTTTTCCTAATTCTCTCCGGTCACGGACGGTGACGCCGTACTTGGTAATGCTGCGGGTCATGCCCACAATATCCACTTCCTGGAAGGCGTCATTCCCAATGAGATGCAAGGGCACCTGACCGGTAATGCATACCAGCGGGATATTATCGTAATGGGCGTCTGCAAGACCCGTAATCACATTGGTAGCTCCCGGACCGCTGGTTACCACGCAGACTCCCACTTTTCCGGTTGCCTTTGAATAGCCTTCCGCTTCATGGATCAGCCCCTGCTCATGTCTGGGCAGCACCAGTTCAATCTCCTCATGCTTATATAATTCATCCAAAATATCTGTTACCATGCCGCCGGGATAGCCGAATACCGTGTCTACCCCTTCTTCCAGCAATGCTTTTACAAATAATTTTCTTCCTGTGATATCCATCGCCATAACATTCACCTCTGCTTTTTTTACTGTATCTGCTCTATTGTAGCAGAAATTTCGGTTTTGGGAAAGTGGCATTCTTAATGAAAATAGAAATTTCTCCAATAATTTTGGCAAGGGGATACAAAACCGGAAAAAAATGTAGTATACTGAGGGCAAGAGTAAAGAACCAACTAAAACAAATCTTATCAGGAGATAAAAACTATGGACAAAAATAAACGTTTTGAAACTATATATAAAGAAGACAATGCACTTACCAAAGGCTTAAAAATGGTATTGGTTGATAAGGAAACCGGCGTCAATTATCTCTTTGTGGAAGTAGGATACGCTGGAGGATTAACCCCTCTGTTAGATGCGGACGGCAAGCCTGTAATCACTGATTTGCGCAAGTAAACCGGTATCTGCCGCATCTTTGCAAATGCTAAAGAACGATTTTCAGACATGGGGAGACTATCTGATTGCCCGAGAATTCGGCGATATTCCGGTAGATACGGGCATTTGCGGCAACCTCGGCAAACTGTGCCGGCTGCATTTTGTGGAATCATCTTCCGTTTATGCAAGCTGATGAAGGAACACAGCATTTATACAGAAAGCTTGGGTATATTGATTGCGGCGGACTGGTATTTCATAATACGCCGTTCGACCAGCCTATGGAACTATTTTTCAGAAAAGTGTTATAGGAAATAAGGATTAGGTTCCGGTGACTGTAACATGTTTGACTTATTCTCAATGAAAACTGCCAACAAATCAGTGAATCGACTCACAGATATAGAAAGGCATAAACACATGGATATATACAGATTTTGGAAAGATGTTTTAGAACAGAATGCAGACGCTCTCAGGAATTACTTTGACGAGAACGCCTATATCAATTGGCATTGTACCAATGAACATTTTAACGTAGATGAATTTATTACTGCAAATTGCGAATATCCCGGCAGCTGGGCCGGAGAAGTAGAACGGGTTGAAAAAATAAACGGTTTATTGATTACTGTAACCCATGTATGGGCCCAGGATAGATTGCTGTCGTTTCATGTAACTTCTTTCATCAAAGTGGCTGATCATAAAATTACTGCGGTTGACGAGTATTGGGCAGATGACGGCATTGCTCCTGATTGGAGACAAAAGAAGCATATTGGACGGGCCATTAACTAGAACTATCGCGCGCTGAATTCCATTTTTATGAGGAGAAAACAGAAATGATATTTGAGACAGAGCGGTTATATTTGCGTGAAATGAATCAGAATGATTTCCCATCTTTATGCAAAATTCTGCAGGACGAAAAAACAATGTATGCCTATGAAGGAGCGTTCAATGATCGGGAAACACAGGAATGGCTTGACAGGCAGATTTCCCGTTATCACAAATGGGGCTTTGGCCTATGGGCAGTCATATTGAAAGAAACAGATATCATGATCGGACAATGCGGCCTGACCATGCAGCGGATACCTGTATCAAACGCTATCGGGGCGTGGATATGCCCCACTGCCGTTATATCGCTGTCCGCCAGCCTGCGTCAGAACAATAAAAACCACAGAAATCAGAGGCATGGAACAGGAAAAGCATTATGTAGCTCTGATATGGCCGTTGTCTGTCCAAAATGCAGACAAGCGGGAACGGTACGTTTTGACAAGGCACGCGGACTTGCACTTTTCCAATGCAGTTCCTGCTATCTGAAAAAAGAAATGGCCCCCGGCGGACCTCCTGCCTTTGATGTAACTGCTCAATGCACATCCACTGGCAAATAATAGAAAAGGCATTGTGAAAGCCCTTACAAAGCTGCAGGCGAAGCCATTTACTTTTTGATGCCGCCTGCCTTTCTGAAATCAGACGAAACAGGGAAAACATTGCCGCTATGGCAATGTACACATTCAGGCGCTTAACCATAACTTCTTACACAAAACGGAAAAATTGGTTTCCCGTTTTTCCAGGTTAGGAACTGCCAAGAAACAGACAGCAAATAGTCTCAAATATACCGAAGCGTCTTCAGCAGAAAAATCCACCCCGTTAAAGTAAAAGACGCAAGCAGTGTGGTGGACACCACAACACTGGCCGTCAGCGTCCCGTCATTCCCCATATTTTTTGCCATAATATAACAGCTTGGAGTGGTGGGGGAAGCCAGCATAATCAAAATCCCAATCAATTTCTCCCCATCAAATCCCAATGCCATTGCCGCCGGCAGAAATACCAAAGGCTGCACCGCCAGTTTAATCATGGAAGCTGCCAGCGTCGGCCTGATTTTTGCCAGAGCCTTTCTGCCCTCAAATCCTGCCCCCAGCGTAATCAGAGCCAAAGGCGTCGCCATCTGAGACACATTATTTATGGTCTTATCCACCAGAATGGGAAACTGTATCCCGCACAAAGAAACCAACAGGCCCAAGAAAATACTGATAATAATTGGATTTTTCAGAATATTAATGCAGGCTTCCCTGATTTTCTCGTTCTTATCTGCATTCCGGCTCTGCTCCCCCTCAAACGTCAGCACAATCACAGAGTAAATATTGTACAACGGCACCGCGCCTACAATCATCAGAGGCCCCATGGCAGACTGCCCATAAATATTCTGAATAAAAGCAAGCCCCATCACCGCCGCACTGCTGCGAAAAGACGCCTGCACAAAGGCTCCCCTCATAGAACCGTCTTTCAGAAATAATCTGGCGCCGCCCCAAATTGACCAGAAACAGGCTGAACTTGCCAATGCGCAAAACAGTACATACTGCAAATCAAACACTGCCCGAATATCCACTGAGGAAATATCCCGAAACAGCAGAACAGGCAGCGTCACCTGAAAATTAAATTTATTCGCCACAGCTACGAAATTATCATTCAGCATTCCCATCTGTTTTAATCCCCACCCCAGTACCATCACCAGGAAAATGGGAATTGTCACATTGATGCTGAAAATAAAGTTTTCCATTGGCAGATTACCCCTCCTGACAAATGCCTTTTCTTTCATATTTCAGAAAATAATATTCCAAATCAAAATAAGTCTGCTCTTCGCTGTCCGCCGTCAGCTCCCACCCTTCTTGTTCCTCCAGATTGGGAAACCAGGCGTCCACCAGATATTCATAATCAATTTTCGTAATGTAGGCCGTATCGCACAAATCCGCCATCTGCCGGTAAACGCTCTCTCCGCCTGCAATGTAGACATCCCTGCTGTCATACTTTTTCAGTTCCTCCAAAAGTTCCTCCACGCTGTGCACTACAACGGCGCCTTTCACCTTCACATTCGGATTGGCTGTCAGCACAATGTTGGTCCTGTTTTTTAAAGGCTGTCCGCCGGGAAAGGTCTCCAATGTTTTCCTTCCCACCACCACCACTTTTCCTGTGGTCAATCTCTGAAAAGATTTCATATCTTCAGGAATCCGCACCAATAAACGGTTGTCCTTGCCGATTCCCCAGTTTTTATCCACCGCCGCAATTAAATTCATGTTCTTTCCTCCCTATTCTAAACCGCTGCTGCAATCACATCCATGTCCTCTCGATTCTAAACCGCCACTGGAATATTCGTAATCTGGGGGCCTGCCATATAATTTTCCAGCCTGACGTCATCTCTGGTAAATTCATAGAAATCCTTCACCTTTGGATTCAGCCAAAACTTTGGCGCCGGATAGGTTTCCCGTTCAATCAATTCCCTCACCAGAGGAATATGCCGGTCATAAATGTGGGCGTCTGCAATCACGTGCACCAGTTCTCCCACTTCCATCCCGCAGACCTGGGCCAGCATATGCATCAACACCGCATACTGACACACATTCCAGTTATTTGCCGTCAGCACATCCTGAGATCGCTGGTTCAAAATGCCGTTCAGCACAAGCTTCTCCTGCCCCGGCTTCTGGGTCACGTTAAAAGTCATGCTGTAAGCACAGGGGTAAAGATTCATCTCACTCAAATCCTGGTGCACATACAGATTGGTCAGAATCCTGCGGCTGAACGGATTGTGCTTTAAATCATAAATAACCCGATCCACCTGATCCATCATGCCTTCTTTATACGAATGCTTCACTCCCATTTGGTAGCCATAAGCTTTGCCGATGGAGCCTGTCTCATCTGCCCACTCATCCCAGATATGGCTATGCAAGTCATGAATGTTATTGGATTTCTTCTGCCAGATCCAGAGCATTTCATCCGTACAGCTTTTGATCGCAGTTTTTCGCAGCGTAATTGCCGGAAATTCTTTTGATAAATCATAACGGTTGACTACGCCGAATTTTTTTATTGTATAGGCGCTGGTTCCGTCTTCCCAATGGGGACGCACCTTTTCCCCCTCTGTGCTGACGCCGTGTTCCAAAATATCCCGGCACATTTCTATAAAAATATGATCTGCTAAACTCATTGACTTCTCCTTATTTCAATTTTTATGTCCAAATTATCATAACACAATTTTGATCAATTTCAACCCTTTCTTCCCCTTCCTCCGAAACATCCGCTTCTATGGATGCTGCTATCTTTGAACAGTTCCTTACTACTCCGGCGTTCATATATCGGCAGGTTTTCACTGCCGGAATAATACTTATGCTTCACTGCATCATAAATTTTATTTTTTTTTCGCTTTTTTAAAGATTTTTTCACAAAAATAGTGTATACTGTAAAAGATTGAGAGCCAAAAGCCGCTCTTCTATATATCATGCATTTAAAAATTGCCAGATATATAGCCCGCCGGGGAATGCCCACTCGCACAGAAAAATAGATGCCGCAAGGGCCGTGCCCGGCGCAGATGGCGGCAATCAATCGCCATCTATATTAAAATGCAAGGAGAATGGCTATGAGTCAGAAAAAGGTAGACCAGTATAAAAAAGAAAAAGCAAACCGCAAACAGATTATGAAGCGTGAAAAAATGAAACGTCGGGCGGCTGCTGCATGCGGCACGGTGGTCAGCATTGCCGTAGTTGGATGGGTTGGATACTCCGCTTTCGGATATTTTAATCAGAAGGATGCCGAAAATCCCACTCAGACAGAGGTGGATTTAAGTTCTATAACCGAATACCTCAGCGGCCTGCAAGCGGAAGAAGCTGTGGAAGAATAATCTTCCCACAGCTTCTTTTTTCTGAATAAATGCAATGCAGGCTGTGCATATGCACTCACTCCGCAATCTGCTGTCTGATACAGATTTATTCTGAGAAATGCAATGCAGGCTGCTGCATATGCACTCACTCCGCAATCTGCTGTCTGATACAGATTTATTCTGAGAAATGCAATGCAAGATGCTGCATATGCACATCGATGGCAGACAGCTACTTGATATACGTTTTTCCCTGGTAAACTGCGGCAATCCATCCGGAAGGCGTAAGCATCCAGATATCCTTTCCAACTGTCTGGATTCCCTTGCAGGTCACTTTCGTTCCCGCATCTACTGCTCCGTCCCGGTCGGAATCATGCTTTTTCCCATTTGCAGTTAACTCGCTGTAACTTTTGGCCCGGTAATTGGTCCCGGCCCCGGTGCGCACCTTCATTTCCGCCTGCAGCGTATAAACCTCTCCCACCTGATAATCATTGCCTGCTCCGCCCGGCCCTTTGTCTGTGCCGGCCTGCCCGTCATCAAACAGGGTGCGGACTTCTATCATATCGCTTCTGCGGCTGATATCAGAATAAGTAACGCCCGGGCCCGGATTGTCTTTCGTATTGGAAGAACTGCCGATGGATTCATACATTTTCCCATTTTCATCATAGATAGACACATGGTTTGCCCTTTCAGAATTTCCAAAAAAGAGCAAATCTCCTTTTTTACGGTTTCCTGGGGATATTTTCCTTCCAATGGCCCGGTAACCCTGAGAGGTTGTGCGCCCCACCTGAAATCCCGAGTCCCGAAGCACACGGTAAACCAGCCCGGAACAGTCATATCCTCCCTCCTCCATGCTCTCACCGCCCCAGACATAGGGCCTGCCAAGATATTTTTTACAATTTTTTATGATATCGTCTCTGTTTATCTTTCCCATATTATCTCTCTCCCTCCTCTGATACAATCATTCCTTTTTATATGAGAAGTAAGAAACCCTTATTTTACTGACGCCTTTGAAATCTCCCCTCAGAATATACTATGCAAAAGACCAGATTTCGACTGTATCTCTTAAATGATTCCTAACTCCTTCAACTGCGAAAAAAGTGTTTTGTCATTCCACTGTAATATCAGAGCCTGTTTGAAAAATGCATATTTCGAAACTACTCTTCAAAAACTGCCATATTTCGCTCCCAGTAATTGTTATAACTGCTATATGCAATTTATTTTTGAAATAAGGGAGCTGCATTATATGAACACCGATTATTCAGATATCACCTTAGAACTGAACAGGATACTTTCCGCCCCCTATGAAGACGGAGATATTTTAGAGAACCGATACCGGATTCTAAGCCGGAACAACGGCAGGCAGAGCCGGGTTTATTACTGTTTTGATTTATGGAGCCAGGTTCCGTACGCACTGAAAACCGCCGGCATACAGAATCCAGACGCATCTCAGACGCAAAATCCGGTTGCATCTCAGACGGAATCCAACATTCAAAATTCGAATGCATCCCAAACGGAACATTCCGCTCAGAATACGGATGCACTTCTGGAATCTCTGCCCCTTCCCTCTGATTTCAGCGGAGCAGAAACAAAATGCAGCAGTCCGGAAGAAAAGAACTGGCTGAAAGTCCAGGCATGTGACCAGGCAATTCTGGGAGAATATCAAAAAGCAGAGCAAATCCTTACCCAACTGATAAAAGCCGGAGAAGAAAGTGACAAAGAATTCTTGGCAGACGCCTGCTGCAGCCTCGGAGATGTATACCGCAGGCAAAACATGTATGAACGGGCGCTTCCCCTCTATGAAAAAGCAATCATTTATGACCAGGACAGGAATTCCTGCCTCTGGACAAACAAGGGCATAGCACTCCGCCGCATGGACTGCCACGAAAAGGCATACCAATGTTTCTGCCATGCACTTGACATCAACCCCTATGATTTTCCTGCCATAAAAAACGAGATTGACATCCTTCGCAGCCAGGGACGCACCCATGAACTGAAAAAAGCCAGAGTACGGCTGTTTTCCCTGTACAGACAACAGCCGGAATCCCAGGAACTTTTAAAACATATCGGCAATGCCTGTTATGCGTTAAAAGATTTTGAACCGGCCCGCACCTGCTTTCACCAATATCTGGCCTACAATAAAAACGACTGGGAAACAATTTACCATTATGCCATGTGCCTTTACCTTGACAGAGACATCACCCATGCACGAAGCTATTTTCAGACAGCCGTCCGGATGATGGAAGAAGACATTACCGATGAAGAACAGCAAAAACTCATGTATTTAAGCATCAGCTTTTACCACCTGGGAGATTACTATAAGTCTATGGAATACCTGGACAAATATCGGCGCCGTTTCGGCAGCTCCTCTCAGACCAAACGCCTGAAACTGCTGTTGGAACTGGACTGTCAGCTTCAGGAAAAATACGGGCCTCTGCTCTCGGACGCATACCGGCAGCTTACCAGCGTCATATCTGCCAAAGATCCCCTGAATCACTATATGCCGATACTGGAACAGCTGACCTCCATGAAACAATACTGGGAGCGCAGCAAAATCACTCAAACGCTGGCCGGACATGCCTGTGATATGTATCTCTCATGCCTGGATTACCTCATGGCATGTTACGAAGGGCTGGGGAAAACAGAACATGCATTTGCCTGCTGTGATCAGATATTGTCTTTTGACCGTTCATTGCCGGAAGGATTATATAATAAAGGAAGAAATCTCTTTCTCTCAGAAAAAGCCTATGAAGCGCTGCCCTATTTCCAAGCTGCATTGCGCTTTCAGCAAGATCCGGATGCAGGCCGTCAAATAGAAGAAGGCCTCCGCCTGGCACAGCAGGCCGTAGAAAATTCCGCTGAATGCCGGAACCTGTTTGTGGAACAAATCATTTATGAAGCCGGCAAATCAGGCGGAGAGCCCCGCTGCCTGCAGAGAATTTTAGAAGAAAAATCTTTTTTTCTGACCGAAGAATTTCCAGACATGCTGACAGACTGCGTCAAAGACAGAATCAAAAACTTAACATCCTCATTCTGCACCGAGTCTTCTTCAGACACGCCTATACATAATTCCGACAGCGGTATCTGGGAATTCCTGCTGCAAGTCCTGAACCTGACAAATGCTCTGCAGCAAATCCCCGGAGAAAAGAAAGACATCTGCGCCAGCGGAGCTTTAAGGCTGTGCCAGTTTCTGGAGGGATATGCGGCAGAGACAAAAAACGGTTTCTCAGAAAATCTTACACAGGCCAAAAAAGCTTTCGCGAAAACGCCTGACATAACAGACAAAGCAGTGATTCCGGAAGAAGCCGCTTTCAGCCATGCCAGACCAAAAGAACTGCCCGCCTGAACGGAAGCGGATGCCATGCGCCTCCGGATGGAGCGGGCGCCGCAGTAAACCGAAATTCTTTGCGGAATTACGCCACTTGCAAAACGCCCCTTTCTATCGTCTTAAACTTGCGCATGTCCGGGAAAACTCCGCATGTCCGGTATTCCAGGTATATGCTTTACACGCCAGAAGATACCCCGCTGCCTGCAGCGGGGCGGCTTACCCACACATTTTTTTATAATGTAAACCCAAAATAGGCCACTGCATTATCATAGCAGATCCCTTTGATTATCCTCTCCAGCGCTCTATCATGCCGGTTTTATGGTCATTGAACCACCACGCTGACCCTTGCTGAAGCTTTCCTGCAACAGTTGAATCCTGAAAACAGCCCAACACTGTACCGATAACGGCATTATCATTCGGGTTCAGCGAATACAAAATGGTTTTGGGAAGTTCATTGGTACAGACCAAACTATCCAAGAAATCCGTAAGCTGATCTGCAGGCGCATAATTATTGATACAATCATATCCGGTGTCCGGCCCCAGCTTCTCAAACATGAACCCATTATTATCACGTTTGCATCCATAATGAAGCTGCATCACCCAGCCCATACGATGATATTCTTTCCCAAGGAAATTCATAAAAGCCGTCTTATATTTCGCAACCTCCTCAAATGTCAATTTTTCCCCGGAAAGGCCTTTTTGAAAGATTGCTTCAATCTCCCCCTGCTCTGCCGGCACATACATGACATAGTTCAGCCCATGGTCAGACACTTTGCAGCCTCTTTTATCAAAATATTCCATCCTATTTAAAAGAGCTTTTTTCAAAGATTCAAAGCTTTGGATTTCTATTCCGCTTACTTTTTCTAACTGCTTGATATAGCCTGGAAAAACTGCCGCCTCAATATTTGCCGCCTTGTCCGGGCGCCATGCAGAAAGCACCTGAACATCGAAAGTCTCATCTTCTTTGATCTTTTCATGCCATTCCAAAGTATCGATTGGATCATCCGTTGTACAAATCAAGGTAACGCCAGACTGCCGAATCAGTCCCCATACGCTCATTTCCGGTATCTTAAGCTTCTCATTACAAAGATTCCATACTTCCTCAGCCGTTTCCCCGCTTAGATATCCCTCATATCCAAAGTACCTTTTTAACTCCAGGTGGGACCAATGATACAATGGATTGCCAATTAATTTTTCTAACGTTTCTGCCCATTTCTGAAATTTTTCACGGTCTGACGCATCTCCGGTAATATAATATTCATCCACCCCGTTGGAACGCATCTGGCGCCATTTGTAATGGTCGCCTCCAAGCCATACTTCCGTTATATTCGAAAACTGCCTGTTCTCTGCAATCTCCTGCGGATTAATGTGGCAATGGTAATCCAGAATCGGCATACCCTCCGCAAAATTGTGGTATAATTTCCGGGCGCATTCTGTGCCCAAAAGAAAATCTTCATCCATAAATGCTTTCATAATTCATACATCTTTCTATGCTTCTTTGGCATCAGCAGATTCCGGAACCTGCCCGGCCACAAGGTCCGCAATATTTAAAATAGAGTAAAATACAATCAATACACCGGAAACCGAGAGAATGATATACACAACGCCCATGGGTATCCCAAGGGAGGCCGTCGATTGGGTCATTGTAAGCTGCACGATTGTAAATCCGCCATAGACCATAACTGCACCGGCAAGAAGCATAATCAGGACTTCCGCGCCAACGCTTAATGCCTTTTGCACCTTTGCGCTGAATTTATCTGCAAGAAATCCCATCCGCATATGGCCCCTTTTCCCAAACACATAGGCCGTAGCCAACAGCGCCATCCATGTAAAGCTATAGGTAAGAAGCTCTTCCGAAACAGCGCTTGGACTGTTAAATACAAAACGGGTGACAATCTGGTAGGTTCCAATGATTACCATTGCGCCAAAAATCAGGGCGCTTGCAAAACTTAATACCAGATCCATTCCTTTTCTGATCGTATGTAACATATTCATCTATTTCCCCTCCTGTGTCCCTGCAGTTTCTTCTGATCCATCCTGGTATTCTTCATTAATTTGCTGGATGTGGTCATACAGTTCACGGATGCTTTCGTTTTCCGCCAGCATATCCTCCTGGACGTTTACAACCTTATCCTTAAATAGCTGGACGTCTACATCAATGAATTCCACTCCCATATCATTTGCTGCCGTCTCTTTTGCTTCTTCAATCTGCTTTTCCCATTCCACCAGTTCTTCTGGGGAAACCAGCGCTGCCTCCTGAAAAATTTCGAATTCCTCGTCGCTTAATCCTTCCAGGAATCTCAGGTTTCCTACCAAAACATCCGGCACCATCTGATGCTTATTGTAAGCATAGTATTTTGCAACCTCACCATGCTTGTTATTCGTTAACGCCAGTTCATTATTTTCAGCGCCGTCAATCACGCCCTGCTGGATTGCAGTATACACCTCCCCAAAACTCATAGGAGAAGCCGCCGCACCGAACGCGTTACACATATTCACACTGGCCGGGCTCTGCTGCACACGCATCTTCAATCCCTTTAAATCTTCCGGCGTGTGGATCAGAGTCTTTGAATAGAAGCTCCTTGTCCCGGCATTATACCAGGTCAATACCTGAAATCCCGCCTCATCCGCAGAACGGTATATCTGCTGCATATAATCCACGTCATTCATAACGGAATGGTAAGCTTCCTCCGAAGTGAACAGATAGGGCATGCTGAATACCTCATAGACATCCGCGAAATTTTCCAAATTCGGCGTCCCTACCAGCACGAAATCAATGGCTCCAGTCTGTGCCAGCTCAATAACCTTTGTCTGCCCTCCAAGAAGTTCGTTGGGATAAATCTGGATCTCATATTTATCCCCCCAGATTCTCTTCTACATATTTCTTAAATTTCAAAAGCCCAAGATGTTCCGGATGGGTTTCGGATTGAGAATGCGCAATACGGACAATTCTCTTTTCTCCTTTTATGCCGCAACCGCCCATAAACATAGCGCATACTTGATGTATTAAAAGAATATATCGGCTCTTACGACCCGGAGCGCGTGAAATTTCTGGTATCGCAGGATTCCGATGATGAAATCGAAGACGGCCTGAGATTAGTGAAAGAGCTTACAAATTATGCCAGCCAATTTGAAAGAACTGCCATCCCATGCAGTGAACTAGTAATCGGCATGAAATGCGGCGGTTCTGACGGGCTTTCTGGCATTACTGCCAATCCAACCGTGAGCGCATTTTCAGACCTTCTGATAGCGGAAGGCGGTACAACCATCCTCACAGAAGCGCCGGAAATGTTTGGCGCCGAAACACTTTTAATGAACCGCTGCGAAAATGAACAGCTTTTTGATAAAACGGTAACGCTTATCAATGATTTTAAGAACTATTTCACCAGCCATAACCAGACCATTTATGAAAACCCATCTCCCGGAAACAAAAAAGGCGGGATCTCCTCACTGGAAGACAAATCGCTGGGATGCACCCAAAAATCCGGTTCCGCTCCTGTAACGGGCGTACTTGCATATGGCGAACCAGTGGAAACAAAAGGCCTAAATCTGCTGAGCGCCCCTGGGAATGACCTTGTGGCTTCTACAGCCCTGGCTGCTTCAGGCGCACACATTGTGCTGTTTACGACTGGAAGGGGAACGCCTTCTGCTTCCCCTGTACCCACTGTAAAAATCTCCAGCAATTCCTCGCTCTATGAGCATAAAAAGAACTGGATTGACTTCAATTGCGGTTCCATGGTCTCAGGAATACCTCTGGAACAGTTAGGCAAAGAATTATTCCAGTATGTGGTTGACGTTGCTTCCGGGAAAAAAGTGAAGGCCGAAGCATCCGGTTTCCACGATATGGCAATTTTTAAGCAAGGCGTAACATTATAAACAGATTATGAATCATAACAATAAGGAAGAATACAATGAAAAAATTATCTTATGAAACATTAAAAGAATTAAACTATGACGGCTACCTTTTGAAAGACGCTCCAGAGCGTGTCCTTCAATTTGGCGAGGGAAACTTTCTGCGCGCTTTCGTAGATTACTTTATTGATGTAATGAACGAAAAAGCCGGCTTTCATTCCAAAGTCGTGCTGGTTCAGCCCATTGGCGGCGGTGATACGATCCGGGAATCCATCAACAGCCAGGAAGGCCTCTATACCCTGTTTTTACGCGGGAATGAAAACGGCCGGAAAATCAATGATAAGCGGGTGATTTCCAGTGTCAGCCGCTGCCTGAACCCATACACAGATTATGAAAAATACATGGCATGCGCTAAGAACCCGGAACTTCGCTTTATTGCCTGCAATACAACAGAAGCCGGCATCCAGTACGATCCCGCATGCCAGCTTGAAGATAAACCGGCATCCAGTTACCCTGGAAAACTGACACAATTTCTATATGCAAGATATCAGGAATTCGGACAAATACCCGGGAAGGGCTTTATCATCCTCTCCTGTGAACTGATTGACAACAACGGAAAAGAACTTGAGAAATGCGTCCTTCAATATGCCCGCCAATGGAATTTGGAAGAATCCTTCCTCCAATGGATCAAAGAAGAAAATATCTTCTGTTCCACATTAGTAGACCGGATTGTAACCGGATATCCAAGGAACGAAGCTGCTGCAATTTGTGAAGAGCTTGGATATGAAGATAACATCATTGACACTGGTAAAGTCTTTGGCTTCTGGGTAATCGAAGGGCCTGAAAGCCTGAAAAAAGAACTTCCCTTCGCCGAAGCGAATCTCCCTGTCCTGATCACAGATGACCATAAACCTTATAAACAACGGAAAGTCCGCATTCTGAACGGCGCACATACTACCATGGTTCTTGGTGCATATCTGGCAGGCCAGGATATTGTAAGAAACTGTATGGAGGATGATGTCATCCGCGGTTTTATGAACAAGACCATCTATGAAGAAATCATCCCTACCTTAACCCTCCCCGAACAGGAATTGATGGATTTTGCCAAGGCAGTGACCGACCGTTTTAACAATCCTTTTATTGACCACTCTTTATTGGCGATTTCCCTTAATTCCACTTCCAAATGGAAAGCACGGGTACTGCCCTCTTTGAAGGGATATATAGAAAAATACGGCAAACTTCCAAAATGCATTACAGCTTCCCTTGCGTTCTATCTGGCATTCTATCAAGGCGTCCGTTTTGATGGAAAGGAATTGATTGGAATCCGCGGCAAAGAAGAGTATCCAATCAAAGATGACCTGGACATCCTGGAATTTTACAATAAGCATAAGTCAGATGATGCTTATGCCTTGACACACGCAGCTCTTTCAAATTCCGATTTCTGGGGAGAAGACCTGAGCAAAATTGCAGGGCTTTGCGAGGAAGTCGCTGCCGACTTAAAGTTTATCAAAGAACAGGGTTCCTATGCGCTGATGAAACAATTAGGGCAAGCAAAAACTGCCTGAGAACCTAAAAAGAAGAAGGGCTGTTCAGCAGGCTGGGCATAATGGCAGTTTACTTAGGAACTGCCCTTCTATCTGCAATTCATGGAACCTTGTTATGAAGGATTCCGCCTTTTCTTTCTCTAACGATATGTCGCAGCCGTACACATCCCAATTAAACTTCGTCATGTCCGCATCCAGATACTTGAATGGCATCACTGACCTGGGATGCCGGAATTCCCCATTGCTAAGGAACTGTTCAAAAATAACTTTTATTATATTTAAATGAGATCACATTGATTTTATAAATATTTCCAATCAAATTTCATGTCTAATGTATTACAATAGCTTGCAATACGCATATAATAATGATATAATAAAGACAAATAGAAGACAGACAGGAGAGGATTCCATGGCACAATCAACCATAACCGCACGAGTAGACGAAAAGGACAAAGCCAGCTTTGACGCCTTTTGCTCCAATGTCGGCCTAAACACCTCCACAGCCATCAATTTATTTGTAAAAGCAGTTTTACGCGAAAACCGAATTCCATTTGAAATCACACAGGCCGCCGATCCATTTTTTTCAGAAACCAACATGGCCTATGTAAAAAAATCCGTCCAGGAACTCCGGGCAGGAAAAGGAACGGCGCACGAACTGATCGAGGTAGAGGATGAGTAAAAAAATCTGGTCAGACGATGCCTGGGAAGACTATCTCTATTGGCAGACCCAGGACAAAAAACAATAAACGTATCAATCAGCTAATAAAAGACATTGAGCGCAACGGCTGCATGGAGGGTATCGGAAAACCCGAACCATTAACCGGCGACCTGCAAGGCGAGTACAGCCGCCGCATCAACGACAAAGACCGGCTAGTATACCATATGGAAAATGGCCGTATCTACATCGCGCATTGCAAAGGTCATTACGGAGACATATAACCCCGCATAATCCCCACCTATTCAATTCCCTACAGCCCACAGTAGGAGAATTGATCGGGCGGGGATTTCCTATTTACATTCTGGACAGCAGGCAAAAAGAAAGCGCCGGCTATCCCTAACCGATGCTTGCCAAAACTATATCATTGTATTTCAGAAGCGCAATCCCATCCGGTAAATATAATAAACAATAGATAAATCATCCTTATTAAAAATACCGAACCTCCGCCATATCCATATTTCCATTCCTTAAAAACAACCGCCTCAATAGAATTCGTATTTCTATCCGGGCCGCCCCTGCCATACACTTGACCGCCTCATTTTCGAGCTGACAGCCACGCTTTTACATGAAATGGCACACCTCTACAATCTGGTGCATGACATTCAGGACGTAAGCAATAACGGCTATTACCACAACATGAAATTCAAGGCCACCGCCGAGGCTCATGGACTACATATTGAAAAGCGCCAGAAATACGGCTGGACTGTAACAACATTGACTCCAAAAGCAGAAGCGAGGTGTGCAAGAACGCTCCTATTTGATGTTGATAATATTCAAGCTAAATGAAATAAGAAACTTTAAGAGCTATATCGTGAACTAATGATTGAGGCAAAAATCTAGAGCGTGTTTACGCACATTTTTAGGTATATACAAAAAATAGCCCTCCGAACCGGGGCGCTATTTTTGTATTAAAGTTTATCGGTAGATATTAGAGCGATAGACGGGGCTCGAACCCGCGGTCTCGACCTTGGCAAGGTCGCGCGTTACCAACTACGCCACTATCGCATGTCATAGATGATACTACAATATTCTTCTTTTGTCAATAGGATTTTCTAAATTTCCTCAAAAATTGTAACAGTTCCGTTA
The DNA here is from genome assembly GCA_021769425.1 of Eubacterium sp. Lineage (GTDB taxonomy): Bacteria > Bacillota > Clostridia > Lachnospirales > Lachnospiraceae > Petralouisia. The sequence goes on from JAETSX010000018.1 coordinate 36,034, forward strand.
CGATTCACAGCCGAAATGCGCATAAACTGCGCATTTACGGCCCGGCACAGTAGATTTATAGGAACGTTTATGTTTCTCCGCAGGCAGCTTTGGACGCGTAAACGCCATTGCTATGAACAGCTGAAAGCTTTGACTGATTATAGATTCCCACTCCTCCATTTCTTCTTATTTCCAAGACATCTTCAGCTCTTTCTTATTCCTTGCGCAATCCGATAAATACAAATTGATAAGCGTCTGGTATGCCAGATTCTTCACTCTGCTCCTTGAAAAACTCAATGGCATCATTAAAGGGAAGCCTGCTTCCCTTCAATGGCTGCCTTAATCACGGGATTTTTCGTATAAACTTTTCGTATGGTATGGTACATTTCCTGTTTTCCCCCGAATTTTGAAAAGAACAATTCAATTCCCGGCACTACGGAACCCTCAAAATCAAATCCTCTTCCTGCGTCACATGCAAAACGAATTGCATGGTCCACCAAAAGTGTAGAAAAATTGTATTTACGAAAAGAAGGATCCGTCCCCGCCCATAAATAGTAAACCCAATCCTCATCCCATGCTATATAAACAGCGCAATGAACATTTTTCTCACTGTCTTCTGCCACAAAAATTTTCCTGCATTTCTGTGCCGCGCATACTTTGTCAAAGCTCCGCATAAATTCTAAACTGTATCCTGATTTCTTATTCTGGCGCGCCATGGTCATACAATGCAATTGATACAGAAGTTCAATATTTTCAGATTCATAGACAATTGCCTGCGCTGCCGCTTTTTTGACATCATACCTTATTCCGCTGTTATAATTTTTTGAAACCTGTGCATACGGCAATCCCTTTTGTATCCGATACGTATACAATGCCGTTTCCTGATAGCCCTCCCAATAAAACGGCAGCCAATTGGAAAATTCAGGAAGAAAGCTCTGTTGATAATATACGATATTCCGCTCCCTGCATACTGCACTTAGGCACAAATAGTAATGAAAATCTTTTTTCACACTACCTGCCTCCCATATTATCGTAAAATTCCTTCTGTGATCAAAATACGTATTTCCTTTGCATACAATAACTGACAAAAAACAATACGGTGTCCACCATCATTTTAATCACCACTTCTGAAATCATCGGCAATATTGATACGCCAACCATTACCCCCAAGGCGCTTAATCCCATTTGAATTGCTGCAAGCATGAAATATTTAACCGCTGATTTGCCTACAGTTTCTCCGCTGTGAAACACTACTTTGTAATTGATGATATAGTTATAGACTGCCGAAACAATTCTTGCTAATACAGTTGAAGCAAAAATGTAATGCAAACTGGTCTCCGTTTTCAGAAAAAAACAAAAAACGCTGAAACAGAGCAAATCCAATGCACATGCGGAAACAGAAGAAAAAATATATTTCAAAAACATCCTGCCGAAAATCCGATAGATCCTAATGGAATCTGCAATAGGATCAAAATGCGTTTGGTGATTTTTCTCTGAATCATAGATCGTTTCAATCGGCAGTTCCATAATCGGATAATGTCCGGCGCTTTCTATCAGCATCTCTGTTTCAAATTCAAACCGCTCTCCCTTTACCTCAACCAACCGTTTCATAAAATCTCTGGGTATCCCCCGCAGCCCTGTCTGAGTGTCGCTGACTTGGATTCCAACCACATACGACAGTACTTTTACAGTCAGCTTATTTCCAAACATACTTTTCCAGGGAATCCCCTCACCCTCAAAAGATCTGACTCCTAAGACCAAACATCCGGGATTCACCCGAAGGGCTTCTCTCACAGAATCTATCGCTGCTTTGCTGTGCTGTCCGTCAGAATCTGCTGTTACCGCACCTGCTGCATCGGGGCAATGTTCCAGAACAAATAAAAATGCCGTCTTTAACGCCCGTCCCTTTCCTCTGTTCACTGGATGAGTCAAAAGAATGCCTTTCTCCCCCAAAACCGCTTTGCACTTTTCAAAAATCGGTGCATACTCCAAACCGCTTCCATCATCAACAATAATTATCATTTCTCCGCTTTCCGCCAAATCCTGCACCAGGGCAATCAGCCGTTCATCCGGCTCAAATGCGGGGATGATGACTGGTATTCTTCCATTCATACTGTCACCTTCCCCCTATTTCACCGTTGAAATAACCGGGCTGCCCTTCTGCTCCGGATAATTGTCCCGAACCCACTGGCCGATAAATTCATTTTCCTGATCCAGAATCAGGATATACTCATAATTTTCAGCGTCTTCAAGACTGGATTTTTCTGAGATTACCCTGGCGGACACTTTATCCGTACCAAAGAGAAAACGTCCCAAGTGCCACATATAGCCTGCCTCTCTGTCTTCAGAAGCGCAAATCAAATACGATGACTGAGGCGAACTGCAAGATAAAAGCTCACTTTCTTCGATGACCTCCTCAAGCAGACGCCTTGGCCCCTCTACTATCTGATCAAAAATCGTTGGAAAAACTTTTCCTCCTTCCCCCCTCCAGACAACAACCACGGCCAGATAAATGCCCGCCATACAGATCCGGCTCTTCTTTTTATTTTCCACAGCAGACATGAGTTCCAGTAAAAACACAAACAAAAGATAATAAAGCAGAATAAAAATTGTCTTTCTGTACCTGTCAATACCAGACAAATTTAAAGCCTCCTCACCAGGCATGGAAAACAGGTACATAAATGCCACGCCCACCATATATGCAAAATAGATCCCCGCAGACGCCAAAAGGAATTTAAGATATTTTTTTTGCATCGCAGCACCTGCAAAACATGCCAATGCACCTCCCACGACCATAAAAAAACACAGATAATACAATTCTTTTCCAGTAAAGGAAAATCGAACAATCCCGCTCAAAATGGAGATGATATCATTTTCTTCCTTCTGGGAGAATACATTCCTGTAATTCTGAGCCGTCATCGCATGCTTTGTCACAGATCCATCTGCAAACACATAACTGCAATGGGCATGCCAGAGCCACAGTGATAAAAACGGCGATACAATTGTAAGAATTCTTTCTTTTTTCTTTGACTTGTCCCATTTTATGGATATGCCAAGCAGGATGCACGCTAACAGGGCAAAATATATCCCGGAGTTTTTAATTTGAACAGCCGTGCACAAAAACGGAATTGCATAGTACCCGCATACCCCCCCCCGGAAATTTTTACTGTCGGCAGACCTTATGCATTCCGAAATGATAAACAGCAGCATTGCCGCTCCCTGCAGAGGAAGAAGCGTATCCACCAGTAAATCTGTAATTAAAATATTATAGCAAAAAATGTAATTTGCAAACAAAAGAACACAGACAAATCCCGCCGCAATATTCTGCCTCACATACTTAAAAACAGGCAAAACAAAACTCAGCATCAAAAATGCCTGGGACGCCATCTGAGCCGCCTCTGAATCCGAGACTATTTTTGCAAAATAATATACATATGATACGCTGCCAAGAGGGTATTCCTGAAATGTAATCAAAGTATCCTGAAAGGATGGATACCTGTTATTAAAAATCATGGTTTTTGCCGCCAAAGCCCAATGCGAAAAATTATCATACCCTGTAAACACATTTCCTTTGCAGGCAAGCAATACCAAGAAAAATGCCAGAATCAAAAAAGCGTACCCTGCATTTCGATATGTACGTATTACATTTTTTAAATCCGTATATAGATAAAACACCGCAAGTATAATTCCCATACAAAACAAAAGCAATACCGCTGCTTTCAAGCAGTTCAGCAGACCTGCACAAAAAAGCACCGTAATCTGCATGCAAGCGGTAAAAGCCGGCAAAAAAAATATATTCATTTTTGATTTTCTCCGAAAGTACTCCCACATCCCCAAATTTGAAATAAAAAACAGCAATATTCTTCCTGCTGTACCCATCATATTCATCAAATTCCTCCTATTTTGTGAGACTGCCCATTCATTGAGCAGCCTCACTATGACTAAGCTAATACAACAACTCCTATTATCTGATTCTTTTGTTCTTTTGCTAAATTTAATTCATTAGCAATTTCATCATAAATAGATTGCCCAGTCTGTTCCACAAACAATATATTTCTAATTTCTGTTCCCTTTTTCAAAGAATCTGCATCATAGAAAATATTTCCGCCTTCCGTGACTTGAACATCCTGAGCAGCCAACTCCTGTTTTAACATGTTTAAAATTATAGCATCCATATTTTCATATTCACTGCCTGTCATGTAAATCTGTTTTATGCTCTGCTGCTTACATGACAGTGAAATATTCGCTGCTATCATTTTGATTTGCTGTTCCACAGACAGCTTTTTCTTCCTTCTGTTTTTTATTTCCAATAATCTGTCATCAATCACTGATAAAAATCTCTTTTTCTTCGGCTGAATGGTGATTTCACCTAAAAGCCGTACATTATAAAAAGTTTTGATTTCTTCTGAATTTTGCAATTTAGCTGCAAAAATAAACTTACATGCTATCCAGCAGCAGAATAGGAAACCCCCTAAACATCCTCCTAATATCATATACCTATAAGGAAACCCTGGTTGTGCCGTTTCCTCCAGCTTTTTATCTTCCAATCCCACTTCATTTTGCAACTGATTTAGCTGCTGCTCCGACATATTCGTTTTTAAAGTATTTAGCTGTGTGTTTATATTTGTAACATTATTAGAGAAATTATTTTTTTTCTCTGCCAAATCCGTGTCTGCAATGATATTCTGCGACTCCCTTAACAACTTTAATCTATGAGAGCCAACTTCCTGAAAATCTTTTTCTTTTTTATCCAATTCAGATTTTAAAATTTTAGAAATCTCTTCTAATTTTTTTTCATCATTCCACGTTATTGCAACCGCCATGGTGCTTCCATTCAGTGTTACAGAGCAAAGCTCACTAAAATCAGCTTGACTTATGGAAAGTTCTGCATCCTTTATTACCTTATTACTCATTTCACCGCTTTTAACATAATTGTAATATAAAGCCATCAAATCACCCGTATAATCTGAATGATTATCTTTTGTATAATTATAAGTATAATCTGATTCCACATAATACTGTAAATCAATGACAGGTTTCGCATAAGGGTCAAGCTGCATTAATACTGATTCATTCAGATATTGTTCATAATTCTCTATTCGTTCTATCATTCTCTTTGCGGCTTCTACTTGTTCTTGTTCTTCAGCCGTCAGTTCAATTTCTTCCGCCTCGACATTCTGGGCCGCCTTATACTTTATAATATCCCCAGCATACTTTGCTCCGCTAATCAAGACAGAAAAACAAACAAAAAAACAGAGAATTTGACGCCAACGAAACAAAATATTCCAAAATAATTCTATTAAATTTATTTCACGTTCCATATTTTCTTGCACTTCCATTAAAATATCCTCCACACAAATTTACTCATAACAACCTTAATCAATTATTGCTTCTTTCTTACTGCACATTATTTCTCCCTTCTGCCTCTATCACTAAATTTTTATGAATGACTCCAATAACAGCGGGTATTTATCGCCATTTTCATTCTTAAACCAGTATTTCGGAGAAACTACAATCTTATCTTCATTTCTTGATAAATACTGCGCCCACCAGGAGAAAGTGGAATTAGAAATGATAAAATGTTTGCACATATACATCATCCTCAACTTCTCCCACACGGCATCTTTTCCTGATTCAAAATAACAGCTGTTCTTGCCGATAAAATCTATATTATTTCTGCACCATTCGACATCATCAGAAAATACTACGAATACCGGATTTTTCACCTTTTCTTTGATACAGTTAACCGCCTTTTCAAAATACTCTTTGCTGCAAATATTAAGCTTTTTTTCAACCTCCGCATTCGATATATAATCACCGCGGCGTATAGAAATACAAACCGTCTCAGCATCAGATTTTAAAACGTCATATAAGAGCTTATTTTCAATTAACTCTGCCTCTACCGGCTGAATTTCATCCAATAGCTGATTGCGAATCTTATCAAAATATCTTACATCTTCAAACCGGCCATAAACAAACTTGTCCTTTGCAGAAGACTTTTGAATTGCACAGTATGCCGGACCGCCGATTGTTATGTACAATCCGCTCTTAGAGTTACGCTTATTGAGCCAATTAAATAATCCACTCTTCCCCCCCCCGATCGGAGTATAATCATCGAAATAACGAATTTGATCTTTTGAACAAAATTTCCTTTATCTAAATCCAATACGGTAGCAGAGCCTAATTGATGCTCCTTTATATTAAAGTACTTTAACGAATTTTCAAAACCTAATTCTTCTGGTTTCTCTCTCGCTTCTTTATAGACTGGCGAAAAATCTAAATAAAGACTGCCTCCTTGCGTTTCCTGAACATATCTTGCGGCAGCATATCTGAATAATTGATTTCCAAGCCTTCCACTCATCCTTACATATATGCGGTTCATAGTTACCTCCTATTCTGTCTTCCATTCACCAAAGCGTATCATCCATCCATTTAATAGGTCAAATTCCAGATCTTCAGGGTATCTTCACGATTTAGCGATTTTAATTCTGACGCACGTTTGAGAAGATCCAACATCTTTCTAATATCATCTTTGGAATATCCGGCTCTTTTCCATCGTATTTTAAGAATCTGTGTCAGCGTAACTTTCCACGCACACCATACAATTTTAGGATAGAATTGCTTCATATCTACCATACGGTATACGTAATACCCTGCAACTTTTCCCAACTGTCCGCTCTCCCTTTTACTGGTGGCTCCCACCTTATGATAAACCAGCGTTTTATTGATACATTTGCCTATCACATGATTCTTCTTCATTCTCCAACAAAAATTAAAATCCTCTTCACCATGAAAGAAATCCTCCGATAGCGCTCCAAATCTTTCTATCACTGCAGGCCTTACAAATAATGCGCATCCAGTGATAAATTCTGTTGAAATAATATCCGGCATCTTCTTCAATTCATCTTCTGAATAATACTTTCTTAATCCCCATGGCCTAAGAACACCGCCACAGTTCCACAACAAACTGCGATCATAATAGTTGTTGATTCTACAGCTTGCAAATCCAACGTTTTTATCTTTATTCAGCAATTCAAGCATCTGTTCAATAAAATTGGCTCTTACCACAGTGTCGTTATTCAGCAGTAAAATAAACGAATATTCCTGATAAATTTCCCGAATAACCTTATTGTTCCCGCATGCAAATCCTGCGTTGTCATCAGATAAAATAAGTAAATTTCCCCTCAGCTTTTTTTCTTCAAATGCAAGGCTGCTACAGATCTTGAAATCATGCCTGCTCCTCACATATTCCTCTAAAATATCCCGTTCCGAGCTTTTAGAATTGTTATCCATAATGTATACATGGTATGTGAAGTTAGTTTCAGATTCATCCAAAGACTGTATGCACTCAATCGTATCCCTGGAGCCGTTATAATTTAATAGTATTATTGCCAAATCATTCATAAATCTCACTTTCCTTACTCATAAATTCTGTATAGATTGTTCCATTATTCCATTAGTATTCATCTAGCAAGAACCGATTGGATACTCTTTCTGTTCAAAAATAAAAATACACCTACTGCCATACTGTAAATCCACATTCCCATAATCTGAGACGGAACCATCGTTGAAAATATAAAAACAACTGTCATTACAATTTCACCTATAAAACTTTTTACACTAAATATATTTAATGTTTTCATAACAATCGCTTCCGATAAAATGGAACACAGCATAATTGCGCCGACAATAAATATCAACAGCATCTTTAGACTATCGGCAACATAGGCACTGAAAATAAACAGACAAATAGCAGTTCCAACAGAAATCAAATTAATAATAAGCATTTGCTTTTCTTTTCTCAAAGTCTTCAAATAATTATTGGTTAACAGGCTGATTTTTGATGAAAAAATGATCATCGGCAATAATACCCCTAAATATGATAAACTATTATTGTATCCCGGCAGCCACTTCCTTAAAATCCAACATCCTGGATAATAGAAAACCAATATTGCTATCATTATCGGATTCATTGCATCCTTGATTTTTTTATACAGCTTCGGCAAATTTCCTTCATCCGTTCTCTTTAAAGAAGGAAATAAAACAACACTGATTGCCGTTACAAATGTTAAAAATAGATTTGTAATGCTGAAGGCAAAAGAAACTTTCCCAAAGGTAATTTTGTCCCAATGCCACTGAATCATCATTCTGGCGCTCCCTGTCAGCAAAAAAGAACTCCAATTAGACGCCATCAACATAATACCGGCAGAAATATTCTTCCTGGCCTCTTCGAAAGCATCTTTGATTGGCAAAGAACGTCCAAAATACATTCCCTTATTATTGCGTGATGCAAACAGTATTCCAAACACATCACTGCAAAGATCTACCATACAAAAAAAATAAAAATCATAGAATCCCAGAAGCAGTATTATAATTGCTCCTAAACCGTAGAATATTCTGTATCCTATAACCATTTGGGCATAATATTTAATGCGGTTGGTAATCTGAAAGGAATACGACGTATATGTAAACATCGTTCTGACAACAATACCAATCGCCGTCATATAAAACACCAGTTTCATTTCCGCCTGACAAAATATACTGGCGCAAAAAAAAGCAATCAGGCAAAATGCGCTTGTCATTGCCAACAAACATTTAAACTGCGAACGTATCTTTGGCTTATCCAATTCATCATAATCGTATTGCGAATATCTCAGAACAATTCCGTCCAGCAGACCAAAATGCAATATCCCAACATACCCGATATACAGCAAATATGTCTGCCATAAGGCATATTGATACTCACTGATAAATTTGGGCAAAATCAAATTCATAATAAAACTGACTGATAACGAAATTACCTGTGCACTGACTGATAACCCGACATTTTTTTTAATTTGATTAAAACTAACTTGCGAGCTCATGACCTCTCCCTGTTAAATATGGTATTTTCCCACTCTGCACAATGAAAAAACATCTAAAAAAACAGCCAGCAGCAACGGCAGGAAAACGCCGGATACTGAATAAAAGTTACAAAAAAACAGAAAAGCTATTATTGCTGTCGAGTAACAGCAGCTCAGATAGAACTTATTATTTTTTCTATACTGGTAATAAAAATAATTGATTATGCCAAAAATCACCGTTACATAAAAATACGCCCCAGTTAACCCCAGATTATAGGTTATTTCTCCAAAGAAACCCGCAACATTTGTCTTCGCCAAGTTGTCCACCTGGAAGATAAACGGATAAATTGGATTAATATAATCCGTAGTTCCAACAAGAGCTTTTCCTATATTTATAATTACAGTAAACGGTATCAAAACATCTCCCTCTCCCATGTGAGACATCGCATAATTGTTGGCTGTCACAGAGCCCAGCAGATAGTGAAACATATGCTTTATCGCAAAATCCATAGTTGCCCGATACTGTCCTGTCACTTCTGGAATCACATAATAAAGAATCAGAAACGTACCTATCGCAGCACCTATCAATGGCAGAATAATTTTCAACATTTTCATAAGATTAGCTTTTTTGTCCCGTTTCAGAACAAAATAAAGCAAAAAATAAGTTAAATTGATAAATATAACATACTTTCCGCCAAAAGCTACACTGATGCCAAGAACCGTCACATTTAAGAACGATGTAAACAACATCCTCCATTTTTTTCCAGACTTTACGGCCAGATCTAATGCTGCCGGCCCAACGATAAATGCAAACGGAGTTAAGTGCCCTAATATGCCGCCACCCTTGCCCTTGATCTCTAGACCATAGGTTCTGTACAATAACAAAAACTGCATTCCATATGCCGCCGCACCAACGAGAAACAGCAGCATTATGCCCCTGTAATTTTGGAATCTACTAGAAAAAGAAAAATTGCAATGTTTGGAGCTCCTATATAAGTAACCCCCCGTAAGATCCACGGCAAAAATCAAGACAAAGAAACTGAATATAATCCATAATGCGTGGGCATTAACCAGTATAAAAGAATACACATTGCTAATGACAAGATTGTTTAAATTAATCAGACATGCATAGACTCCCCCGATAATTGTCAGCGGCGTTATTTGTTTATCATAATTTCTCATATCTATGGCAATGAGCAATATTGTAAATATGTCAAATAATAATAAATCCACCCTGTACCTCCAACCATCCTTCTTTTTCTAAATGATATCGCTTTTATTTACTTTGGGAAGTTATAATTCTTTCCTCAAGGCTAACCGTATTCTGATAACTAAATTTGCCCTGTTTTTCATATGGCGTTCCGCTCGTCAGAGTTTCATACACCTTTTTCAAATCTACTTGTTCCATATCATTTTTTATTCTGCTGACATTACTTAAATCACCACAAATCTCACGACAAACCTCTATATCCGATGTGATAACCGGAATGCCGTATTCTGCTAATTCACAAGTCATAACTCCCTGTGTATCCTCTCGCGTAAGCAAAAGTCCACACCTGCTCATATCAATGTATTCCATAATTTCTTGATGGCTTAAAAATCTGTCAACCCACACAACATTTTCCGGAACTTTATGCACTTTATAATATTTGCCGCGGCCAATAATCAAGAATCGATATTCCGGATATTTTTTCGCCAGATTATCAACCAAATCCACACAATATTTAGACCCATCCATATCGTTTCGTATTGTGATAAAATCATATTCTTTATTTCCGTCAAACCTATATGAATTTTCCTCAAACACCTTGCCAACGCTATTATTAATGATGTGCACATGTCCCTGTAAATCCAAATCCGTAAGTTTTGTATACTTCTGAAATTGTTTATGCAACCAGTTGCTCACAAAAATAAAATCTGACTTATAAGCAACATTTTGATAGAAGTTATGCCATAACAGCAGCTTCAATCTATCGTAACAATTTTGCGCCTGAACCCTCAGCCAGCTATTCTTTTTCATATACTCATAAGGTTTTGGATACACTTCATTGATCTTCATAACCTCATGTCCGTGAAAGAAAAATATCATACGTTCAAAGCAAACACCATACTTTCTTAGAAAACGATAGTGATTCCTTACATTAGCAGCATGCGACACCGCAATGTCATATTTCTCATTTATTTTCCTATATGTATCTTCTGAAATAACTTGTATGCCATCTATAACATAATCTGTTTTTGCATCAAAGCTGAGTACTGTAACTTCTATTCCATGCTGAATGTAATACTTGTTTCTGACGTGTACATACCTTAATAACGCACCGCCCGCATTGTTCGGATAACTTTGAACAAGAACCAATATTTTTTTCACTTATGAAATTCCCCTTTCATATCTGTGCTTGCAAACTCTTTCAACGGCAGTTTGACCGGCATATCTTCTCTCTGGCTTTTATAGATCGCAAGTATCACTTCCAGTGCATTTCTGCCGGCCTTCGCATCCACATAAGGCTCCCTGTCCTCTTTTATTGCCTGAATCATATCTGCAAACAGGCTGGAATGCCCATTCCCATATACATTGCTGGTTTTTTCCGTCAATCCCTGCTTCCCGCGATCTGTTTCTGTCTCATCTGCAAACTCCCAGACTTCAATATTATTTGTAGAGGTTCCGCCAAGTTTTACGGTTCCTTTCTCCCCAAATAAATACAGCGTTTCCTCCAGATTTTTGGGATATACATTTGTGGTCCCTTCCACGGTGGCCACCGCTCCATTCTTAAATTTCAGCACTGCCATCCCTACATCTTCCGCTTCCAGATAATAATGAAACCTCTGTCTGGTGGCCCCATATACTTCTTCCACTTCGTCTCCCATCATCCAGCACAGTAAATCTATCCCATGAATGCACTGATTCATCAACGCGCCTCCATCCTGTTCCCAGGTCCCCCGCCATGCCGCCTGTGTATAATAATTCTGGTTTCGATTCCATCTCACATGAACGGAACCATGAGAAAGCTTTCCAAATCTCCCCTGTTCCAACGCCTGACGCATCTCCTGCACGGCAATGTTAAAACGATTCTGATGACATACTGCCACCTTTACTTTTTTCTCGCAGGAACGCCGGATGATCGCATCCGCATCCTGTATATTCATCGCCATAGGTTTTTCTATAATTACATGAACTCCGGCTTCTATACAATGCAGGGCAATTTCCGCATGGATTCCGCTCTTTGTGGCAATGCTGACAAGCTCCGGCCTGACTTCCTCCAGCATTCTTTGATAATCCGTATAACGTTTAATGGATACTTCCTCCTGAAGATCATATTTTTCCAGCAGCTCTTCCATATGCTCTTCTCTGATATCGCTTACCGCTGCAATTTCCAGATGATTGTTCAATGCGGCTTTGATGTGATTTGCCGATATCCTTCCGCAGCCAATTAATGCATATCTCACCTTTTCTAAACCTCCCTTATAATCTCAATCCCTGTCTCCTTTAACTGATATTGATTTCCGCATGCCGGGCATGTAAGCCTCTCCTTCAAAGCATGCATGGTTGTCCCGCATTTGCAGACATATCCCGTCAATTTTGCCGGATTTCCCAGCATCAACCCATAATCCGGCACATCTTTTGTCACCACTGCGCCAGCCCCTACCAGGGCATAGCTTCCGATGGTATGGCCGCATATGATCGTTGCATTTGCCCCAATCGTTGCTCCCTTTTTGATAATTGTAGGTTTAAATTCAGACTTTCTGCTGATAAAACTCCTTGGATTTATAACATTTGTAAACACGCAGTTCGTCCCAAGGAATACATCATCTTCACAGACAACCCCGGAATAAATGGCAATATTATTCTTAATTTTCACCTGATTTCCTATCACCACTCCATTTTCAACAAATACGTTGGCGCCTAAGCTGCAGTTTTCTCCAATGGTGGCGCCTTCCATGATATTGCAGTTCTGCCAGACGCAGGTGCCCGCCCCCACCCGGGACTTCTCGCTTACACATGCGGAAGGATGTATTCGTACATTTTCCTTCATCTTAGCCCTCCCATGCATTCACAGCATCCGCAACTTTCTTCATTTCATTGTCTTCCAGTTCCGGAAAAAGCGGAATCGCCGTTCCATGTTCTGCTAAATATTCTGCATTGGGCATATCTCCTGCCTGATATCCCAGTCCTTGAAAGACCTTTTGCAAATGCAAAGGAACCGGAAAATATACCCCTGTGGCGATTCCCTGTTCTTTCATATAAGCGCGGAAATTCTCTCTGTCTTCCACTTCTATTACATATACATAATAAATATGGGTTCCTTCTGCACTGCAGACAGGTTTCTTCACTTTTGGGTTTGTGATATTATTATGATAATATGACGCAATGTCACGTCTCTTTGCATTCCATTCATCCAAATGCGGCAGCTTTACCCGCAGCAATGACGCCTGAAGCGCATCCAGCCTGGAATTGCGGCCCACCACAAAGTTAAAATACTTCGGAAGATTTCCGCCAAAATCCAAATGTTCCAAATCCACCGGAACTTTCTTTTCCTTCCCATAAGCCAGCAGACCATTCTCGCCGCTCCCATGCACGCGGTATGCCTGGCACAGCCGAAACAACTCTTCCTTGTCTGTCACAATCATGCCGCCATCTCCTGCACACCCAAGATTCTTTGTGGGAAAAAAGGAAAAGCATCCCATATCTCCCATAGACCCGGCCGGTTTTCCTTTATATTCCGCCCCTGCCGCCTGCGCACAGTCTTCAATGACAGAAAGCTTATATTTCTCCGCCACTGCTTTGATTTTATCCATATCCGCACATTGTCCATACAAATGCACCGGAATAATTGCCCTGGTCCGCTCTGTAATTCTGGATTCTATTTTTTCTGCATCTATCACATACGTATCTTTTGTGCAATCTGCAAAAACCGGCGTTGCGCCTACAATCGCGATGGCCTCCGCCGTTGCAATAAAACTCATGGCGCTGGTAATTACCTCATCTCCTGCTCCTATTCCGGCCGCCAGAAGCGCCAGCGCTAACGCATCCGTTCCATTCCCCACGCCCACTGCATATTTCACGCCGCAATAAGCTGCAAATTCTTTCTCGAACAAGGCAACCTCATCTCCCAGAATATACTTCCCGGAATGCAGCGTCCCAAGAGCCGCTTCATCCAGCTTCTGCTCATAATTCTGATACTGCCTTGTCAAATTCATCAATGGTATCATTCTCATTCCTCCCTGAAACTTCATAAAAATCAACTTATAACTTTTCTATAATTTTTATCAGTTTTCCTGTCAGCGCAGCAAAATCAAATTGTTTTACTGCCTGCACCGCATTTTGCCCCAGCAGTTCTCTCTGCTCCCTGGGCATATGGTATAATTTTCTGATATCTCTCCCGAACTCCTGGGGAGTGTCTCCTTCTGCCTCATACCCGCAGTTATTTTTCTTCAGAATGCTATACCCTGTATGGACCATGGAAAAAATCGGCCTTCCCGCTGCAAGATACTCAAACATCTTGTTATAACTGCAGCCATATTTCAGCGCATCCATGTTCTGCCAACACATAACATTGACGTCGCTCTTTACTAAAATCCCGGGAATTTCCCTTCTCTTCACCAATCCTTTATACTTAACATTTACAATTTTTTCTTCCTGGATTCTTCTCTGAATCTGCGGCAGGTAATCTCCGGCGCCCCAAATCAAAAAACGGATTGCCGGTTCATCCTGCAGTTCTTTCGCAGTATCCAACAGCGTATCAATTTGATTTGCCTTTCGGATAGAGCCGGTATAAACGAAATTAAAAAACCTTTCATCCCCTAAATCTTCATCTTGCGCCGGATAATGGGCTGCATTTTCCTCAAATCCCTGAATGTCCACTCCATTATTGATATAATAAATTTTTCTTAAATCTATCGGCCCGCCCTGAGCCGTGTCCCACTTTTTGTCATGAATATACCTGGCTCCTCCTTCCATAGTAAATACCACGGCCGCAGCCTTACGGTACAGATATTTTTCCAGAGAAAACAGCATCATTGTTATCGGGCTCTTTTCTTTTACAGCGCCCAATGAAATCAACTCTGCCGGCCATAAATCCCGAATTTCCACAATACAGGGAACTTTCCACTTTTTCCCCATCTCAATTCCCGCCTTACAAGTCAATGGATGCACATGGGAGGCTAATATAACATCCGGTTTTTTCCCTGCCCGCCAGCGCTTCCCCATAACCTTTTTTACATTCCAATAGAATTCCAGCATATTGCGGATACGGCTGATCCCATTCCCCGTATAAGAATGAGTCTTTACGATGACAAAAACAATTCCCTCCTGCTTTCTCACCGTATAGTCTCCATCCACTTCTATCACCTGATCTGAATTATGTATTGCATTTGCGCAAAAAATAACCGGATGATATCCCCTCTTTATCAATTCTTTTGCCATCCAATAGTGCCGGCCGGCTTTTTGGAGCATCATATCTGCTGCATAATGATTCAGTATCCAAACATTTCTCTTCACTTTCATTTCTCCCTTTCCTAATTCGCTGCATAAACGCGTTATTTATACTATAGAATGTTAAAACATATTCTAAAGAATACATTCAACGCAAAAAAAACAGACAAATAAGGCAGTCTGTTTCACTCTGCCTTATTTGTCTGTTTCTATTTATAAATAAAACCAGCCGCTATGCTAGCCTTCTCTTCTCTTCTCTTCTCTTCTCTTCTCTAACAACATTATCGTTTTCTTCCTGTTCCTTGTCAATACTTTTATAAACTTAGTAACATTTTATTTGTATTTTGTCAACGCTTTCCCAAAAAGAACGCCTGCAAAATTTTGTAAAGGACTTTTTTTCTGCTTTCTGTCCATGCATTTTGTAAAAGACTTTTATTCTGCTTTCTGTCCATGCATGTTCTGAAAAATATTTTTACCATGGGATAGGAATCCGCGCCACCGTTTCTGTCCTCCCACTGTAACGTTTTGTATTTTAGCATACTTTCCATAGCTTGTAAAGAAATTTATTCGAAATTTCCCGACGAATATTTCCTATCTTTCTCTCATATAGTAGTTCAAAGAGAAATTAAGGAGGAATCCTGTGAGTTCAAAAACAAAAATTGTTGTTCTGCATTTAAAAGAAGTGGTCTACACAGCGATTTTCGCAGTACTTGGAATTCTGTTGATTTTACTGCTGATCTTTATGTTCCTGCCGGATGGCAAAGACAAGGCTACGGAAGAAACCATGAAATATACGGCGGGGGTATATACTTCCTCCATACAACTAAATGACAACGCCATAGACGTGGAGGTTGTAGTGGATGAAAACCACATCAACTCTATTACTCTGGTAAATCTGGACGAAGCTACCGCTGCCATGTATCCGCTGATGCAGCCTGCACTGGATAACCTGACTGAACAGATTTACGAAAAACAGTCTCTGGAAAACATTTCTTACGGAGACGACAACCAATATACCTCCATGGTCCTGCTGAACGCGATCCAGTCCGCTCTGGACAAAGCCGCTTACTCAGAGGAATGATATCTCCGGAAAAACAAACGCTGTCCGCTCCGGAAAGAACCGCTTACATACTATATTCCGGCGGTTAAATATCGCAGCAGATGGATATTTGGGCAAGCAAAATGTTGCGATATTTAACCGCCGGAATGACATGTTCCAGCACACAGGAAAAACCGGATTGTCCTTTCACAAAACAAACAGTTCATAAGCATTCTTAGTTTGCCGAAACGCTGCCCCGTTTGTGTGTGAAAGGATAACCCGGCATTTTTCCATTCGTATCCAAAGACAGAACGTCAGGAACTGTTTCCTTTGCGCCGTTACACAACCATAATAATTCCGCCGTCGTTGGCATACAGACTGCTGATGCCGGCTGTCTCCACCACAATAATCTTTTTAAATTCTGCCATCTGCTTTATTTTATCCACTGCGGCTTTCGCCCTTTCCGGGCAGTTGCAATGGGAAATCGCAAAAATTTTTTCCCTGGGATTCGCGGTTTTGGACACCAGATCTTTGATCATCTTATCCACTGCCTTTGTGATCCCTCTTGCCTGTCCCAGCTGATAAATCGTTCCTTCCGGACTTCCGGCCATCACAGGCTTAATATTCAGCGTATTTGCCACAAATGCCTTAATATTGCTTAATCTTCCGTTTTTCCTGAGGGTTTCTAAGGTCTCCAGGACAAAAGACGTGTTCTTCTCCGCAATAAATGATTCCACCTTCTCAACCACCTCTTCAAAGGACAGCCCTGCTTCCTCATATTCCTGAATTTTCATCCCAACCAGCGTCTCTCCCACAGAAGCGGATTTGGAATCAAAGATATGGAGACAGTTGGGGCTCGCCGCCACACGTTTTAAAAATTCTGCCTGATCAAAAGTCTCATCATCCACAATATGATAATCATCCACAAAAATTTCCAGCGGAACGCTTTCAAAATGCATGTCCTGCTTTAACTCCTCTGTCAATTCCCCGCAGCTGTCTATTACGATCTTATAGCTCATGTTCTTCCTCCTGATATGGTATTGCTTCTCACTATATTCGACATTTAAAATAATTTTATACTTTCCTCCCATTATTTTACATAGTTTTTATTTCCTGCCGAATTCAATATTCAAAACATCTTTTCATTCTTTTTCTGTTGTCGGACATAGTTTTTAATACCACTTAATACTAGCATAAATATTTTCCTTTGAAAAGCCCCATTTACAGAATTTTACCAAAATCTGTACAATCTGGTTCCGATTAGGCATTCTCAGACGCAAAAATGTGGAGAGAATATTTTTATGCGTTTGAACGTATTTATCCATTCCAGGATGGCAACGGCAGAACCGGCAGACTGATCGCATTAAAAACAACGCCGCTTCTGCATCATCCATGCAAAAGCGGCCCCGCTGCAATCCTCAGTTAAAACAAAAACTGATTTCTTTCCACATATTATCCTCAATGTAATTGACTTCCGTGATCCCGTCACAATAATCTGCAATGTATCCTTCTTCAATAAAATACTGAAATGCCTGCTTTTTCAGAATTTCATCGGAAAACCGCAGGGTTACCACCTGCCCCTGCGTCCAGGCGTCTGAAAGAATGGCCCCCATCCATTCCGGATTCCATTCTTCAATATAGGTTCCCTCTTTGATATAATAATTATTCATCACCGCCGTGCACTCCGGCAATTCAATTTCCCCGTCCGGCACATGTCCCATCATCATCTCTGCGGTTGTCATGGCCATATAATTATAGTCAATAAAAGACGTCTCCAGCCCCTCTTTATTCCGGTATCCATTATTTCCCCAGGTGGCGTCCATGTAATAATATTCCCCGTCCAGACAAATCAGATTCCATGCATGGGCGTCTCCCAAGGCGGTGCCGCTGACAATCACGCTCTGGATTCCAAGCTGTCCAAGCAGATACTGAACTGCACAGGCATAGCCCTGACATACAGTCTGCTGCTTGATAAACACACTGATAATATTCTGACTGTCTGTGGCGTCCTGAACATATTCCGTATTCAATGCCAGAAGCTCATAGACATATTTCGCCTTATCATAATCCGTATCATTGATGGAAATTCCGTTCATCCATATCTCCACCACCTCATCAATCTGAGCCTGGGTAATCTTCCGCTCCTCTTCTGACATGGTATATTTTGGAGCAAACTCCAGACTTACCAGTTCTTCCCCTTTGGTGTACCTGGTAAATACATACCCTTCCACCCAGAACAGACCGCCGTAATCCCCGCAGACTGCTGTATAAGCTTTGCGCATCAGATCCAAATCCGTAGTGGACAGCCTGATTTTCTCTTCATGATTTAAAATTGCCGTCAGCATCTCATCATAGATTACCTGTCCCTGTTCGTCCAGATGCTCATAAGCATATTTGCCCACCGAAAGCTGTTCCCGCTGGGGCTTTTCCAACTGCCAGGTATCTGCTGCGGGAGCTTCTGCCTTCTGCTGATTTTGATTATCTTCAACGCTTTCTGACTCTATGTTCTCTGTATCTTCCTGCAGCAAATCCCGCAAATCATAAGAAGAACATGCATTTGTAAATATGCCAAGCAGCGCAATCATACACAATCCTGCCGCCCTGCGTCTGATCCATTTCATTTTCGGTTTCCTTCCATCACTTCATACTCTAATCCAAGCGGAGCATTTTTATTTCATAGGAAAGCCATGCACTTTAGTGCTTCACAGCAACAAGGTCTTTCCTATTAAAATGAAAAATAAGCCGTCATCAGTTTCGTCAGCCCATCCATATCTGCTGTTCCCATAGTTTCCACTGCAGAATGCATTGCCAGAACGGGCGCTCCCACATCCACCGTGCGAACCGGAAGAATACTGGAAGCAATGGAACCAAGGGTTCCTCCTCCCGCAAGATCTGACCGGTTCACAAATTTCTGATATGGAATCTTATATTTTCTGCAAATCTGCTCCACCACTGCAACCGCCTCACAGTCCGTGGCATAAGACTGAGAACCTGCCTCCTTGATGCAAAGCCCCCGGCCCAGCGCCGGTTTGTTGGTAAGATCCATTTTCCCCATTTGATTGGGATGGAGTCCATGGGCCACGTCCACCGACAGGAAAAAGGCGTTGTAGAGGCTTTGGCGGGTCTGCTCCTTCGTTTTTTGCATACTGTCGTTAATTTTTTCCAAAAGGGTGAGAAGCAGCAAAGAACCTGCCCCCTGCTTGGTCCGGCTGCCCACTTCTTCATGATCGAAAAATGCCGCTACATTCAGGCCTGTTTCCCTTTTGCCGCGAATCAGCCCTGTCAGCAACGCTTGAACAGAAGTAAGGTTATCCAGCCTGGGGGAAAGAATCAATTCCCCCTGCATCCCTGCATATTGAGGTTTTTCAGCGCAATACACCCACAATTCAAAGTCCAGAATCCACTCTGGTTCCACCTGAAGCTCTTTTGCAAGAAACTCCATCAGCAGCTTCTGGTCCTTAATATTTTCATCCAGCAGCCCCAAAATCGGAAGCATATCCGTCTGCTTATTCAGTTCCATCCCCTTATTGACATCCCGGTTCATGTGAATGGCAAGATTCGGAATCACGAGCAGCGGACGCTCCACTGAGAGATAACGCATCTCAGGATGCATCACGTCCTCACTCTGCAGCGCTATCCGGCCTGAGATGCTTAAAGGCCGATCCAGCCATGTATTTAAAATAGCCCCGCCGTAAACTTCCACATTCACCTGACCGTATCCCCCGGCAGAAATATCAGGATTGGGCTTGATCCGCAGACAGGGAAAATCCGTATGGGCCGCCCCGATGCGGACTGCATTCCGAAACTCCGCCCGCGCTCCTATGGTAAATGCAAACAATGCGGTATCATGATGTTTCACATAATATCTCCCATTCTCCGTCAATCCCCAGCCTGTGCCAAAATCCAGTTCTTCAAATCCCGCCTCCTCTAACTGGCGTGCCAAATCCTGCACCACCATCACGGCGCTGGTTCCTTTTTCCACTAAACGAAACAGCTTTTCTTCCATTCTTTTACCTCCGAAACTGCCATACATTCTGTACATTCTTTCAATATTATACTATACCTGAATATTTTTTTCCACTGTATCCGGCCCGGAAAGAAAAAAAGTAGTAACAGTTCAGCCAGGACTTTGCACTTGCTGCAAAGTCCGTGAGAATGTGTAGATTGAGCCAGGAATCCAGCCCTTTGCTGAAAGCAAACTTTAAATGGGCCGGATTCTGTAACGGTGAAGGCAAAGGCTGAACTGTTACGAAAAAAATGCTGCACGAAGCTGGAAATCATAACGATTCCGCTCTTCATGCAGCAGTCCTGCAAAACTTACTATTTTGTCAACAATTCTGCCAGCTTCTCAGCCTCCGGATTCCCCGCAGGACAAGGGTTTCTGATCCCCTTCTTCTGCCAGTCAGCCGTTAAACACATATTTGTCCAACCGATCAAAAGCTTCTTTTACTCGGCTTAAAGGAAGCGCAAGATTCATGCGCACCGAACAGGGCCCATGGAACATCCTTCCATCCTGCCAGGCCACGCCCACATCCCAGGCCGCCTGTTCCAGTTCTCCGATGGTCTTACCATGGGATTCGCACCATTTGCTGCAGTCCATAAAGAGCATATACGTCCCTTCCGGACGAAACACTTCCACTCCTTCAAAGTGATCCCTGATGTAATCGCAGGCATAGTTGACATTCCCGGCAATAACCTGGCAAAGCTCGTCCACCCACTCGTACCCTTCCGGCTGATAAGCGCCCAGAAGCGCATGCATGGAAAGCACGTTCATGTCATTGTAATGAGGTTTGCTGCCCTTTGCCACTATGCGATCCCTGAGGTACTTGTTATAAATAATATGATAGCTTCCCACCAGGCCGGCAAGGTTAAAGGTTTTGCTTGGCGCATACACCCCGACCGTGCGGTTTCTGGCGTCTTCGCTGACCATCTGAGTTGGGATATGCTTATGACCCTCCAGAATGATGTCGGACCAGATTTCATCGGAAATCACAAGACAGTCATTGGCCTTATAGATTTCCATTGCCTTTTCCAGTTCCCACCGCTCCCAGACACGGCCGCATGGATTATGGGGGCTGCAAAAAATTGCCGCATGGATATTTTCCGTCTTAAGCTTCATTTCCATGTCTTCATAGTCCATCCGCCAGACTCCGTTTTCATCCTTCACAAGCGGGCTGTGGACAATTTTAAACCCATTATTATTGAGGCTGGAAGTAAAGCCAATGTAAGTGGGGCTGTGAAGAAGCACAGCGTCTCCCGGAGCCGCAAAAGCCGTCAGCGCAGAAATCACGCCGCCCAGCACTCCGTTTTCATACCCAATATATTCTTTGGTCAGGCCGGTTACCCCATTGCGGGTTTCCTGCCATTTGATAATTGCGTTATAATATTCATCGGTGGGCTGAAAATACCCGTAAGCCGGATGCTTCGCCCGTTCAATAATCGCTTCCGGAATCGTAGGGACAGTGGGGAAATTCATATCCGCCACCCACATGGGAATTGCGTCAAACCCCTCCTTCGGCGCACTGGGCGTGAAGCCCGGCATCCCGCCCAGGCCGTCCACTGCTATCGCGTCTTTGCCACGGCGATCCATAATTGACGTAAAATCGTATTTCATAGATGTCACTTCTCCTTCTCTTTACCTGACAGCAATTACCTCAATTTCCACCAGCGCATCCTTGGGAAGAGCTGCCGCCTGAACTGCAGATCTTGCAGGGCAGTCCCCGGTAAAATAGCGGGCGTACACTTCATTCATAGCCGCAAAATCCCCGATATCTTTCAAAAATACAGTGGCTTTCACCACATTTTCCAGGGTAAGCCCCGCTTCTGCAAGCACTGCCTGCACATTTTTCAAAGACTGCTCTGCCTGGGCGGAAATATCTGTCCCGGCAAACTCTCCTGTCTCGGGATTAATCGGAAGCTGTCCGGACACAAAAACCGTTCCGTTTGCTTCAATTCCCTGTGAATAAGGCCCGATTGCCGCCGGTGCATTTTTGGTGGAAATTACGTTTTTTCCCATAATAGTTTCTCCTTTTCCATACAATTTTATCAGATTGAGCATGTTTCTACGGCTATATTATAATATTTTTATCAAGTTGTAAATATTTTTATCAAAAAAATTGCAATGTTCCTGCATCTCTGATACAATATTCCATATCAAACAAAAACAATTCCGAAAGGAGCCACACGATGTCTGTTTATCATATTGTATTCAGCCCCACCGGAGGCACGAAAAAAGTATCCGATCGATTCACAAAATCTTTTTCACCAGAAAGCATTCTGATTGACTTAACGGACCGCAGCAAAGACTTTTCTTCCTGCTCTTTTGCCAAAACAGACGCCTGCATTGTATCCGTCCCCTCTTACGGCGGCCGGGTTCCGGACATAGCCGTATCGCGGCTGCGCCAAATGAAAGGAAACGGTGCTTCGGCAATTCTGATTGTTGTATACGGAAACAGGGCTTACGATGACACTTTTGCAGAGCTGCAAGACGTATTAACGGATTCCGGCTTTTCCTGCATTGCCGCTGCAGCCGCTGTTGCAGAACACTCCATCATGCGCCAGTATGCCGCCGGACGGCCGGACGCCCAGGATGAAAAAGAATTGGCCGGTTTTGCAGAAACTGTTCGGGCCAAAATGGAATCCGGTTCCCTTTCTCCTCATCTGACTCTGCCCGGAAACCGCCCTTACCGGGAATACGGCGGCGTCCCCATGAAGCCCGCAGCCGGAAAATCCTGCACACAATGCGGCCTCTGCGCAGACAAATGCCCCACAGGCGCCATTGATGCGGCAGACCCTTCCAAAACAGATCCCAAACTCTGCATTTCCTGTATGCGCTGTATGGCAATCTGTCCCAGGAACGCCCGCAGCGTCAATAAAGCGCTTCTTACCGCTGCCAGTATGAAACTGAAAAAAGCCTGCAGCGGCCGGAAAGAAAATGAACTTTTCCTGTAAGGCGGCGCTGCAAATGACAGATCAAGAAGTATTGCAACTGTTTATTAATTTTGCCCCTTTTCTGGCGGAAGTCTGCGGCCCAGGCTGTGAGATCGTTATCCATGACACGAAAGAACCGGAACACTCTCTGGCCGCCATTCACAACAATGTGTCAGACAGAGAAATCGGCAATCCCCTTACAGACCTTGCCAAAGACATTATTGCCAAAGAGTCTTATCGGAATGCGGATTATCTGGCCAATTATACCGGCCGGAACAAAAACGGAGAATTTCTCTCCTCCACTTACTTCATCAAAAATGAAGGGCGGCTCATCGGCCTTCTGTGCATCAACAAAGCCATGGACGCCGTACAGAACTTAAACCACGCCGTGGCAAACCTTCTGGAATTATTTCATCTGTCCGGAAGTGAAGAGACAGAATATTCCGAAAGCCTGGACAAACCCATGTCCAGCCTGATGCGGGAGCGGATTCAGGAAATCATCGCAGAGAGCGGGATTTCCCCTGTCCGGATGTCCATCCAGGAAAAAGTCCGTATCGTCCACCGGATGAATGACGAAGGCATACTGAAAGTAAAAGGCTCTGTGTCAGAAATAGCCGCACAGCTCTTTGTATCGGTTCCAACTGTATACCGCTACCTGAATAAAACGGAACCTTAATGGTTCTTTTGATATTGCTGCACTTGCGCCGCCTGCCGCAGATAGAATTTGAAACGGAGGATTGATTTCTTTTCTGATATTGCTGCACTTGCGCCGCCTGCCGCAGATAGGAATTTGAAACAGAAGGTTGATTTCTTTTCTGATATTGCTGCACTTGCGCCGCCTGCCGCAGATAGAATTTGAAACAGAAGGTTGATTTCTTTTCTGATATTGCTGCACTTGCGCCGCCTGCCGCTGCCGGAGTAATGTAATATGGCTATAACAGCGGGCAGCGTTTTTGCAGATATCACCCATTTCAATGATTAATTTATAAACACAAAGCATTAGTCAGGAGGCTTATTATGACGGCTTTTTCCATTCCGGATGTAAAAGAATTTATGAATATATTTCTGCGCACAGATACTTTTGACAGCTTTCTGCTTCGCGAAGGAAGCATCACAACCTTTATGACTTATCTTCTGGAGGGCCGTTCCAATGCGGACTTTTTCAGCCCGGAAGATGAGCCTTACCCTCTGATTACTCAGGAAGAGTATGCGCCTTTCTCCCTGGTGCGCCCAATCTGCTTTGATATCATCAAAGGGAAACGCACGCCCTCCGCTTTTAAGTTTGTGTTCCAGTTATCCAGCGAGAATCAGAAACGCACCGTGGCCTCTATCAGCAGCAGTTTTGCGCCGGAAGAAATTTCGGGCATGTATCTGAACCTGAAATACCAGAACCAGAAACTTACCTGCACGACAGGGGTTTCCTGCCGTGTTTTTTCCATGGATAAATCTTTAGAACACGCCTGGGATGATATGGTAAAACAATTTTTCCGGAAGCATCAGATTGCTTTTGAACCATTGACTTAACAAAAATTTTAAAATTTTTAATTTTCTATGAATAATTCTTTACATTTTTCATATTATATGTTACTATAGTCCTACGTTGTAAATTAATGCAGCGCAGATTATTTTTTGGAGGTACTTGGCATGCAAGGTACAGTAAAATGGTTTAACAACCAAAAAGGATATGGTTTCATTTCTGATGAATCTGGAAACGATGTATTTGTTCATTATTCCGGATTAAACATGGAAGGTTTCAAGTCTCTGGAAGAAGGCGCATCTGTAGAATTTGACGTAACAGAAGGCTCCAAAGGACCCCAGGCTGTAAACGTAACTGTAATCCACTAATTTTAATCCGGTTATTCACAATGTACCTTTGTCAATAATATAGAAATTTCGGTTTTTTATTTTGATATAAGATATTGAGGAATTACGGTTAATAAAAAGAATTGCTGTATCTGCCCTAAGGCTGCTGCAGCAATTCTTTTTGCCTGTTGCGGCCAGACTCCCTTCTGCCCGCACTTCGCCGGCGCCGATGAAACTTTCCTCTCTCTGCAGCACATCAGCGCGGGATGAATTTTCTCTGTTTTCAGGTCATCGGCTTCGTTATCACAGCTATCAGTGTGCCCATAAAAATACACAGATCGGAAATATTAAAAATAATCTGATTCAGCCATTTCCAGGGGGTCCGGAAACTGAAATAATCCACCACATATCCCCGCTTTATCCTGTCATAAAAATTATTGGCGCCTCCTCCGATAGCAAGGCTCAGTCCCAGCAGAACTGCAGGATTTTCCTTTTTGCGCAGAAGCAGATACCACAAGACGCCCAGCGCCAGCAGCATGCCTGCAGATATTTTCTTCACCAGCCCCGGCTTCTGCTCCATAAAATTCAGAGCCGCTCCCCTGTTATGATACCTTTTCAAAATAATCCGTCCTCTGCAGAGCTTAGCCTCTTTCCAATCCTTCTGCTTTTCCACTTGTTCCTTCAGAAAAAAATCCCCGGCAAACACTGCCGCTGCAACTGCTGCATATTTCATCTTTTGCCTCCTTTCACCGAATCCTGAAATCTTCAAATGCCTGATAGAGGTTCAGTCTTCCCCAGCCAAATGCCTGATCCGGATACATCCGCTTACTGTCTCTGGTTGCCCCGCGGATCAGTACATTTTTAATCTCAATACTGGTTATTGCCGTATAATTGCCCCGGACAATTCCCCATTCCAGCATTAGGGCGACTGCTCCCGCCGTTATTGCCGCCGCTACGCTGGTGCCGTCCTTGGTGGTAAACTGGTTATTTGGCCCTGCGCCGAACACGCCTACTCCCGGAGCCACCAAATCCGGCTTAATCCAGCCATTGGTGGTAAAGCCTCTGCCGGAACGCAGATAAATGCTGTTGTCCCGCACATCGTAAGCTCCCACGCCGATTGGCACAATGGCAGTGGAAGGAACCGTAATCGTCGTATCCGGATTGGAGCGGACGAAAAACACCTCCCCAGTAGAAAGCTCCTCCATCGGCAGCCACATATTAAAAATACTTGCCAGTTCCACTTCCGGAAATACACGGATGTTCCACAACCCTTGGGAAGGATGCTCAAACCGCATGTAGATTATCTGCGCGCCATTTAAAATTCCGGTAATTCGGTAATCCACCGTCACCCTGGTATCCTCAAACAAAAAGCGGAATTCTCTGCCGCCGGAAAGAATATAATCACTGGGCATCCGTTCTCCGGTAGGGGAAATAATTTCCACCACAAACCGCTGAGGCGCCCTGGCCCAGAGTTCCACTGAAAAACCCTCTACCCCTTCGCCTACGCTGATTTCCACATTCTGATATTCCTGCCCTTCTTCCATTTGGCCAAAATAATGATGTCTTTCATTTCCTTCATTCCCCACAGCGGTAACCGCCACCCGGCCGCTGCGCAGCGTGATGTTATTCAGCATGGTGCTCAGATGGCTGACCCCTGTATGGCTTCCCATGTTAGAGCCCAGGCCGAAACAAATTACCAGAGGCATCCGCACTCTCTGCGCAAGTTGATCCAGATAGGCCAGCCCCGCCATAATGTCATTTTCCTGATATGCCGCCGCATCCTCCGGAATAAAAAAGAACTCTCTCAAATACTGCTTTGCCTGCTTCAACTTTACCATTGCAATCCTGGCATAAGGGGCTGCGCCGATAAATTCTTCTTCCCGGATCTGGCTCCCCGCCGCTACGCTTGCCAAAAACGTGCCGTGCCCTTCCAGATCGGTCACAGGCACCACATCCCTTGGATTCTTTGCCTGCAGAGCTTCGTTAATTCTGTCATCCAGATATTCTGTTCCATATAGAAAACCCTCCGGCGGCATCCCGCTGCGATCTGTCTGATCCCAGATCGCCGTGATTCTGGTACTTCCGTCACTATTGCGGAACACCGGATTCGTATAATCAATTCCCGTATCCAAAAACCCAATCAAAACACCCTGTCCCTTCAGGGACAGGGTAGGCTGATTCTGTATCCTCAATATCCCGCTTGCTTCCAGTGCACTTTCATCCATCAGTGTATAACATTTCGGAATTGACGTATAATTGTAATTCTGAATATTCAGAGAAAAATTTCCTGCCCTGAGCAGGTAGGCAATATCAAAGGAAGCGTCAATTTTCTGCATACAGGGACTTATCGGAGCCCCAAAATTCGGCATAGTATATTCCATTATAAAATCATAATAGTCATTTGAATATACGGCTTCTTCACAATCCATAGTCTGCTCTTTTCTTTTTTATCATACTATGTAATTCAATGCCAAAATATTCAATTCCTGATTTCCTTGAACTGTTATGCGTCTGCCGCTTTGGTTTTCTCATTAAAAAACCCTTTTTCTGTGCCGAAGCAAACCAAAAATTATGCGCCTGCCGCTTCTGCTTTCTCCTCCAGAACCGGGCAGCCCCGCATGGCAATGATCGGACCTCCTTTGTTCTCGATATAGTCTTCGGTAATGGTTACCATGCCGATGTTGTCATCCTTGGGAATCTCATACATAATATCAAGCATAAATTCCTCCAGAATGGCGCGCAGCGCCCTGGCTCCCACATCTTTCTTCCTGGCTTTGCCGGCAATGGCCCGAAGCGCCCCATCATCAAATTCCAGCTTCACTTCATCCATGGCAAGCAGTTTCTGATACTGCTTGATAATGGCATTTTTGGGCTCCGTCAGAATCCGCACCAGCATATCCTCTGATAAAGCGTCCAACGCAAAAATTATTGGCAGCCGCCCTAAAAACTCCGGAATCATGCCGTACTTGCGGATATCCTCCACTTCTGCCCTGTGGAGAATATTATCTTCTTTATCGTATTTATCCTTCAAATCCGCATGAAATCCCATAGCGGACTTTTTGTTCAGCCGTTCTTTGATAATGTCATCCAGATCCGGAAAGGCGCCGCCGCAGATAAACAGAATATTTCTGGTGTTCACTGTGGCAAGGGGCACCATGGCATTCTTGCTGTTGGCCCCCACCGGAACTTCGATATCAGCTCCTTCTAATAATTTCAGCATTCCCTGCTGGACGCTCTCTCCGCTGACATCCCTCTGATGAGTATTTCTCTTCTTGGCAATTTTGTCAATCTCGTCAATAAATATGATGCCGTGTTCCGCCCGCTCCACATCATTTTCCGCAGCCGCCAGCAGCTTGGAAACCACACTCTCGATATCATCTCCGATATACCCGGCTTCTGTCAGGGAAGTGGCGTCTGCAATGGCAAGGGGCACATCCAAAAGCCTGGCAAGGGTTCTTACCATGTAAGTTTTCCCGCTTCCGGTAGGCCCAAGCATAAGCATATTGGACTTCTCTATCTCCACGCCGTCCTTATTATCGCATCCCACCCGCTTATAGTGATTGTAAACAGCCACCGACATCACCTTCTTGGCGTGCTCCTGGCCTACCACATACTCGTCTAAACTGGCTTTAATCTTATGAGGAGCGGGAATCGCCTTGATATCCAGCGCGGGCTTTGCTTTCTTCTCCTCTTTGGCCCGCTTCTTTTTCAGCTTCTGGCTCTTGGGCATCATTCCTAAGTTCTGCAGCTCAGATAAATTGATCATGCTGATATTGGGCATATTCCCAAAATTGCTCATATCCCCTATAGGAAAACTTACCTGGCTCATGCTGTCAAAGGTCTTCTGCATACAATCCGCACAAATGCAGATCTCATTGGGTATTTTAATCATCTTGCCGGCCTTGCTCTCCGGCCGGTGACAGATATAGCAGGTATCCTCGTACTCACTCTCTTTCTCCCCGGAATCGGAACCCTTCTCCTTCAAACTGCCCTCCGAAGAATCCTGCCCTGACTCCTGAATCTCTCCTTTGCTGCCTCTGTCCTCCGGCTCAGCGGGTTTATCCGGCTCTTCTGAATCTGAAATTACTTCGCGAAAATCTGTATCATCAAACTTATCTGTGTTGTTCATTCTGAATTCTCCTCTTTCCTTCCGGATTCTATTCTGTTACTATTCGCAGTTTTCAGCTGCTCATAGTAACGGCATTTGCGCATCTAAAGCCGCCTTCGGCGAGGCGCAAATGCCCATATAAACTTGATCATTCGAAGCATGACTTTATTATAAGCCAGAGTTTCCGATAGCACAACTGTTTTTCCCAATGCTTTCGAAAAATTTAATATTCATAAAAAAAATTATAACCGCAGAAACGCTGTTCCATTGGATCATAAAATATCCCAAGGGTTTCCTCCCCCTGCATCAGCAGCAGAATCATATCCTTCAGATCCACAATCTGATAAGAATAACTGGACTTTGCATCCACCACTGTTTCCGTCTCACTCCCGCCGTCTGACATATTCACGTTCCCCTTTTCGCTGCTTACCGGCATCCAATCCTCCATCATAATCCTTATGTCATCAGAAATATAATCAGATCCGTATTCTTTTCCAGCCATAATCGCTTCCAGCCAGTATAAACTCTGCAGGTAAGTGCTGATCCCCTTATCATAAGTCACCAGCAAATCCTGGTCGCGCAGCAGCAGCATATACTTGTAATATTCTGCAAACTGCTCCTCCGATTTCTCCAATATTCCCACCAGCTTTTCTTTCCCTTCCGCCCAGGCTTCTCTGTCCCGCTCCTGCCCGTCGCGGTACTTAAAACAGTTAAAGCTGATTATGTTCCAGTCACTGCAGGCAATCCTTATCTGATACTGCTGTTCCCCCAACTGCATAGTATCCTGGTAAAAATAAATAGTGACAGGACCGAAAGGAGAATTGTCCACCCTAATCATACTGTCCATAATGCTTTTCTGGCTGTTATGGTACAATTCCCATACTTCCTCTGCCGACATTCCGCTCTGACATCCAATCATCTGATATAGATACCAGTCCTGGGCTTCTTTCACTTCCGCCTCGACTTCCTCATCCCACTCCTCTATGCCCATTGCCTGAAATTTCGGAAAATCTCCGATATTTTCTGCTGTATTATCCTGTGGATAATAACTCCAGGGAAACAATTCAATATCTTCTTCAATTTTTCCATAAAAAATATTGGAACTGGTATCTTCGTACATGGACTCTTCCAAAATCCGCTCCCGTTCCAACACTTTCTGGCCGCTCTTTACAATGACCAGATATCCGGCTCCCAAAATCATTCCCGCACATAACAGCGTCAGGAACAGAGATTTGATTCTGTGCATAGCCGCGCCTCCTTTCACAAAAACAGATGCCGCCCCAAACGGCAGGAATTTGGCTCTATGCATGCTCTGCGCCTCCCCTCATGCGGATCAGCGCTCTGGTTCCCTCACCCTGTGCGCTTTCAAATTTCATGGTTCCCCGGTGAAGAGACACAATCTCTTTGCACAGGGCAAGCCCCAGGCCTGCGCCTCCATTGGCCCTGCCTCGAACTTTATCCACCATATAAAATGCCTGGGTAATTTTCTCAAGTTCCTCCTTTGGAATGCCCACGCCTTCATCCGATACCTGAATGCAGAACTGTCCATCTTCAAAATAACCAATCACCTGAATTCTGCCGCCCTCTCCGGATGCCTTCACTGCATTGTCCACCAAATTGTACAACAGAGATTTGAACAGCTCCCGATCCACACACAGGCTGCCCTGCTCCGCCTCACAGCTTAAGTGCATGTTCCGGTTATCCGTAATTACTTTTAACGAAGTTCCGATTTCCCGAAACAGCTCCTGCATATCCTCCTGGCTCCACTCCAGGTTGGCCTCGCCTACCGTAATCAATTCCATTAATTTACCGGAAAGCGTCCGCATACGGGTGGCTTCCGCCTTGATAATGCCGGCATATTCTATCCGGCTCTCTTCCGTAATGTCTTTTTTTATCTGCAGAAGATCCGAAAAACCCAATATGGAGGTAAGAGGCGTTTTCATCTCATGGGAAAGATTGTCTATAAACTGCTTCCGGTCTTCGGCCACATGCTCTAACGCGCGCACATTGGTTTCCACCGCCTCTGCCATACAGTTCATATTGTGGGCCAGTTCGGAAAGTTCGTCATGCCCCCGTTCCGGCACACGTTCCTGATAGCTGCCCTGGGCAATGGATCTGGTTCCTTCGTTGATTTTCTTCAAAGGATGCAGCAGCATCTTCACCACCACCAGCAAAATCAAGGCAATCACTACGGCGCATGCCATGCTGATAGCCTGAATCTGCCATAACATATTTTCGTGTATCCTCATCACGTCTGAAATGTCATTTTCCGTCACCACATAATAGGTTTTTCCCTCAATGCTCTCCGCAGAGGCAGTATAAAGCTGATGTTCCTCCACCTGCATATAACTCTTCCCGCTGTCCATCACGGCCTCCAGCAACCCCTTCGGCACTTCTATTTCCCGGTTGCTGTAAAAATGCTCGTTCCTGGCATTGCAGAAAAGTATCCCATTGCCCTCTGCATTTTTGCCGAAAGTATTTTCCATAAACTTTTTCAGTTTCTTTTCCTCCAGCACAATGGCATTTTCCCTCAGACGCTCTGTAATCATCATGCTCTTAAAGCTGGTAATTAAAAATTCATGCTCACTGTATACACTCTGTTTTTTCTGATTCAGCGCAAAAGAAAAACTGCTTTTCAATAATAAAATACTGGTCATGCTCACTGCCAGCATCACCAGTATCAATGTATACAGGAAAACCTTCTGCCACAATTTCATACTGCTACTCCTTCGCACTTTCCAGACGATAGCCCAGCTTGGGAATCGTCACCAGCCGGTCCTTTAAGTTCAGCTTCTTGCGAAGCTGCTGAATATGAATATCAATGGTTCTGGTCTCTCCCTCATATTCAAACCCCCAAACCGCCGCCAACAGCCTGTCCCTGGAAATAGCCACATCCTTGTGCTGGATGAAAAACACCAGGACTTCAAATTCCTTGGGGGTCAGATACACTTCCTCACCGCCGCATTTACAGGTATGCTCTTCCACATTGACGAAAATATTTCCGTAAGAATAAGTATTCTCTGTCCGCTTCACCCGCCGCAGAATCACTTCAATCCGGGCAAGAAGCTCCATAGCCTCAAAGGGTTTCACAATGTAATCTTCTGCCCCAAGCCTGAGCCCCTTCACCTTATCTGTCAGTTCCTGCTTGGCGGTAATAAAAATCACCGGCGCTTCCTTGTTGGTGCGCTTCCTCACAATCTCAAATCCATCCATTCCCGGCAGCATAACATCCAAAAGGATCAGGTCATAATTTCCATGTTCCATCTTCTCAAAAGCCTCGGCGCCGTCACCGCATACAATTCCTTCGTAGCCGCCGATGGCTACAGTGGCCTCTATCAGTTTGGCAATATTGGGATCGTCTTCCACGATTAAAATTTTTATCATATTTGATTCTGTCCTTTTCTTCCTGAGTCTCTGCCAGAGCGGTTTCAATTGATATGCGCTTCGGCATATTTACGCTTACCGCTATTATACAGGAATTCTCGGAAAAAGTATTCATAAAGTTGTAAGAAAAATGTAAAAAGCGAATCTTTCGTTACTGGCCGCGGAGCGGACAAACATTTCAAGAAGATTTTCGCGCTCTCTTTCTTCCCCATACTGCGTAATAGAAAATCACTCCCGCCAGGCACCCGACACTGTCAATGCAGACATCCGTAATCCTGCCTGCCCGCCCCGGCACAAATAACTGGTGGAACTCGTCGGTGGCCGCATAGCACACTGCCGCTGCAAAAGCCAGCAGTAAAATTTTCTTTCTGGAAAAAGAGTAGCATCCAAAATGAAAAGCAAGCAGAATTGCCAGCAGCGCATATTCGCTCATATGGGCCCCCTTGCGGATGATAAGCTGCATTCCCTCTGCCTGTTCCAGCAGTTCCTCTTCTGTTTTCTCCTGGCCAAACAGACGGTTCTGCCATTCTGCAATCCGGTAAGATACCGATTGGCTGGTTTGGGAAGATTCCGCCGCACTCTGGGCGGAAAAAGCGAAAATGGTTCCCATCCATATAAGAACCAGCAATACGGTCAATAATTTTTTCATGGAACGCGCCCTTCTTTTCTGAAATCTTCCAGATACACTTCCATGGAACGGTTCATTTCGTTGGAAAATTCGCTTTCATATTTCCGCATCCAAAATGCCTCCATCCATGCTTCATAGCTCTGCGCCCCGGTCCTGCCCTCAAACATGGCCCGGATTTCTGCGCTGCTTTTCTCCTGATAGGCATTTTCACAGACAATGTCAGACAATGCAAAACGCTCCGGTTTCTTCCGTTCCTTCTGCTGCCTTGCCGGATGCCCGAACACCAGCATACAGGCTGGATACACATAAGCCGGCAGTGACAGAAGCTCTTTCATCTCTTCGGCATGTTCCATCACATCTCCAATGTAACAGGAGCCGATTCCAAGGCTTTCCGCCGCCGTCACTGCATTCTGAGCTGCAATCACTGCATCCTCCGCTGCCAGCAGCAAATCTCCCGGACCGGGCTTCCTGGGCGCAAGCCCTGCTTCTTTGTAAAAAGAAAGCCACTTTTTGCAGTCTGCGCAGAAAATCAATACCAGTTTCGCCCTGGCAATAAAAGGCTGATGGTCGCAGAGTTGGGCCAGTTTTTCCTTCTTATTCTGGTCTGTAATATCAAGAATTGTGTATAACAGCTGGCAGCCTGCAGATGGCGCCTGCAGGGATGCGTTTAAAATGGCCTCTCTGTCTTCTTCTGCAATCGCCTCCTCTGTAAATACACGGACGGATTTTCTTTCATGCAATGCTTTTATAATATCATTCATAATTATTCTAGCCTCCTGTTATGCTCAAGAGCATACTTATTTGCCAAATGATTTGCGGATGTTTTTGAAATAGTGAAAACTTGTTGGCAAATCATTTCGCTCACGGGTATAAGTGGAATTTCCCAGATGTCTCCTTCCTATTATAACTTTGAATAAATGTTATTGCAAGGCTGACATAACATTCATGGCGTCCTTCATGGATTTCACATATTTGCCGATATACTCAGGCGCATTCCTGCCATACTGTTCCAGCAGTTTTATAATAGCAGAACCTACGATAACCCCATCCGAAATACCTGCCATTTTCTTTGCCTGCTTGGGCGTGGAAATACCGAAACCGATGGCACAGGGCACATCGGTATTTTCCCTTATCACTTTAACAATCGAAACAAGATCTGTCTTAATCTCATCCCGCATCCCGGTTACCCCAAGGCTTGAAACAACATAGACAAAACCTTCCGCTTCCTTTGCAATCATGGCAATGCGGTTTGCCGATGTGGGAGCAACCAAAGACACCAGTTCCACCCCATACTTATGACACAGCGGCAAAAATTCTTCCTTCTCTTCAAAGGGAAGCTCCGGCAGGATCAGTCCGTCAATCTCAGCATCCCTGCAGGCGGAAATAAACCGCTTTGCACCATAGGAAAACACCACATTGGTGTAAGTCATAAAAACCATTGGAATCTTTACCTCACGGCGTATTTCTCTGACAAATGCAAAAATCTTATCCGTTGTAATTCCGCCCTTCAACGCCCGGAGGTTTGCCCCCTGAATCACGGGGCCTTCCGCAGTGGGATCGGAAAACGGGATTCCAAGTTCGATGAGATCCGCGCCGTTGGCTGCGGCAGCACGGACAGCGGCAGCGGTAGTTTCCAAATCAG
Source organism: Eubacterium sp. (assembly GCA_021769425.1). Lineage (GTDB taxonomy): Bacteria > Bacillota > Clostridia > Lachnospirales > Lachnospiraceae > Petralouisia. The sequence continues at coordinate 70,823 of JAETSX010000018.1, forward strand.
GGTCGCCGCAGGTGATAAATGCGATAAATGCTTTTCTGTTTTCAAATGCTTTTCTGATATTACTCATGAAGATCCTCCCCTCTGTAGCGGGCAATGGCAGCGCAGTCTTTGTCTCCTCTTCCAGATATGGCAATCACGATCACTTTGTCCCGGTCCATCTCCTGCGCAATCTTCATCGCATGGGCAACCGCATGGGCCGATTCGATGGCCGGAATGATTCCTTCGGTTTTGGCAAGGTACTCAAAGGCACACACTGCTTCCTCATCTGTAACCGGAACGTATTCCGCTCTTTTGATGTCATGCAGATACGCATGCTCAGGGCCGATGCCGGGATAGTCAAGACCGGCGGAAATAGAATAAACCGGCGCTATCTGGCCGCCACTGTTCTGGCAGAAATAAGATTTCATACCGTGAAAGATGCCGATCCTTCCAGTGTTGACCGTGGCGGCTGTCTCAGCGGTATCAATGCCCCTGCCTGCCGCTTCGCAGCCAATGAGCCGAACTTGCGGATCTTCGATAAAATGATAGAAACTGCCTATGGCATTGGATCCTCCGCCCACACAGGCGATAACCGCATCCGGCAGCCTGCCTTCCTTCTTTAGAATCTGCTCCTTTATTTCCTTTGAGATAACTGCCTGAAAATCCCGGACCATGACAGGAAAGGGATGAGGCCCCATCACCGACCCCAGACAGTAATGAGTGTCAAAAATACGGCAGGTCCACTCCCGCATAGCTTCGGATACGGCGTCTTTCAGTGTGGCTGTGCCGGATTTTACGGAAATAACTTCTGCACCCAGCAGGCGCATACGGTACACATTGAGAGCCTGACGGATGGTATCCTCCTCTCCCATAAAGACCACGCACTCCATACCCATAAGGGCGGCGGCTGTGGCTGTGGCAACTCCATGCTGGCCTGCCCCTGTTTCGGCAATCAGCCGTGTCTTGCCCATTTTCTTTGCAAGCAGCGCCTGGCCCAGCACATTGTTGATCTTATGCGCGCCGGTGTGGTTGAGATCTTCACGCTTGAGGTAAATCTTCGCGCCGGCCAGATCTTTGGTCATTTTTTCGGCAAAATACAGCCTTGACGGCCTTCCTGCATATTCGCAAAGCAGCTCTGCAAGTTCTCTGTTAAATTCAGGATCGTTTTTATAGCGTTGATAGGCTTCTTCCAGCTCAATCACAGCGTTCATCAGCGTTTCCGGAATATACTGTCCGCCGTAGATTCCGAAGCGCCCCTTTGGATTGGTCATGTTTCATCTTCCTTTCTGACAGTGGCTGCAAATGCCGCCATTTTTGTTCTATTTTTATACCCGTTTACTTCAATGCCCGAGCTGACATCCACTGCAAAGGGAGATAACGTCCGAACAGCTTTGCCCACATTGCCGGGTTCCAGCCCTCCTGCAAGAAAATACTGTCTTTGGATGGTCTGCGCCAGTTTCCAGTCAAATGTCTCTCCTGTGCCTGCGCCGGAATCAAGAAGGATATATTCTGCCGCGCTCCCTTCGGCATCTGCAATGTCTTCCTCCGTCTTTATGCGAAAAGCCTGAATCAGAGGTTTCGGGGTCAATGTTTTCAGCCGTTCAATATAATGCCTGTCTTCGTCCCCATGAAGCTGGGCAAGGTCAATGATCCCGCTGTTCAAAAGGCTGGCAACGGCTTCGGGCTGTTCATTCACAAACACGCCCACCGCTTTTATGCCAGAATCCAGCATCTGTTTCAGTTCCCTGGCTTTTTCAGGCGTTACATACCGCTTGCTTTTAGGGGCAAAGACAAAACCGATATACTCCGGTTTTAACTCATTGGCCGCCTCTATCTCACAGGGACGGAACAGGCCGCAGAGTTTTATCCTGGTCATAATCCACCTCGCAGTTGTGCAAGCCTGGCTTTCTTATCGTCTGCCCGCATCAGCGTTTCACCTACAAGCGCTGCATCTGCGCCAATCTCCAGCAGCTGCTTTACGTCCCCGGCACAGCCGATTCCGCTTTCAGAAACAAACAGTACATGGCCGGGAATCAGCTTCCGCAGTCTGCGGCTGTTATCGGTATTTACCGAAAAATCCCTGAGATTGCGGTTATTAACGCCAATGATCCGCGCTCCGGCGCCAAGCGCCATCTTAACTTCCTCTTTTGTGTGCGCCTCTGTCAGCGCAGAAATTCCAAGCTCATCGCAAATCTCCAGATACTCCCTGATTTCTTTCTCCGTTAATATGGAACAAATCAGAAGCACGGCAGACGCACCCAGAACCTTCGCCTCATATATCATGTAGTCGTCCACTGTAAAATCTTTCCGGAGACAGGGAATGGAAACGGCCTTTGCAATTTCTCTCAAATATCTGTCGCTGCCGAGAAACCATTTGGGCTCAGTCAGCACGGAAATGCAGTCCGCTCCTGCCGCCTCGTATTCCCTTGCAATTTTAAGATACGGAAAATCCGGGGCAATGATTCCCTTGGAAGGAGACGCTTTTTTGCATTCACAGATAAAAGAAATACCCGGTTTTTTCAACGCGCCCTCAAAGGCAAAGTCCCCCCTGAGAAGCGACAGGGCCTGGCGTCTGATTTCTTCCGGCGGCGTCTTCTTTTTTGCCTGTCTGACACGTTCCCGTGCGTAATCGGCAAGCTGGTCAAGAATCGTCATAGTTCCACCTCCAGCCGGTTGCTGATTTCAATAAACTGACGCAGCGTTTTTCGCGCTTTGCCGGAATCAATGAGCTCCGCGGCAAGCCGGACTCCCGCCTTCATGCTTTCCGCTCTGCCGCCGATATAGAGCGCCGCACCTGCATTCATAAGAACGGCATTTCTCTTGTGTCCTCTTTCGCCGTCTAAAATGGCAAGGGTGATCTCTGCGTTTTCTTCGGGGGTTCCGCCTTTCAAATCCTCTTTGGCACAGCGTTCAAAACCGAAATCCTCCGGAACGATAACGGAAGATTTGAACCAGCCGTCCTTGATTTCACATATGGAAGTGGGCGCGCTCATGGATATCTCATCCAATTTATCCTGGCCGTATACTACCATGCCGCGCCTGATTCCAAGATTGATCAGCACCTGCGCCAGCGGTTCTACCAGATAGCCGTCATATACCCCCAGAAGCTGCATAGAAGGCGTTCCGGGATTTGTAAGAGGCCCGAGAATATTGAACACGGTACGGAATCCCAGCGCCTCCAGACAGTCCGCCGTCCCGCACTGAGAGGATGCGGCCCGGTTGCCGGGCTTTGCCACCTTCATGCCCCCTGCCGCCGCTACAAGTGCGGATGTGGTAGAAATATTGAAACTGTGTGCATTATCTCCTCCTGTGCCGACGATCTCAAAAAGCTCCAATCCGGTTTCCACTTTGACGGCGTGATCCCTCATGGCGGCCGCACAGCCTGCTATCTCATCTGTAGTCTCGGCTCTTGCGCTTTTAGTGGACAGCGCCGCAAGAAAAGCGGCGTTCTGCGTTGCTGTAGTTTCACCGCTCATAATTTCATTCATAACGGCGTACGCTTCCTCATAGGTAAGGTCTTCTTTGTTTACAATTTTAACGATTGCTTCTTTAATCATGGCTTATATCTCCTTTATAAAATTTCTGAGCATCTGCTTTCTATTGAGCGTCAGAATGGATTCCGGATGGAACTGTACGCCGTAGATGGGATATACTTTGTGCTGTACCGCCATTACCTCCCCTTCAGCGGTAAAAGCAGTTATTTTTAATTCTTCGGGCATGGAGCCGGCGTCTGCCGCAAGGGAATGATACCGCGCCACAGGAGCATCTTTCGGGCAGTTTGCGAACAGCGGACAATCTATGTCAAATGTTACATCCGACTGCTTGCCATGCATCAGTCTTTCAGCATACGTAATGGATGCGCCAAAGGCCGCGCATATGGCCTGATGGCCCAGGCAGACGCCCAGCAGAGGAATGGTTCTGCCCAGTGTTTTCACGGCTTCAATCAAAATCCCTGCATCCTCCGGCCTTCCCGGCCCGGGTGAGAGAATGATGCGTTCCGGGGCTGTCTTTTGAATTTCTTCCACTGTCATTTCGTCGTTTCGAACCACCCTGATATGGGGGTCAATCTCCCCGATAAGCTGATAGAGATTATAGGAAAAACTGTCGTAATTATCAATAAGTATACTCACGAGCAATAAAATTTGCCAAAATAGATGAATTACTCCCGAAAGATATGCTATAATTAAGAACATATCTTTTGGGAGGGAAAAGCCATGGAAAATATTAATAAGTCTG
>JAETSX010000224.1 GCA_021769425.1 Eubacterium sp.
ATTCCGATGGTTCTTTTGTCCCCTGTCCAATAACGGAAGAAAGGCTCTGTTTCGCAGCATCGTACAATGGCTTTACCCCTTCTTCCAATACTGCACTTGTGACTGCATCATAATGGCTGCCCAGTGCTTCCATCTTTCGTATGGTTTCCTCCGGCAGTTTGAATGTCATTTTTGCCATCACTCTACCTCCCTCACCATAATTGTAAGCATTCCGCTCCGCTTATCTCCAAGCACGGACTCAATTTCAAAAATCCTGTCCCCATGTTTTATCCTCATAGTAGATTTAATGCCTGAACGAAAGCGGATGTATATCTTATTTGTGATTTCTGCTGTCTCTCTGTTGGAAGCCATATACTCTTTACCGGAAACAGGAGCGATGTCTGCCCATACCGTATGGACCGTCATCCACTCCCTTGTTTCAAACCCGTCTGCATCCTGTGTACTTTTATAATCCTGTATTTCTATGCGGTATCTCATCCTTCCGACCTGCATCAGAATTCCTCCTTCCGCACACTATACAGCAGGAATTTCAGCATCCTTGTCAACTCATCAAAGTCTGCCTTTTCCCTGTTTTCATATAGATAGGTTACACCATAGCAGATTCCAACCTTTACAATCTCCGGCACTTCTTCCATTTCATCAAAATCTGTTCTTACAATGTCTTGGCAAAGACTTTCTGCTGTCTCCAAAAGCGTCTGGATGAGGGCATCCTCTTCCGTGCCATCCAAACGCAGATATAATTTCGCTTCATCCACGGTCACAAGCATACCCTCATCCCCCTATCTTACGCAGACTTCATACTAAGCAGTTTCACAGCTTCAGGAAGAATCAGCTTTCCATCCACTCTCTGGCTTGCAAGGAAGCCGACCTGTCCTGTGGTTGCATAAAGCTCATTCAGACGTTTGAAGCTTCTGCCCTCACGGTCTGCAATCCAGTAATAAGAAAAATCACCGAATGCAAGAGGTGTGGCTCCTGCTGCCACTTCCGGTGCAAATGTGGAAGTGTAATAAGGACGGTTCAAAATCATATCCGGTACACCTACAGACACAGAAGGCTGCCAGATATAATTTCCATTAGAATCCTT
>JAETSX010000225.1 GCA_021769425.1 Eubacterium sp.
ACGCTGGAGGCAATCGAGGATGTACTTCTGTTCCGGCTGTCAAACTACTTCCTCAAATTTTCGGAGGAATACAAGCGTCAGCATCCTAACGAACCGTTCACGAACGACTGGTATGAATTTGTGGAGTATGGGACAACAAACCGCCTGCGAATCATTCTGCAGCGGAGCGGTTTTAAGCGAGACTCAACGGAGTATATCCGAAAAAATGCTAATACGTATGTACGAGGAACTCCGGACAATCCCAAGCTGCTTAAAACGGCATTACTGGAGTGTCCAAATGAACTGGTGAGAAGAGACACCGAAGAAATCCAGTACAATGTACCGGAGCTATTCATAGATGAAGGAGAAGAATAAGATGGCGAATTTTTACGAAACCGTGCTGACGGTACTAAAATCAGACGAGAGATTTGTTGCCGAGGATGGCACTTTTCTACGTAATGCGGTCTATGAGGCTGCAATGAAGATGGACGAGGGACTTATCCGTCTCCTTCTTGCGAATGACGAGACACGCACTCGATTCTTCGCAGAAGTCGATGGCGTCAAAGTCTTTGACAAGATGGGATTTGCCTGGATAATCAACAATCGGCAATTTCTGCCGGATAGTTATACCCGTTTCAAGAATAAGATTGGGCTTGCCGATGAGACTGGTGCGCTGATTTCTGCATCTGGTAAGGTGGAACTTGTTTTTCCCTACAAAGATTGCATTCTGGAAGGCGGTCAAACAACGGAAGATCAAAAGCGCCATGAGATTTTTTATAACGAAGCATTAGCGACCGATGAGGTTGATAGGCTTCTTTTTCCAAAGGTTCTCGCTTCTGCAAAGTCGTATTCAAAGGAAGGAATCGTCTCTGCATCTTCGATTACCGATGATGATAATCTTGTTATAAAGGGAAACAATCTACTTGCCCTTTCATCGCTCTTAAAACGCTATGAAGGAAGGATCAAGTGTATTTGCATCGACCCACCTTATATACTCACGAGCAATAAAATTTGCCAAAATAGATGAATTACTCCCGAAAGATATGCTATAATTAAGAACATATCTTTTGGGAGGGAAAAGCCATGGAAAATATTAATAAGTCT
>JAETSX010000108.1 GCA_021769425.1 Eubacterium sp.
AAAAGGCACAGCTTTTCGATGGGCTTCATTCTGTATGCAAAAATACGTTTGCGGCAGATAAAGGCAGCGTAACTGCGGCATGATAAGTTGGCAAATCTTTTTGCTCGCCAGTATAATAGTACTTGTTAATGGCTTGGCTTTTTTTGACAAGTCAATAGCTATCCTGTTTTGTTTTTGACATATTCTACATTTCATTACGATTTCCTTTGTTAGCTGTCTTTATAGAAATTGCTTTCTTAGACATAAAGAAAGCCGGCAAACTGTGATTTCTCACAAGTCTGTCGGCTCTGCGTCTAATGCGTCTGGCTCTTTATTTTTATTCAAATTTCTTTATAACTGTTACCTGCAAATTTTTTACACCAATCAATCTTTCTTGTTTGCATTTCGGACAGTAAAGAGGAAAGTTTTTCAATTCAGTATCAGCCCGTATCTGTAACCTTGTTTTGTTTCCACAAACAGGACAACGTACCCATTCAGTTTTATCCATAGAGCGCCCTCATTCCTTGCAATTAGAAAAATGCAAAAAAGACAAAATACTGATAGGGCAAAAATATAAACACCAAAATTCCAGTACCGCTACACCTACCCATGTTGGGCTATCCGCTTTGAACAATCCGAGCATTGGAGCAATCAGACAAGATATAAAAAACAGCCCATGTATCATGAGCAGATATTTTAACAATCGGTCTGCTTTCGTCTGTGATGTCACTGTCAATCCTGCAAAAAATGTAGCTAATGACATGACAGCATAGCCCAACAGGTCATAGTTAAACAGCAATCCGCATTGCTGAAAATCAAGAAGTTTGGCAGCTTGCTGTGTCAACTCATTTAATCGAACAGTCGTTAGCTGTGCAAAATAAACTAATAATATGATGGCTGCATATATAGCGGAAAAAACTACTGAAACATACCCCGCTAATTTTGTTTCCTTTTCGGCAAGGTAAGTATATCCGCACATCATTAGCACAAAGCTAAACGCAATGAACATAGAAGAAAAATAACTGCCATAATTAAAACCAAATAACATAGACAGGGCAAAACAGATTACTGCAATGAAATTAACAATAGAACCATACACACCTATTTTCTTATTCATTAATCTGCACCGTCCCTTCAAAAAGAAAATCAACCAATTTACCGATATATGCGGCTCTGTCCTCTGTTTTTGTAAAATCATAACCAAGTAATGGTTTTACTGTTTCTCTTCCTAAAAATGCTACCTGCATTGCAGCAGTAAGAATAAATATAAACATAGATTTATCTTCGTTTGATATACCATTCGTCAACGACAGCGAAAACCCCCGTTGAGTGAGTACAGAATTGCAATTTCCAGTATAATTTTGGAAATCCCCCAAAATAGAAACACGTGAAATTGCAGAATGTTCAAACAAAAAATTAAAAACATAAGTAGCGCAAGCCATTAAGCGTTCTTTATCTGTTTTATACTGCTTTGTCATCTGAAATTCTTTAACTACCTTTCCGATAATTCGTTGCACACATTCCGTTATCAATTTTTCTTTACTTCCAAAGTGGTAGTTGATTAAACCTAATCCAACATTTGCTTTTGTGGCAATCATACGGGCAGTAATATCTTTAATGTTGCCGTTATGTTGTTCAATCAATTCCGTTGTGACTTCAATAATGCGATTTTTTACATTAATATTTTTGTTCATGACAAGCCCTCCTTGAACACTGTTCAAATATATTATATTGAACAGTGTTCAAAAGGTCAATAGTTTTTCCGAATTTACCCACAATTTTCATCTTTCCCAAAAACGGCATAACAATAAATATGTTTTATTTTATCTAACCAATAGAACTGTATAGACATATTCCAAAACCATATTATGGCTCAAAAAAACTTCTGTTTTTCTTTATCCATATTTGGCATTTTCCAAACTTCCCCGTAGTAGGAAATAAGGAAAACTTTTTTGAAGAATTTCTCTCAAAACTTCGTCAAAACCGCCCTGTGCGGTGTTGTAGGTAGTGAGAGGATTTATCAGAGGGTTTGGGAAACTTCCCAACAAGCAAAATCTGTCCGATAAGCCATAGCGCAGACGGGCAGATTTACGGAAAAGGGTACCCTTTTCCTATGCTTGCTCCGAAACTTTCACTTTAGCAAATACGGAAAGGAAGGGAAAAGAATGGAATGGGAACCAGAAATCAAAGATGGCGGCTATCTGCCGGAAAAGGGGAAACCGGCAGAGGAGACGGTCTGCTACAAAATCGGCGGCACATACTATGAAGTGTCTACCTCCTGCGGCGGCTCGGAACGTCTCCGCAACAAGATGATACGGCTCATAAAAGCAGAAACCGTCAAACCGCCCAATGACAAACGGGGATAAGTGCGCTATAATAGCAATATCAAAAAGTGTCACGGCATTTTTTGATATTTAGCACATTCTGTTTGTCGGGCGTTCATTACAGGAGGAATGAACACATGACAGCAAATACGAATACATACAAGCCCGGACAGATAACAGCATTATACGCCCGTCTTTCGCAGGAAGATGCGTTGGATGGCGACAGCAACAGCATTGTGAACCAGAAAGCAGTCCTCTCCAAATATGCGGCGGACAACGGTTTTTCAAATCCCGTTTTCTTTATTGACGACGGTGTATCGGGCATGACATTTGACAGACCGAAGTTTAACCGCATGATTGAAATCTTTTTTGTAGAGCGTGATGTGAGATATATCGCAATCAATGACGGTGTAGACAGCGCAAAAGGGGATAATGATTTTCCCCCGTTCCGCAACCTGTTCAACGATTTTTACGCCAAAGACACAAGCAAAAAGGTACGGGCAATCAAACGGGCGCAAGGCATGGCGGGGGAACATCTGACAAAGCCGCCTTACGGCTACATGGTAAGCCCAACTGACAAAAAGCAATGGATTGTGGATGGTGAAGCCGCCGCTGTGGTGAAACGGATTTTTGATTTATGTGTTGCCGGAAAAGGACCGTCACAAATAGCGAACATACTCAAAGCGGATAAGGTGCCGATTGCAAAAGCGTATTACGCAAAGAAAAAAGGAAAAGCACTTCCCGAAAATCCCTACAACTGGGAGGACAGCACGATTGTCGGTATTTTGGAGCGCATGGACTACTGCGGACATACGGTGAACTTCAAAAGCTATTCCAAATCCCACAAGCTGAAAAAGCGGATTCCAACCACAAAGGAACAGCAGGCTATCTTCTACAATACCCATGAAGCGATTGTTGAGGACGCTGTTTTTGAGCGGGTGCAGGAACTTAGGGCAAACAAACGCCGCCCCACAAAAGCAGAACGACAGGGGTTATTCTCCGGCTTGGTATACTGTGCGGACTGCGGGAGTAAATTACACTTTGCTACCTGCAAAAGTTTTAACGGCTCACAAGACCATTACCGCTGTGCAAAATACAAGAGCAACACGGGAAGCTGTACGGCTCACTTTATCCGTGAAGAAGTATTGAAGCAGATTGTATGGAGCAGAATATTTGACGTGACCGCCCTTTTCTATGACGACATCATGGCGTTTAAGGAAATGATGTATGCACAACGCTCTGCCGAAACGGAAAAGGAAATGAAGCGCAGGAAACATGAAGTCGGACAGGCAAAAAAGCGGATAGCGGAACTTGACCGTATCTTCAAGCGAATTTATGAGGATGACATCAGCGGCGCAATCAGTCACAACAGATTTTTGAAGCTGTCCGCAGAATATGAAGCGGAACAGCGGGAACTGGAAGAAAAGGTCAAGTCTGAACAGCAGGAAGTCGATACCTACGAACAGAACATGAGCGACTTTGACAGCTTTTCCGCAATTATCCGCAAATATGTGGGGGATAAAAGAACTTACTCCCGCAATCGTAAATGAATTTATCAAGAAAATCATAGTCCATGCGCCGGAAAAAGTAGACGGGAAACGGGTACAGAAAGTGGATATTGTTTTCAACTTTGTGGGGGAAATCAATTTCCTTTCTGACACGCAACCGAAACGGCAAGACGCATAGGAACTCGAAAAGACGGTATAACCCTTGCAATCTGGGCTATACCGCCTAATCTGAAATTACTTCCCTCTAACCGTAAACATTTGATTTTACTGGATTTGTGCAAAATGTTCAGTTTCAAATGTAATGTTTTGAAACTGAACCACTACCGGCTAAAGCCGGTAGGTTCATCTCGCTGCTAAAGCAGCCTAAAGTTGTATATATTCTACGTCATCTCTCTTCCTTCCACTCTTATCCGATTTGTTTTTTTCTTGCAAATCTTGATTTTGTATATATTCCTTGATGACTTCATCCGTTACATTCCCACTGCTTGCCACAAAATATCCCCTTGCCCACAAATGCTGACCCCAGAATTGCTTGTTCAATTCTTTATACTCCATCTGCAATTTCCTGGAAGTATTTCCCTTAATGTATTGAACCAGCTTACTTGCTGATAGGTATGGTGGGACGGACACCAGCATATGGATATGGTCGGTGCCTACGTGCCCCGCCAGAATCTCTACCTCATTACTTTGGCAAACGAGCCTTATCAGTTCCCTTGTTCTCATTGCTATTTTCCCCGTGATTACAGGTTTTCTATATTTTGTAATCCATACCAAATGGTACTTGATATCATACGTGCAATGTGACGTTTTTCTATAATGTTCCATATTCTTCACCTCAAGTTTAGTATTTCTATTTTCACTTTTTCTAAACTTGGAGATACGGGGTTTACCTAAAGGTTTCGCCTAAAGGCGAGGGTTTTAACCCCATTATACAGACAATAAACTCTTATAGGGAATTTACATTTACTTTGAACAAATTGCACATTTCCAGTTTTTCTTTAGTCAAAAGGCAGCGGTTCTTGCCTCACGTACTCAACAAAATCTGTTTCCACCGTATAGCCTTTTACAATATTTTTAACGGTCTTGCCCTCCACCGTTCCACTATTCGCAAATACGCCCTTAGTTTTCAGTTCTGCAAAGAAATTACCTTTATTTTCGCAACCGTAACCGTTATCGTCACACCACTTTGTATAGGCTTCATAAACATCTTTTGCCTTGCTATTCCTGCCTGTTTTCGTAAGACATTCATTGATGAAGTTGCCTACCTTGTCGCTGTCCGTCCTGTAAGTGTCCGTAGCGATCTGTACCGCAAAGGGGGCTTCAATCCCCCTTTGCGGTACATCTGCAATCCCTCAATGCACCAATTCAATATGCCGATAGTTCCTGTTTATCCCGCAATCGGTTCTTTAGGTCTTTGTCCGGCTCCTGTGGCTCAAAATGTCGGTCAAAACTGATAACATTTATTCTGCCGGAACTGAAAACCGTATCATCTGTAATCGTTGGTAAAAAGTTCGTATTTATCACAAGTTTAAATTTTGGAATAAACGTTGTTTCTCTCTGGTATAAATGCCTTGCTGTAATGCTATCCCTGCCTAATAATGATTTTAATCTGGATAGTTTCAGCAACACGCTTTCCGGCTTCGTCATTATCTGCAAGAATATAAACATCTGCCCCTACACCAGTGTAGCAAAATCTGATTGCCAATCTGAACAACCGCCATAAGTCCATGCTGTATAGCCTTGTTTTATAAGCGTATCAGCGTCCTTTTCGCCCTCTGGTATAAATATAGGTCTGTTCTCTGCAATCGCCTTATTTATGGCTTGCAGGCTCCCATATATGGCTTTATAACTCTTTCTGCCTACATCATGCCCTAAACCGTATGTAAAACGGTCATTCTGCAATTTGCCATAAATAATTTTCTTACCCTCAAGCCTAATCTTTGTAAAGGCATAACTACCGTTAATAGAAACGTAATTGTATATTGCTTCAATTTTGCGTTTCTCTCTGGCCTCAACATAGCCTTTCCAGTTCGGGCTTCTCGGCTCTACGTCATAAAAGGTATCTTTCTTTTCAAGCCCTGCTGCATTTAAAATCTCATCAACGGTACACCCTGCATGACAGTAGAATAAAGTGCATTTTCTGCCTTTTGTAATTGTCAATGAAGCGTGTTTATCATTATGTGCCGGGCATTGGCATTGTGATTTATCTCCATATCGCTTTTTTATCTTAAAGTGTCGCAAATTATTTTCGTAAACCTCATTAGCGGTCATTCATCCCACCGCCCCTCTAAAATCCCCCGGATATACTCGGCTTGTTCGTCAAGCGCATCCATTTCTTTCTGTGTGCATCTGTAGAAATACTCATCTCCGCTGTGTTCTGTCTGCAACTGTTCATAAATATCACGCTTTTGCATTAATTCTTTTCGCTGTTTTTTCAGTCGGTATCTTTTCAAAATATTCATTCAGATACCTCACTTTCCGCAATCTTAATTCCTGTTTCCTCTTGGAATTTGTCCTTATAAATAATGTAGCTTTTTCTTTTACTGCCCTTCTTGCGAAAACTCATTCCCCACGAAACAAGTTTATTGTCCAAAAGATAACGAATCGTTTGAGCATCCCAGTGTAAAGCTATCGCTACCTGTGCGACAGTTAAAACAGAAGTATCTTTCATAATGCCGCCTCCTATTCTGTCGCTAAATCGTCAATGATTTTCTTAATCTCTGTTTTTTTATCTTCTGTAAGTTCATGTCTTAAAAGCCTTGAGAAATTGCTGTCCTGTAAATTTAGCTTTTCTGCAATCTGCCACAATCTGACATCTTTAATACGTGCATAATCTCTAATGTCTTTGTTCCGCATATTTTGTTACCATTCACAGCTAATCAATATCTAATTTTTAAGGAAGCCCCGTTGGGGCTTCTTTTTGTTGGCATAGTGTACGATATGTGGTGGTTGTATTTATAAATATTTATAACCACCATTGCTTGACATTTTGCAATGGTGGTTATATTATATTTACAACCACTATTAAAAGGAGAAAACACTATGCCAACCATCGTTCAACACTACGACAAGAAAACCGGAAAGACTCGTGTTTATGAGTCTACTCCCCACTATGATCC
>JAETSX010000109.1 GCA_021769425.1 Eubacterium sp.
ATGGGTATATAACGACAGGAATATATCCATTAAAAGGAATTATTAATGAAAGGAAAGAGGAACGTAAGTTCCCTAAAACAAATTAAAAAATGTCCTTGACAAAGGGTACACTTTAACCAGATTACGGTAAGCAACGGTAGGGACATCCATGATAAGCAGATATTGGAGACTGTCACATGGACACCTGACCCCGATAAAACAGAGAAACAGAACCTGAAAGCGTTAGAACGGTTCGCCATGGACTTTGAGGATAAGGTAAAAAGCGGCAAATACCTAAAAGGCGAAAAAATGACCTATCAGGAGTATTCCGCATTATGGCTCTCTGAATATGCGGAAAAGCAAATGGAACGCACTTCCATTGAGCGGTGTGAAAACTCCCTGAATAACATTATCCTGCCAGCAATCGGGCATTTAAGGCTGTCAGAGATACAGCCCTTACACTTAACCAAACTATACAGTGAACTTGCCGAACATGGCTATACCCAAAACGGAAAACAAAAGCCTTACAGCGCAAGGACGATTAAGCGCATCCACCAAATCATTAGCAGCAGCCTGAATACCGCTGTATACTGGCAATTAATAGAAAATAACCCTTGCCAGCATGTAAAGCCCCCCCGAAAGTCGAAAAACAGGCAGATGTAAAACACTTTACCTTGGAGCAGACACAAGCCTTTCTTAACCAACTGGATACACCATATACCGTTGCGCATTGGGGACGAACAAAAAAGGATGGTTCTGAAAGCAAAAAGCATTATGAAACCAAAGAGATCCCCCTGCAGTTCAAAGCGCTTTTCCATCTTGCAATCTTTGGTGGATTCCGGCGCGGGGAACTGATTGCCTTAACCTGGGATGACATTGACTTCCAAAGCCATACTGTCACAGTCAATAAAGCATCTGCCAGGACAAAAGACGGCGTCATCACAAAAGCCCCCAAAACCTTTTCCTCTAACAGAACAGTGACTCTTCCAGCTCACACAATAAATCTCATACGGAAATATAAAGCAGAACAGCAGAGATACCGCCTATCCCTGGGTACCTATTAGAAAGGCAGCAATTATCTGTTCATACAGAGTGATGGCAAGCAAATGGATATATCCACTCCAAACAAAGTTTTTAAGAAAGTTATCCGCATATACAACGAAACACATGAGGATAAATTGCCGGAAATCACACTGCATGGTCTGCGGCACACATCTGCGACGCTTCTGATTGCCCAAAATGTGGATGTAAAAACTGTATCCAGCCGTCTGGGACATTCGGAAACTTCCACCACCATGGACATTTACGCACATGCCCTGCAAAAGCAAGATGAACTTGCCGCAGAATCCTTAGGCAAATTGTTCACCATAAAAAAACAAAAACAGTGTTAGTCAAATGTTAGTCAAAACAAGTGAAGCACCCCGTTATGGAGTGCTTCACTTTTGCCATAAGCCTTGATTTTACTGGCTTTCCGTTAATCGATGCGACAGGATTTGAACCTGCGACCTCTGCGTCCCGAACCAGAAGTTCCACGCTTTTTCCCATGCATACGTCTCTTTTCCCCATAATATACGTTGGGATTCCCTTTTATACGTCTGTTTTTCCCCCTTATATACATTCCCCTGCACTTTTTCGTATTTTTGTTGGAACTTTGTTGACCCTCCCCAAAAACCATTGATTCCACCTGCTTTTTATGGTATGGTTATCAGTGAAAACAACCGTGTTACAGGGTGCGTTGGCCTTCATTCCTAAAAGGATGGGGGTGATGCCTATGAAAAATCATTTTGATTTTAAGGATTTAATGACCTTTGGTCTTTTCCTTTTGGCATTGCTTACGTTCGTTTTTACGTTTTGTAAGTAGCCATACATAGCAAAACCACCCTTGTACTTTGACCGGTGTAAGGGTGGCATTGCTATCTTTAACATTTAGTCAACCCCTTGTGGGCGGTTGTTTTTATGTCTATAATATAGCACATCTGCTGAGAGTGTTCAAGAAGTTTTTTTGAAATGGACAGTGCTTTTACCCAAAGATTCCATCCACCATCTCCCCATGTTTGTTTTTCCACTTCTTGCTGACATGGTTGTAAATGTTCGCAGTCACGCTTATGTCGCTGTGACCGAGCCATTGTTGCACTTTGGCTAACTCCCATCCTTCCTCAAACAGGATGGCACAGCAGCTGTGTCTCAGCCCGTGCAAAGTTAAATCCTCTGGGACTTTCCCACACCTTTTGACTGCTTTCCTGAAAAGTTTGCTCATATAATCAGGGCTGTATACCCTTCCGTCCTCCCATGTGAACACATACCCATTTTCAGAGTATATCCCCAGTTCTTTCTGGGATTCCATCAACTCCAGTAAGTCCCCTTTCACGCTTTCCAGTAAGGGCAGGTATCGGTGTGAGCTTTTTGTTTTTACGTTGTCCCTGAAGATATCCCCCTGCTCTCCCCTTACCACTGTATGGTTTATGGCTATCTCGCCTTTCCCAAAGTCAATTGCGCCCCACCTTAAACCCAGAAGCTCCGAACGCCTCAGCCCATAGTATAAGCCCAGCTTTGAGAAGCAGTACAGTTTTTCAAACATTGGCTCGCTTTTGACATAGGCAAGGAATTCCATTGCCTGTCCCTTGTCCATGTATGATTTTTCCTTTACGTTATCTTCCTTCACCCTCGGCACCTGCACTTTGTCCGCAGGGTTCGTGTCTATGACGCCCTGTACCACTGCATCATTTAGGAATTCCTTTATCAGGGCTGCATGGTCCCTTACCGTCCTTCTTTTTAAACCTGTATTGGAGCCTTCATGGCAGACGTTCATCCTCCCATGCTCCAGCGCCCATTCATAGTATGCCAGCAAATCTTTAGGCTCTAAATCCTCTATCATGATGTCCTTTCCGCTGAAATATTTCAGTATGGCTTTGCTCCGGCTTTTATATCCCCATGCCGTCGTGATTTCTGTCTGCCCTGACTTATAGTCCACCCACCTCCTGAAACATTCAATAAATGGATGCTTCTTTTTCTGCTCTGTTTCCCTGCACAGTTCCTTTTCTTTTTCCTGCATGAGCCGTTCCTTTATCTTTTCAGCTTCCCTTTTCTTATGTGAGTTGACGGAAATGCCAGTGGATTTTGTGTCCTGCTTACGTTGGCTCCCGACATAATAACTGATAACCACATAATATTTCCCTTTCCTTTCAATAAGGCATCCGCCTACGTTGTTTTCCTTTGCCATGGCTGTTCCCTCCTGTCTCTGTCTTTTTTTAGTGTGGGAATGGTAACGCTGCCATCCCCATTTGTCAATGTTATTTTTTGTGGGCTGTATGTCCACGCCTGTCCTGCCCCCTGTCAGGCTGCCCCATATTCTTTCAGGCTGATAACGAATCCTGCCGTTTCGGGCAGCTGGTAATTCACCCATATGTACTCATGCCCAATGTCCCTGTGTTCCTTTGACGCTTGGCATGACTTGCTCACGTCCGCTAATTTGTAGCATTTCCAGCCGTAAGGGATAAGGTAGGCATCATATAGGTCGTCCCCATTTTCCGCCCTGTACCCGCAGAGCATGGTTTTACATTTCGCCCGCTGTATGGTTTTCAGCATCCTCACCTGCTGGCTGTGTGGGAGTTCACATGCATAGATTTTGCCAGATCCAGCGCCCCTTAATTCTTTCCGGTAAGGTGGGTCGGCGAACACAAACGCATTGGGGTTGTCCGCAATCCCCGCCATTAAGTCAATCCCGTCCATGTTCAGCACATGGACGCCCTTTAAACGCTCATGCACTTTCGGGATGTGGAACTTTATGTCCGCCCTGTATGCATTTGTGTCACGGTAGGCTTTTGCCGAAAAATCTTTCCGTGTCCCGTTGAAGCTCTGTGTAATCAGGGTAAACACCATGGCGGATTTTTCAATGTCGTCAAGCCCCCTGTAATGGCGTTTCCTGTGTTCCGCCGCTTCGTTAAAGAATTCCCTCCCATACCAGAGTTTTCCAAGCCTCTCCGTTAAGATTTCCCCTTTCTGCCTGTCCGCCAGGGTTTTCATCAGGCACGCAAGGTCTTTGTCAAGGTCATTCAGTACCTCCAGGCTGCTCCGCGGATGGTTTAACAGCACAGCCCCCGAACCCATGAAGGGTTCGTAGTAGGCTGTATGTTCCGGCATGAGCAGGCTTATGGCATGCGCCATCCTTAATTTGCCCCCATACCACTTGTATGCTTTAATCGTCATAATGCAATCACCTCATCTTCCTCTGTGTCCGTGCCCGTTTCCTCTGCAAGGAGGATTTTGTAAAAATGTCTTTTATTCCCTTTTATGCTGACAAGCGTGTCATAAGGCCTGCCTTTCCCATTTTCCAAAGCCCCCATGATTTTTAAGCGTTTCAGAATCTCAATCCGTTTGTAGCCAACTTCCTTATGTTCTTTTATGAAACTGTCCATGAGCTGCGTGGACATATAGCCGTATCCGTCTTTTATGAATATCCCCGTGTCAGGGTTGTCCGGTAAATCTTCCCCATTTTCCCTGATGTATCTGCTTAACGCAAGGTGCATTTCCAAAAGCGTGGCTCTGCCCTGCGCCAGTTCCGCTGTATGTTCTTTCCGCAGGATGTCTGAAGCTTTATTTTTAATGCTGTCGATGTCATCCCTTATGAACCCGCAGGATAAATCAAGGAAAACATCGAAGCAGTTTTTTTTCGTGTAAAAATCTTTACGTGTAATTGTAATGAGGTCTGACATTTCACCGTCTTCCGAAACCACATACAGCTCCAGTGAAACCCTGCAGCTGCTTGTGTCCCTCATTTTCACTGCATAAACACTGTACCAGCCGTTTGTATGTATTAATTCACCTAATCTCTGTTTGTCCATCATGTTTCACTCCTTTATATTTAAACTTAATTTTTCGTTCTAAAATAAAGGCACACTTCTTAAGCCGCCCCGTATATGCCCGGAGACAGCCTGTATTTTCTGCGCTAGCACCATATGCTTTCAGCAGCCCCTTTTTTATACGTGCATATCCGTAAAAATCCAGTTCGCTTACTCTTGTCAATGTACCCTTTATAATTCTAAGGTTTATACATCCATGTTTACCGCCTCCCTTGCTGTACCTTATGATATTATTATATAGCGGTTATGCTATCAATACTATATGTCTGATACGAATGATATAATGCCTTGTATACGTGATATAAAGCCATGCTAATAAAAAAATCCATGCCATGCCATTTGATGGTTTTGCAATGCCTGAAAAAAAAGACGGTGTTTTTGCGCACACCGTCTTTTTAAAATTTTTTGTAATTTTTTTTATTTTATTTTTCATTGCGCAGGTTCCTGATTGTGATGAGGGAATCAATATATCCGTAATGCTTCCCCAACAGGCTGTGGAACTCTTCCAGCGATTCCGTCGTCTCACCCTCCCATTCACGGTAACCTATCTGCCCTAACGCCTCCTTCAGCAGCTTCTTGTTGTCCGGCCTGTCCGACCTTTTCCCATAATGGAAGTAGTGGCAGATTTTAAACAGGGGCCCGTCCCTGTCCAGACGCCTTTCCCAGTCAGAAGACAGCAGGGTTTTCAGTGCTGTCCCTACCTTTTTTGCCCCTGCCACGCTGTCAGTGCCATTAGCCAGCCTGTAGTGTCCATCATAATTTTCATTATAGAAGCATTTCCAGTCAGCATCGCTAAGGCCCCCTATTTCAAACGCAACAGGGTTGTCCCGCCTGAAATGCTTAATGTCTATCCCAAACCTGCTGCATATCTCCGCCGCCTCCCTGTTGGAGATTTCAAACCTTTCCCCACGGTTGATGCGGTCAAAGCGCTGTCTTGAGACAGGGAGCCAGTTCCCATAGATTGGGTAGGCCCTTGGCTTTCTCCCTTCCCCCTTTTCTTCAATAAAGCAGTCCGCTTTTTTAATGTGGTAATAAACATACTTTATCACATACAGGTTAATCATAATCGGAAACCCTGTATTGCTGTCAAACAGGTTCCTGATTCTTTTGGGCTGGTTGTCTGTCTGTCCCGCCATGTAAAACACCGCCTTTCTGTGCCATTCCATTATACAATGGCGGCAGACAAAAATCACCCTTTATTTTGGCTGCTGTTATAAACACAGGTTCCATCCCAGCCTGACATGGTAACGGTAACCAAAAACCATCCTTTATTTTGGCTACCCGGACAGGACGCACTTTCTTGGGAGTGCACTTCCAACGCACACGCTTAAATCCACTGTATGGGATGTTCCATCTTCTGTCTGTATGCTACATTTCCCCAGTATGCTGTTGGATTGCATTTGCTTTGGTGCATCCATTCATTACATGTTCCCTCCCATTGCCTTCGCAATCTTTGCCTTAATCTGTTCCGCTGTGTATTTCCCATTTGCAAGTGCCACTAACTGTTCCATGGAAAGTCCCCTCATATAGGCATTTACTAACTGGGATGTAGAAATGTTCAGAACTCCGAATGGCAAAATTTGACTGTATTTTCCCGCATTATAGGTTAAACTCCCCACTGTCTCTGTAAGTTTTACCAGTTGTGCATGCTGCTGTCTTAGCTGGATGTAATTGGCCTGCAACAGTTTGATGATGTCATTTTCATTCACCATGGTTTCTTTCTCCTTTCCAATTTTTATACCCCTATATCACCTTGGTGTATGCTGCATTGCCCGATTCCTTTTTCCCATAAGATAAACTTTATCTTTACATTGGTGCTTCCTTTTATCTGTTGTTTATTTTTTATATAATATGAATGATATTTTTATCTTTATTATATTGATTTTATCCATATAGTTAATAAACCTGAATTATTCACGGTACAACAGCATCAACCGCTGAGCCCCGGACAGTTACTGTATTTTAATTGAATATTGTCTTTCACTTATTTGGTGAATAGAAAAAGACCTCTATC
>JAETSX010000019.1 GCA_021769425.1 Eubacterium sp.
ATCTGCTGCCGCATTTTTTCAATTTCTTCCACTTCCCAGACTTCTCCTGCCGCCTTGTCGTGCAGCGCCCAGACCAGGCCGGTGACGCCTGGAATCTGTTTGATCATCTCCTGGGTAATGCTGTCGTTTCCTTCGCCGTACCAGCGAAATGTCATCTGCATAATATTCCTCCTGACTGAAAAATTATAGTAAACTCTCATCATGCTTAGCCTAACGTCTGGCGGGCCGCATGACCATCCATGCTATGGAAGTCGAAGACTTTCATAGTAAACCCCCATCATGCTTAGCCTGTCGTGCGACGGGCCGCATGGCCATCCATGCTATGGAAGCCGGAGACTTTCATAGCGAGCAAAAACCTATGGTTTGGTTCCGCAATATGAAGCGGTATATAAATCTAAATCCGCGTATCAAACAGCCCGCAGAAAGAATCTACCGGATCTTTGCCTGTAAACGCTTCTTCTCCTGCCATCAGCTTGGCAACCAGGGCATCCAGGGTCACATCTTTGCTGTCATACGCATTGATATACGTCCGGGCCTGGGGAATATCCGCCAGCACAAAGGGATGCTGGACGCCGACAACCACCACCGGAAGTTCAAACACATACCAGGGAATCTCCCCGCCGCCCTTTGTCATGCCGAATGCAGGGCGCGCCACAGGCTGAAAGCCTCCCGGAATGTCCACCAGCGTCAGAATCAAATCCTGATTTTCCCGAAATTCCTTAATGGGGGTTTTTCCGGCAAAATACAGATTGAGATCCGGTTTTTCTCCGGCCTGGATTTTCTTCTGCATCTGTTCCATAGGACTTTCATAAATAAAAGCGTCAAATCCCTGGGCGCAGAGCTTGTCTTTCAGGGTTTCTGCCGGTGATTTTTTCGCTGCAAAAAGCGCTCCAAGGCCCGGCGCAGACAGTCCCTTTATATACACAATCATAATCCGCTTGTACCGTTCCGGCGTAATGGGGAGTACGTCCTTGTCCTTATATTTTACCAGGGTAATGGATTTATCGGAAATCTCTTTCTGCATCTCCTTGTGTTCCCGGCATCCCACAATCTCATGCACCTGCTCTCTGGGCGGCATCAGTTCTGTTTTCGCTTTTTTGTGGAGTCCCATATGGGCCTTCAGCGCCAGAATCCGGTGAAGGGCTTCATCTAACCGTTCCTCGGTGATCCTTCCGTCCAGATATCCCTGCTTCATGCTGGCAAAATCTTCTTCCATCTCATTAAAGAACAGGAACATGTCAACCCCTGCGGCAATAGCTGCCGGAAGCACGTCGCTGCGCTTCATGCGGCAGGTAAGCCCTACCATATGGGAAGCGTCGGTCAGAACCATTCCGTTAAATCCCAGCTTTTGCCTGAGCAATCCCTGAATCAGTTCCGGGGACAGGGTTGCAGGCATCATTTCATCATCTGTCAGCGCCGGATTAAAATGGCGGGCATAAGCCGGCTGCATAATGTGGCCTGCCATAATCGCCTCTAACCCATTGTCTATCAAAATCTGATACACCATCCCGTAGGTTTTGTCCCACTCTTCACAGCTCATGGAATTTACGCTGTTCGCCACATGCTGGTCTCTGAAATCCAGGCCGTCACCCGGAAAATGCTTGGCTGCGCAGCAAAATCCCGGATTGGCATGGGCGCCTTCCATATACGCCTTTGCCATCACCGCTACCCGCTCCGGGTCATTTCCGTATGTGCGCAGGCCGATTACCGGGTTTTCCCAATTATAAATAATGTCGCTGACCGGTGCAAAGGACAAATTACAGCCGATGGCTGCAGCTTCCTTATTGGACATATACCCAAGCTGATAGGCATAATCTGCATTTCCGGTGGCAGCGATTTTCGTCTGGCTTCCAATCGTGGTTCCATCGGTACAGGCTCCGTCTCCGCCGTTTTCGGTGTTGCAGGCAATGATCAGCGGAATTTTACTGTTTTCCTGTAAAATCCGGTTCTGCTCATAGATTTCATCTGCGGTTCCCGGATTGTAGCGAATGCCGCCGATGTGGTAATCTTTCACTGTCATTTTCAGATATTCTTCTGTTCGTGCAGAACCCATATTGAAAAATAACTGGCCGATTTTTTCATCCACTGTCATATTTGCGATGGTATCCTCCACCCATTTGCAATCCTCATCTGACAGGTAAAACGGCTTCGCTTTCATATCTACCATAATTCTTCCTCCTATCCTCTGAACACAGGTATGCCAGGGGCGTTTCCCCTCTTGTTCTGCCCCTGGGATGCCAGCTATGCCCGATATTTCATCTTTCTAATCTCAGTTTTATTTTTCTCCGAGATTCACAAGGAACTGTCTTTCTTTTTTTGCCTGGTACTGCCCGCCGTAGGAGCCTTCCAGGAAATGCTTTAATCCAACTTCCCGGAATTCCTCCCAGCTTTCCGCTTCCCTGCGCACTAAAATGGGGTAAAAATACACGCCGTTCTTTTTTGCCGCTTCCAAGTCTCCCGGCGCATCCCCGCACATCAGCACATGTTCCGGCTGGTAGCCCCTCTTCATCAGTTCCCCGATGCAAAACTCCTTACTGCCGGAATCCTGGGCGAGGGCTACATCCGTATATTCCAAAAGCCCGTGAAGATCCCATTCCTCTAACACAGCGCCCGGGTTGGCGCTGGATACAACGGCAATGTCTGCGTTCCGCCAGGCTTGCTTTAAAGCTTCTCTTACACCTTCAAAGGGAAGCTTTTCCTCCTCCGGCAGCCGTTCCACTGCCCGGTTCACTGCGCGGCTCCAGGAAAGGGCCTTCCGAAGGCAGACGCTGTCTGCCCTCTTAATCTCATGTTCCAGCGCATCATTCGACAACTCAGCGATTTCCTTCACCCATTGCTCCAGACGGCTGAAATCTTCAATTTCACAATATTTTTCTCTTATTTCTCCCAATGACTTTACCAGTCCTTTGAAACGGTTGATCCCCCGGGTCATGGTATAAAGATTGATTTCATTCCATCGGGCCAAAATTTCCCCCCGCCATTTTTCCAGACCCCATTCCGTTACCATACAGGGGCCGAAACAGCGGAAATGCTTAATGTCCATGGTGTTCATTGCGCAGCCGTCGCTGTCCACGCAGATTAGGAAATCATTCCGTTTCGTATACGCTGCAAATTTATCTGCCATGATTTTCTCCTTTTGCACATGCCGGAAATCTTCTGCAATTTCCTCTTTTTGCATATGCCGGACATTCACCGGCAATGTTTCCCTTTATCCTTTATGTCTTCTGGCCAGTTCTGCCACATTCTCTTCCACGCGCTTTTTGTTCAGAGGATAGATAAACCACAGGCAAAGAGCAACCAGGATAAATCCAACAGTAGGAGCAATACAGGACAATTTAAAGATGCCCTCTGTTACATCCGGATCAAAAGCAGTTGCCTGGGTATAACCAATCATGGAAAGGAGCGCTCCTGTCAATCCAGAAGACAATGCCTGCCCAATTTTTCTTGCAAAAGAATATACTGCATAAATAGTGCCATCTTCCCGGATACCGTTTTTCACTTCAGAATCGTCAATAACATCCGTAATCATAGCCCAGATGATCATATTGAAAAATCCCAGCCCGATATATGCAACCGTGTAAAACGCCACATACACATAAGGATTTGCCGGATGGGCAATGAAACACACCAAGTATACCACTGCCGCAGCCAGGCAGGATACGGTGGAAAGCTCCTTTTTTCCGAATTTCGTGGAAAGCTTTACCGCCAACGGCGCACAAATCGCCAGCATCGCTATCGTTCCGGTCAAGGAAGAAAGTGACTGGGCCTCAGCGCTTCCATAGAAGTTGGGGAATACAAACCCTGCCATTCCCTGCATAGTCAGCATAGCCAGAAGCAGTGCAATAGCTGCTGCAATAATTCCCAATAAGGAACGGTTGGTTACGAGGCTCTTGAATAATCTTGCAATATCCAGCTTCTGATTATTCGCTGGAACTTCCACACGCTCCCGCACCAGATTAAAACAAAACAGATAACAAATTATAGCCAATATGCCAAATATACCTGCAATCATGGTCATACGGGGACCGGAAAGCACAGTATTGCCATTGACGGTTTCATATGCAAACAACGGGGTTCCTACGCCAATCACCAGGCCTGCCAGTGTGCCCCCAATGGATCTCCAGGTAGACAACTGCGCCCGATCTTTGGGATCTGGGGAAATGGCAGACGCCATGGAACCGTAGGGAATGTTGATGGAAGTATAAAAAATGGATCCCCACAGTATGTAGGTAATAACCATCCAGAACACTTTGAACCCATATGCCATATTTGCAAATGCTGACTGATAAATCAAAAACGAAGCAATTGCCACCGGACCGCACATCCGCTTAATCCAGGGACGGAACTTCCCATCCTTGGTTGGTTTGGAACGGTCCACAATCTGCCCCATGGTAACATCTGTAAATGCATCTATAAAACGCGCCGCCATCATCAGCGTGCCTACAACTCCGGAACTGATGCCCATAACGTCTGTATAGAATTTCAGCATAAAACTGGAAGATAGAATAAATGTGAAATCATTACCGAAATCACCGAACATATAACCGAGCTTGTCCTTTATGCCAAAGGGCTGAACCGAAGAATTAGAATCTGTTCCCATAACTTCTCCTCTCTCATCTCTGCATTTTTATTTTTAGTTTTCACCGCTCCAGCACTGCGTTGTAAGCGCCGCTTTTAAAGGCAGACGCTTTCTTTTGAATTCATACAACGCTGTACCAGAGAGTATTTGTTATTTCTTCACAAATTATTCCTTGTCAATCTGAATCAGCTGGGCATTCAGGCTTTCCACAAATCCTTCCGGCATCATAGAGCCTGCCATCTTGGTCATATCCTCCGGCTTCATAGCCTTCATCATATCCCACATGCCTATGCCCGGAGCCAAATCGAAATTCGTAGCCAGTTTGATGGCCTTAGAAGTAATCTCCATGGCTTTTTGGGACTTGGAAATCTCCTCCATAGTGCAGCGCACATTGTATTTGCCCTCCGGAAATTCCATAGGAGCCTTCAAATCCAGATCCCCCACCAGCTTAAACCAGTTTGCCACGCCTTCTGCCCGTTCATTTACTTCTGGAAGCACATAAATCTCCGGCTCTTTTTCCACTTTTTCAATGGTCATGCTGTCTCTGCATTCTCCTGCCGCTGCAAGGATGGAATTGAAGCCGTCTTTTAAGGCAACGGTAAATACAAAGACTTTGTCTGCCGTCTTTACGCTTTCCAGCTCTCCGTTGATAAACAAAGAAACCGTGGGCTGGTTGGAGTACACCCGGATTTCCGTTGTTTCCCCTGCCCGCTGTGCATACCGCCTGCCGCAAAGATGCACCATAGGCTCTTTGTTCCAATAAGCCTTGTAAATGTAATAGCTGTCTTTCTTCGTTTTCCTGTCCATGGTTACCAGGCCCTTGTTGTTCCTTCCGGCTACGCCGCCTTCATTTCTGGCTGCGCATCCAAAGTCAAACATATTCCACACATGGCTGGACCAAAGCCAGGGACGGTCAGCCAACACCTTTGCCATATGCTCATGGTAGAGGGCCTGATACTCTTCGCTGTAATCCTTGCACGCCGGATTCGGTCCATGATAAGTGATAATTCCTTCGCAGCCGTATTCCGATACGCCGATGGAAATTTCCGGATGCTCTTTGTGGAAATTGTCAAACCATGGCCCGTTATCTTCCATTTTGCCGCCGTACCAGCCAAAATAATGGTTATAGCTTTCCACATCTGTAATGCCGTGAATCGGACTGTCAATGGGCGTCATGGACACATGGGCAATAGTGGTAAGCCTGGTAGGATCCAATTTTTTGCACAGTGCATTCAGTTCCTTATGGTTTTCCACCAGTTTCTCTGAAATTCCGCCAATCAGAATCTCATTGGAAATGCCCCAGAAGCAAATGCTGGGATGATTGTAATTCTGAAGCACCAGCTCTTTTAACTGGGTAATGCAATTCTGATGAGCTGCCGGATCTTCGTTCATCACGCTGATAAAGGGAATTTCCGCCCACACCACAAATCCCAGCTCGTCACATGCGTCATAGAAATCCTGGGAATGCTGGTAGTGAGCCAGACGGATGGTGTTGGCCCCCAGCTCCTTGATGATTTTTGCATCGTTGTAATGGTCCTCTCTTGTCAGGGCATTTCCTTTATAAAGCATATCCTGATGGCGGCTGACGCCTCTTAAGGGAGTCGGTATTCCGTTTAAAATAAATCCTTTGTCCGGATCACAGGAAAAGCTGCGGACGCCTGCCCGGACAGAGACTTCATCGTAAGCTTCATTCCGTCTCTGGAGGGTTGCTGTCACTGTATACAGATAAGGATTGTCGCAATCCCACAGAATGGCGTCCGGTACATAGACCTCCACTGCCGTGCTGTCTGCAGGGCGCACCGCATTGGCAACCTCCCTGCCGCCGGCGTCTTTGATGCTGTATAACACGGTAAAATTCTCATCTGCATGCACCGGCCAGGATTCCAGCTTGAATTTCGCTCCGCCGCAGTCACAGGGAACGGCCGTCACCATAAATCCGCTGCTGCCCCAGTGCTCCAAATCAAAGTGAGCCTCGGGCACGCTGATTAAGTTCACGCCTCGGTAAAGTCCGCCGTAAAAGGTAAAGTCCGCTGACTGGGGATAGACGCTGCTTTTATTCTCATTGCTGCATGCAATCGTCAGAAGGTTTTCCCCCTCTTCCTTACAGGCTTCAGTAATATCTGCCCGGAAAATCGAGTAACCGCCTTCGTGATAATATTCCCCCTTGCCGTTGACATAGACGGTAGCCTGCTGCCCTGCCGCCAGAATTTCAAGGAAAATGCGGCCTCCCTTTAATGGCTGCTTCGGCGTCTCAAAGGTTTTGGCATACCAGTAGCACCCTCTGTCATAGCTTCCGTTGCCGTCATGGCCGTCCACTGCATTCCAGGTATGGGGCAGATCCACCTCCAGCCAGTCCTGAGGCATTGTTTCCGGCAGCCTTTCATTTTCCTTGGAAAATTTCCACTCCCTGTTCAGATTGATTGTGTTTCTCATGTCTTTTCCTCCTAACTTTTATTTTCTACAATATTTTTCCATATGGACTTGCTTTTATACGTCACTTTATACAATTTGCACTGTTTTTTCCTGTCATACTTTGTCAGTTATGTACAGGTACAATCCTACATATATTAGCATTTTTTGACGAGATACGATTTTTAGCATTTTTTGCATTATTTTTATTTTGCGTTGATTTCACCTGAAAAATGTGCAAAAATAAATAAAAAATTTCCTGGTACTGTCAGAGAAAAGAAAGGGGGAACTTATTCACATCAAATATTTTCAAACCACGCTCACATATGACTCCGGCGGTTAAATCCCACCATAAAAGAAAGAAGTTGAGACAAATAGAACAGATATTATCCTTTGTACAGGATTTACTAAAAAATAATACAATTCCCGTAAACTGCGTAACTCTGCCCTGCGAAGATTATTCCTGGCTGGACTTTGGACTGCGCGCTACGATTCTGGAAAACAATGACCATGATTTTATTCAGATTTACCTGGAGCAGGTGAAACAAAATACCATTTATTACCTCAAGGACACCCTCCACTGCACTTATACAATCTTTTGCATTCCGGACAGCCGTGAACTGATGATCTGCGGCCCTGTGCTGTTTGAGGAAATGTCTCCTGCCCGCCTGAACGAAGTCTTCCGGAAAATGAAAATTCCGGAGAGCCAGCAGTCCGTCCTCCGGGGATTTTATCTGCGGCTGACTTCATTTCCCACACCGACAGTTTACAACAATATTTTTCTAACTCTTGGAAATTATATTTTTGGGGAAGGCAAATACGAAATTGTTTATAATGATTTTAACGATATGGACAGTTGGTATGAAACTTATGTCCATTACAGCAACATGGAAGATTCCCGGATGAATATCCGTATGATCGAAGAACGGTATGCCATTGAAGCGCAGATTTTAGATGCAGTGGCCAGCGGCAATGAATCCAAGGCCATGAATATTATTTCCAAGCTGAATGGGCGCAACCTGCCCTACCGGCTGTCCAGCAACCTTCGAGATCGCAAGGATTATGCCATCGCCTTTAACACGCTGCTGCGCAAAACCGTGGAACAGGCGGGCGTTCACCCCATTCACATTGATGCTCATTCCAACCAGAACGTCAAACTGATTGAGCAGGCTTCCACCAGAGAGCAGTGCAGCGCCATTCAACTGCAGCTTGTACGCAATTACTGCCGCATGGTGCGCAAATATACTCTGAAGGACTACTCCCTGCTGACCCAGAAAATCATGACTTATATCAGCGCCGACCTGACTTCCGATTTAAGCCTGAACGCCATGGCAGAGCTTCTGAATGTAAACACCAGTTACCTTTCCACCCTGTTTAAGCGGGAAGTGGGAATTCCTCTCACCGATTATGTAAACCGTCAGCGGGTGGAACAGGCAAAAAAGCTTCTGACAGCTACGGAATTCCCCATTAAAATCATTGCGGAAAAATGCGGGATTCCGGATGTATATTATTTCAGCAGAATGTTCAAAAAGCGGACGGGATGCACACCCAGAGCTTACAGAGAACAGGCTGGCTGGGAACAGGGAATGGCGGCGCATCCCGGCACCCAGAACGACTCCATATATTGATCAAACCTGCTGAAAGCCATACCTGAAAATATTTCTGAATCCGAAAGAAAAGGGGCAGCCGGAAAATAAAATTTACCTGCAATATATGCTGTGATTTTCCAGCATATATTGCAGGTAAATTCATTTCCTGACTGCCCCATCAAATGGCACATTTATTTCTCCAGCGTTTTATTAATATTAAATGCGGGCCAGTAAACATGCTGACGCTTTATATTTGTATCCTGAGGCCCTCCCTTGTCCTGTACATATCCCACTGCCATCTTTTTCCTGGGATTGGGAAAATTCATCAGCTGTTCCATGATCTCTTTCTTCAGAAAACTCGATACTCCATAATAATGAGGATCTCTGGAAAAATCTTTTTTACCCCCTCTCGGACTCTTCGGTTGTTTCTTCAATAATCTCTGACAAATCACAATATCGTCCCGCCCCCAACTACAATATCTTCATTATAAAACACCACAGCCTGTCCGGGAGTAATAGCCCTTACCGGCTCCGGAAACCGGCACACTGCCCGATCCTCTTCAATTTTCTCTACCAGGCAGGCCGCTCCTTTGTGATTGTAGCGGATTTTGGCCGTAACCTCCATCTCCCCCTCCAAATCCGGCACAGACATAAAGTTCAATTGATTACAATACAGAACATCCCCAAAAACCTCTTCATTGCTGCCAAGCACTACCTCGTTGGTTTCCGGACGGATTTCCGTCACGAACACCGGATATCCCATGGCGATGCCAAGGCCCTTGCGCTGGCCGATGGTATAATGGGTAATTCCTTTGTGCTGTCCTAAGATCTCCCCGGCGCTTGTCACAAAATTTCCCGGCAGAGGAGCTTCTCCACTCAGCTCCCGCTCAATAAAGCCTGCATAATCCCCGTCCGGAATAAAACAGATTTCCTGGCTGTCCGGCTTATTGGCTGTCCGAAGGCCGATCTGTCCTGCCATAGCGCGAATCTCTTCCTTGGTATAATCCCCCACCGGCATCAACGTATGGGCAAGCTGATCCTGAGTCAGATTATACAGGGCGTATGTTTGATCCTTCGCTTCCGTGGCAGATTTCTGCAGCGTATATCTTCCATTGGGCAACTGACGGACTCTGGCATAATGCCCGGTTGCAATATAATCCGCCCCTATTTCCATACTGCGCCTGAGCAAAGACTCCCATTTCACATAGCGGTTACAGGCAATGCAGGGATTGGGCGTACGGCCCTGTACATATTCCGCCGCAAAATATTCCATGACATTCTTCTTAAATTCTGATTTAAAATTCATCACATAGTAAGGAATGCCAAGCATTGCAGCCACGCGCCTGGCATCATCCACTGCCGACAGGCCGCAGCAGCCGCCCTGCTCTTCCTGTATCCTTTCTTCCTCATCCTGCCATATCTGCATGGTGACGCCGATGACCTCATATCCCTGCTCTTTTAACAGCCATGCCGCCACAGAGGAATCCACGCCGCCGGACATTCCCACCACTACTTTTTCTTTTTTCATATATGATTTTAATAATCCTCTTCTTCCTCTTCCTCACTGATGTCATTCTTGGGCTTCTCCAACCCCTCAATCTGAATTCCGTTTTTCTCTGCATAATCCCAAAGAGCTGCATGAATGGCCTCTTCCGCCAGCAGGGAACAGTGCACTTTCACCGGCGGCAGTCCGTCCAGGGCCTCCATCACAGCTTTATTGGTTACCTGCAGCGCTTCCTGTATGGTTTTTCCCTTTACCAGTTCTGTGGCCATGGAACTGGTAGCCACAGCCGCACCGCAGCCAAAAGTTTTAAATTTAACGTCCCGGATGATTCCGTTATCATCAATATCCAGAAAAATACGCATAATATCGCCGCATTTTGCATTCCCTACTGTGCCAACGCCGCTGGCATTCTCGATTTCTCCTACGTTTCTCGGATTCTTGAAATGATCCATCACTTTTTCACTATACATTGTTCTTCCTCCAGATTCTTTCCGTATCAAAATTTACGTCATTTTAGTCAGCTTCCGCAATACAGTCACTCCTGACGGCCATTCTTTTTCATATAGTCTTCATACAGCGGAGACATTTCCCGTAACTGTGTAACTATCTCTTTCACCGCATCCACCGTGTAATCAATATCTTCTCTGTCAGTGTCTTCCCCCAGGGTAAGCCGCAGGGAACCATGGGCAATTTCATGAGGCAGCCCGATAGCCAGCAGCACATGGGAAGGGTCCAGGGAACCGGAAGTGCAGGCAGATCCGGATGATCCGCAGATTCCTTTCATATCCAGCATAATCAGCAAGGATTCTCCCTCCACAAACTGAAAGCAGATATTCACGTTATTGGGAAGGCGGTTGGTTCTGTGACCGTTGATCCTGCTGAATGGAATTTCCTTCAGCACCCGCTCCATCAGATAATCCCTCAATTCACGCTCTTTGGCTGTACGCGTTTCCATATTGGCCATGGCAAGTTCTACGGCCTTCCCAAATCCCACGATGCCAGGCACATTCTCCGTTCCCGCCCGGCGTTTCCGCTCCTGGGCGCCGCCATGGATAAAAGAACGGATTTTCACGCCCTTTCGGATATACAAAAATCCAACTCCCTTTGGCCCGTTTAACTTATGGCCGCTGCTGCTTAACATGTCAATATTCAGTTCGTCTACATTAATAGGAACCTGCCCGAATGCCTGTACTGCATCGGTATGGAATAAAATACCCTGTTCCTTTGCGATTTTCCCGATTTCTTCCACCGGCTCTATGGTTCCGATTTCATTATTGGCAAACATAATGGAAATCAGTATGGTGTCCGGCCGGATGGCTTTTTTCAATTCTTCTAACTTCACCACGCCGAATTCATCCACGTCCAGATAGGTAACCTCAAAGCCGCTCTGCTCTAACCACTGACAGGTATGCAGCACTGCATGATGCTCAATCTTGCTGGTAATAATGTGCTTTCCCTTACCCCTGTATGCTTCTGCCGCAGCTTTGATGGCCCAGTTATCCGACTCGCTTCCCCCTGCAGTAAAATAAATCTCATTTTCTTTGGCGCCGATGGCATTTGCAATAATTTCCCTTGCTTTGGAAACGGCTTCTTTGCTTTTTCCGCCAAACTCATATACAGTAGAAGCATTTCCATAAAATTCTGAAAAATACGGAAGCATAGCTTCCACTACTTCCGGCGCTGTTTTCGTTGTCGCTGCATTATCCAAATAAATCATTTTTCCCATATTTTACACCTCTGTCTTAGAATTCTCAGTCTGTCTCTTGCTTTCCTTCACCAATTCTCCAATATAAATGCTGTTCACCGTATCATTGATGCTGTCATTGATCCGTTTCCAGACAATTTTGCTGACACATTGGGAGGAACCGCTGCACGACGTTTTGCCGCTGCCGTCAATTCCCGCACATTCCACCGGAGTCAAATCCCCCTCTAAAGCCCGCAGCACATCTCCCACAGAAATCTCCTCCACCGGCTTTGCCACCTGGTAACCGCCGTTGATGCCCCGGACACTTTTTACAAGCCCTGCCTTTTTCAGCTTCGCCATCAACTGTTCCAGATAACTGACGGAAATCTCCTGACGCTGTGCAATGCTGTTTAAAGAAACCGGTTCTTCTTCTCCGCAGACTGCCAGATCAATAAAGGCCCTCAGCCCATATTTTCCCTTTGTAGATAATTTCACCCTGTCACCTCTATTAGAAATGCTCTCATTTCTGCCTGGTACCGACCGTGCACCACGCACAATCCCATTGCCGGCTGTCCTTCTCCTAAATCCCGAGTATTTTAGTCGGAATTTAGTACAATCGCATAGTACCATGATTTTATTCTGCTGTCAAGTTTATTTTTTTATGTATTATGGTTCCTGTTTCCACATACATTGATAATAATCTTCAATGGAATCCTGGTGACTTTATGAAATTAAATTCTATGCGCAGCCATCCTCTGATTACAGGTACGCTGCTTTTGACACTGTCGGGGCTGTTCTCCCGTCTGATTGGCTTCTTCTTTAGAATATTCCTCTCTCAGCGAATTGGTGCAGAGGGGATGGGAATTTATCAGCTTACCTTTCCCATTCACGTGCTCACGATTTCCCTGACCTCCTCCGCCATTCAGACCGCTATTTCCCGGTTTGTGGCGCAGGCAGTCATTGCCGCTGACACCCCCGGCTCAAATTCCGCCAAAAAAAGCTCTTTCTGTAATGACAAATGCTACCTGACCGCCGGATTGACGCTGTCCTTAACTCTTTCCCTTTGCTGCATGGCTTTTCTGTACCGGTTTGCCGGCTGGATTGCCGTCAGCTTCCTGGAAGAGCCAAGATGCGCCCCCCTGCTTCAGATCCTGTCCTTCACAATCCCCTTCGGCGCCATCCATGCCTGCATCAACGGCTATTTCTATGGCCTGAAGAAAACTTTCGTTCCAGCCGCTTCGCAGCTCTTAGAACAGACGGCACGGGTTGCCAGCGTATGGCTTTTCTTTGAAATTTCCATGGAAAAGCACAATGCCATCTCCCTGAGCCTGGTCACCTGGGGCATGGTAGTGGGAGAACTGGCTGCAACTCTGTTTTCCGTCAGTTTTCTGCGCCGGAAAAAAAACCAGGGCAGCCGTCTTCTGGCCATGAAGCAGATTTTTTTCATGTCCCTTCCCTTAAGCGCCAACCGGGTCCTGGTAAATATCTTACAAAGCATGGAAGCCGTTATGATTCCGGGACAGCTCAGGCAATACGGCTACACAGGTTCCGAATCTTTAAGCGTATACGGCATTCTCACCGGCATGGCGCTGCCTATGGTGCTGTTTCCTTCGGTGCTCACCAATTCCGTATCCGTCATGCTGCTTCCGGCCATTGCAGAGGCCCAGGAAAAAAAAGAACACCGTTACATCCTGACCCTCATCAAAAGAACCTGCTTCTACAGTCTGTCTCTGGGCTTTGGATGCACGATGCTGTTTTTGTTTCTGGGCCGCTGGATGGGACAGTTTCTCTTCGGAAATGAACTTGCCGGCACATTTATTGTGACTCTGGGCTGGATTTGTCCTTTCCTGTACCTGTCCACAACCCTGCACAGTATCTTAAACGGACTGGGGAAAACCACTTCCACCTTTTTCCTGAATGTGACAGGGCTTGGAATCCGCATTGGCTTTGTCCTGTTTCTGATCCCCGCCGCCGGCATCAAAGGATACCTGTGGGGAATTCTGTTAAGCCAGGCGGTAATGGCCGCCGGCGCGCTGCTTTTGCTGCTGAAAAAGAATTCTTATAAAAATTAGAACTTCCGGAACTCGTTAATGTCATTTACAAGCTCCCGGACACACCGAATCTGATTCTCAAATACACCGGCCTGATATAAATTGATTAAAATCATACCAATCGGCACCGCAATAATCATACCCACAATACTGCTGATTTTGTAACCGATATACATAAAAATCAGCGTTGCCAGAGGATTCATGCCAATGGTATCCCCTACTATTTTCGGCTGAATCACCTGGCGCACAATCTGGGTCACGGCATAGAGTATCATCAGGCCGATGGCTATTTGATAATCACCGGACAATATTTTAATTGCCGCCCAGGGCCACAGTACGGTTCCTGTCCCAAAAAAGGGCAGCATATCCAGAAATGCAATTGCAAAAGCCACCAGCAGCACATAGTCCACCTTCAGAATAAAAAGCCCGATGACCAGCAGCGCATAAACAACGCCCATGATTTTAAACTGTGCTTTGAAATATCCTCCCACAACCCGTTTCAAATCATTAACCACGCCTGCCACCCGGTTCCAGACGCCGGAGGGCGCCGCTTTTTTCAGCTCCGCTAAAATTGCGTCCCGTTCCGCAGTGAAAAAATAAGCGGAAAGCAAGCTCATAATCATAGCAATCAGCGTTCCCGGCACATTTTTGACAAAATTCCCTGCGGCGTCAAAGGTGGGCTCTCCGATAGCCTGAACCAAACCCCCAAGATATCCCGTCAGCTCCGTACCCACTTCTTCCAGGTTTTTCTGGGTATCTTTGGGCAAACGCTGGTAAAACACTTCTAAATTCTCACCGATTTCCTCGAAATCTTCCTGAAGGTTTGCATACATCCTGGGAAGATTGGTGATTAAATGCCCCGCCTCTACCGCCAAACGGGAAATTCCTAAATACCCCAGACCAATGACTGCCGCCAATACACCGATAATAATCATCATGGAGCCGTGCTTTCTGATAATTTTCACTCTTTTTTCCAAAAAGCGCACCAAGGGGTTTGCAATCATGGAAATCACCCACCCAACCACAAAAGGCATAAAAAATATCAGCAGTTTCGGCAAAAGAAAACAAAAACATAAGATGGTGGCCAGGGCTACCATTAAGTTGACCAATATCTTCAAATATTTCGTAGACTGTTTCATACTGCCGCTCCTGTCTCCCGCCGCTCCCGCACTGCATCGCCAGCAGAAAGCCGGCAGGCGTTTTCCTATAATTCCTTACGCTCTACTCCATAAACAGCTTCTAATTCCTTTACTTTCGCATTATAAGCTTCCTGCTGCCTGCCCTGAATTAACTGCTGATGGATCTTCGCCTGCACCTCTTCAAAAGGCCGGACACTTGCTTCCTTCTTATCTTCCACCAGAATCAGATGGCATCCAAACTGAGTTTCCACAGGCCCGATGACTTTCCCGATTTCTCCCTCAAACGCTGCTTTTTCAAATTCCGGCGCCATCTGTCCTTTGGTAAAATACCCAAGGTCTCCTCCTTTGTCTTTGGAAGGGCAGGTGGAATATTTCCCGGCCGCTTCCTCGAATCCAAGGCCCTGCTCAATTTCTTTTGCCACCTGTTCTGCCTCTTCCTTCGTCTCAACCAGAATGTGTTTTGCACTGACCTGAGGCTTCTCTTGAAAAGCCGCCTGGTTCTCCTCATAATATTTCTTCTCTGCCT
Source organism: Eubacterium sp. (assembly GCA_021769425.1). Classification (GTDB taxonomy): domain Bacteria; phylum Bacillota; class Clostridia; order Lachnospirales; family Lachnospiraceae; genus Petralouisia. The sequence continues at coordinate 15,482 of JAETSX010000019.1, forward strand.
CTTCGCTGATTTTAATTCCTTCCACCACACTGGTAGCTGCCATATGACTTGCTAATTCCACCTTTAACTTCTTCACCATTTCCTCATATTCCTGAGATTTGGTAATCCCCTCTTCCACTGCCATCTTATGGAACAAATGGAAAGCAATCAACTGTTCCAATACCTGCTGCTTCGCCTGGGGGCTGGACATATAAATCTGCTGCTCCGGCGGATAATTGCTGATAAGATTGTTCAGCTCCTTCTCTGTAATCTCGTGTCCCGCTGCTATTGCCAAAATCTTTTCACTCATGTTCTCTGCGCGGCTGCGCTTCCTTTCTATATAGTTAAACTTTTCCTTTGTGCGGCTGTGTGCATATTGTCATACTTAGCGTCAGTTTTTTCGACGCTTAGTATAATACAGGGGATTGATCTGCCCGATGCTATTCTACCATAAGGAAATACGTTCGTAAAGACAGGATATGGATATTCAATGAAATACTGAAATAAAATCCTTTAAATGTTATGCTTCCTTCCCCACACATAAGTCACAAAATAAATCACTGAAGCCAATATCACAATGGCCGGACCCGTAGCCACATTCACATAATAGGAAACCACCAGCCCCAACACGCCGGAAAATACAGAAAACAAAATAGAAAAGAAATGATATTCCCGCATATTTTCAGAAATATTGCGGGCAGAAGCCGCCGGAAGAATCAACAGGGCATTGATAATCAGAATCCCTACCCACTTGATGGACACCATCACAATCAGCGCCGTCAGCACAGCAAAAAGATTTTCCATCCAGGACGCAGAAATATGACGGCTTTTCGCCAGTGTGCGGTTCAGGCTTACAGCCAAAAGCTTATTGAATCCAAACAGCCAGAACACAAGTGTAACAACAAAAATAAAAACAAGATATACTATTTCCTGAGGTGTAATGCTTAAAATATCCCCAACCAGAATACTGGAATACCTGCTGAAATTTCCGCCTTTGGACAGTATTGCCAGACCCAGGGCAATACTGAAAGAAGAGAACACAGAGATCACCGTATCCGTGGAAGCCGCCACTCGGCTGCTGATCTGATTCAACAGCAGGGCAAACACAATGGCAAACACAACCATGGAAAGATTGGTATTTTCCACGCCAAACACAACGCCCACGGCGATGCCCGTCAATGCCGAATGGCCTAACGCATCAGAAAAAAACGCCATTTTCCGATTGACAATCATCGTACCCATCAGTCCAAAAAGAGGCGTGATAATCAAAACTGCCATAAAAGCAAACCTCATAAAATCATACTGCAGCCAGGAAAACATTTTCATTTCTTAATCTCACTCCTTTCTACCTGCAGCGCCAGAGCATAATCTTATTTTTCTTCGATGGCATTGTTCAACAATCGGGTGCATAGCGGGCTATGTAACTGATTGTTGAACGATGCAAGCGGAGAAAAAGACAAGGAATATGGGAAGTTATTTTGAGACAGTTCCTAAGCCCCTGCCTGAAATACTTCGGCAAATTCCTGGCTTTGAAACACCTCTTTTACACTCCCCTGCCGCAGTACGGTTTTATCCAGAAGGATTACCTTATCCGCATACCGCCTGACATAGTCCAAATCATGGGAAATCAGGATGATCGCCAGATCGTAATTCTCCTTGAGCCTGTAAATGGTCTGATAGAACAGTTCCATGCCGTTTTGATCAATTCCTGAAACCGGTTCATCCAAGAGCAGCAAATTCGGAGAATCCAGTATCGCCATGGAAAGCAGCACCCTCTGCAGCTCTCCGCCGGACAAGTTGCAGACCTGCTGATTCAGCAAATAATCCGCTTCAAATATTTTCAGGCACTCCAGAATCTTCTCCGTCATCTTTCTGCTTTTTTTCAGAAAGACCGGCACATTGCTGTGATAGGAAGCAATCATATCATAGACACTGACGGGCGTCTGCTTCTCAATATTCATAGCCTGAGGGACATAGCCGATTTTCATCTTCTGAATTCGCCCATTTTCCCGATCTTTGAATTCAATTGTCCCGGTATGGGCTGTTTCCCCTAAAATTGCGCGAATCAACGTGGATTTTCCGGCCCCGTTCCGTCCAATCACTGCATTTAAACTGCCGCAGTGAATGTGCAGGTTGATATCCTCTAAAATTACCTGCTGCCCCAGCGACACCCCCAGATGTTTTACCTTAATACAATGGAGTCCGCAGGGTTTCACTATTTTTCTCATTTTTCATCTCCTAATCTAAGACCTGCAACTCAGTTTTCAGAACACGTTTGACGTTCCAGCGCCTGCTTCATCAAATCAATATTATTCTGCATGGCCTCCAAATAGCTGTCCGGATTATAATCTCCCCGCACCAGCGTATCCAGATAGCAGACCCGGCACCCCGTTTCCTGACTCACCGTCTCACCCATATCTTTCCCATATAATTCTTCCGCCAACACAAGGGATACCTGATTTTTTTCTATTTCTTCCATCAAATCTGCCACTTCCCCGGCGCTGACCTGCCGCTCTTCATCCAGATCCAGGCAATAGGCCGTATGCAGGCCGTATTGTTCCGCTGTATATTCATAAGCTTCATGGAAAATCACTACGCTGATCCCTTCTGCAATATCTGCCTTTACTGCCTCTATCTGTCTGGTCAACTCTTCTATTTGGGCACAATAACTTCTGGCATTTTCCTGATAAATTTCTCTATGCTCCGGATCTGCCTTACTGATAAAATCTGCAATATTCCTTACCATCTCCCCATAGATCCGGGTATCCATCCAGCCATGGGCGTTCTCTTCACCATGAACGTGAACCTCTTCCGGCTGATGAATATCCTCATCTGAATGAATATCCTCTTCCAGATGAATCTCTTCCTCCAGATGCGTATTTTCTTCCATCAGGGCAATTCCATCTGTAACCTGACAGGTTGCAAGTTCAGGATATGCCTCACCCACCTCTGCCAGAAACCCTTCAATTCCGCCGCCGTTTACCAAAAATAAATCTGCCTTAGATAATAGAATCATATCCTGCGGAGTAAGCTGATAGTCATGCATGCATCCCGTCTGAGGCTCACTGAGATTTTCCAGGACCACTCCCTCACAGTTTCCCACCACATTTTCCGCGGCAATGTAGACAGGATAAAAAGAGGTAACAATCCTGAGCTCCCCTCCGGCTTTGCCAGCCTCTTCAAAATTCAGATATGACTTAGTAAAAATACCGCTTGCCAAAGCAATGGCAAGCAGCATACAACATACAAAACGATATTTATTTCTTTTCACGCTTTCCTCCCGTTTTTGCAGATTTCTTTTTCTTTCCGGCTTTTGCCGCTTTCTTTTTCTTCAATAATTTCTTGGGAAGATCTTCGGCTTTTCTTCTAGGTTTCCTTGCCGGAGTTTCCGCAGCCTGTTCCGATATGCCCTTCGTTCCACTTGCAGAAACAAATTCACCGGCCTTCTGATGCCCTGTACTGGAAACAATGGCAGAATTCCCATTATTTTCCGATCGCTTTGACACATTTCCTGCATTCTCATCGAATAACCCCAACAGTTCATCCATATACTCCCAGATTTCCTCTTTTCCCTGTTTGGTCAGGGCAGAATAGGGAAACAGCGGCGTGCCGCTCTTTAAGTTCAGTCCTTCTCGAATCATTCGGATATGATCCGGCAGTTTTCTGCGGCTGACTTTATCGGATTTGGTTGCAATAATAATCGGATCAAAACCCTGGTATACAATCCAGTCATACATCTGCCGATCGTTATCGGAGGGTTCATGGCGGATATCGATCAGTAAGAAAACTGCCTTTAACTGCCTGGAAGTATGCAGGTAATTCTCTATCATTCTCCCCCATTTTTCTTTCTCCCTGAGGGTTATTTTGGCATAGCCGTATCCCGGCAGATCCACCAGATACATACAGTTGTTTATGTTATAATAATTGATGGTCTGTGTCTTGCCTGGCTGAGCGGAGGTTCGGGCCAGAGCCTTCCGGTTCATCAGACCGTTAATCAGAGAAGATTTCCCTACGTTGGATTTCCCGGCAAAGGCCACCTCCGGCTTGTCTGTATCCGGCAGCTCACTGGTAATTCCGCATACCGTCTCTAATTCCACTGATTTAATGACCATTTCTTCCCTCCTGATTATCGTATTTATGTTTTCCTGCCAGACAGCATTCTTACTGTTATACCCGTGAGCGAAATCATTTGCCGACAGATCTTTCACAGCTTTGAGGAAAAAGCAAATGATTTGGCAAATAAGTATGCTCATGAGTATAAATCAGCATTTTATTACTGTCTCTATCATTTCACCAAAGCCACATCCAACACCTGTTCCATATTTTCCACAAACACGATCTCCAGCCCTCTCTTTATTTCCTGAGCGATCTCGCTGATATCCGGCTCGTTTTTCTTAGGCACGCAGATGGTCTTGATTCCGGCATTTTTGGCCGCAAGGGTTTTTTCTTTCAAACCGCCGATGGGAAGCACCCTGCCTCTCAGCGTAATCTCTCCCGTCATGGCCACATCTTTACGGACCTTCCGCCTGGTGATAGCGGAGAGCATGGCTGTGGCCATGGTAATTCCGGCAGAAGGCCCGTCCTTGGGCACCGCGCCTTCCGGAATGTGAATATGAATGTCCCATTCCTGGAAAAATTCTTTGTCAATTCCATACTGTTCGCTGACAGAACGGATATAACTGATTCCAGCCTTGGCAGATTCCTTCATCACATCTCCCAACTGGCCGGTAAGCTGGAACTCTCCTTTGCCCGGCATAATGTTTACCTCAATCTGCAGCGTATCTCCTCCTACACTGGTCCAGGCCAGTCCACGCACAATTCCGATTTCATCTGTTTCATTAATTAAGTCAAAATTGTACTTTTCTTTTCCCAGTAATTTTTCCAGGCTGTTTTCTGTTATTTTTACTGTCTTTTTATTTTTCTGGTATATCTCCCGGGCAGCTTTTCTGCAAATCTCACCAATTTTACGTTCCAGGTTGCGGACGCCGGCTTCTCTGGTATAACCGCGGATTAACTTCTCCAAAGCATTGTCACTGATAGACAACTGTCCCTCCTGCAGGCCGTTTTTCTCCATCTGCTTAGCAATCAGGTGTTCCCTGGCAATATGGGCCTTTTCATTTTCCGTATAGCTGCTGACCTCAATAATCTCCATACGATCCAACAGAGGCCTTGGGATTGTCTGAAGGGAATTGGCTGTAGCGATAAACAGCACTTCAGACAAATCCAATGGCAATTCCACATAGTGGTCCCGAAACTTGCTGTTCTGCTCACTGTCTAATACCTCCAGCAAAGCAGAGGCCGTATCCCCTTTATAGTCGCTGCTGATTTTATCTATTTCATCCAAAAGCATCAGGGGATTGCGGACGCCGGCATTTTTCAGTCCATTGGCAATCCGGCCAGGCATAGCTCCCACATAAGTTTTCCGATGACCTCGGATTTCCGCTTCATCCCGGACGCCGCCCAAGCTGATTCTCACATATTTCTTATCCAAAGCCCGAGCCACAGATTTGGCGATACTGGTTTTGCCTGTGCCGGGCGGGCCCACCAGACAGATAATGGGGCTGTCGCCTTTTTTGGTGAGATTCCGCACTGCCAGAAATTCCAACATACGCTCTTTCACCTTTTCCATTCCATAATGGTCCTCGTCCAGAATCCGTTCTGCATCCTCCAAATTCCTGTTGTCCTTGGATGATTTGTTCCAGGGAAGTTCCAGAATGGTTTCAATATATCCGCGAATCACCGCGCTTTCAGAGGAATTCAGAGAAACATTCTTAAAACGCTCAATCTCTTTCTCCAGCTTTTCCTTGACTTCCTCGTCTGCATCCAGTTTTTTGCATTCCTCCAAAAAGTGGTCTGCCTCAGATACGGTATTATCCTCTCCCAGCTCTTCCCGAATCAGCTTCATCTGTTCCCGCAGAATATATTCTTTTTGATTCTTATCAACTTTTTCCTTTACCTTTGTCTGGAACTCTGTCTTGATCTGAATAATGTTAATCTCGTTCAGAAGGATAATCATCAAGGTTTCATACCGCTCCTGCATAGTCTGCGCTTCCAGAATCTTCTGCTTATCTTCAAATCCCACCGAAAGATTGTTTCCAATATAATCCAGCAATTTCTCCAGATCCGCAATCTCCACCATCTGTCTTGCAAGCTCTTTTCCATGCTTGGGATTCATCAGGCAGTAACGGGTAAACGTCTCCTGAATTCCCCGGATCATAGCTGCCTGAATCTCCGCCGGAAGCATCTCTTCTTCCCGCTGCAGCGGCTCCACCTCTGCAATCAAATATTCTCCCCATTCCATTTCATTCAGACGGGCGCGGGTTTCTCCCTCTACCAGTACCCGGACAACATTATTCTGTAATTTAATCACCTGCTTAATTACTGCAATAATGCCGATACCGTATAAATCCTCCAGTTCCGGGTCTTCTTTCTCAACATTTTTCTGGGTTACCAGAAAGACAGTCTGATCTTTCATCATCGCAGCTTCCACTGCACGGACAGATCTGCTTCTGCTCACGTCAAAATGTGCCACCATACCGGGGAGTATGGTCATTCCCCGTAGTGCCACTGCCGGAATATTTCTGTTCTCTTCCTTCATTTTATCTCTCCTCAGGCAGACTTGCTTTCGCTGCCAAATGCAATTTCCACTGCCCGTTCATTTTCTACAGCTGCCCTTGTAATATTGCAATGGGTAATTGACTCATCCGAAGGTACGCGATACATCAAATCCATCAGCACCTTCTCCACAATTGCCCGAAGGCCTCTGGCCCCTGTTTTCCGTTTTAAGGTTTTCTCAGCAATTGCTTCAATAGCATCCTCTTCAAAGGTAAGCAATACGCCGTCTAACTCAAATAGGGCCTCATACTGGCGGATCAGAGAATTTCTCGGCTCTTTTAAAATCCGCACCAAAGCATCTTTATCCAATGCATCCAGAGAAACCGTCACCGGAACACGTCCCACAAACTCCGGAATCAGTCCAAACTTCACAAAATCCTGGGGCAGCGCCTGTTTTAAAATCAATCCCTGATCTTTCTCTCTTTTATCTGCAATTTCCGCATTGAATCCCAGGGACTTCTGATCCATCCTGTTCTCCACAATCTTATCCAGCCCTTCAAAGGCTCCGCCGCAGATAAACAGAATATTCGTAGTGTCAATCTGCAGCAACTCCTGCTGGGGATGCTTTCTTCCTCCCTGAGGAGGAACACTGGCAACTGTTCCCTCCAGAATCTTCAAAAGGGCCTGCTGCACGCCTTCCCCGGATACATCTCTGGTAATGGAAGGGTTTTCCGACTTCCTGGTTATCTTATCAATTTCATCAATGTAAATAATCCCCCGCTGGGCGCGTTCAATATCATATTCCGCCGCCTGAATGATCTTCAGCAGTATATTTTCCACATCTTCTCCCACGTAACCCGCCTCCGTCAAAGCGGTTGCATCCGCAATGGCAAACGGCACATTCAAGATACGCGCAAGCGTCTGAGCCAGCAGTGTCTTCCCGCATCCGGTAGGCCCCAGCATCAGGATATTGCTCTTTTGCAGCTCCACACCCAGATTAGGCGGCGCCAAAATCCTTTTATAATGATTATATACGGCAACGGAAAGCACCTTTTTGGCCTCTTCCTGCCCAATAACATATTCATCCAGGAATGCTTTTAACTCCACCGGCTTCAAAAGATTTATTTCTTCTATTTCTTCCTGCTGCTGCGGCGCCGGTTCCTCTTCTTCCAACAATTCCTCTTCAATAATCTCTGCACAGATATCCACGCATTCATCACAGATATATGCACCGTTGGGCCCTGCAATTAATTTGCGAACCTGTCCGTCTGTCTTCCCGCAAAAAGAACAACGGATTCTGTCATCCATTCTACCAGCCATTTCTTCACCCCATTATTCCAGTTATTTTTAACATTCACACAGGGGACAGTGGCAAAAGCGCGCTGTCCCCTCATTCTACTTTCTGTTTGTAATTACACCATCAATCAATCCGTATTCTTTTGCTTCCTCCGCAGACATATAGTTGTCCCGCTCGGTATCTGCAGCAATTACTTCATACGGCTTCCCTGTATTTTCAGATAAGATCGTATTCAATCTGTGTTTTGTTTTCTGAATATTGTCTGCAACAATCTGAATATCTGTCGCCTGGCCTTTCGCTCCGCCAGAGGGCTGATGAATCATAATCTCTGCATTAGGAAGGGCAAAACGTTTTCCTTTGGTTCCCCCTGCAAGCAAAAATGCTCCCATGCTTGCAGCCAGTCCGATACAGATAGTTTCCACATCACACTTGATATAATTCATAGTGTCATAAATTGCAAGTCCGGCGGTTACCACTCCTCCCGGGGAATTGATATACAAATGGATATCTTTTCCCGGATCTTCCGATTCCAGAAACAGAAGCTGCGCCACTACCAACCCTGCCGTCACTTCATTGACTTCTTCTCCCAAAAAAATAATCCTGTCTTTCAGCAGTCTGGAATAAATATCGTAAGACCGCTCGCCTCTGCTGGTTTGTTCTACGACATAAGGCACTAAACTCATTCTAACTTCCTCCTTATTCTCCAAATCCCCGGATACAGAATATTTTCGGCTTAGACCGCCGCCTGAAAAATCCTGTCTCTGCTCTATTTATTCTGCCTGTTCTTCTGCTTGCTCCACAATCAAATCTACAGCTTTTTGGACAGCCAGATCTTTCTTCATGGATTCCTTCTCACTCTCTCCCATGTACTCTTTCAGCTTATCCGCCTCCATGCCGTACATCTCTGCCATCTTCTCAATCTCTTCATTGACATCCTCTTCGGACACTTCAATATTCTCAGCTTCGGCAACTGCTTCTAGCGCCAGACTGGACTGAATCTGCTTCAATGCATCCGGACGCATCTGCTCTGCAAGTTTCTCTTCTGTCATTCCGGTAAACTGCAGATACTGCTCAAAAGTTATACCCTGCTGTGCGATTCTGTTTGCAAAATTGTCAATCATGGAATCTACCTGGGTATCAACCATGGCATCCGGAATCTCCATCTGGGCATCTTCTATAATTTTCTGAATTGCTTCTTCTTCTTTTGAGCGTTTTGCTTCATTCTCCTTGCGCTCCGTCAGTTTCTCCCGAAGGCTTTCCCGATACTCGGCAAGGGTATCGAATTCTGACACATCCTGCGCAAATTCATCATCCAGTTCCGGAAGTTCCTTTGCCTTGATTTCATTGATCTTAACCTGGAACATTGCCGGCTTGCCTGCCAGTTCCGGCGCATGGTATTCTTCCGGGAAAGTAACATGGACTGTTACGTCATCCCCTGTATGTTTTCCAATCAGTTGCTCCTCAAAGGTATCAATAAAGGAATGGGAACCAATTACCAGAGAATGGTTCTCTCCTTTTCCTCCTTCAAATGCTGCGCCGTCTGTATAGCCTTCATAATCAATCACTGCGGTGTCTCCTTCTTCTATTGCCCGATCCTCCACAGTAATCATTCTTGCATTGCTCTCTCTTTCCTTCTCTACCTCAGCAGTAACTTCCTCTTCTGTTACGGAAACATCTGTCTTCTTCACGGCAACGCCCAGGTATTTTCCAAGGGTGACTTCCGGTTTCACTGCAACTTCCGCAGTGAAAATAAAATTCTTCCCTTTCTCTAATTGTTCCACGTCAATGGATGGACGGGAAACAATTTCCAAACCGGATTCTTCTGCAGCCTTCGGATATTCTTTGGAAAGAAGGTCATTCACAGCGTCATCATAAAAGATTTCCACGCCATACATTTTCTCAACCATATGTCTCGGCACCTTCCCTTTACGGAATCCCGGAAGGCTGATTCTGCCTTTCATCTTCATATATGCCGCCTGGATTGCTTTCTCCAGTTCTTCCGCCGGAACCTCTATGGTAAGTTTTGCCATATTCTTCTCCAAATTTTCTACCTGTACGCTCATTCCTATTATTTCCTCCTTATATATATGTGGTAATTCTTATATTCTATCATTAGGTTGCTGATATTTTCATTCACAATCATTTTGAGATTATATCATACTTCTATAAAAAATACCAGAACTTTTTTCTTATTTCATTTTGTTTACGCATTTTGACCGTGAATAGTAACTAATGGCGGCAGCAAATTCCGGGATTCACATGCTATTTCTTGACATCAACACAAAATTGTAATATTGTATTTTTAGAATGAAATATTCTGCAGCGTTTGCCACATGCCCATACGGGCGAAGATCCGATGTATGACGGACTCGTCAAAATTATATTATTCTTTGCCATATGCCCATACGGGCAAAGATCCGGCCCTGCGTTGCAAAAATAAGTAATAAGCCCTCATACCGGCCCTGAAAGCCGCAAAGAGGCGGGAAGGCACTATGGTAAATTCAGTTATTTTATTGGAATGTTTCGGCGTATGCCTGACTATGGTAGCGCTGCTCCTTCTTCTGAACGGGGACGGAGCCAGAGAGCAAAAGCTGCTGATCCTGATCCTGTGCGGTTCATTGGTACAAAATATCGGATATTTATTGGAACTGACTGCGCCAGGGCTGGAAGCCGCTGTAACAGCAGTCACCGTGGAAAATCTAGGATCTGTTTATGTTCCTCTGTGCTACTGCTGGTTTCTTTATACTTACTGTTATATTGCTCCGCCGAAAATGCTATTGAACATTCTCGGCGCCATCAATTTCTTTGTTCTGCCTTCCGTCTTTTTTAACTGGAACGGCCTTTTCTATCAGGACGTCCAGTGGCTGGCAGATGCAGATGGATTTCATTATATCAGCATTAGCTACGGCCCGCTGTATATATTTTTTATGTTCAGCCGTATTATCATTCCCTATACCCTATGCATTTACACATTGCTGAGCGCTATCCGCGGACGCTCCGATCAACAGGTAAACCGTCAGTATTGGACGATTCTTGGAATTTCCGCCCTTCCTGTTATTATGCTGATCGCCTATGTCTGCAAATTGGTGAAAGTATTCGATCTGACGCCGGTAACGCTTACCATCTCCATGTCCCTGGTAGTCATCGTGATTTGGAGCCGGCGGAATTATGATTTCCGCCATCTGGCAGCAGCAAAAGTCCTGGAAAGCCTGGGGGACGGAATCATCACATTGGATGACCATAATCGGCTGGTCAGCTATAACAAAGCCGCGGCAAATATCTTTACTCGCCTGCCCGCCCATAAGCTGGGGGAAAACATTCGGGTAGTGGAGGATTTCCGGGAAGAACTGCTCTATGAAGACATTCCCCAGAACTTTACCATTAACGAACGGCATTATGAAAGCCACAGCAAGCATATCATAGATGAAAACGGAAAAAAACAGGGCTGCGTGATTTTAATTCTGGATATGACTGATACAAAAGCTTATATCAACGAAATCAAGCGTGTGCGCCGGCAGGCAGAAAAAGCAAGCATTGCAAAAAGCGAATTTCTTGCCAATATGTCCCATGAAATACGTACACCCATGAACGCTATCATCGGCCTGAATGACATTATCATGGAAGAATGCGCAGATACCGAAATTTATGCCCATGCTAAGGATGTGCAATCTGCTGCGAAAAGCCTTCTGGCAATCATCAATGATATCCTTGATCTGTCCAAAGTAGAAGCAGGCAAAATGGAACTGATCTATGTGGACTACTACATAAAAGTCCTGGCAAACGAAATTATAGGCATCATGGATATGGCAGCCTCCCAGCGGGGGATTATTCTCAAGTATGAATGCGATGAAACAATTCCATGCGGTTACTGCGGTGATGACGGCAGAATCAAACAAATCCTGATTAATATTCTAAACAATGCAGTTAAGTTTACGCAAAAGGGTTATGTGCGTGCATATATCACCGGAAAGCCCGGAAAGAATGAGGATGAGGAGCTGCTGATTTTCTATGTGGAAGATACCGGATGCGGCATTCGTGAAGAGGATCTTGAGAAAATTTTTGAAGACTTCCAGCAGGTGGATTCCAAACGGAACCGAAGCGCGGAAGGCACCGGGCTGGGGCTTGCCATTGTAAAGCATCTGGTGGAACTGATGAACGGCTCTATTGAAGTGGAAAGCGTCTATGGGAAGGGAACCGCCGTAACCATCACTATCCCGCAGAAAATTACAGACAGGCGCCCTGTTTCACAACTGCAGGATCTTCCCCAGACAGAACAGAAAATCACAGACACTTTCACTGCCCCTGGCGTGAAAGCGCTCATAGTTGATGATAATGCAATCAACCGCAAAGTAGCCAGAGGCTTTCTGAAAAATTACGCTTTTGATTTGACCGAAGCAGACAGCGGGCCGGAAGCCATCAAACTGGTACATGACGTCCGATATGATATTATTTTTATGGATCACATGATGCCCGGCATGGACGGCATTGAAGCGGCGGAAATAATCCGCAGGGACTGCGGCGAAAACGGAACTGCCCCTGTAATAGTTGCGCTGACCGCCAATGCCATGGAAGGTATGCGGGAACACTTCCTGGAATGCGGTTTTCAGGATTTCATTTCCAAACCCCTTGACAGAAAAGAGCTGAACCAGCTGCTGCTTCGCTGGATTCCAGAGAAGTACAGGCATACAAAAGAAAAAATCGAGGAACCCATACCGCTTGATCCTGCTGCATTCCAGATTGACGGAATTGATATGAATGCAGCCATACAATATTATTCCGGTGATGAAGAAGGCTTCGCGGAACTGCTGGAGCTCTACTATATGGACGGCAAACGCAAAATCAGCCTTCTGCACGAGCTTATGGAATCAGATCTTTCACATTACCAGATAGAAGTGCATGGACTAAAAAGCGCATCTGCCAATATCGGGGCTATGACTGTCTCAGATTTGGCCCGTGCACAGGAAAATGCCGCTGCACAAAGGAACCGGGAGTTTATCACCGAACAGTTTCCGCTGCTGTTAGCAGAGTATGAAACACTTCTGGCAAATATCGGGCAATTTCTGAATCAGCGCAGCCAGAAGCATAACAGGAAAGAAAAACTCCCTGCCCTGCCTATACAAGAATTAAAAGAACAGACAGCAGAAGCTTTGGAAGAACTGAAGCGCTTTCGCTCTCAGAAGTGTGCTGAGATGGTAGAAGCAACATTGCTTCATGAGATGCCAGAGAAAATTGCTGAACATTTTTTGCAGATACAGGAACAACTGAAATTATACGAGGATGACAATGCGGAAGAGCTGCTGGGCCAGCTTTTGGACATACTTGAAAAGGAGGAAAACGCAAATGAGTCTAACACTAGGCAGAAAGTCTAAAAAATGCATTTTAGCGGTGGATGACACTGCAATTGTCCTGACAAGAATTGCAAATACCCTGAAGGATGAATATGAAGTGTTTACAGTCAATTCAGGCGTGCGGGCCCTGAAATTTCTGGAGCTGGAAAGGCCGGATTTGATTCTGCTGGACATCCAGATGTCTCCAAAAGATGGAATTGAAACTCTGAGAGAAATCCGCAGGATGAAGGATCGGGAAAACATACCGGTGATTATGCTTACCGGCGTGGAAGATAAAGATTTTGTTCTGGCAAGCGCAAAGCTGGGAATCTGCGATTACATACTGAAACCTTTTTCTTCCGATGAACTGCTGAAAAGAATCCACTGGGCTTTTGATCATAAAGGCCCAAAACCCATTGCCGACCCGGATAAAACTCTATGGAAGAATATCATGAAGCAAAATCTGTCCCGATAACAATTGATAGAAACATAATTTTGACAACAGCTTCTTTCGATTACAGAATATCATTCCTGAAATTCAAATACAAAGGGGCTGCGGGGAAATGAAATTTACGGGCAATCCATGGTTGTGATGTTGGAAGAATCACAACCATGGATTGCCCGTAAATTCATTTCCCGACAGTCCCTTCCCGGCTCCATTAAAATACCAGTTCCTGCTGCACCACTTCAATCTGCGACACGCTCATTTCCTCCGGCTCGCTCCCCCGCATATGCTCCCCTTTCAGATACTGCAGGCCCTGGCGGATGCTTGCCGCCACCAGGTTCAGCACATAGATATTATCAAATCGGTTGTAAATGGACTCCCCGCCAAGCCCGGTCAGGCAGATTAACTGGGTATTGGTCTTCTTCGCCATATCCATCAAAGGCTTCAGCAGATGGGAAGCATTGGTCTGTGCAAAAGGATTGTCCATCAGAAGCACCTTGCCCTCATTTCTGTCTGCAAAGAGATCCGAATCATCTTTGCGCATAAAATACAGAAGGCTTGAAAGTATGACAAAAGCAGACAGAAAACCTTCCCCGCCGGAATTTCTGGCAACCTCTGCCCAGGTAATGGGGTATTCCCGCTGCTCCTCCACTTTGTACAGGCGGATCTGCACATTTCCGATTCCCACCACCGTATCATACAGGTTCCGTGTGGTCATCTGAACGCCGAAATACTCCTGGGCATTCTCATTTTTTTCAAAAATTGCAATGCCCTTTTTGGTCAGCTCATCAATGAAATCCTCCAGCCTTAAATGGTAAAGGCTCTCATTTTCCTCCCAGGAGGGAAGCTGAATCTTCAACATTTTCACCGGACGCTCCCGGATGGCAATAGTGGAATTATGGTCAATTTTCCCAAGATTCTGGTGGACTTCCTTAAGATATTCCTCTAAAAGCTCCACAATCTTATTCTTCTCTTTTTCCACCAGGGAAATGTCCACCTCCAGTTTCTCCATCAGATTCTGATAAGACTGTATCGTGGTATCCAACTGCCTCTGCACCTGCCGCGCGTCTCCTGACAGTTCCAGCATGGCCTCTAAGGGCTTTCGGTAGAAATCCTCCTGAAACTGCTCCAAACGCACAACTGCATTTAACACATACACAAGCTGTTCCCTGGCTTCCCGCCGATCGCCCCGGTACTTATTGTAATCACGCAGTAAAATCCCTTTAAAATTCCGAAGACTCTGTGTGTCCATTGCTGCAAAATCTTCCTGCCACTCCACCTCTTCTTTCACCGGCAGCTCACTGTATTCCGCAAGGGCAGTCAGGTTCTCATTGTAGCTGCTTAAACGGATCTGCAGCGATTTCCCGATCTTTTCCAGTTCCCTGCGCTGATAATCCAATTGATTTTTGCAGGCTTCAAAATCCTCGCTGCGGATTTCCCCTTTGGGCAGAGGACTTTCCTTGCCGCATTCCTCTCTCATGCGCTTGATACGCTCCTGCATCTGCTGCGTCAGCAGAGCCGTCTGCTTATCTTCCTCATTCCAGAGATTCTCTTTTATTTTCAGTTTCTTCCTGCGATCCTCCAACTGGATTTCCTGATGAGTCTCTTCTCTGCGGCTGTAAACAATATCTGCCCACTGGTCTGCAGTTACACGATATTTTGCAGACAGGTGGTTCAATTCCTCACAGGCTTTCTGGTAACGTCTGCCGCTTCTTAATTCCTGCTCTTCCAGGGACTGAATTTCTTTGGAGACAGCAGCGGTAACTGCCCGGTATCTGGCCTCTAATTCCGACACTTCCTTTGGCAGTCCCTTCCGGACTTCTTCTGAAAGCTCCTGGGGGTTGATTCCCTCATAGCTCTGATACAGCCCAAGCTGCTCCTGCTGCTTTTCCTGCTCCCGCTCCAAATCTGACTGCCGGTTGCGCAGGGTCTGCAGCTTGTCCTGAAGTTTTTCTTCTTTCAATCTGGATAATTTCTGGCTTTCGGCCAAATGCTGTTCTTCCTTCCGGCATTTCTCCCGCTGCCTGCGGTTTTCCTGATACTCTTCATAAGCTTTGCAGACTTCTGCAAAATCCCTTTTCTTCTGTTCCAGAATCCCTATCTGCTTCTCCATGCTTCGAACTTCCTGTTCCAGACCGGAAATTGTTTCCTGCAGGTTGGATAGTTCCTGGGAAGCCAATTGGATTTCCTGTTCCAGTTTCTTTATATTCTCCTCCAGCCCCTGAAGCCGCCTCTGGTTCTCCTGATAATTTTCCTTACGGACCTGCTGATTTTTCACCTGCTCTTTCCAGGCAAAATAATCTCCGTATTCTTTCCTGCGGATGGCTATCATTTCCTGTTTTTTCTCAATCTGGCGCTGTTTTTCTTCTGCAAGCTGCTGCAGTTTTTCCTCATCCAGAAGATTTTCGTTAAACAGCAGGTAGAACCGGACGCCGGGAAAGGCCAGCAGATTGCCGGCTTTTTCTTTCCCCTGCTGCTCCAGGCTTTTTCTTAACACAATGGGGATGGGAAATCCTGTGGGAATACTGCCGGCAAGCCTGGACAGCTTTTCCGCTTCTCCCTCTGACAAAATCAATGCATAGGGCAGGAAGGGATGGCTCCTTACCAGTTCCCGGTTCTTCTGTCTGGAATAACCGTTCTTTTTCAGCCACTCCATGCCATAGACAATGTGGATGCCGGCTTTTTCAAATTCCTGGGCAAGTTCCGGGGGAAGCTCCAGAACTTTTCCCTCGGTGAGCCGCTGATATTCTTTCTGCAGTTCATTTTCCTCTTTTTCCAGATTCCGGCGCAGGCTTTCAATCTCCAGAAGCTTCCGGTCTGCCGCCTGGAAAATCTTCTCTTCCTCAAATAGTGCGGATTCCTCCAGTTCCAAATATTTTAAAATATCTCTGCGCTTTGCCAGCTCTTTCTCATAGAGTTCCTGCTGCTTCTTTTGCTGGTCTTTTGCCGCAATGGCAAAAGCTTTCCCCTCATTCTGGCGGTACTGGCTGCGCTCTAAGCTGTTTTTTTTGCTTTTTGCCTGTTCCAGTTCCCGGTTTTTGGAGGTTTTGAGACGGACTTTTTCTTCGATGGATTTTCGGCAGACTTCTCCGAAGATTTCAAGGCTCCCTGGCTCATATTCTCCCAGAATACTCCGAAGAAGCTGTTCCTGGTAACGGGCATTGAACTGCTCTTCTACCCTGTCGTAGCTTCCGATCCTGCTTTTTAACTCTCCGGCCCACAGTGCATTTTTCCGCAGGGATTCCTCCAATTCTTCCAATAATTTCTGCTCCTTTTGTATCTGTCCGGCTGTTTCCTGTCTCTGACTCTGATTCTCTTTCAGGCTGGCATTGACATTTTCCAGTGCAGACTTGTAATGGCAACAGAGCAGGAATCCAATCCCCTTTCGCTCCGGTTCCAGATCCCGATCCTTCTCTCTGGCCACCGCAAGCTGCTGGCAGGCCAATTCCCATTCAGCCTTTTCTTCATCCGCCATCTCCTGCTGTCTGGCGCAGAGAAACAGGTTCAGGATTGTTTGTATTTTCTCCGTTTCCCGCTCCAGGCCCTCTTTTTCCAGTTCAATCATATCCCGATTGCTTGCATGGAATTTCTTTTCTTCTTCCAGACGGTAATATTCTTCTGATAACTTCTCATAATTCAGCCGTTCCATCTCCTGACGCAGCTGCTCTGACTGCCGCTGGTTTTCCTGTTCTTTCCCGGCATATTCCTGATGCAGCGTTTCCAATTCCTGCCGGAAGCAGGCAATCCTGTTTTCCTGGAACTCCACTTTCTGCCCGTTTTCCTGGTAACTCCGGTTCCTCTCCCCAATTTGTTCTGCCTTCTCCTGAAACAGGCGGATATTGTCCCGCCGTTTGATTTTGGACTGGTTATCCTTGTACTGGCCCACATATTTTTCCAGGATGGACTGAAATTCTTTCATCCGGTTCCGCTCTTTGTTCAGCTTATTTTCCACCGCATCCAGAAACCATTTTTCCACCAGCCCCTTTTCATCCTTACAGTCTGCAAACAAATCAGACAAGCCGGACTCTTTCAGATTCACCTTCTTAATAATGGTTTCCCATTCTTTATAGTTAATCTGATATTCTGCCAGCTTGTCAAAATACTGCCTGGACTGGGCGCTGTTGTTCATATCAAAGCAGAAAAAATGCACCGTCCGATCTCTTTTGTAGCCTTCAAACAACTGGCGGCAGGCGGCAAAATTTTTGAGAATTATTTCCCGTTTCCCCTTTTCCACCACAGGCAGGCGATGAATGTCCTGCAAGCAGGAGCCTTTGTATTCACTGATAAAATTCACAATATCCAGATTTTCCAGACTTCCCTCTTCACTGTCCTGGCTTTTGCGCACCATCATCCCTGTCATCACATATCCGGCTCCCTGATCCAGGGCCCATTCCACCAGGATAAAAGAAGGCTTACCGGTGGTAAAATAGCTTTCAAAGGGACGGTCCTTGGCGTCACGGTAACGCTTGTGAACAAAGGGCGCCGTCATCATCTGCACCAGCACGGATTTCCCGCCGCCGTTTCTCAAAGACAGCAGCGTACTTTCTCCGTTAAAATAAAAGGTCTCGTCACTGATACGGATATTATTATTGTTATAATTGATGTTGATTAGTCGTACCGCATTGATTTTACTCATGGTTTCCTCCATCCTGCAAGCCCTTTGGCATTCCACACCCGGTTCTGCCGGGCCGGGACAGGCAGTTTATTCCCTGTTTTCTCCCAACACTTTAAGGATTCTCTGGTAATTGTTCTGATTTAACAGGTTCCAGTCCATAAAGCTGTCTAACTTTCTTGTAGTCTTTATCATTTCGTCCTGTTCCACATATTCGATCAATCCCTGCTTCTGGAGAAACATCAGAATATGATATAAAAACCCTTCCTTGGTGGTTCTGGCCCGGGTGGATTTCTCATCGGAACGAAGGGCTTCATAGGCTTCCATCATATTCGAAAATGCAATTCCTTTCTGCTCCTCCTCTTCCTCTGAAACATTCTGCACCCCTTCCTTCAGCCGCTGGGAAATGCAGTTCTGCAATTCGCCTGCCCGCATATACTCCCGGGATTTACTGCTGCTTCCCTGTCCGTCAAAAAATTCCACCAAAAGGGTCAGAATCACAAACTGGGACAGATAATAATCCTTGTCCGTACCGTTGGATTTGCATAAAACCGCTTTAAGCTGGGGCTTGGAAAAACCCAGGAAATTATTTTCCTCCTTGGGAATCAGGTAAATCACATTGCCGTAACGCTCTATGTTGCACATGGCAATCTCACCCTGGGACTTCACCAGGTTCTGCACCGCCTCCTGCTCTGCGTAGGCCCGGTACAGGGCTTGTTCTTCCTCTTCCTGCAATTCATGATGTTCCAGTAAATAATAGAAAATCTCCTGGCTCTGCCGAATCTCCTCACTTTCATATCCCATTTTTATTCCTCCTCTGTTACACGGATTTGCACATTGGAACACCGGATGGTTTTTTTCTCTCCGTTTTCATCCAATACATCCGAAAATACAACCACTTTCTCATCCTGGCTCCGATAGGTTTCAATTTTTACAATCCCCAGAAATTCCCTGCAGTTCTGGGTTAAATGCAAAAGTACCAGGTTCAGTTGAAATTCCCCGGACTGCTCCTGAATATATTCGCTCTGTTCTTTCCGAAGGGCCGGGATATCGATCTCTTTATTCCGAATCAGTTCCACCATAATTTCCTTAAATATTTCCACATTCGGAATCAGTGTCTTCAAATCTTCTTCCGAAGTCTGTTCTGCAATCTCTTCTAAAGAAATTTCTCCCTGTCTTATCACCTGCCGCAGAAGGCAGGCAATGCTCTGCTCATATCGTCTTAATTTCTCCCGGCGGAGCATTTCCTGTTCCTGCTCCCATTTCCCTGAATCAAAATCCAGCATTTCCTCGGAATCCGTCTCCGCCTTTCCCCGCAAAGGCTTCTGTAACTGGAAGGCCCGGTTCAGATTATAAATCTTATCTACCTCCTGACAAAACAAAGGACGCAGAAAATATTCCAGACGCTCCAAGGCTTTCGGCTGCTCCAACACCCTGTCATACAATTCCGTACGCATCGGAAATCTCTGGATAAAGGACATTTGCGACAAAGCCTCCAGTTCCTTTGTATATAAAGATTTCAGATCAAAGTGGCTGTTTAGAATCTTCTGGTGTTCATCAATTGTCCGGTTTAAGTACTGCTCAATTTCTCTTAAATGATTCAGCTTCTCTTCCTCTTTTTCCGTAAGTCTGCGCACATTGATGTCGGATTCCTCCAACTCTTTCGCCCTTGTCTTCACCAGTTCCCGGTAATTCTGGAATTTCTGCTTGGTATCGCTGATGGTTTCTAAGTTTTCATTTAAAATTTCCTGATAATCCTTTACCGAATAATTCAGCGCATTCCGGCGGATTTTTCCCATGGCCTCCTGAATTTTCTGAAGCTGAATACGCAGAAGGTTGAAGACATTCTTGATTTCATCCACCGCCTTGTCGTAGCTCTGTTTCTCAAGATGCATCTGAAAAATCATTTCGTGGATGGTCAGCTTCATATTATTTTCAATTTCCAGTGTGGATAAAAGAAGATTATAACCGTCGTCGGTAAGATAATAAGAAGTGCGCTTCACATCCTGCTGGCTGTACACAATCCGGTTGGCCACATAGCTGATATTGATCTGCTGGTAAGATTTCTGTTCAAAATTGAACCCGGAAAAATACATCACTTTTCCTTCGTTGGAAAGAATGACATTTACAATAAAATCCCCCAGTGCGCGGCATTCCTCAAATGTCATGTTTTTCTGAAAATACTGCATGTTGACATTGTCAATATAGGCGCCGATATCATCCATGGTACAGCGTTCTTCTTTCAAAGATTGTTCCATAATGTACAAAAGCACCGCGAAAATCATATTGAACTGCTCGTCCATGGTCTGAAATTCATATTTTTTCCAAGTGGCTTTCTGGATGCTGTTCTGAACCAGAACGGCATATAGGCCGACATTTTTCATCCGCCTGGGGAAATGCTTTAAAAATTCGTACTGCATGTGCGCTCCTCTATCCATACTCACGAGCATACTTATTTGCCAAATCATTTGCTTTTTCCTCAAAGCTGTGAAAGATCTTGCGGCAAATGATTTCGCTCACGGGTATAAAAATCCTGTATACTTAAAATTTCCTGGGGTATATACTTGCCCATCTCCAATATCTTTTTCATCCGAGCTGCGGTATGTTCCGGAAAATATGCAAAAAAATCTCCCTTCAGATTCTGGTTCTGGCTCTCCCTGGCATTCGGCAAAGCGTCTGATCCTTTTGCTTTATCCAGCATTTTCTCATAAGCCGCAGTGAAGGGAACCGGCATCTCGTATGCCCTGCACTGTCTGGCAAGACTCTCATAAATCCCGATTCCCTCATAATCCAAATCACCGAAATAGTAGATTTTATTCCCTTCTGCTTTCATATAAGGTTCTGCGGAAAGGGCAAAATCCTGAAAAGATTTCACAATCCGTTTTCCTCCTCCGTAAATCAGAGTTCCGAATTTCACACCCAGCACACAGAAATGTCCTTCCAACAGAAACCTGCGCATACTGAAAAAAGTGTCTTTATTTTCCAGAATCAGCATATTCTGGGGAATTTCTCTGGTATGGGAATAATAAGCAAACGGTTCCGCCGTCTCGTACAGGTTCAGAAAATCCAGTTCAATTTTGCACCGCTTTAAGATTTTCATGCCCTGTTCCCTGGTGAGGAATTTTTCACGGCTCCAGATTTCAAAGCTGCGCTCATTGCAGGATTCGGGCTGTTCCAACAGAAAACGGTTTTCCTTCAGATAACGGTTTAGCATCAGCACCCACGGGCGGTCTTCCTGATACGCCTGCAGATGAGAAAGGTAATATTCTATGGAAATCAACGGCTCTAAACCATATTTCAGTTCTTCCTCCAATTCCTGATAGGAAGGCTCCTGTTCCTCTGTGATCCAGTAGGAAAGGGACAGCGCAGGCTTTTTCCCGTTGGTTCCGGCCTTTTTTACCGGTTTCAGCCTGCCCTGTTCCAGTAAGTTCAGGATACGGGCGTATTGCTGCTGGTAGGAATCATTGGGATGCGCTGATAAAAGTTCTTCCAGAGAAATCCTCTTCATGGATAGCTCTTTGGCTGTATGGGCTGCGGACGGAAGCTGTTAAAGTTTTGCCGATACTGCGCCCATTACGGCCTCTCCTTCCTGTTCTGATGCATTCAGTATACTATCAAAGTGGGGAGATTTCAAGGAGATATTGCCCTATGTTTTATATTTTTGGGACAGACAAAAATGCAGGATGGACAAATGCTACATTACATTAATTCCCATTATGCGGCAGATGGCTGCTACAGCCGGGATGGCTGCCACTGACAGGAGAGTGGTCACTGCTACGCCCCGGGAGGCCAGTTCACTGTCGCAGTCATATTGCTTGGCCAGCATGGCAGTCATGCTTCCCACGGGGGTTGCCAGCACCACCAGGCAGACGCCCAGTAATATGGGATTATCCACAAATCGGGAAATGGCCCACATGCTGCCGATGGGAATCAGCAGCAGCTTCACTCCGGAAAATATCAGAAGCTGCACATCGGTCACCAGATCCCGGAATGACATCTGACCAAAGGAGGCTCCGATTACCATCATACTTAATGGAGCCGTTAAATCTGCAAACATGTCGAACACCTGGGTGATTACCTCCGGCAGGCGTATATTGCCGAAGTACAGAATTAATGCCCCCAGGGCCGACAATACGCCTACATTTATGATCTTCTTTATGCTGTCCAGTAATTTCTTATTATTCTTTCCATTTCCCGCTGAATTCTGATCCAGGCACAAAATCCCGTAAGTGTAAATCAGCACATTGTAAATCAAAACAAACAGCGCCGCATACAAAAGCGATTCTTTTCCATACAGTGCGGATAAAAGGGGGAAGCCCATAAATCCAATATTGGAAAATACGGTCATTACCCGGTACACTCCGTACTGGGACCTGTCCACACGAAGCAGCCCCGGAAGAATCGCTGCAAGGCCAATCAGGCATGCAAAGATAATAAGGGCTAACAGAACCGTAAGCGCCAGTTCCTCCGGCCGTATCCGGCTGTCCCCGGACACACTGGCCAAAATCATGGAGGGATTGGCAATATTAACCACAATCCAGGATATTTTTTTGCTGGCATCCTCATCCAGCGCCTCCTTTTTTTCCGCAAAAAAACCAGCCAGCATAATCAAAAACAATACCAGCATCTGTTGTAAAACTACCATGTCTTCCTCCTGTCATTCCCGTTCCAGCGGTGCATGAAAGCTGATATTCCAAACCGTTTGAAGCCTTCTTTTGAACATCTCATACTCCGGTTCCTATATCCTGCAGCGCCTATGGATATTCACCTGAGCCGTTACCTTTTCACCGTGCATAATTTCACAAATGCATGTTTCCATTCAGATGTCTCCCTTTGTTATAGATCTTCCCATATTTACTTCCGTTTTCTCACATCCCGCATTCCAAATCCGCGCAGCTCCTGATGGAATGCGCTCCGCCTGGAATATTTGCTCCGATATGCTTCCAGGGTCCTGTTTTTCGCGTCCGGCTCACCCCTGGATTCCTTCACTTCCCCCAGGGCCGCCGCAAAAGCCGCACATTCCCCGTAATAATTCCGGCGGTTATTCTCCATAATTCCGGCTACCCGCAGTTCCACCCATGTTTCCAGCTTACCGATGATTTCCGCTGCCTCTTCCTCCGGTATCTGCACATGCTGCCGCCATTTTAAGAACTGCTGCCAGAAAAACTGCTGCTCTTCCAAATCCGTACTTTTGCCGGTTCCCTTTAAGTAGCTCTCTTTATCAAACTGAATTGCACTCAGAACTCTTTTGCACATGCTGCTGCAGCCTGCCAAAAGGCTCTCTCCCTGATAAAAATACAAAAACAGCAGAGCCATGCCTTCTTTCATAAAAGTAGATGACCAGCCCAATGCCTGTTTCACCCTCATTCCGCCCTCTATCATCTGTCGGAAATTTCCGTTGAAAAACAGCAGCGTAAAATACGTGTTGCGGCTATGATAAGGATCCTGCCTGCTGCCAGGCATATTGTCAGAAACAACGCCTGTAAAAATTCTTTCCGCCTCTTTCTGCCGTTTTTCATACTCCTGCGACTCCAATACCAGCCGGAGATAATTCACACCGCTGCGGACTGAGCGAAACGCCTCCAGCCAGCATCGTTCCGCTTCCTCCTGGTCTTGCAGTTCCAGGGCAAATTCCGCCGTAAAAAGAGCTGCCTGATTCCTCACCTGCCTGTCTGTTGCAATCCGTGCTACAGCCTCTTGGCCAATCTCCAGCCCCTCTTTGGTTCGACTGTCTGCCTTACACCGTTCCAATGCCTGCAAGTACAGCTTTGGATGATTATCCACATACTTTCTCGCCGCTTCCAGCAGAATATCCGGGCCTTCTGCCAATGAAACCGCTTCCCTAAGAAGCCGTTCCGCCGTTTTGCCGGATGCATTTCCCAGGCGGCCGATCCATAATCCCAGAAATTCCTGAAAAAATTCCAGCTCTTTCGGGCTTTTCTGCATCACCAGTTCCAAGGTTGCTTTCTCACTGTCGGCATTCTCGAACATCCAGTAAAGCGCCTCCGGCCTCTCTTCCAAATCATTTCCCCAATAAGCCGATAAAAGCGCCTCCAGCACAAATTTCTCATAATCAAATGCGGCAATCTCCTGCTTCACCAGATCTTTCAGGGAAAAATCTGTTCCGCCGTAATCCCCCTCCGCACAGATCACCATTGCCAGAAGGAAATCCGCCAGGTCATAGCATTCCTGATACATTTCTCTGTCTATGCATTCATGCACCAGCCTTATTCCTTCTTCGATATCTCCGCAGATATTTTCCGGATCTTCATAGAAAAATTCCTCCCCATTGTCGTACCAATCGTCATATTCTTCATTCAGCTCTTCCTGCAGCATCACTTCCTCATCATTGATTTGCTCTAACCGCTCCATGTTCTTTTTAATGGCAGCCTTCAGCTGTTCTCTGTCAAATGTATCCATCCTGCTGTCTTCTTCCCAGCCCACATTTCGATCCGAAAAAGAAATGAAACGTTCCAGAAACGCTTCCCTCTTGCACTCCGGAACGCTGCGCGCGCAGTCATGCAGGAATGCCGCCAGATTCTCCGGCGGCATGCTCTCTATGATTTTATCTGTCCTTCTAATAAACTCTGTATAATTCATTCTCTGTCCTTCCCAAGGGCTGCAAAGAACTTTCCCCCGCATGATGGGGGTTCTATGAACTGCCAAGAACCTTTGCAGTCCCTTTATCCTCAATTCTTTACCTACCGCAATTCAATTTCCAAATAAACTGCCGCTATGTCCACAGTTTACCACAAAAGGCCCTGTTCGTAAAGAATATCATTTGCCTCATTCGCACAAAAGGACGAGGGCTTTGCAGTAAGCGCAAAGTCCCAGACTAAACTGCAACGTAAAAATTACGCACCTCTCCCTCCGCTTCTTTCTGCTTTCTTACCACCTTCCCTTTTCCCATAAGATACTCCAGATGAGACAGCGTTTCTCCTACTGCAAACCATTTCTGTTTCTCCGGCGCCTGCTCCCAGTCCTTTCCGCGCAAAGACCAGGTTAGCCCGGCTGCAATCTCATAAGCCCCTCCCGGCCGCTTTCTGAGAATCTCCAGAATTTCCTCAAGACGCTTCCTGTGATGCTGCTTGATTTCCCCCGTCCGCTGCTGCAAGGTCTTATACGAAAGATTTCGGTGAGCCGGAAATGCATATTCCACTTCATACTCCAGAATCCTGTCCAGATTTTTCAGATAATGCCCCAGCGGATCTTCCATCTCAGGCCAGTTTGTGATATTGGGGGTAATATCAAACAGCACATGATCCGAGGTGAACATAATTTTTTCCTTTTCCAGGTAACAGCACATCAGGCCCGGCGTATGTCCAGGCATCTCAAGGGCGGTTACTTTCACTTCCCCTACCTGAATCTCATCTCCGTCCTGAAGCTCTGTCACCGCAAATTCCTGATTGGGCATATAAACCCTGGCCGGGTTCTTGTTGTCCGCCTCGTAATATTTTTCCGGCGGATATCCTTCTGCCAGATACATCGTTTCCCGCACCCCTCGGATTGCTCCCGACATCAGCTTCTGAAGATACCGGTGTTCTGTTTGTCCCATATAAATCCGGGTATCCGGATAGTCAAAATACTGAGCCAGACCTGCATGATCGGAATGCAGATGTGTGACAAAAAGCTTCGTATGCTTCAGAGAGATCCCAAGCTCCGCCATCCCCTCCATCAATGTACGAAGACACTCCTCGTTGCGGAAGCCTGTGTCAATTACCAGACTTTCCGCTCCGTCTTGAATTACATAACAATTTAAATTCTTCAAAGGATTCCCCGTCAAAGGGATATCGATCCGGTAAATGTCCGGATGATGAAATACCTGTTCTGCCATATGATCATCCTTTCCAAAATACTGTGATTATTCTACCACAAAATATTATGAAATGCTACGGCTGTTTTCTTGTCACAGCGCAGCTATTATAACAGTTCGGCTTTAAATTGACTCGAATGCACGGATATGTTATGGTAAACAACAGAACCAATGATATATTTGACCGCAGGGTTTTGGAAAATCAATGATTGCATCAGCATCTATGACTCCGGCGGTTAAACATCAATGAATTTTACGCAAAAGGAGAAGAACCATGATTCAATACATCGCAAGCGATCTGGACGGAACACTGCTTCCTGACGGCGGACAGAACATAAACCCTGAAATCTTTGACTTGATTCTGAGACTGAAGGAACAGGGAATCCGTTTTATTGCCGCAAGCGGAAGGCAGTATCAAAGTATGCGCCTTCTGTTCGAACCCGTCAAAGATGAAATTTCATATATTACAGAAAACGGCTCCCTCTGCATCCATCAGGGGCAGGTGATTTCCCGGGGCCTGATCGAACGGGAACTGGGCCTTAACATTATAGAGGCCGGACAGGAATACGGAAACTGCCACATTCTGCTTTCCTGCGAATCCCGTCACTACACCAATTCGAAGGATGCCCGCTTCCTCCACCACATGCGAGACGTAATTCACAATGACATTGCAGTGGTAGAGGATCTGCGCCAGATCAAAGAACCTTTCTTAAAGCTTGCCATCTGTGATTTCAGCGGCACTGATAAGCTGTTCCCTTTCTTAAAGGAACGCTTTGCCCAGAGAATCCGGGTGGTTACTGCCGGAAGCGTGTGGGTGGATTTTCTTGCCCCGGACGCTGACAAGGGGAAAACTCTTGCCGTTCTGTTAAAGCATCTGAATATTCCGCCGGAAAACGGCATTGCTTTCGGAGATCAATACAATGACGTTGATATGCTTCGGTTTGCAGGCGCCGGCTATGCCATGAAAACTGCCGCGCCGGGAGTGGCGGAGTATGCAGATTTTGTGACGGAATCCGTCATTGATGTGATAAAAGAAGTTCTGCGGACCCAGTAATTTTCTCTGATTTTAATTTATGCGGTGAATAAATGGAAACAATAATTCAAACTCTGCGAAATGAAATACGAAAACTTCCTCTTGCAAATGGCTGCAATCAAACAGACATTTCATGTAAAACGGTTTACCGTTTTACAGACGAAAAAATCCAAATGCCGTCAACCTCAAATCCATATTTGTATCTCGTGCTTGATGGAATGCTCAGGCTTCACACGCCGTCGGGAATCATGGACTATATGGCAGGGCAGTATTCGGTATCAAAAATAGATACTCCTTTCATGGGAACAGTTCTAAACTTTTCAGAACAACAGGATTTTTTGGCCCTTGCCGCCGAATTTACCGTAAATGATGTTATAACAACCCTTTTAGATTTAGATAACGATTTGACAGAAACGATTATAAAGGAACAACTGGAAAGCCAGAAGATGGCAATGTCAGATGAAGCGGTGATAGAATCCGTTTACAAATTATTTTCCGGAACACATCGGGCGATTCCATCAGAATTCATACGGAAAAATATTTTTCGGGAAATTATTTATTATATCCTTTGCGGTTCCTGCGGCAAACAATTTATCCAAAGCATTGTGAATATCAGGCAGGCAGACGAAATATACGAAGCAAACAGTTGGATAAAAGAAAATTTCCGAAATTCTTTTACCGTAGAAAAACTGGCAGAACAGAGAAATATGAGCGTATCTTTATTCCATCAAAAGTTTAAGAGCGCCGTAGGAATGGGCCCGCTGCAGTGCCAAAAGCGGCTGCGCCTTACGGAAGCCAGACGGCTGATGTTGGATGTCAATAAGAATGTGACAGAAGCATCCCTAGAGGTTGGATATGAAAGCGTATCACAATTTATCAGGGATTACCGCAAGATGTTCGGTTCTGCCCCCAAAGAGGATATTTTGAATATCCAAAAACATTTAAAAAGTCCCCCTTTGGAGATACCGCAAGACCATTGGCCAACAAAGAAGAAATGAGCAATTTTTTTGGAGAAACAGGCAAGCATGAGATGACGCAGGCTGATATACTATGGGTGATACGGAGAAAACATATTTTCGTACCAAATTTTAATAGTATGGAGGTCATTCAAATGATTTTAACTGATGAAACATGTGATAAGTTGTGTGCCGCAGCAAGGGAAAAAAGCAGGGAAATCGGCATAGACATCAGCTTTGCAATAAGCGATGAAAACGGCTTGCCGAGAGTGTACCGCAGATATGGAGAAGCATTGGCGCTTAGCATTACGCTTGTGCCTGGGAAAGCATACACAGCCGCTGTTACACAGTGCACGACAAAGGATGTTGCTTCTGCCGCCGCAGAGGGGGCTCCCTTAATGGCAATTCAGACAAACGATCCGCGGATCACCCTTGTTGCAGGCGGTTATCCTTTATTTGCCAATGGGAAAATTGCAGGCGGAATCGGCATCGGAGGGGGAACAGAAGAACAGGATTGTGAAATAGCTGAATATGTGGTATCAACATTTGAAAATTTAACCTGCTGATTGGGAGGAACCAGGAGGATTGCGGAAAACATCTCATTTTTGAGGTGCTTTCCCGATGCGCATTATATCAGTAAGGAACTGTTAAGAAATTACTTGTGAATAACGCTTTCGGAGAAAAAGACATGCAATATCACAAGCTATTTCTTAACAGTTCCTTACTATCTGTCGGAAATTATAATCAACATGGGAACCAATGCCTTATTCGGACAGGAATTTTCACCATATTGCCTCACAGGCATTTGGGAGTTCCCCAAATGCCGTCTGTCCAATCATCCCAGCCTTACCGGCAAATCATCTAAGCCTTACCGGCAAATCATCTAAGCCTTACCGGCAAATCATCTAAGCCTTACCGGCAAATCATCCCCTTTAAATAATTGTCAGAAGCCCAATAGACTTCAGCAGCAGAATCACCAGAAGCGCCGGCGCAATAAAACGCACCATAACAATATAGAGCTGCTTTCTGCCGAATCTGCACCCAGTCTTTTCCACTTCGTCTATAATCGTCTTAGGCGTTACCACCCATCCAATCAGGATACACGTTCCGATTGCCACCAGAGGCATCAGACAGTTATTGCTGATGTAATCCATGATATCCAATACCTGGGCATGGGCCCCATTGGGCAGCGCTATGTCAAAATACAGCTTGTTATAGCCAAAGCATACCAGTACGCCTCCTGCCAGCGCAATCACTGTTTCCAGGATTGTGGCCCTGGTCCTGGACATATGGAACTGATCCATAAAACTGGACACAACCGCTTCCATCACCGATACTGCGCTTGTCAGAGCAGCAAATAATACCATGGCAAAAAACAGCGCGCCAATCAGATTGCCAATTCTGCCCATAGAGGAAAATACTTTGGGCAGAGACACAAACATCAGACTGGGGCCGGAAGCCTCCATCCCCTCTCTTCCCATAAACGTGTACACTGCAGGGATAATCATAACGCCCGCCAAAAATGCTACTGCAGTGTCAAAGATTTCAATCTGGTTGATAGATTTTACCAGATTGGCATCATCCTTCACATAAGAGCCATAGGCAATCATAATTCCCATAGCCACGCTGAGGCTGAAAAACAATTGGCCCATGGCATCTAAGAGAACCGTGAAAAACCCCTTTACCGTCAGCCCTTTAAAACTTGGAATCACATAAATCCAGAATCCTTCCAATCCGGTTCTGGTAACTCCTGATTCATCCGTAGCATGGATGGTCAGGGAAAAAGCGGCAATTCCAACCACCATCAGAAGCAGCAGCGGCATCAGAACTTTTGAAAAAGACTCAATTCCATGGTTCACGCCCCGGAATATAATCACTGCCACAACCAGCAAAAACACCACCATAAATGCCAGCGGCTCTACAGTCCCTGTAATATATCCCGTAAAATATCCGTCTGCCGCCGCACTGCTGCCCTGACCAGTGA
This sequence comes from Eubacterium sp., assembly GCA_021769425.1. Taxonomy (GTDB): domain Bacteria; phylum Bacillota; class Clostridia; order Lachnospirales; family Lachnospiraceae; genus Petralouisia. Next base: position 45,483 of record JAETSX010000019.1, read on the forward strand.
CATAGGCCAGCAGGTACTTCACCACCCAGCCGCCGATGACACTGTAATAAGGCATGATAATCACTGGCACCAGGCAGGCCAGTATGCCCAGAAATCCCCACTTTTCCTTCAGCTTACCATAAGCCGTCAGGGGGCTCTGTTTTGTTTTTCTGCCTATGGCAATTTCTGTGGTAAGCAGCGTAAATCCAAAAGTCAGAGCCAATATCAGGTAAATAACCAGAAACAGCCCTCCTCCGTCTTTTGCCGCCAGATACGGAAAACGCCAAATGTTTCCCAATCCTACCGCACTTCCTGCTGCCGCAAGCACAAAACCAATTGAGCCTGAAAATGAATGTCTGTTTTTTTCTTTTTCCATATTCTCCTCCGCGGAACTAAGAAACTGTTAAAAATAACTGATACCATTTACTTGCATTTCTGTTATTTTTCCGCAGCTCTAATCCCTCTCCCTTCCTGCTGTAATTTCAATAAACTGTTCCCATTATACTATAGGTCGGCTATATTTCAAACCTTTTCTTGAAAATTTTATAAGAAAATCGCAACCTATGATATGATACCGTTCAAGTCTCAAAACGTTTTTTCTAATACAAAAATTCCCTGACATTTTCTTCCGTCACTTTCTGATAGGGCAGATAAATATATTTTTCATTCTCAAATGCCATTTCATCCATTCCCCTTCCGGTAACCGCTGCAACCGCCAGATTCCCAATGGCCTGCGCCTGCCCTTCCTTGTCATTGTAGACAGTGGCGGCCACCTTACCTTCAATGACCGCCTCCAATCCGGCTTCCGTTCCGTCAATACCGAAAAACACAGGCAGCGCCGCCTCCGTATAATTCAGCTTCTTATAGGCGTCAATGGCTCCTAATGCCATGGCGTCATTATTGGCCAGCACCATTTCAATCTGATTGGGATATTGGCTGAGAAGCTGCTGCATCCGATTCTGCGCCTGAGCCCGATCCCAGTTTGCAATCCCGGAGCCTAATTTTTCCAGAGCAACCCCCTTGCTTTTCAGGGTATCCACAGCGCTTTCTGTCCGAATAATGGCATCCTGGTGCCCCGGCTCTCCTTCCAGCACCACATACTGAATTTTTCCGTCCCGGTTTCGATCTGTCTGAGCATCCCCGGCAACTGCATCCGCAGCCAATTCTCCCTGCATCTCTCCGGACTGCTGGGCTTTCGCCCCTACATAATAGAGTTTTTCCCACTGCATCATATCTTCCGCCACCGGCTCCCGGTTAAAAAAAATAATGGGCACATCATTATCTCTGGCAAGATCAATAATCTCCGAGGGGTCAGCCCGATCCACCAGATTTACGCAGAGAACGTTGCAATTCATATCAATCAGCTCCCGAACCTGATCATCCTGCGTACGCTGGGAGCCTGCCGCATCCCTTACCATTACGGTAATCTCAATGCCGCTGTCCTCCAGCTCCTCAAATTGCTGCTTCAAACAGGAAACCAGTTCCCCCAGGAAAACATCACTCTGATTGTAACAGGCCACCCCCACCTGAATTTTCTCCGGAACCTCCGACTGCTGTCTGCCGCAGCCGCAAAAAAGCAGAACAAGCATACAGAATGAAATTGCTGCTGTAAAACATCCTTTTATTTTCATAACACTTCTCCATTCCAACGCCTTTTTCCGGCGCTCTAACCATGAGGCATCCATTTACAGAATTTTACCGGCAGCGCTAATCCCCCAGCATCCATCCTCAGAACTTTACGGTTGCGCTATTCCCTCAGCATCCATCCTCAGAACTTTACGGATGCGCTATTCCCACGGCATCCATCCTCAGAACTTTACGGGTGCGCTATTCCCTCAGCATCCATCCTCAGAACTTTACGGGTGCGTTATTCCCTCAGCATCCATCCTCAGAACTTTACGGGTGCGCTATTCCCACGGCATCCATCCGCGAAGTTTTACTGGCTCATCGTAAACAGAAGTTCCTGATTTTTTTCCGAAAACAAATTTTCCCTGCGCAGCACAGTGCAGGGGACAGTTTGGCTCTGCACAGAGTAAAAAAAATGTTCCAGTTTCTCCGCCAGCTCCAGCAGACTCTTATATCCCATATGAAACCCATCGGGCACAACCAGGCACTGCACCGCATCTGTATCCAGATAATAGGCAGCCTCTGTGGAATTCCCAATGCCGTATACCAACGCGCCGTGCAGATCATTCGCAGCGGAAGCTTTTCCGGCAGCTACCAGGCTTCTGTCATCCAGCGCAGCCACAACATCCACTTTTGAAAGAGATTTCAGAGAATTCTCCCCTTCTTCTGAAAAAGAACCGGAAACAGACCAACGCACCCTGGCCCCTTCGCTCTCCAACGCCTCCCGCAGCCCCCGCTCCCGGCTGTCTGAAGCCGCAGAATCCCTATCCTCAGAAAGAATTCCAAAGTTTTTCCCCGTTATGTTCCCGCCGTAATCTTTGCACACTTCCTCTGCCAGCGACTTTCCGGCCGCATAATTATCCGGCCCCGTCACCGGAAGGGGGGACTTTTCTTCTTCCCGAGCCGCCGCACACAAAGCCAGCATAACGGGAGTTTTTTTCTCCATTCTCTTTAACATCTCTTCTGTTTCCTGTCCCGGGACAGGCTGCACAATCACGGCATCCGCCCCGTTGCCAATTTCCAATTCCATCAGATCCTTTTCCTCTTCCAGGGTCAGAATATTTCCTGTGCTGACAATAGACAGTTCAATGTTCTGATCCTCTGCCGCCATCTTAAGGCCGTATTTAAAAGAAGCCCACTGGCTGCTGTCGGAATTCTGAATAATCACAGCCACCTTATAACGGCTTTCTCCGTTTTTCTCCCAAAATACGCGGACCACCAGCACAATCAGCAGCGCTGCCAATACAGATTCTACCAGAATAAAAATTTTCCTGTTATTTTTCATTGCTCAATTCCTCTCTGCTCAACAGATGTCCCCTTTCCAGAATTTTCCTGTTTTCTTCTGTAAAGGCCACTGCCGGGATACGGATGGAAACTTCTGTTCCCTCATCCAATTCACTGACCACTTTAAGTCCATATTCTTTTCCAAATAATATCTGAATGCGTTTGTTGACATTGACAAGGCCAACCCCTGACCCATGCCCCTGTTTTCTGCCGCTGTCTGTCAACAGCAGCTCCGCGGCCTCCCTGGTCATCCCCATACCGTTGTCTGAAACTGACAGAACCACCATTTGGTCTGTAAGCGTTCCAGTCACCCGAATCTCACCGGTTTCTTCCATACCGTCCATCCCATAATTGATGGCATTTTCCAAAATGGGCTGCAAAATCAGCTTCACCGTACAGCAGAAATTAATGGCAGGATCTATATCAAACTCTACCGAAAACGCATTTTTATAGCGGATTTTCTGGATATTCATATAGCTTTTCGCATGCTGCAGTTCATCTTTTACCGTGATAATTGTACGCCCTTTAGAAAGGCTGATGCGAAACAGCCTGGCCAGCTCCGATATCATAAAGGATGCCTCTTCATTCCGCTCATCTTCCACCATCCAGATAATGGAATCCAGGGTATTATAGAGAAAATGAGGATTAATCTGACTCTGCAGGGCATCCAGTTCACTTTTTCTGCGCTCATTCTGTTCTAAGACAATCTCTTTCATCAACTTGTCTATCTGCTCATAGGAAGTCTGAATAGAATATCCCAGATGCCTGATTTCCTGGGAACCTCCGATATATATTTCCGGCGTTTCCCCCGCCTCATACTCCACCACTGAAGCATTCAGCTTTAAGATAGGGCTGGAAATCCTTACCGACACCACCCGGTTGACAAACACCAGCATCATTGCCATAAATAGCATAAAAATTCCAAAAAAATGGCGAATATTAAACATTCCATTAGTAAAAGCAGAATACGGAATCACCCCCACCAGCTTCCATCCCGTATAGCTGATGGTATTGACAATCACTTTCCGGTGTTCCCCTTCAAAATATTCATCGTACACGCCGTCTTTGCAGGAGGCTGCATACCTGCTGTTTTCGCTGCCAATGCCATTACTGATCTGAACCTGGCGGGTATGGTAAATAATCTGCCCGCTGCTGTCACACAGATAAAAATACTGTCCGTTGCCGGCTCCATTTATCTGCTTCATCATACGCTCAATTCCCGAATAATCCATGTCCACCAAAAGCACACCCGACCGGGGAACTCCTTGATCGGTCAGTTCCACCACCCGGCTCAGAGAAATCACCCAATAATACCTAAGCGCCCCATCGTCAAACAAATTCTGGATATGGGGCGTGGAAAAATGCATATTTTCCACTTCCTCCAGGGCGTTTTCATACCATCCCTGTCTGGTGATATTGGGATCTTCTTTCTGCAGCACCACAGGCTCCGCGGCCATCAGGCTGCCATATTCATTGTATACGGCAATGCTGCGCAGATTCTCTCGGTTGGCCGCATACAGCAGATTCATCCCCTGCTGGATCTCCTGATTTTCTCTGGAAAAATCCTTTTCCTTGATCACATTGTAATAAATGGAATCCGATACCCTCCGCATGCTGACCAGGTAATCCTCCAGATTTTCCCCTGCCTGCCCAATCAGTTTCTGAGTGCCGGAAATAAGTTCCTGCCGGGCCGAAGCGGTAAAACTGAGATACATCACAATCCCTAAAATCAGCAAAACAGAAAAAGATATCACAGAAAACACAATCATAATCGTAGACTGGATTCCCCGCAGTTCCGGTTTTTTCAAGAATTTGAAATGTTTATCCCTCACGCTTTGCATGCTCCGTTCTGTATTTTGAAGGTGAGGCTCCAAACCGCTTTTTAAACACATAGCTGAAATAATTCGGATCGGAGTAACCCACCTGACTGGCGATCATATAGCTTTTCTCACTGGTTTCAATCAAAAGGCGGGCTGCACGGTCCAACCGGTAATCTGTCAGATACCCGATAAATGAATTGCCTGTCTCTCTTTTGAATACCGTAGAAAAATAGGAATTGGATACCCCCAGAGACGCGCAGACATCATCCAGAGAAAGATTTGCGTCCGCAAAATGATTCTGTACATACTCCATTGCTCCGGTTACCAGAGATTCCGTAGAACTGCTCCGCACACGGATTAACTGTTCCCGGAAAGAAAAACTCACCTCCAGCAGCCAGTTTTTCAATGCGTCCGGGTCCATATCCAGCAGGCTGCTGTACAGCCTTCCCATATCCTCAGTATCCTCTCCCATTGCAATACCATTATTGGCAGAAAACCGCAGCAGCATGCTCAGCAGCTCCATCCGTTCCATATAATGCTGCTGCAGAGGTTTTTCCGTAAATGAAGTATGCAGAAAATACCGGTTCACCGCATCTGCAATCTCTTGCTCAGAACCTACCCGTATCATCCGAAACAAATCTGACAGCTCCTCCTCGCTGGAAACAACAGACCGATCCATCTTCTGAGGAACAATTTCCTTAATATTGATGGCCCTGGATGCACCATAAACCGCCCGGTAGGATACTGCTTCTCTTGCGCTGCTGTAAGACCTTGGCAGTTCCAGAATATTTTCGCATATCTGGCCGATCCCAATTGTGACAACTGCCCCCAGCATCCGCTTGGCATACCTGCAGAACCGGTCGCACTCATCTGTCAGCTCCCAGACCTCATTTTCACTTCCAAGCTGCAGAATAAGCACAGTATTTCCAAGATACGCAAAGCTTTTGGCCTGCCACCTCTTCCCCAGCCGCTCCTTTGCATGTTCCCGGACAGAAGCAGCCAACAGCAGCGGATCAATCGTTCCCGCTTCCTGACTGGAAGAAATATGAATGACCAGACAGCAGAAAAACGGCCCCGAAAATGAGAGCTGACAATCTGAAAGATACCTGGAAATCTCATCCTCATGAACTCTTCCCTCAATCAGGCCCGAATAAAAATCCGCCCGCAAAAGCGGAAGCGACTCCAGATAATACTTCTGCAATGTTTCCACATTGCGCTTTTCATTGATTTCCTGATCCAGTTTTATTTTTAACTGGGAAAAGATGGCTTTCAGCTCCGCAGAGCTTACCGGCTTTAAAATATATTCCTCCACTTCCAGATGAATGGCTTCTTTTGCATATTCAAACTCGTCAAATCCTGTAAACAGCAGAATCTTTGTGGCAGGGAATTCTGTTTTCACCCGGTTGGACAGTTCCATGCCGTCCATATAAGGCATCTTGATATCTGTTACCAGCACATCCGGCTGATATTCCTCCACCAATTCCAACGCTTTCACACCGTTGCCAGCAGATCCAATTACGAAAAAACCCAACTCTTCCCAATTAATTTTGCGCATAATAACCTGTATCACTTCTTCTTCATCGTCCACTAAAAGTACGGTATACATATCTTTATCTTCCCCCAAATCCGGTGTTATTATCTGAAACGAATATTTACCTAATTATAACAAATAGGGAAAAAAAAGTAAATGTCGCTGTTTTTTTGCTCAATGCCTGAAAGAGTAGCCGCAGGGAATCAGCTGTGACAGTTCAGCCTTCGGCTTCACTGTTATGGAATCTGCCCATTCCACATCGCCTGCAGCGAGGGGCAGATTCCCTTCTGGCCGAATTTACGCGTTCTTACGGACTTTGCAGCCGGCGCAAAGTCCTAGTATGATTCACTCTAATTAACCTTATGTTTCGCTTGTCTAAATTTCCATCTGCCGCGTTGTCATCAGTCAACGTAGCCACCGCTACGTCTCCTTCTTCCGCCTTGCATATGAAGAAGGAATGGCCAGAGAAACATAAAAGTCCATTAACCCCGCTTATCCCTTTCAAATATCTTCCAAGACAACAAAAGAGCCGGCACAATGTCCGGCCCTCTCATTCCATATCAAATTATTTTTTCTGTACATATTTCAGACAGTCAAGAGTTACCGCTGAAATAATGATAATTCCTTCAAATACAAACTGCAGGTTTGTGTCAATACCAAGAATAGTAAGAGAATAGGTAAGCGCGGTAAAAATCAACACACCGACTACTACTCCTGAAATTTTACCAATACCGCCGGTAAAGGAAACGCCGCCCACTACGCAGGCTGCAATAGCGTCCATATCCCAGCCCTGCCCATAAGCTGCAGAACCGGAACCAACCATTCTTGCGCATTCCAGCCAGGAACCGAAACCGTACAGAACGCCTGCCAGCATAAATGCTCCCATGGTTACTTTGAATACGGAAATACCGGAAACAGAAGCAGCCTCCGGGTTGCCGCCCACTGCATACAGGTTCTTGCCGAATGTAGTCTTATTCCAGATAAACCAGATAATTGCAATTGCTGCAACCGCCCAGAGAATAATAGTTGGGAAACCATTTACTTTTGGAATAATCATATTTGGAATCGCTGGTTCAATAGCTCCGAACGATACTCCCTTGGTGGCATATGTAATGATACCGAAGATCATCAGCATGTTAGCCATAGTTGAAATAAAGGGGTGCATCTTGAATTTTGCGGTAAAGAAACCAGCCAATGAGGTAAAACAAGTACATAAGAAAATACATACCACCAACGCAAATATAATCCGTACAGGAATCGGAAGCCCTGTAAAGTCAAAAATATGTCCAAATACTCCGCCGGTATTAATTCCCTGGTGCATAATAATGGTAGCCGTGGTCATACCCATACCAACCATACGTCCGATAGAAAGGTCTGTACCGGTAAGCAGAATCAATCCCGCAACTCCAAGGGCAAGGAACATTCGGGGTGAAGCCTGCTGAAGAATATTCAGCACATTGTTATAGGTAAGCAGCGGCGTATTCTTTACAATAGGCGTAATAATACACAATGCCACAAAAATCAATACAATAACGATATACAAACCATTCTGTAAAAAGAAAGATCTGCGGTTAAAGGTATACTTGTAATTTTCCCACTTCTGTGCCCTTGCTTCCATAAATGTAAACTTGGACATACGCAGCATATCAATCAAATGGTATTTGTGGGCAAAAGCTGCATGCTTCTTATCTTTGATCTCCTGAAGATCTTTTTCCAGTTCCATCTTAGCCGCAAACAGCCTGTTTTTGTGCACATACTTTTCGTCCTTGATTTCATTGTGGTCAGAAAGTTTTGCCAGAGCTTCTTTATGCTCCTTTTCCAGACGTTCCACTTCTTTGGAGTATTTCTCCTTTGCAAGCGCTTTCTCTCGCTCGCAGCTTTCTTTCACCGGCTGGAAATAGTCCTTATCAAAGTTCGCTTTCAGAAATTCTTCCGCCTGCCCGATTAATGCTGCAATCTTCTCTTTATTTTTAGTCTCCACCGCCCTGGCCTGTTCCAGTTCCGTCTGGTATTTGGCAATTTTGGCGTCTTTCTCCTCTCTTGTATAAATGCGGTCTCTCTTTACGCTGTCAATCTCATTCTGGATAGAGATAACTTTATTTGTGCCGTCTGCCCGCAAGCTGTCAATTTCTTTCTGAATTGCACCGACACGATCATCAATTGGCTTACGCAGCTTCATTTCCTGCTCAGCCGTAAGAATTTTATTATCCATATTTATTTTGCCTCCCTACAGGTATTTGGCGCTGAGCCTTAAGAGTTCTTCCTGATTTGTCTCTTTCGTATTGACAATCCCGGAAAGATGTCCGTTGGACATTACGCCGATCCGGTTGGTAATTCCCAGGATTTCCGGCATCTCAGAGGAAACCACAAGTATGGTCTTGCCCTGCTTTGCCATATTGATAATCAGTTCGTAAATCTCATATTTTGCGCCTACATCAATTCCTCTCGTGGGTTCGTCCATCATAAAAATCTGCGGGCCGCGCTCTAACCATTTTCCAAAAATAACCTTTTGCTGGTTACCGCCGGAAAGGTTCGCAATCATGTCTTCCGGACCCATGCATTTTGTATGCATCACCTTAATCTCATTTGCGGTCGCCTTGGTCATCTTCTGCTGATCCAGAGCAATGCCGGATTTGTACTCAGGCAGATTTGCAATGGTGGTATTGAAAATCAGATTGCCTTTTAAAAACAGCCCGTTGGCCTTGCGCTCCTCTGTAATCAGCGCAAATCCATGTTCCATGGCTTCTAACGCACTGTTAAAGTTCATCAGGCGATTCTTAAAATACACACGCCCTGCGGCTCTGGTACGGATTCCGAAAATAGTTTCCAGAAGCTCTGTTCTCCCGGCTCCTACCAGGCCGTACAACCCAAAAATCTCTCCTTCTCTCACATCAAAGGTGATATCCTGCAGATGAGGTTCATATTTAGTGGACAGATTCTGAATGGACAGAATCACATCTCCCGGCTTATTGTCCACCGGCGGGAACCGATTTTCCAGAGAACGTCCAACCATGGCTGCAATCAGCTCATTCATATCTGTGTCTTTTGCGTCTTTAGTCATAACCAGGTTACCGTCACGTAGCACTGATATTTCATCACAAATCTCAAAAATCTCATCCATTTTATGGGAAATATAAATCAAGGAAATTCCCTGGGATTTCAACATCCGCATCATTTCAAACAGCTTATCCACTTCCTGCACCGTCAGGGAAGAGGTAGGCTCATCTAATACAATTACTTTTGAATTATAAGAAATTGCCTTTGCAATCTCACACATCTGTCTCTGCGATACTGACATATTCCGCATGGGCTGGGTAAGGTTCACCGTCATTCCCAGCTTCCGGAACAACTCTGAGGCTTCTTTTTTCATTCTGCCTTCATCCACAATCCCCATGGAATTCACGGGATAGCGGCCAAGGAACAGATTGTCAATGACATTTCTTTCCAGACACTGGTTTAATTCCTGATGCACCATTGCAATTCCATTTTCCAGCGCATCCTTCGGACCGGAAAAACTTACTTCCTTGCCGTCAAGAAAAATATTTCCCTCATCCTTCTGGTAAGTCCCGAACAGGCATTTCATCATCGTTGACTTTCCCGCGCCGTTCTCACCCATCAGTCCCATTACCGTGCCGCGCTTAATATCAAGATTAATATGATCCAGCACACGGTTCCGGCCAAAAGACTTGCTCATGCCCCGTATCGATAAGACGGTATTATCTTTCTTATCTGCCATTTTGTTACTCCTGTATGTGTAATTGATAGTTACGGAAATAATAAAAAGCTGCCAGAAAGAAAATTCCTTCCTGGCAGCCCGCTTTCACAGCTGAAAACCTACTGCTGTATTGAGAAAACTAAAGCTCTCGCAATACAGATGGCCATGCGGCCCGCCAGACAGCTGGCTGCACAATATAGGGCTGCTGTATTGAGAAAATTAAAACTCTCGCAATACAGATGGCCGTGCGGCCCGCCAGACAGCAAGTCACGCAATGCGGCTGCTTACTGACTAAGCAAAGATGTATAGGAAGCTGCGTTATCTGTCTTCACCATGTTGATTGCAAATGCATCATACTGGCCTGGATTTCCAAGACGGTTTGTAATATTGGACTCTGTCTGTCCGTCACCGCCGATATACTCAACTTCAAGATTCAGAACATCATCGTAATTCTGAAGCAGCGGCTGATAAGTAGAGCTTAAGAAGTTGTCGGAAGCATTATAGATATTCAGCCATACTTTCTTGGTTGCATGGGAGCCTTCGTCAAGCTGTTTGGATACAGGCTCATAGATCTTTGTAGAATCTGTGAAATCCTGATAATTGTCAGCTGTAACTGCTACGTTCAATGCATAATAGGAACGCTCTTCTTCTCTGTAAACATATACATCATCGGTCAGAACATTGCCTGCTTCGTCTGCAGTTCCGATTCCTGTGTCAATGTCAACGCCGTCTAACGCATTGCGGAGCACTCTTAAGGTCAGATATGCCTGTACGTCTGCATGCTGGCTGATAGTTCCGCCATATCCTTCTGCGATTGCTGCAACTGCATCGCTGTTTGCATCGTAACCGAAAGTAGGAACTTTATTATCTTTGGACCATGCATTAAACATGGACATTCCCATACCGTCATTATTGGAAACTACAACGTCAATGTTGTCTCCGAAAGAAGAAGACCATGTTCCGATTGCATTGCCTGCTGTAGCTGCATCCCAAGTAGCTCCTGCGGAGTTCTTCATTTCCTGAGAAGCAAGTTCGCGTACGACATATTTCTTGCCGCCGACTTCAATCTCGCCGTCCTGTACCATAGTCGCTGTTCCGTCTGTATTGGTGCCTGCAGGAGTGCTGTCGATATTGCCGTCTTTGTCCACGCCGGTTCCAAGAGCCTTGCGAACGCCTCTGGTACGTGCGATGGAATCATTATGTCCGATATCGCCGATTGCCAGAACATAACCGATGGTGCCGTCGCCGTTGCGGTCAATCTCATCAATGTGAGCTTCGATATATTCTTTTACCATGGTTCCCTGAAGTTCTGCACCCTGGTTAGCATCAAATCCTACATAATATGTATTGGCATTAAAGTTCAAAGCTGCTGTATCCAGTTCACCGGTTGAGCTGTTGGAAGGCTGACGGTTGAACCATACCAACGGTTTATCTTTATTTGCCACATCTCCTGTGGAGCCAGCATCTTCGCCGGCATCTGCGTCTGCTGCAGGCTCTTGGGTTTCCTCTTTCTTGTCTGTGTTATCTGCCGGAGCATTTCCGCCTCCGCTGTTGCCGCATGCTGTAAGGGAAAGCCCAAGGGCTAACGCCAAAGTTACAGAAACAAATTTCTTCTTCATAATGAATATCTCCTTTCCTCCTGCGCTGTTCGCACTTTGTTGATGCTGACAGTATAAAACATCTTTTCAGGAGAAAACATAGAATATTTTTCACTTAACATTAAAATTTCTATTATATTTTTTCGTTAATATTAACAATATTTGTCAAATTATAAAAAATTTTTACTACAATGGCAACAAATAGCAGGGGGAGGAGCCGAATCCGCGGAAATTAATTTTACCGCTGTCGGCAAAGAAGGAAGAGATTAAGGAGATTTTGCAATGCTCCCATCCGCCTCAATGTTCACTCCAAAGGAAATCTCCTCCAGAAACCGGTACAGCTCTGCCGCCTGCTCCCCTGTCATTTCCCGGGTCCTGGCTCCGGATGCAAAAGCCGGAATCACCTGCAAAGAGGTCTGACTGTCCGGCGCAACATGAACCTTAAGCAGCACGGTAGAGCCAATCTCCTGATTAAACATATAATTTCCAAGGCTGTACACAATGGGTTTTCCATTGTAATATTCCATGCCCTGCAGCACATGGGGATGGGCCCCAATCACCAAATCCGCTCCGGCGTCTATGTACTCTTTTGCCAGCTGCCTCTGGTATTCCTGGGGCATATTCTCCCGTTCGATTCCCCAGTGGACATATACGGTCAGAAAATCACACGCTTCTTTCGTCTGCCGGATTGCCTGGCAAAGCAGGCTGCTGTCATAAGTGCAGAGCATTCCCGGCTGCCGGTATTCGATATTCCATTCCGGCACGGGAATCACTCTGGACGCTGCCAGAAATCCAAACTTCCTCTGACCCTTCTGCACAAAATACGGCTCCCCGGCCCGCGCCTGATCCGCCCCGGCTCCCACATAGACGATACCTGCATCATCCAGCGTCTTAAAAGTATCCGTCAATGCATCCGGCCCGTAATCCAGCGCATGATTATTGGCAAGAGACACTGCGTCAATTCCCATATCCTGTAATATTTTTACATAAGAAGGATTCACCCGGAAGGTAAACTGCTTATCTTCTGCCTGCGTCCCCCGCTCTGAAAAAGGAAACTCCTCATTGGCCATCACAACGTCTCCCTGCTGCATTTCCGACAGCAAATGGTCTGACAGCACGCCGCTGATCCCTTCCCTGTCATACTGCTCCAGTACATATGGGCTGAGATAAATATCCCCGGCAAATATCAGAAAAGCTTCTTCCGCTGCTGTACCTTCTGGCTGCCCGTCCTGCTCTTTTTGCTGGACTGACTGTCCCGGCTGGCCCCCCTGCCCTTTTTGCCCCACTGACTGTCCCGGCTGCCCGCTCTGCCCTTTTTGCTCCACTGACTGTCCCGGCTGCCCGCTCTGCCCTTTTTGCTCCACTGACTGCCGGCTCTGCTCTTCCTGCCAGGCGGACTGTTCTGCCTGCCGGTTCTTCTGATCTGTTTGCCCGGACTGATGCACCCACAGAGCCAGGCATATTCCAAGAGCCGTCAGCGCTGCCAGGGATACCGCAGCAGCCCGGATACTTCTCCTCATCAAACCACTCCTTAAAATAAACTTTATTCAGAAATATTGTACCATTGATTTTTGCACTGATCAATGGTACAATAATTTTTGACGCTGCAAGACCAGGACAGGCAAAACAGCCATGGATCTTACTCCGGCGGTTACGTTCTGGCGGCGAACACCATTTTCGAACAAAAGGAGGATTTTTCATGGCAACATGGCAGATTGTATTGATTGTAATTACCGTTCTCTTGTTGGCAGCAACCATTGCGCTTTACATAATGGGCAAAAAATCACAGAAGAAAAAAGAAGAACAGGACGCACAGATTGCTGCCGCTTCGCAGACCATATCAATGCTGGTGATTGATAAAAAAAAGATGAAACTAAAAGACGCCGGGCTCCCTCCGGCAGTGTTAGAACAGACCCCCAAAATGCTGCGTGGCTCCAAAATGCCCATTGTGAAAGCAAAAGTCGGACCGAAAATCATGACATTCATCTGTGAAGGGGAAATCTTCGACCGCATCCCCACCAAAAAGGAAGTGAAGGCTGTCGTCAGCGGCCTCTATATTACTTCTGTCAAAGGCCTCCGGGGTCCCATCGAACCGGCTGCAAAGAAAAAGAAATTCTTAGACCGGTTCAAGAAGGAAGCCCAGAAATAAATTCAATCCGGATAAACGGAATCAAAAGGAACTGCCGGAAAATGACTGACTATCCACAATATATTTTTCAGCATCACAGCCATATATTGTGTGTAACTTTCATTTTCCGGCAGTTCCTTATTATTTGATCATTCTCTTAGATCCCAGCCATTGACATTGTGAATTCCGTTTTTATTTCCTCTAAGCCCGCAACTTTCCGTCAACTTCAATCATACTGAAGCATTTCTTCCATATTATCCTGAAGCCGCTGCAGGTAATCTTTCATTTCTTCCCTTAACTCATCGGTTCTTAAGGCAAACTCAATATTGGCCTGGATAAAGCCCGCCTTTGTCCCCACATCATAGCGGCGCCCTAAAAAATCATAGGCGTACATGGCCTGCTCCTTCGCCAGCCGTTTCAAAGCGTCCGTAAGCTGAATCTCACCGCCCCGGCCTGCATCCTGGGTCTCCAGGAAACGGAAAATCTCCGGCGTAATAATATACCGTCCCAGGACAGCCACATTGGACGGCGCCTCTTCCAAAGAAGGCTTCTCCACCATATCCGTAACCTTGTAGACACGGTCATCCACCTGTTTTCCGGCGATGATTCCGTATTTATCCACCACATCCCGGGCAACGGTCTGCACGCCTAAAATGGAGGTCTGATATTCCCGGAAAACATCCAGCATCTGTCCCAGACAGGGTTGTTTTGCCACTACCACATCATCGCCTAACAGTACGGCAAAAGGTTCATTTCCAATAAAATGCCGTGCCGCAAGAATGGCATGTCCCAATCCTCTGGGTTCTTTTTGCCGGATATAATGGATATTTGCCATCTCAGAGATTTCTTTCACCATATCCAGCATTTCTATCTTGGCTCCCCGCTCCAATTCCAGTTCCAGTTCAATAGAACGATCAAAATGATCCTCAATGGAACGCTTGTTGCGGCCGGTTACAATAATAATGTCCTGTATGCCGGCTGCCACCGCCTCTTCGATAATATACTGAATGGTAGGTTTGTCCACAATGGGAAGCATTTCTTTCGGCTGCGCCTTGGTTGCCGGCAAAAATCTGGTTCCCAGTCCGGCTGCCGGTATAATCGCTTTTTTCACTTTCATATGCTTTCTCCTTGTATGGGTTCTTGTTCCTTCTTATGCCGCTGCCGGCTTAGTCAGGAAAGCGTAAAATTCCCCGCCTCTTTAGATTTAATGTTCATGGTAATGGAACAATCTGCCAGATGCTCATAATTCACTTCCAGATTGTATTTTACTTTCACATCAATATTATCCTCTGTTTCCGCAATATCCACGCTCTTTGCGTCAATTCCAATTAAAAGGCTTCCAAAAGGCGTATTATAATAGGAAACGTTTTTCCTGTTCTTTTCAAATATCATGTGGACGTTGGAAACGCCTTTCTTGGTAATATCAAGGGATTCATCTGTAAGTTTGATGATATTTCTGGTATTCCCATCAAATCCTTCCATGACTTCATCGTACATAATATAATGTTTGCCGTTTTTCTTATAGTAGTCGCCGGCTGTGATCACTTCCACCGGCTCAACATCTTCTTCATCTCTGGCCGCAAACTGCAGACCGCTGATTGATAACAGTACATCTTTTGTCATAGGTTACTCCTCAATATGTATTAATTGTGCTTCTTTGATTTCACAGGGCAGAATGGAATTGGCAAAATTTTTGAATTTTTCCGCCGCATCGCTGACATAAAACTGATACTCGGCAAAGAATTCCTGCTTTCCGTCATTAGCTATCTGATGCTCTTTCAACAGACGTTTCAGGCCCTGGGCCGTCTCATAGGCAGGGTTCACCAGATTCACCTCTTCCCCCATTATGTCCCGGATGGTAGACCTCAGCAGGGGATAATGAGTGCATCCCAGAATCAGCGTGTCGATATTTGATTCCTGAAAAGACGCCAGATAGCGTCTTGCCACTTCGATCGTCACAGAATCCTTCAGCCAGCCTTCCTCCACCAGAGGCACAAACAGGGGACATGCCCTTCCCAGAACCACCGCGCCCGGATTATGCCTGTGGATCATCTCCGTATAAATCTGGCTGCCTACCGTCCCTTCCGTTCCGATAATGCCTATTCTGCCATTCCTGGTAGTTTCCGCAGCCACTTTCGCCCCCGGCTTCACCACTCCGATAATGGGCATCTTCATCTCCGGCCTGATTTCCTCCAATGCGAAGGCGCTTGCCGTATTGCAGGCCACCACAATTGCTTTTACCCCCATTGATTCCAGAAAATGAATAATCTGCCTGGAATAACGGACAATCGTTTCTTTCGATTTGCTCCCATAGGGAACCCGGGCTGTGTCTCCAAAATAAATGATATTTTCCTGGGGAAGCTGACGCATGATTTCTCTTGCCACAGTCAGTCCTCCCACGCCGGAGTCAAACACCCCCACAGGAGCATATTTCTTTTCTTCAAAGGATTCTTTCATCTTGATTATCTCCCTAAACAGGTCATACACATGTATATTACCTGTTTTACGCTGAAAATGCAAGAGGAGGAGAAAATTTTCAAATTTTTCCCGGATTTCCTGTGCATTGAAATAACCGACATGTTGGAACAAGCACAGCACATCAATCCAGCAGCTTTTCCTTCATCCAGTCCAGCAGCGCAAACTTCACTTCATAATTCTTATTTTCCATCAAGCTCTGGTACTCTTCCTTCGTTAATGCCCGTTCCAAGGATTTTTCCGCTTCTTCCTCCACCACCTCATACACACTGTTGTAAAAACAAAGGTTGGGATACATGACGCACCACCAGTTATGGCCCTTTCCCTCCCCAATTACAACCTCAAGGGCCTCATAGTTTCCGGCCGGGAAGGTGTAGTTTCCATACGTTTTCCGGGGAAACTCCACAACGGCAAGATCCGCTTTTACAGAATATTCAAACCCCTCCGCAGCAATTACCCGCTCTGCCTGAGCTTCAATTTCCGTAAGGCTGTCTCTGATGATCCGGCGGCTCTGTTCAATATCGCTGACTCCGGTCAGCAAAGTCTGCATGCGGGTTCCTATGGCATCTCTTACTTTTAATTTCAGTTCCTGATCCAGTTTCTCATCACTGTTTGCGCGGATATGGAAACGGATGATTTTTCCTGCGATTTCCTCTGTCATTGCATGGCTTTTATATTGACGGCATCCTACTAAGACAATTGCAAGAACTGCCAGGATGATTCCCGTATGTATTGTTTTCTTCATAATTCTTCCCTTTCTGAATTTTCCCCTTAGGGATTTTTCTGCCGGCTAAACCCGTGAGCGAAATCATTTGCCAGAAGATTGTTCATAGCTTTGAGAAAAAAAGCAAATGATTTGGCAAATAAGCATGCTCATGAGTATAAAAAGAGTATTGCCGGAAATTTCCATTTTATTCAATTTGGGAAAAATCATTTTGCTGTATTGTAAAACAGAGGAGGATGGAATATAATGACAGTGTTATTTCTGCTTGTGCAGAAAATAATTAATCCTGAATTATTCACGGTACAACAGCATCAACCGCTGAGCCCCGGACAGTTACTGTATTTTAATTGAATATTGTCTTTCACTTATTTGGTGAATAGAAAAAGACCTCTATC
>JAETSX010000110.1 GCA_021769425.1 Eubacterium sp.
GATAGAGGTCTTTTTCTATTCACCAAATAAGTGAAAGACAATATTCAATTAAAATACAGTAACTGTCCGGGGCTCAGCGGTTGATGCTGTTGTACCGTGAATAATTCAGGTTTATTTTTCTTATTAGCCATATCAGTTCCTCCTTATAGTGGCATTGCAAATTCAAAGGCTACTTCATAGAGTTTTTCATCCTCTATCCATACCTCGTTTCTTGCATAAAAAATGCCGTGGCTATCAAGCACGGCTGTTACTTTCTGTTCCACCATCGGATCCTTAAAATCCGTATACAGTTCTATCCTTACTCCGCTTATCCTGTAATACACCTTCCCATCGGCTGCGAAATTTTCATCGTCCGGGAGAAGATAACAGATAAACGGCGGGTCAGGACTTTCCCCTTCTGCAAAATGGTCATAAGCAAAAGGGATACCCATTTCTTCTATGATTTTCACTAACTCTTCCATCACGAACCTCCTAGTGCCTTTCTGATGTCATTTTCGAGTTCCTTTACTGCATTCTCTTCCGCTGGTGCGATGTGGGGCATTGCCTTTGTCCTTCCACCGCCCCGTTTGGCATGACCTTTTTCCAAGAGATGTGCAAGCTGATATTTCTTCGGGGAATAAACTGTAAGTTCCAAAGAGTCAGAAGTCTCTTTCGTTGTCTTTACAGACCAGCTCTTCGAGTAGGCACCTGTTTTCTTTGGAGCATTTGCCTGGATATCTTTCTTCACGGATTTTCCCGCTTTTCTTACAGCCGTCTTCATATCAGCAGTTGCAAGGTCTTTATATTCCATAAGACCCTTCATGATTTCAGAGGCAAGATTGTCGATTGATACATTTGCCATCCTATCTCCTCACTTTCTGACATCTGAATTTAAGGCTCTTTTTCTTATAATTCATGTGGTCAACCGATGCGATGTTATAGAGTTCTCCATGAAAGACTACTCTGTATCCCGTGACATCAATTTCAGCAGCTTTCCTGCACCACCGTATGGTAAATGCAAGGTCACTGTCCTCAACCGTTGTTCCTGCTGTATGCTTTTGGGTACCACTCTCTCCACTGACCGTGGCATGGCAGGTATAGTAATCTGTCCATCCGTTTTTGTGGTTACCGATTGCATCAACCTCTACAGAATTTTTCTGGAAGGTAATCTTAACATTCAGAAGTGCTACATCCATCAGAATCCCTCCTGCCTTATTCCCGATAGCAAAGCACGGATGGAAAGAGTCAGTTCCAGATGGTTTGCATCTTCCCTGTGTTCGTACATATATGCAACCGCATACAGTACTGCAACTTTGGAACACGGCTGTTTCTCGAATAATTTCTTATCCGATATGCGAGCCACATCCATGCATAACTGTTGTGAAGATGCAATCAGACTTTCAAGAAGAATATCATCATCTTCGTGGTCAACACGCAGATAATTTTTCATTTCATCAAGTGTAATTATCATCTTTCCACCTCACACAAAAACAGACTCATATGTTATTCACATACAAGCCTGCTTAGTTAAAACAATGTTAATTTGTATTCGACAGTAAAAGAAGAACTTGGATTTTTCCCATCTATCTGTGTTCCACGAAATTTCTTTGTGGCATATTCCATTGCCTGACATATCATTGGATATCTTGGACCACCACATATTTGACTAATATCAAAAATCTCATTTACATCAGTTGCTCTAAGGATAAATGATTTATTTCCATTCTTCTTCTGCTGTTTCAAATACTTTATGATTTCATCACCAAGTATTTCGTATTTATACATAATAATCGCCTCCTACAAGAACAATTATACCGAATCTATCCATTTTGAATAGAGTAAATTTTAGTATAGGATTCATGAAGTAGGAGGCTTGTATTATGATTCAAGTCAACTTTTAGGCCTTGGTTGTAGATGCTACCGTATCAGCTTTAAGACCAAGAATCTTAACTGCCTCCGGCAGGATAAGAAGACCGTCTACTCTTTCCTTTGCAACATAGCCAATCATACCGTTTCCGGCAAATAACTCGTTAAGCTGCTTGAAAGAACGGGAACCTCTGTCACCGATGTTATAGTACTTATAATCACCGAAGGCAATCGCATCTGTAGGAGCGAATGCAGAAGTTCTGATATTGTAGCCGAGAATCTTATCCGGCTCACCCATCTGGTAAGAAGGCTGCCATAAGTACTGACCGTTGTTATCCTTCAGCTTACGAATCTGTGCCAGGGTAGCATCGTTCATGATGAAGGATGCGTTCTTTCTGTACGGTCTCTTCAGCTTGTAGATAAGGTCAAGAACATCATCGGACTTAAGTGCTGCAGTAAGCGTTCCGATGGATTCGCCGCCCTTGGTCTTGTCAAAGATACCAGTAGGCTTTCCGACACCATCACCATTCAGGAATGCATCCTCTTCGGCATTGGCAAGTGCCTTACCAAATTCGGTGATGATGTAATTCTCAAGACCGAATGCATTGTCATACAACAACTCCTCTGTAATCTTGATTGCTACATGAAGTTTGTGGGCATCAAGAATCTTCTGGTCAAATGTAGCATCACCAAAAGACAATGCCCCACCTTCCTCAATCCATGCTGCCGCTGGCTTTGTGGCTGCGATGTTAATCTTATGCTCCCCGGAAGTGGTAATCTTTGTAGCAATACCACGCATGATATTCTCCTCTGTAAGCACATCGATAAGTCTGTGGTCGTACTCTTCCGGCACAAGATAACCGCCATCTGCATCTACACCTTCCTGAAGGACATTGGATACCTGTCTGAAGTTGGAACGGAGTGCTGTAAGCATAGCCTTCTTATACTCATCAGATGCACGTCCAGTCTTTACTTCCCCCTGTGGCTCATCTTTATAAGGCTTGCCAGTAATCGGGGAATTTACAGGCTTGGAAAGTTCCTGCTCCCTTCTCTCGGCTCTCTGCTGTCTTTCGATGGAATTGGTAAGTTCCTCGATTTCAGCCTCCATTCTGCTGTAGGTTTCCTTATCCTCGGCAGAAAGATTACCATTCTTGTCTTCGTGGGTATCCACAAAGTTCTTTGCTGTTTCCCACACCTTTGCTCTCTTCTCAATTAATTCCTGTACTCTCATGTTCGAGTTCCTCCTTAAATATACTTTTTAATCAGTTCCAGACGGTTTCTGATTTCATCTGCAGATACACCATCCGTTTTGGTTTCAGCAGGGATTTCTGCCTGCTTGGTTACATTTACGCCCGGCTTTTTGTAATGCTCCTCCAACTTATTCAAAAGGGCATTGTTTACCGCCTTGCGTGAAAAAAGCACTGAATTGGAAGATTTCTTTTTCTCATCCTCTTCGGTGCTTTCATCTTTGTCGGGTTCGCCTTCCTTCGGCTCATCCTCTTCTTCATCCTCTTCCTTTTCAGGAAAAGCATTTCTTGTGATAATGTCATCAGCAAAGCCGAGTTCCACGGCCTTTGTGGCATCCATCCATGTTTCTGCATCCATAAGACGGGATAACTTTGCTCTCGATATCCCGGTCTTTAATACATAAGCATTGATAATGGAATCCTTAACCCCCTCAAGCATCTCAATAGCCTTTGCCATCTCGGTATGGTCACCGAATGCCATTGTTGCAGGATTATGAATCATCATCATGGATACCGGGGACATTAAAACTGTATTTCCTGCCATAGCAATAACGGATGCGGCCGAAGCTGCGATGCCGTCAATCTTGACTGTGACATTCCCCTTGTAATTTGCGAGCATATTGTAAATCTGTGCAGCCGCCACACAGTCACCTCCCGGAGAATTAATCCATACCGTAATGTCACCACTTCCGGCATTCAATTCATCCTTGAACATCTGAGGTGTAAAATCGTCATCGAACCAGCTCTCCTCGGCAATGGTGCCATATAACTCAAGTGTTCGTTCTACGATTTCTTCGTTTGTTTCCTGGTTCAGAACTTTCCTGTTCTTCCAGTTCCAGAACTTCTTCTTGTCCCTCATCGGAATCCTCCTCTCCATTTTTTGTGCCATCGGCTGCGAAGATACCCGCATCCTCCAGCTTTGTCATATTTCCGTTGATAAGGTATAAATCTCCGCCAAGTTCAGCAGGGATACGGTCAAGGTTCTCCAGTTCCCTTATGTCATTTGCAGACATCCAACCGTTCTGTCTTGCTGTGGCATAGCCGTTCATACGGCTCTGATAATCTCCACGAAGGAGTCCGTCCACATTGAACTTAACGAAGTATGTTTTCTTCTCGGTTTCAGATAAAAGCCTTCTGACCATTGCCTGCTCCAATCTGCAAATCCAAGGTCTCAAAGTATAGGTCACATATTCCAAGGATTGCTGTTCAATATTTGAAAATGAACTCTTATCCAAATCAGCAACCATATGAGGTGGCACACGGAATATCCTACAAATCTCCGTCACTTGAAACTTTCTCGTATCAAGGAACTGTGCCTCACTTGGATTGATTGAAATCGGTGTATACTTCATTCCCTCTTCTAACACGGCAACCTTGTTTGAATTTGATGAACCACCAAAAGTCTGTGTCCATGACTCTCTGACCTTTGCAGGGTCTTTAAGTGTTCCCGGATGTTCCAAGATACCACTTGGTACAGCTGAATTTGCATAGAACTTACTACCAAACTCCTCGGCTGCGATTCCAAGACCAATTGCATTCTTGGCCATTGCAATAGGCGAATACCCTACTAATCCGTCAAAGGATAAGCCGGGAACGTGCAAAACATCCTCGGGTTGTAATACAACTCTGTTCTGTTTATTGATTGGTGCATCATCGGAAGATACCAAATACTCATAATAAAGATGTCCTTTCTCATCTCTTTCTACAGACATTCTGTCTGGCATGAGTGGATATAATCCTATGACTTCCCCTTTTCCGTTTCTAATGATCTGGCTATAGGAATTGCCCCACAAAAGCAGATGCGTTAGTGCTACCTCGAAGAAGGAATATACCGTCATCTCCGGGTTCGGTTCATCATGCAGAAGATGATATAAAGGATGGTCGATTGCCTTCTCCTTTCCACCATCTTTGTTATATCTGTAAAGATGAAGTGGTAAACTTGCTACCGATTCTGAAATAACTCTGACACAGGCATACACGGCCGATGTCTGCATTGCACTTCTTTCATTTACTCTTTTTCCCGAGGTACTCTGCCCCAAGAAAAAAGGGTACGCACTACCAGCTGTTCTGTTTGTAGGCGCATCCCTTGATTTAAATATTCCACTAAAAATTCCCATCGTTCTCATCTTTCCTTTCTAAAAATAGGCATAATAAAAGCACCAACCATTTCTGATTGATGCTTCATAAAAACTACTATTTTCTTGTCTTTTCATACTCTGCAATTTTAGGAAATTCCTTACCATTTCTAAATGCGTAGTATTTTCTTAATGCATTCTGCCTTGGAGTATGTGCCGGGTTATCAATTTTTTGCAATTCTATAATTGCTTTATACATTTCTTCATCATCCGCCACAATTACATCAAGGTCTTTTCCAATAATGCTCATTACATCATTTGCTTTACTTTTTCGAGTATTAATTCCATTTGCCGATAATCCTTGACTCTCAAGGAATCTTACATATCCTTCTTCGTCCATGCTATCCGCCTCCCTTTATATGATATCCTTAGTCTACCACATAAACTTGCAGCCGGCATATGATTTTACAAAAACATAGATGGTTGCAATTAGAACACCAATAACCCCCTCGAATCGTACACACTCTCACTTGTATCATTGCCACATCTTATTGCTCTATCAAGTGCCATGATACAAGCTATGGCACCGTCTATCTTTTCTGTTGATTTTGATTTATCTGCCTTGATATTTCCGGCAGGGTCAGTACGAATAAAAATGTTATCCATATTCCACCTTAAAACGGGATGCCCTCCGTGTGCAATTCTCTGCTCAAGTGTCAGTTTCATAAGCTCCTTGGTCGGTGGTGACATGGATGCAAATCCCTGTCCCATCGCCACAACATTAAATCCCATGCCTTCAAGGTTCTGTACCATCTGAACTGCTCCCCAACGGTCAAATGCAATCTCCCTGATGTTGAACCTCTCGCCCAGGCTTTCAATGAATTTCTCAATGAATCCATAATGAACTACATTTCCTTCTGTGGTCTGAATGTATCCCTGTCTTTCCCACACATCATAATTCACATGGTCCCTTCGGACTCGTAAATCAAGAGTTTCCTCCGGCAACCAGAAATAAGGAAGTACATAATATTTATCATCCTCATCAAGAGGCGGAAACACCAAGCAGAAGGACGTAAGGTCTGTGGTGCTTGAAAGGTCAAGTCCTCCATAACATACACGTCCTTCCAGATCATCCTCATTTACCGGGAATGCACAGGCATCCCACTTTTCCATTGGCATCCAACGGATGCTCTGTTTTACCCATTGATTCAGACGAAGCTGTCTGAAAGCATTCTCTTCCCCGGGATTCTGCCTTGCAGATTCACAGGCTGCCTCTACTTTATCAATACCGATGGTCTCACCAAGTGATGGGTTTGCTTTCTTCCACACCTTTGGGTCTGTCCAATCTTCCTCAACTCCTGCACCAAAGATTACAGGATAGAATGTACTGTCATGCTTTCGCCCTTCCATAATATCCAAAGCCTTCTGATGAACCTCATAGCAGATACTTTCAGTGTTGTTCCCTGCTGTGGTTATCAAAAAGTAAAGGGGCTGCATTCTTGTTAATAACTTCATGAGCTGTCACAGATTCAGCCTCACCCGCCGTCACAGATTTGCTCATTTTCCTGTCACGCTTCCAATTGCATATACAACTGTTTATTTCCATATTTA
>JAETSX010000111.1 GCA_021769425.1 Eubacterium sp.
TACCTGTCAATTCCTGTTCCATTTCTTCCAGTTGATTCAGCAGATTGTCGATCTGCTCTCCGTTGCTGTAATCTCCTAATCCTTTCATTCCTGTCTCCACTCCGTTCCGGTCCGTGCAAAACCGATGTCCACCGGACATCGGTTTTGCACCCTCACTTTCTGCATAACCATTTGATGTAATGCTTTCATGGTGTAATGCCATTCCTTTGTCACATAATTTAATTGTCTTATGATACGGTTATACTCGCATCTGTCAGACACCTCTCCGCGCTGTTCCATCTGCCTTGCGCGGACTCCCTCGTGTATCGTTGGCTCAAGAGTAAGCCCCTACCTTTTGTAACTGCGATGGTCAATCTGCTGTTCGACAGACAGATAACGGTTACAGATATCCGCCCACGATTTTCTCCACTTTTCCACATTGCCACGGTCATTCCAGTCATTTGTCTGCACGGTTATCCGTTTCCAGAGTTTTTCATTCCATTTTCCCAGTTTTTGCATCCCAGTCTTTTTATCTATAAGCGGAATGCGTTCTCCGTTTTCATCCCTCGCATAATCCTTTTTCTCCTTTGCTCCCCACGAACCGCCCTCTTTGATTGGTCTGGTAGTAAGGAGGATGTGGGCGTGCGGGTTGCCATCCCCTTTATCGTGGATGGCAATATCCGCACACATGCCCTCCGACACAAAATTATCCTGCACATATTCCCTGACAAGTGCAAGCTGCAATTCTTCGGAAAACTCTATCGGCAACGCCACCTCCACCTCCCGTGCAAGCTGTGCATTGGATTTTTTCTCTGCTTTTGTAACTGATTCCCAAAGCGTCTGCCTGTCCGTATATTTCTCTGGTGCATGTCTCGGTAATAAAATTTCCCGGTGCATGACGCCGCCTTTCCGTGTGAAGTCATGGGTAATCCCTGTTTCCCTGTCACAGAGTTTCTCTCCGGCACGGTACGCAGCAGCGGCAATGACGGACTTTCCCTTGCCCCGCCCGATTATCTTGACCGAACAATGATAAATCGCCAGAAACATCACTCTCCTTTCCGTAAGCTGTCTTTGCAGACATGGGCAAATAAAATATATCTGCCAGAATATGGGGCTGGTTTCTAGCAAAAACTGCAAACAGTTCTCAGCCCAAGCCTCGCAGAGCGCGCGTCCACGCAGTGGGATAGACAGGCTTTGCCTGTCTATAAGTGCGCCCTTCTTCGTTTCCCTACGAAGGGAATGGCAAAGTACCGTCCCCCTCATCTGCCCCCTCTGTTGTGTTCGGCACAGTAGTGGACTGCATGGCTTTGGAAAAATACCTGCCGTTTGTCTCCTGCTTTTTCAAGAATGCAATCAGTTTGGGAACATCTTCCTCCGTAACTGCCCTGCCCAAGACAGATTCCACCGCACCGCTAATCTGGATTAAGCGGTGGGTGCGGATTTTCTGCTCTCCACTCCGTTTCGATCCGTGCAGAACCGATGTCCACCGGACATCGTGCACCCTCCTCTTTCTTCCGTCTTTCCAACTGTTTCCGCTGTGCCTGATACTGTTTTAACTTCTCTAACATTTCCTCCTCTTTCGTAGTACAATTCTGAATACGCTCGTCCAGTGTCCTTCTTTGTTTTGCCATAAATGCCTCTCCTTTCCCGACACCTGCCGAAAATCAAATTAATATACTGCAAATCAAAATCATTCTTCTGCCACCACAGGCAGACCATTTACACATACATCATTTCTGATAAGATGCAGTAATCTATCTTCCAACGTAGCAGAATCTGTTTCTGAAAAATGCACATTCACCACATAAGTGGCTGCCCCTATGCGTTTTGTGAAACTGTTATTTTTTGTTTCTTCCCTGCTGTCTCCCATAAAAATAAAATCCTCCCATTGATTTCAGAACATTTGTTTGTTATAATGTTTATGAGGCGGCGGTCTGTAACAAAGACAACCATTCCCATTTATCAGTCCCATATAAAACAAAATCCGATTCTCCTTTCCGATTTTTTGTAATTATTTTATCAAATAAACAATTACACCCTGTCACTAATAGGAGAAAAATACATAACAAATCGGAACTGTTTTAAAAAAAGCTGGAAAAAAATTTTTAATATATAGATAAAAAGGCGGTGACTCCATAATGCAAAAAGAAATAGTATCGTTTTCAGAAACGGACGATTATGATTTTGATAATGAACTTTTAGACGCACTGGAAATGGAACGCTCCGCCATACAGGAAATAGAACAGGAAAAAGAAGAAAACGCCTTAACAGAAGAAACAGCTTCCGCCCCCACATCAAGAAAAAAACTGTGGAGGGATACCCAGAAAGAAGCCCTAATCCGACTGGAGGATTCTGCACGAACCGAAGACGATTTCCGTAACGTGCAGTCTTGGTGGGACAGGCTTGATGCAAATGCAGACAGGAGATACCGCTACCATGTCATAGGACGTTCTGATGTGCCGCTGGAATGGGGCGCAGCGCCGGAACAGGTTATTGTACCTGAACCAATCCAGCATGTATTCTGGAAACAGATAATAAAAGGCGGCTTTTTGGATGCCATCTTTGACTGTCCTTTTGAAATGCATGAACTGATTGAAAATACAGATATCGCAGATGCTATGTCTGAATTAAAAGACCTCCACAAGGAATTGCTGTATTACAGTGCCATCCGGCAGTATTCCAACCAGAAAATTGCACATATCCGCTGCCAGACTGACCGCAACATCCTCAAGGTAAAAAATACCATCCTGAAAAAGCTGCGGAAGAAACTATATGTTTCTTTACGTGAACGTCAGCAAATGAATTTGCCGCTAAATCAGAGGGAAAAAGAGTTTTTAGAAGAATATGCACCTGCTTTTGCTGACAGAAACAAAGCAAAACTTTCCGATACTAATAAGAAAAGGAAAACTATCGAAATTAATAATTGACGTTATTCAATTTGTTTGCTACGATAGTAATATATTTATAACAATTTCCAATTACATATATGTGAGGTGCAAATAATGAACCTTTTCAAAAAAAGCAGTTCCCACTGGGTACGATATGATAAATATGAATGGCGGGAAGATGATAAAAGCAGATTGTATCTCACACCTGCCGAAAAAGCAAAACCAGAATTATATAATCCGCTAAAGGATTCTGATAAAATGGTACTTCATGCGATAAATACAGGTGTCGTCTGTATGAATAAAGATACCAATGAACAAGCAAAACAAGATGCTGTTATGGATTTCGTATCTGCCTATGGCTTGCTTGGATTTATAACTGCACTTCCCACCACGCCGGAATTTATCACTTATAAAGCGGTATACTTTCCGAAGAACCATTTCATCAGACAGGAAAGCATGGCAACGGAAGAATACCTGTCATACTTCTTTCCCTTTGACGGACTTGATTTTGTAAAGCGCGGCGTGGAATCCTGCTGGAACGTCAGCAACCCGTCAATGATTGCATTGACAATGGCTATGAGCAGCCAGCCGCAGGCAGTAACCATGAGTTTCCAGAAGGAATATGCAGAATCCTATGAATGGCTGTTAAAAGAATTCACCGACTGGGCATTTACATTCGTATCTGCTTTCCTATATTATCAGGACAGAGACACGCTTGACGATATGCAAAAAAGTTTATACCGGCAGGGCATGGCGGCATTCGGCGGTATTGCACCAACCTACCATATTGAATTGCTGGAAAAACCAACGATTGTATGGGATTTCCATTCATTATTACTGGCAATACAGATGATGTTCAGTTTTATGCTGACGGACGAGAAATCTTCTTTGAAAGTCTGCAAACACTGTGGAAAGGTCTTCCTTGCCTCCAGACCGAATATGGTATTTTGCAGCGGGCAGTGCAAGAATCAGTACAATGTGTATAAAAGCCGGGCAAAAGAAGGAAAGGAAGATTTAACAGATGAAGAATGATGAAATGATGGAATTGGGAAATATCCTTATCTACCAGACAGAAAAAGGTGATACCAAAATTGACGTGTTTTTCCAAAATGGCGATATCTGGATGAATCAGTCAGCCATTGCCAGACTATATAATACGACTCCACAAAACATCACTATGCATATCCGCAATATTTATGCTGATGGTGAGTTGGATGAAGTTTCAACTTGTAAGGATTTCTTACAAGTTCAGACAGAGGGAAAAAGACAGATTAAACGAAAGAAAAAACATTACAATTTTAGAATGATTCTCGCCATCGGCTACCGTGTCCGCTCCAATGTGGGAATGCATTTTCGGAACTGGGCTTCTGCCATCTTAGAAGAATATTCCCGCAAGGGATTTTCCATGAACGACGAACGCCTGAAAAACCCAAAACCGTTTGGCGAAGATTATTTTGATGAATTGTTAGAGCGCATCCGCGAAATCAGGGCGTCGGAAAAGCGATTTTACCAAAAAATCTGTGATATATACAAAACATCCGTTGATTATTCCAGCAATGATAAAGAGGCAGAATTATTCTTTAAAACTGTCCAGAATAAAATTCATTATGGCGTACATGGTCATACCGCGGCAGAAGTCATTATGCAGAGAGCCGATGCCACGAAAGACAACATGGGGCTGACTGCTTTTGAGGGCGCAAAAGTCCGAAAAAAAGATGTGGATATCGCAAAAAACTATCTCAATGAGGATGAAATGCAGGAATTAAGCAGGGTAGTAACCATGTATCTGGACTTTGCAGAAGACCAGGCACGAAGGCATAACCCCATGTATATGAAAGACTGGGAGACTTACCTCAATAATTTCCTGAATATGACAGGACGGGAAGTGTTATCTGGAGCCGGGCATATTTCCGCAAAACAGGCAAAGGCACACGCCTATGAACAATATGAGCTTTATGATGAGAACCGAAAAAGAATGGAAAAAAATGAGGTTGATTTATTGGTTGAAGAATCGAAGCAAATAGAAAATGAGATAATATAGGATAAACTCCTATCTTTGTTTTTCTTAATCCATTGGTGTAAAAGTAAAATTAGAGCCATACACTCTTCACCATTCCTACCCAAACGTGGAATAATTTCATTAAAACCGACCTCTTTATGATAGAATAAATTTCATAGATATACCGAACTAAAACCTTGCCCATAAGTTATTCTGCAAATCAAAATCAACTTCAATATCTTATTTGGCGAGTATAAAACACTAAAAAATTGAAATGTAAGGGAGAATACTATTATGACAAATACACAAGTCCTGTTAAAAGATTTAATTCAACAAGAATATGAAGATGATTGCAATGGATTTACTACAATTGAAGATTTCTTTGAATTTTTCTCGGCAAAAACAGTTCTAAAATCATATACATTAAGCGACGAAGAAATTCTACAAGGAATAAAAGGTTCTGGCAATGATGGGGGCTGTGACTCTATATATATTTTTTGTAACGGTTTACTCGTCAAAGAAGATTTTTTAGAAAACAGAGAAATTCTTTCTGATAGCACGCTGGAAATGATAATAATTCAATCAAAAACTAGTACCTCATTCAAAGAAGATGCAATAATGAAATGGAAAACTGTATCTAATAATCTTTTTGATTTGAATAAGCAGATAGACGATTATTCTAGTCGTTACAACGAAGATGTTCGTGATTCCTTTCAATTATTTCGAGATGTCTATACAACTCTAATCAGAAAAAGAATCAAACTTAATCTCAAATATTGGTACATTTCCGAAGGTGAACAAGTTCATCCAAATGTAGAACAGCAAGGCGATGAATTAAAAGAACAGATTAAATCTTTATTCCCCTCCGCCAAAATATCAGTTGACTACTATGGTGCAAAAAGACTGATGGAAATCCTTAATACCCCATCCGTACAAGACTATGAACTTTCACTTGCCGATAACCCAATTTCCTTAGGAGTCAACAAAGATTATATTGCTTTAGTTTCTCTAAAAAAGTATTATAATTTCATAACCAACAACAGTGATACCCTCGAACAATCTATTTTTGAATCAAATATACGTGATTATCAAGGAAGCGTTGTTGTAAATAAAAAAATACATAGCACATTGATCAAAAATGATAATATAGATTTTTGGTGGCTCAATGGTTCCTCCGCATTTGTTAGTATCTAACCAGTGATACGATACATTAGCTTAGCCTGCAACAATTGCTTACTACATCGTCCATACATGGTACGCTTGACCATTTTGAGTTTACTGTTAGTTCCTTCCACAAACCCATTACTCAAATCACTGGCAACGGCATTTTCAACTGCACTGATATCCTTTTCCAGACCATTGGCAAAACTGGAAAGTTCTTTTATTTCGGAGGTCTTGTAGTGATCTATAAAAAGATATAAAAGCGGCAAACTTTTCTTACTGAAGAGCTTACGAAATTCTTTGATGCACTGCTCAACTTCCCAAAGGATTGGCATTTGTTCCCACAGGAAATCCCTGTGATTTTGTGTGAGTTCTCCATTCATCCAGAGATAATTGAAGACGCCTTTCCTGGTTATATAATCAATATCTGTTTTTTTGCTGCCATCATCATTGTATTTTGCCGAACCATTGCAGTATTTCCTGATTTCCAGACCATTTGCAGATGCAACCTTGCATATATACTGTCTGGCATTTGTAAAAGTTCCGGCATATCCCAAATCCGCCAGCTTTCTGGCTATCGCAGACTGGGTCAGACCACTTTGTATGCTTTTGACGTAAGTAGGAAATAATCCGTACCTGTTCATAAATCTATGTATCTGGTAAAATATTCTCATAGCAATTCATCCGCACTTTGACAAAAAATCCACCTAACAGTTTCTGCTAAGTGG
>JAETSX010000112.1 GCA_021769425.1 Eubacterium sp.
CTTCCCAACAAGCAATTTTCAACCGACGCGCCGCAGCGCGGGAGGGGGAAAATACGGAAGTGGGTACCCGCTTCCTATGCTTGCTACGAATGTTTTTATCCTTTAGGCTCTTATCCTCTACTACGGAGAAAAAGCGATTTTGCCAAACTTACGCAAAAGAAAAACGCTGCAATCTCAAAAAAGATTACAACGCTTTCTAAATCCTGTTTAGTTTTAAGCCGGACATTCCTATTCGCCCTCTTTTTCGACTTCGGAAATCTCTTTTGCCGTTGCGGTCACAATCCGTATGCCTGTATCGCTCATACCGTCAAGGAGCGCGTCGAGCTGCCGCCGCTTTGTGTCCTTTGCGGCGGGCGTGTCTAACAGGAATTGGTCTACGGATATATGGTAACGCTGTATCAGCTCAAAGAATATCTGTAAACTTGGGTGCTGCCCCTTGTTCTCAATGTTCGCAAGGTAACGCGGCGAGATAAACATTTCGTCGCCTACTTTCTTGCGGCTTTCTTTGCGCCCCTCACGCGCTGCCTTGATTGCTTCACCAAAAGCCTTAAAGTCGTATCGTGGTACTGGTCTTTTTGCCATAGTTATTCACCCTATTACATTTTACTGTTCACCTTTCTTTTTGGATATGTCTACACTGTTCTATCAATTAGCCTATATAATTCATAATTCAACGCTTGATATTATTCGGCTATACGAGTATAATTGTACCGATAAAATTTATAGAAAGGCTGGGTGAATTATGGAATATATGTCTTGCCCCGAAGCGGCAAAAAAATGGGGAATTTCAGAAAGACGGGTACAAATACTTTGCACAGAGAACCGCATACCTGGTGTTTCAAAACTTGGGTATATGTGGCTGATACCCAAAAACGCAGAAAAGCCCGCAGACGGACGGCGAAAGGAGTTTAAGCATGAATAACCTATTACTTTTGGAAGATGATATTGGCTTAATAGATGGCTTACAATATTCTCTAAATAAAAATGGATTTCACGTTGATATCGCCCGCACTGTTGACGAAGCTAAAATTTGTTTAAGGGAAATAAATAAGTACGATTTACTCATTCTTGACGTTACGCTTCCAGACGGAACGGGATTTGGTGTCTGCGAAAAAGTTAGAAAGCAAAATGCACAAATCCCGATTATCTTTCTTACTGCGTCCGATGAAGAAGTCAATGTAATTCGTGGTCTGGACTGCGGCGGGGACGACTATGTTACGAAACCTTTTAAATTAGGAGAACTATGCTCCCGTATCCGCGCTTTACTACGTCGTGCGGGGATATCTGCACAAGATAAAACAAACACTCTGGAATGTGGAGATATTTCTATTGACCTGTTAGCCAGCCGTGTATTATTAAATGGCAGAATATTAGAATTAACAAATGCAGAATATCGCTTACTTTGTCTGTTAGTACGCAATGCGAACCGTGTTGTTTCAAGAGATATTATTTTAAATGATTTGTGGGACGGGACAGGGAATTTTGTTGACGACAATACCTTGTCCGTTTATATCCGTCGGCTCCGTGAAAAAGTCGAAATCGACGCTTCACACCCCCAACACTTAATTACTGTCCGGGGATTTGGCTATCAATGGAAAGAGGTGGACATATGAGTGTATTCCGCGATAGGCAAATAAAATTTTTTTCTCTTTTTATCGTCCTATACATTGTTCTGATTTTTGGCTTGGGCGCGTGGCTTTGTCAAACTCAAATAGCTGCTTCAAAATCTATATATCTGGAACATGATAGGGCTGTTGTATCTGCTTTATTGGAACAAGGAATTTCAAAAGAAGTGATTGCTAATGCAGTTTCTTCCACAGATACGAGTGCCGCAGGGGTGGAGTTTTTAAATAATTTGGGAATTACCCAAAATACGCTTAGTAGCCTGTTGCCGCACTTTTCACAATTTCAATATCATTTTTTGATTATGTCGTTAGGAGGGTGCATATGCCTAACGATAATCCTTGGCATTGGTATTATTTCTTTCCTATGGATTAGGAATAGGTTGTATCAGCAGGCCGAAAAAATCATAGACAACTACATTCACAGTGATTATTCCCGCCATTTGCCACAAGACGGCGAGGGGGAAATTTTTCACCTATTTGCTTCTATTGAGCAACTTGCTACTATGCTTCAAGCCAAAAATGAATCAGAACATAAGACAAAGGAATTTCTGAAAAATACAATTTCGGATATTTCACATCAACTAAAAACCCCATTAGCAGCTTTAGAGATGTATCAGGAAATCATGGAAGCCGAGCCGGATAATGCTGAAACGGTAAAGGAATTTTCAAAAAAGATTGGAACTGCCCTAAAACGAATGGAACAGCTTATTTTGTCTATGCTGAAAATCACACGTTTAGACACTGGAAATATTATTTTTGAAAAGCAATCATGTCCTGTAAAGGAATTGATTAAAAATGCTATCAGTGAACTTGGTACAAGGGCTGTACAGGAAGAAAAACAGCTTATCATAAAAGGAACACCTAATCTAACAATCATTTGCGATATGGACTGGACAAGCGAAGCGATAGGAAACCTTGTGAAGAATGCGTTAGACCATACAGAAGCGGGAGGAACAATAAGGATTACTTGGGAAAGTACACCAACTATGTTACGGATTTTAGTTTCCGATAATGGCAGCGGTATCGCACCGGAAGATATACACCATATTTTCAAACGCTTTTACCGTAGTAAATTTTTCCTCAATACTCCGGGAATTGGATTAGGACTTCCTCTTGCAAAATCTATCATAGAGGAGCAAGGCGGGTTTATTTCCGTTCAAAGCGTTTTACATGAGGGAACCACCTTTTCAGTTTCTTTCCTTACGAAATCGTAAGGTCAAATTCACCGGATTGTAAGGTGCTACTGCTATTCTTTTAGCAGAAAAGGAGGTTATCATTTTATGGAGATTTTAAGAATTGAAAACTTGTGCAAAACTTATGGTAAAGGCGAAGCAAAAGTAAATGCCTTGAAAAATGTGTCTTTCTCTCTTGAAAAAGGGGAATTTGCAGCCGTTGTAGGCGAATCCGGTTCGGGAAAAAGTACCCTGCTTAACTGTATCGGTGCTTTAGATACGCCAACTTCTGGTTCTATTTTTATTGACGGGCAAAACCTATTTTCTATGAAAGAGGATAAACAGACGATTTTCAGACGGCGCAATATTGGATTTATCTTTCAGTCTTTTCATCTTGTATCCGAGTTGGACGTAGAGCAAAATATCATGTTTCCTTTGTTGTTGGACTACCGAAAACCAGACCCAGAAAAGGTAGATGAAATTCTTAATCTGCTTGGGCTGACCGAACGCCGCCACCATTTACCGAGCCAGTTATCCGGGGGACAGCAGCAACGAGTGGCGATTGGGCGGGCATTGATAACACAGCCAAAACTAATTTTAGCAGACGAGCCGACAGGAAACCTTGACAGTCAAAATAGCCAGGACGTTATTGATATGCTTACCAGTGCTTCAAGACGTTTCAAACAAACTATTCTGATGATAACGCACAATAACAATTTAACTGCTTCTGTTGACAGAGTATTTCGTGTAAGCGACGGTATTCTTGCAGATTTGGGAGGGACAACAAATGAAACATTATCTTAAACTTGTTCCCATATCCGCAAAAATTCACCGCAAGCAAAGCAAAATGACCCGTATCTGTATCACTCTTGCGGTTCTTTTAGTTGCTGTCATGTTTGGGCTTGCTGATATGTATTTACAAGGCGTTACACGGCATCAAATGGAGGAAAGCGGGAACTGGCATTATGAGTTTCATTCTATTGATACGCAAACAGCTTCCTTTATTTCAGCACGTCCAGATGTAGAGATTGCCGGGTGGCATAATACGATTTCTTCCGAAGCGGGATATTCGATAAAAGAGCAGGCTATTTCTATCAGCGCACAAGAAAGAAAGGTTTTTGAAGATATATTTCTGAATGGAATTACAGAGGGTGAATATCCAGATACGCCGAACGAGATTGCTGTATCTTCTTCATTCAAGAATACTGCTTCTGTTTCGTTGAATGAAACGATTGCATTATACAAACCAGACGGAAATGTAACGGACTATCTGATTGTTGGATTTTTGAATGATACTGAAACCTCACGCTTGATTACCGGAGATACTCCGATTGTCGTAATGACACCAGAGGGATTAGGGACGCTTGCTGTTAATAATGCTAACGAGAATTATGTTATTCGATTTTCACGTTTATGCAACATACCAGATACAATCAATGACATAAAAGCAGGCAATAATCTGTCCGATGAACAGATAACCGGGAATATCCCTCTTTTGAGTATACAAGGACAATTAGAGGGAAAAACAGGTGTAAATCAGATTTATCAGGTAGCCTTTATTCTCTCTGTAATTGTTATGCTGACCTGCATTCTGATGATTTCAAGCAGTCTAAACAGTAATGTTGCAGAGAGGACGGAATTTTTTGGTATGCTCCGTTGCTTAGGCGCAACGAAAAGACAGATAATGCGATTTGTGCGTTTAGAAGGATTGTATTGGTGCAAAACAGCTATACCTATTGGAATTATATTCTCAGTAGTGATAGTCTGGATTTTGTCTGCTGCTATGCGAGTAATAAATCCTCAATGGTTTTCATCTATGCCGATTTTAGGTATAAGTTGGATAAGTGTAATCGCAAGTATTCTGTTAGGACTGTTGACCGTTTTACTGGCAGCCCGCTCTCCGGCAAAAAGAGCAGCGAAAGTTTCCCCTCTTACTGCTGTATCGGGAAATGCCGGACAGACGGCTTCATTTCGTAAGGCGGCAAATACAACGACATTTAAGATTGAAACAGCATTAGGTATTCATCATGCAAAAGCAAAAAAGAAAAATTATATTTTAATGATAGGGGCGTTTGCCGTCTGTATTACGTTGTTCCTTACGTTCAGCACCCTTGTTGATTTTATGAAAAATGCTTTTGTCCCCCCGGTATATACGCCGGAATTGTCCATAGCAAGTGAAGCAAATACTTGTTCGATTTCTAATGAGCTGTTAGAGCAGATTAAGCAAAATGATGTTGTCAAACGAGCATACGGGCGTATGTTTGCTTATGAAGTCCCGGCAGAAAATAACGGGAAAAATTATAATGCAAATCTTATTTCCTATGAAGAAAATCAATTTAGGTGGGCAGCGGACTCTTTGATAGCCGGTTCCATAGAAACAGTAATGCAACAGGAAAATCAAGTATTGTTCGTACAGACAGGAAATATTGATGTGCAAGTTGGCGACAATATATCCTTGACTATCAACAACAGACCACAGATTGTTACGGTTGCAGGGATTTTATCTGACAGTCCTTTAGCGCGTGTGGAAGGAACGGAAACCTTTTTCTGTTCAGAAGCAACTTTTACCGCTC
The DNA here is from genome assembly GCA_021769425.1 of Eubacterium sp. Taxonomy (GTDB): domain Bacteria; phylum Bacillota; class Clostridia; order Lachnospirales; family Lachnospiraceae; genus Petralouisia. The sequence continues at coordinate 5,371 of JAETSX010000112.1, forward strand.
TGACCGGGGAAACAGGCTATACCATTATTGACATTCAGTTTGAGAACAACGCTTCCAGTGAAGATGTAAAAGCAATCGAAAGCATATTTTCCAATGGCGGCGTAATATTTTCAGACAGTCTTTCACAGGTTCAGCAGCAAAGAAATCTGTACCATACATTCGCTATTCTCGTGTACGGTTTTCTGTCCATTATAGTTGCAATTACCATTTTCCATATTATGAATACAATCAGTATGGGAGCGGCAGCGAAAATGAAAGAATACGGAGCAATGCGGGCGATTGGAATGAGTAACCACCAACTTGTAAAAATGATAATTGCAGAAGCGGGAACCTATGCGATAAACGGAGTGATTTGGGGGTGTATCATTGGACTTCCCATGCACTGGATTATCTATGTAAGCCTAATAACAAACATTTGGAGAACAGCATGGAGCGTTCCGTTCATTCCACTTATACTCATAATCGCTATTGTTCTGTTTGCTTCTCTTTTGGCAGTTAGAGAGCCAGCAAAACGATTGCAGAGAATGTCTATCGTCGAAAATATCAGCGCACAATAATTTTTCATCATTTTTAGCGCGGGCAGCTTCAAAAACTGCCCGCTCTTTTTCTACCTTACAAATCCGTAAGCTAAAATTCATCTTAAAGTAAGCTGGTATTGATAAAATAAAGCAAAACAAAATCTTGTTTCGTTCTCTGCCGCACGACGGCAAAAGAAAAAAGCCGTCGTACAGCAGAGGTATTTTCACACGCATATTCGTACACGGCGGCTTTTTGAGAAATCAAAGCCGCCGTTTCTTCTTATCTTCTCAAGGAATGACGCGGTATCACTGTTAAAAGCGGCGGCTAAAAGGAGGTAGCCGCCATGAAGCACATACCCTATCGACAAAATCCGACGGTCATTGACACATCAAAAAAAGCCCGACCACCGCCGGGAACATCTCTACCCTTGACTATGAACTGTCTAATCATCTAAATACTGCTCACAATGCCTATACGCCTGTCCGGGCTTTTCGGACAGGCGTATTTTGCTGCTCAAAAAATTTTTTGAAGAAATTTCAAAAAATCTTCGGCGTTTTTCAAAAACGCCGTATTGCCCCGCGAAAAGGGGGGAAGCACCACCAACTTTCCAACGAGAAAGGAGGTGAGAATGTGGAACCTAATAGCAGGGAGTTTTACAAACAGTGTGCTTTTCAG